>VGYX01000012.1 GCA_016872835.1 Planctomycetota bacterium | reverse complement strand
TCAAGCCTGCTTGGCATGCGCGCCATCGTGGTGGGCGTCTGCGCCGTCACCATCATGATGTCGGTGATCGGCGTGCACTCGATCATGTCGGGCACCGCGACGGCGGACTTCGGCGGCAAGAAGGCCGCGGCCACCGCCACCGGCATCGCCGACGCCTTCGCCTACGCGGGCAGCGCGCTGCAGTCGTTCGTGATCGGCAAGGCCGCGAGCGTGAGCTGGTCGTACTGGCCCATGGTGCTGCTGCCCTTCGGCATCCTGGGTCTGGTGTTCTGCCTGAAGATGTGGACGGTGCTGCCAGCCGCGACGCGGAAGTATCTGGCCGAGATCGAGGGCAAGACCGTGCCCGAAAGGCGCGGGAAGCGGGCCTAAATCCACGCAAGCGCTCCTCGGTGCGGGATCGATCCGAGAACGCTGAATTCACGAGGCGCGCTTGCCCTGCCCTGTTTCCACAGGTCTAATGCTGGCATGAATCTGATTCCTTCCGGTGAAGATTCCCCCTCTCACAACGCTCCACAGAACCCGGGTTCGCATGATGCCAACACGCTTCCCATGCGCGGTGACACCCATGCACCCACGCCCCGATCGGATGGATCGAGTGCGGCATCACTGTTGAACAGCGACAAGGCCGGTGACCAGGTCGGCAGTTACACGCTGCTCGAGAAGATCGGATCCGGCGGCTTCGGCGTGGTCTGGCGGGCCGAGCGGCGTGAACCGTACGTGCAGCAGGTGGCAATCAAGTTGCTCCGGCCCGGCATGGACAGCGAAAGCGTCCTCGCCCGCTTCGAGCAGGAGCGCCAGTCGCTCGCGCTGATGGATCACCCGAACATCGCCAAGGTGATCGACGGCGGCATCACCGAGGGCGGTCGCAACTACTTCGTGATGGAACTGGTGAAGGGGGAACCGATCACACAGTTCTGCGACCGTCACAAGCTGACGATCGAGCGGCGCCTGGGGCTCTTCGCCCAGGCCTGCGATGCCATCCAGCACGCCCACATGAAGGGCATCATCCATCGCGACCTGAAACCGGGAAACATCCTTGCCGCGATGGGCGACACCGATGGCGCCGACGGCTTCAACGCGCGCGTGAAGATCATCGACTTTGGCGTTGCGAAGGCGACGGCCCGCCCATTGACGGACCGACAGCTCTTCACCGAGCTCGGCCAGATGATCGGCACGCCGGAGTACATGAGTCCCGAACAGGCCGACGGCGGTCTGGACGTGGACACGCGCACCGACATCTACGCGCTGGGCGTGGTGCTGTACGAGCTGTTGGTTGGCGCCACCCCTTTCGATCCGAAGTCGCTCCGAAGCGCGGGATTGGCCGCGATCCACCGAATCATCCGCGACTCCGACCCCCCGAAGCCCAGCGACCGCTTGCGCGCCATGACGGCGGCGGCGGCGAGCCCCGACACACCGAGCGCCGTGACCATCGCACAGGAGCGCGCGACCAAGTCGCAGACGCTCATGACCCGCCTGCGTGAGGAACTGGAATGGCTGCCGATGAAGGCGATGCGAAAGGAGCGCAGCGAGCGCTATCGCTCCGCCGCGGAGTTTGCGGACGACATCCGCAACTATCTGGGCGGCAAGCCGCTCATCGCGGGTCCGGAGAGCGCCGCCTACCGCACACGCAAGTTCGTCCGGCGACATCGCGCCGCGGTGCTCTCGGGCGCGCTGATGGCAGGCGTGGTCGTGGCAGCCGCCGTGGTCAGCACCATCTTCTGGCTGGGCGAGGCGAAGCAGCGCCGGCTGGCCGAGGAACGCGAGCGGCAGGTGCGGGCCGTGTCGGAATTCCAGCAGGACATGCTGGAGCAGGCGGTGCCCGAAGTGGTTGGACCGGAACTTCGGGACCTGATCTTGAGCCGAGTCGAGACCGCGGTTGCCGCAGCCGTGTCGGATCAAGTCGATCGCGATCGCCGGATGCAGGTCGTGCGAGATGCATTCCAGCTGGTCAATGCCGCCGATCTGGCCCGCGACCTCCTGGAAGAGGCGATTCTGAAGCCCGGCGACAAGACAGCAGAGGTCCAGTTTGGGATCGGTCCACGACCGGATGACGATTCCACCGCGGCCGTGAATCTGAAGGATCGGGAAACCCTCGAGAAACTGAAGGACCCCGAGACTCTCGCCGATTTGAAGCAGGTCCTCGCGATCGTGCAGTACGCGATCTCGAAGCCTGAACTGGCGCTGCCGTTGCAGCAGTCTGCGCTGGAAATCCGTGAGTGGTTGGCAAGCGGAACGGCCACTTCGCCAACCGCGCAACGCAAGCTGGCACAATCTCTCGTGTGGTTCGGCAGGATTTCGGACGCTCAAACCGAGAGGAGCAATGAACAGCAGAAAGCGGCGCTTGAAGCGATTCGGTACGGCTGTGAGTTGTACTCCCGCAACGCGCAAGTGCTTGACGCCGATGCTTGGATGGCCCGGGAAATACTTGCCGATGCTCTCATCCTGCGCGGCAAGCATAAGGACGCGGCCAGTGCATTGGAGTCAGTGCACAATGACGCGAAGGCTGCACTTCAAAAGTCGAGAGTGCGTGACAACCCGGATCTGCGCGCCAAGGTGATGCAGCGCCTCTGGACATCCGCCTTGAGCGCGGGCGAGATACTTCGACAGCAAGATGACGCGATCCAAGCAATTGCACTGCTAACGTCAGCTTGGACCGCCGTAAAGGATGCCTCGGACGTGGATCCGAAGATCAGGTTCAAGGTGCTGAACAATCTTGCTCTCGCCCAACTCGACGCGGCGCGAGAGACATCTGCTTCCAATTCGGCTCAAGCCACCGCCTACAAAGACCAGGGTCTTCGGAACCTTGAGAAAGCAATCAAGGACTTCAACGATCTGCTCGGCGAGGACTCGGGCGAGATTTCTCGCGCCCGGACCTCGCTGGCGCAAGCGCTCTGGCAAATCAAAGGGGCGGACGGCGTGGAGCAGATCCTTCAATTCACGCCCACACCCGAAGCCGCAATGGCCGAAGCCGGCGCACGAGCGCTTGTGTGGCGTGCTCACGCGCTGCGAAGCCGCAACGATCAGGGTGGTGCCCAGGCCTGCATCGAGAAGTCGCAGCAGATCCTTGAGTCGCAACGACCACCACTGCCCTGGTGCTTCGAGGTCCACGAATACATCGCGGAGTACCACGAAAGTGGACCGGATCCACGGAACGCGATTCCGATCCGCGAGCACCTGATGAGCAGGTGGTCGAACGCGGCTTCCACCGCGGAACTCATCAATTTCGTCAACACATCTAAGGATCTGGCATGCGCGCAGTTCAGATCGCACGAGAACGCCGCTGCCATCCGGACGCTTGAACTCGCTCTGGAGCGGGCAAGGCACGACCCGAAGACAGGCGGTCTCAACAAACTTTCCGAGGCACGATGGATCGCAACCAACCTGCTCGCGGATCTGCTCCGCTCCACGGGCGATCCGCGCGAGCAGGCTGTTCGCCACGAGATCGCCGAACTTCGCCAGGCGCGAAACGCCGACAACTTGCCGGTGGACGTGAAGCCTCCCTGTGTTCGGGCAAGCCCGGCTCCCTGAGCGGCCAGCCAAGTCCGAGAACGCCGCTCCCCTGCGAAATCCGAGTCGGAATCGAGCTTGAGCGTCTCGAAAGTTTCAACTGCACAACAATATTATTTTGCCAAAACAGCAGACGGAACTATTTTTGGCGAAGTTCTCATTCCGGCATGAAGTTGCTCGACTCGACGAACAAACGATTTAGGGGCGCACCCACGATGCTGGTGGCCCTGTTGTTGCATTCGGTCTCTCTGGCAGACACGTTCTGCCCCTGCGAGCCCAACCAGGGCCGGATCCCCCGCAACTTCGACACCTGCACGACGACCGTCTGCAACGTCGCATGGACCTGCTGCGACATCGCCTGGGACTCGATGTGCGCGGAGCTCGCCAACTCGCTCTGCGGGCGCTGCAGCGTGGACTGCGATCAAGACGGAACTCCCGATGCCTGCGAGTTTGATAGAAATTTCAACGGCGTGCCTGACGAATGCGAACCGTTGAACGACTGTAACGGCAACGGCATCGACGACGCCTTGGACATTCAGACTGGACGCAGCCTCGACTGCGGCCGGATCGTTGGAAAGCCCGACGAGTGCGAGATCGCGGAGGATCCGACGCTCGACCTTGACCGCAACGGCGTGCTCGACGCCTGCGAGCAGGAGCCCTGTCAACACGGATTTGGTCCGGATTTCACCCGATGGATCGGACTGCCTACCTCGCAGCAGGCATGGGAAGCCCCCTACAACTGGCTCCCATCGCAGTCCAACAACCGCAACCGCCCCGGCTGGAACAGCACGGTCCGGGATGCTCTGTTTGCGCCCCGCATTATGGACGCGGCATTGCACTGCGATCAGGAAGCCGGCTCCATGGTTCTCTCCGAAACTCAGGCCTTCATCGCGCTCGGTGACTGGACATTGGAATTGCTCGATCCTTTCGGGACGCGAGATGATCTGGGCGTTGTCCGCCTCGAAGGCACCTCGTCGCTTGTGCTGGATCCTCGTTGGACGGACCGGCCGGCGCGCAACGGGCTGCTTCGCGCAGGTCGCATCGAGAGCATCGGCGCCGATGCTCGCACCCAGCTGTGGTCCAGCCCGGGGACCCGGATCGAGGCGTCCGAGCGGATCTCCCTGAGCGGATGCGAAATCCTCCTGTCTGGCGACACGGCGACACCGCTCTTCCAGACTCCCGTGCGCACGGTCATGGACGCGCGAGGCGTCCTGCGCCCGCTAGGAGATGCCTCGAATTCCGGCACGCTCGAGGTGCGCGCGGCAGGAACGCTGCGCGCGTGGCGCCTGCCTTTCGATTCAACCGGCTCACTGACGATCTCGAACATCAACGCTTCCGAGGAGCTGGGAAACGTGCTCCGAATCGAGCATGCTTCGACACCCGAGAACCCAGCCACCCTGCTGGTGCTCTGGGACTGGACGTCGCTCGCGAATTCCTCCGTGCCTGCGATCGACGCCTCACAGGCGGGCACACCAGTGCTTGTGCGCGGTGCACTCCAGGTCGACACATCGCTCGCAGCCGGCACCATGCCGGCTGCCGGGCTGCCGAGTCTGGAACTGATCCGACAGGCAGCATCACTTCCGCTTGGTCGCTACGGCCTGATCTCAGGCACCCCACCGCGCGGCATGCGCTTCGAGCAACGCGAGGCCACAGTGAACGCCGAGGCCGATGCACCCGCGGCGCATTCGCTTCTGCTCGCGGTGGTGCCTGACTCGAGCACGGATCCTTCGGTCGGGGCTGGCGTGGCATCGCGCCTCGATGACTCGGAGATGGGCAAAATGGCCGTGGATCTCGACGGCGACGGCGCCGACGAGGTCGTCGTGGTGGTCCGAAGGAACGGGGCCCCGGGCGAGATCCGCGTGTACGGGGTCGAAGCCGATCGTCTGATACCACTGCCCGCCTGGACGAAGATCCTCGACGCCGGGGACAACTCAGACCACGACCCGACCTTGGTGCAGCCGATCCGGCCATGGAATGGAACCTCCGGCGACGGACAGCCGCTTGATGCAGGCGACTTCGACGGCGACGGAGACATCGACCTTGCGGTCGCGTGCGAAGGCAACGCTCCGTTCCGGCTCTTCATGAATGTCCGCAACGGGACCGCAGTCGATCGACCGATCTTCGCAGATCCGATCAACGCGGCATCGCTCGAGATCGGAACACGACCGACCTGCGTGGCAATCGTTCCACGCACGCCGGGCAACAGCGTCGTGGCGCAGGCGCCAGGCTTCGTGGGCGGCGTGGCGACGGCCGGCGACACGGGCATCCTGTACCGCTACTCGGTGGCAGCGCTCACGGCACAACGTGGCGCCGGAGTGCAGGTCGCGGGCGTTCCACGGTCGACCCGGGGCGGAGGCACCGTCGGAACCCAAGGCGTAGGAATCGCCACCGGCGGTTCGACGAAAACCAAGACCTTCAACCTTGTCGAAGCGTGGACTGGCTTTGTCCAGTGGGTTCGAGTCGACAACGCATGGAACCCGCAGGATCCCCAGTCAACCGGCCTCTTGGCAAACGCGGCACCGGTCGAGCTGGCCTCCGAACTGCCCTGCGATCTGGTGTTGGTGCCCGTCCCATTGGGATCGCAGGGCGGCGAGCCGATCTGTATCGCCACCGCGAACGCACCGGGCTCGGCCAGCGACGTGACTGTGCTGCGCGGCAGCGGCGTGGGATCCGCGACTACGACCGGACTCGACTCGATCGTGCCGCTCCGCACGGCTTCGGGCACTCAGGGATCCGTGGCGATCGCGACAGCGAGCGTCTTCACCAAGCCCGGCGCGGCCATTCCGGACCTTATCGTCACGCGAAGCGACGGCGCGGTCGCGGCGGCACGTACCGATCTCGACGGCGTGGGCGGTCTGGCCCTCGGATACGTGGTGCGCGTCGCCCAGGCACCGGGGGCACGTCGCGCCATAGCCTGCGGCCCAGGCGGAGCGCCTGGAACCACCGCACGAGCACTGGTCACCACCGTACCCTCCACCAGCCTTCTTGGATCGTCTGACGACCTCATTCTTCAACCTTTCGGTGACATTTCGCCGCGCGAACCGAGCGCCGATCTGGATGGAAACGGACTGGTCGATTTCGGAGACGTGAATCTGTTGCTGCTGGACATGGGCCCCTGTCCGGCATGCACCGCGGACCTCGACGGAAACGGCGTGGTCGATTTCGGGGATGTCACGCTTGTGCTGCTCTCTTTCGGAGAAACCTCATGAACCGTCCATGCTCACGTACCCTCGGCTTCGCAGCCCTGATCACCCTCGCGACCCCGGCGTTCGCCGAGCCCCCGGAACTCGCCAGCGGCTCGGTGCTCACCTCCGGCATGGCCCAGTCGTTGCCGTCCGCCTCGCTCACTCGGGTGCGCGAAGTTGTGTGCGGTGGATCCGTTACAGCAGTGCTGCAGTGCGACGGGACATGGACAGGCCTTGGATCCAACGGCAACGGCCTGATCCGCGACATGCCCCGAAACGCCGTCTCCATGGCCTTGGGCAACGCCCACGGCGTGGCTCTTCTGGATCCGACTCACCTCCAGACGTGGGGCTCGCCCGCCGGATTCACGACACAGACGCCCTTAGGCGCTCGAACGCTTCCCGTGTCCCCCCGCGACCCCAGCAGTCTGACCTGGGCCGGCGTCGCTGCAGGCGGAGCGCACTCCGCAGCGTGGACCGACGACGGCGTTCTTGAGATGGCGGGACTGGACGAGTTTGGCCAATCGACTCCGCCCTCTGGACGACGATGGGAAACGGTCGCGCTTGGAGGCTCGCACTCCGTCGGCATCGACAAGTATTCGCATGAGGTGGCGACGTGGGGGCTGAACTCCTCGAGTCAGTGCGACGTTCCGTCGCTGCAGCCTGGGGACCCCGGCTACGACGCCGCCGCGCCGAACAAGCCGATTCGCGCCATAGCTGTCGCTGCTGGCCTCACGCACTCCGCCGCGATCACAGATACCGGCTATCTGGTCGGCTGGGGATCCAACGCCCAGGGCCAGATCCGATTCAGCCCGACCTATCGCTCACCGAACAATGGCTGGGTCGACGTCCGCGCTGGAGCCCTTCACACAGTGGCGCTCCACAACAGTGGTCGAGCGGAAGCCTGGGGCGACAATTCTTTCAATCAGTGCTCTCTTGGCGGCGCGGGGATACGAGCCCGGAATGACGTGTCAAAGATTGCCGTCGGTCTGTATCACTCGGCAATCGAGCAGTCAGGCGACAGCTGCGAAACTGCAGGCGCGTCGCTCACGATCGTTGGCGCCAACTTCTACGGCGAAACCGGCACGCCCAACGAGCCGCTGCTCGACATCGCGAGTGGCGACGGCTTTTTCGTGGGACTGCGTCGCGATCGAACCTTGATCGCCTGGGGCAATCAGATCGACACCATTCAGTCCGTCCCGAGTGGCACCTACGCATCCTGCGCGGCAGGCGCGCAGCACGCCGCGGCGCTCACGCAATACGGCACACTGGTGATGTGGGGAGATTCGGCCGACGGACGAACTTTGGTGCCCGCCGGCCCTAGCGTTCTGGCGGCGAACGAGCGCTGGATTCGCGTCGCATGCGGGAACCGACACACAGTTGGACTACTCACGACCGGTCGGGTTCTCGCGTGGGGCAACAACGGATCGCGGCAGACTTCAGTACCCGCAGGTCTACTTGCGAACGCAATCGCGGCAGGAGCTTTCTTCTCCGCCGCTGTCGATGTCGCCGGCACTCCTGTGATCTGGGGTGCCAATGCGCAGGGCCAACTGAGCCCTGATCTGGCTACGCCTGCGCTTCAGAGCATCGCAGCCGGATCGGACCACTGGATCGGCCTGACCCGCACCGGATCCGTGATCGCCAAGGGCAACAACTCGAAACAACAGTGCTCGGTGCCAGACCTTCCATCGCCAGCACTCGCCATCGCCGCTTCAGCGTCCTCGAGCGCGTGCCTGCTCTCCGATGGAGCAGTTCGAGTGTGGGGCAAGGTCCGGAACCTCTCTGGAACCTACGAGGCAGCCTTGCCGCCCCAGCTTCCGAATGTGATGGCCTCAGGGCGCTCGCTTAGGGTGCACAAAATCGTCCTCGGTGGAGAAGCGATCGCGACCCTCGTGGGCCATGAATACGTCGCAGATCACCGGAATGGACCGTACTACACGATTCAGGATGCGATCGACGCCGCTCCGGTGGGCGGCGTGGTCCGCGTTGCGTCCGGCAGGTGGTATCCGCGCCAGATCCGCTCGGACTTGACAGGCCTTGAACTGCGCGGCGACATAACGCTTACCGCAGAGAATCCGGAAGAGGCGTCGAATTGGCAGCGAGGCACCTGGCTCTTCGGTTCCGTGTCCGTGACTCAAGACCCGCTCCATGACAACACTTCCTTGACGCGCTCGATCGTCACGTGCTGGAGCAATGAAAGTCCAGCGTGCATAATCCGAGGCTTTACCTTCTATGGCGGTAACAAAGGCCGGATCTGGCCCAGCAATCCTGCCTCCGTCGTTGGCGGGGCGATTTACATCGGAAACCAGTTCACAGCAGAGTTCTGCGCCAGCAGCTTTCTTTCCGGCGCAAGCCCCACGATCGAGATGTGCCGGTTCGTGAACGGATTTGCAGGATACGGCGGCGCGATCTTCATGACGCGATCACGTTCCAACATTCGAAAGTGCGACTTCGTCGACAATCGTGCACAAACCATGGGCGGCGCCATCTACGCCTTCACACACGATGGAGTGATTTCGGAGTGCAACTTCATCAACAATGTCGCGGTAAATTCGGACGGCGGCGCCGTATCGATTCACACGATTGGCGACGCCTTCGCCTGGTGCAATTCGAACTGCTCAACGCGTGTCGGCTGCGAGGGGGTCACCGAAGGATGCACGACGCGATATGACCGCGGCGCTCCGGTCTTCGATCGCTGCGTCTTCACCGGGAACATCTCGAACGGCTACGGCGGTGCGATCGCCTACTCGCTCGGATATCGACATCCGGACGCGACTGGACCCGACGGCAATCCCGTCCGCCAACTGCAACTCCACGATTGCCTCGTCTACTCAAACTCAGCGCCTCTCGGCGGCGGCGGCATCGCAATCGGTCTCGAGAAGTTGAAGAGTAATCCTCGCGGAGACTGTCCCTTCGCAGCGGATGCCGGTGTTGAGCTCACCGGGACGCAGGTTCAATACAACTCAAGCATCGGCCCCGGCGCATATCGATACCGGGACATCATGGGAGCATTCGTGAATCTCGGCGGTAACTCGCTCACGGAAGGCGCGACCGGAAATCCATGCCCAGCCGACATCGACGGCAGTGGCGCTGTTGATTACGGCGATTTGGCAGTCGTCCTGCTCCTGATGGGCACATGGAACACCGGCGACCTCGACGACAACGGAATCGTCGACTACGGCGATGTAAACCTTCTGCTCCTCGAGTTCGGCCCCTGCCGCTGAGGCGCGCCGGCCCCTGCACACGCACCGCGCCTACGCCTGTTCCAACCGCGCCACATCGGCCCGCGGCGCAGCCTCCACGGCCCGGACGTCCTCGGGCAGCGCCTCGGCGCGATGGGTCAGTTCCGCGGCCGCCTTCGCGCCCGGCAGCAGGCGCGTGTTGAACGAGCCCACCGACTGGTTGTAGCTCTTCACGGCCGTCTCAAGACCCTTGCCGATCCCCTGCAGATGCTCGGCGAACTTGCCGATGCGATCGAGCAGTTCCGAGGCGCGATCACCGATCAGGCGCGCGTTCTCGGCCAGCGCGGCCTGCTGCCAGTGCATGGCGAAGGTGCGCAACAGCACCAGTAGCGTGCCCGGCGTGGCGATGACCACGCCGTTCTCGAGCGCCTCGGGATAGAGCGCGGGATCCGCCTCGAGCGCCGCCATCAGCGCGCTCTCGACCGGCACGAACAGCACCGTGAAATCCACCTCGCCGTCGAGCGCCTTGGCGTACGCACGGCTTCCAAGCGTGCGCACATGCGTGCGCAGCGCCTGCACATGCGCCTGACGTCGCGCGGCACGCTCCGAATCGGGAAGCGCGGCGTCGAGCGAATCGAAGTAGGCGTTCATGGGCACCTTGGAGTCGATCGGCACCTGGCGCCCGCCCGGCAGGTTCACCGTCATGTCGGGGCGCAGCCGTCCATCCTCGCCCTCGAGCGAGGCCTGTTCGGAGAAGTCGACATGCGCGGAGAGCCCGGCCATCTCGACCACGTTGCGCAGGCTGATCTCGCCCCAGCGCCCGCGCTGACGATTGTCGCGCAACGCTCCCGCCAGTGATTGCGCCGCGCTGCTCGCCTTCTGCTGCAGCTCGCTGATCACGCGCAGGTGCTCCCCCAGCGCCTTCGCGTCGCCCTCGCGTTTCAGATCGAGCTGCTTCACCATCTCGGCCTGCAGCACCAGCTGTTCGCGAAGCGGCGTCACGGTGGCGTCGATCGCCTTGCGCCGCTCGTCGATCTCCTGCTGTGTGAGCTTGCGCTGATCCTCGAACTGTCGCTTGGCCTGCGCCGCAAGCTGCTCGCCCGCCTGCTTGAGCACCTCGGCGCCGGTGGCCTGAAACGCCTCCCGCAAGGCCTCGCGGGCCTGCGCCTGCATGGCCTTCAGCTCTTCCAGGCTGCGCTCGCGCTCGGCCAGCAGCTGCTGATGCGCGCGCTCGCGCTCGGCGAGGCGCGCGGCGGCGTCGGCTGACGTGCGGTCGGACTCGGCAAGCGCGGCGCGTGCGCGTTCGATCTCGCGCTGCGCGTCGACCAACTGTCGGTTGAGCTGCTCAAGGCTTGTGCGATCCGCGGCGCCCTGCGCACGGGCCGACGAGCGGGCAAGCACGAAGCCGGCGATCGCGCCACCCACCGCGCCAAGCGCCAGACCGGAAATCAGCGAGAGCGAGTCCATGCGGGCATGGTACGGACGGGCGCGGCGATCGCCGCGCGCTTTCGGCTGAAATCATGCGTCGGGCGTCGGGCGCGTTCGTGTCCGAAATGTGTCCCGATCGCAGCCCCACAATGCTGCGCGTTCCTGGCTCCGCCTGTCGGCGCCTTTGGCAATCTCGTACCCGGAGGAAGCACCTTGACCTTGCAACCTGAAGGCGATGGAACGCCACGCCGTCGCCGTCGCATCCGACCCTCGGTTTCGCCTCGCGGACGTCAGCTGCTGCGCATGCCGATCCACGACTGGGAAATCGCCCTGTTCGACGACATGGTGCAGACCGAGTTCGACCTGCGCGTGCTGTGCATGTGCGGCCGACCGCCGGTGCGATGCACCCATGGCAGCCAGCGATACGTGATGCTGACCGACGCGCTGTACGACATCGAGGCGCTGCAGCGCATCTACCTGGCGCAGGGCATGGCGGAGGAGCTTGAGCAGCTTCTGGAGTCCGCCGCGAACGGGGATCCAGGCGCGGAGACGCCGAATCCCGACGAGCCGCCCCCGACCGAAGCCGAGCTTGTTTCGCCGCAGCAGGGCTTTCGAAACCAGCAGTACATGGCCTTCTGGCCGCTGCTGCGCGACGTGGTGCTGGCCGAGGCCCGCACCCCGCTTCCGCATGCCTTCGAGCTTCGTCACCTCGCCCCCCGCATGGCCATGCTGGCTCCCGACCTGTTCCTGCTGGATGAGGAGCCGCAGGCGGTCGCCGAGCGCGTGCTGCAGCAGTTGATCGGCGAGGGGAAGTTGAGTCACCTTTCCTCCGACGTGCGCAGGCGGATCGTGGTGGTCTGCGGCACACCCGAGTCGATCCTGTACGTGCGCCAGAGCGTGTTGCCGCGATGGAAGCCGGCGATGCGATCCGCACTGGTCAACGGCCGACGGCGTGGGCGAAAGGCCTGAGCGCCGGAACGAGCCCTGTGGGGTGTACGCCGCTACTCTTGCCGTTGGCTGCCCCGCTAGCTCAGTTGGATAGAGCACCGGTTTCCTAAACTGGAGGTCGCGCGTTCGAATCGCGCGCGGGGCGTTCAATCGCGAATCAGGTTAAGCCCGCAACGGCAGGCCCAGTTCGTGCGCCGCCTGCAGCAGTGCAAGATTCAAGCCATCGAAGATCTGCCAGTTCGGTGTGTCGCGCTTCTCGAACAGCGCCGTGACCGTGTACTCGATGCCATGGGCACCCAGCGCCGTCACGCCGATTTTGATGCTCTTCACGCGCGCACCCGGCGCCTCGCGCAGCAGCACCTGTGCGCGCTCGCCGAAGGCCTGCAGCACAGCCGGCTGCGCGTCGAAGGCGACGGGCAGCACCACCGCGAACTCCCTCAGCGTATTGCCGGAGTGCGTCTCCAGCTTGGTGCTGGCCAAGGTGGCGTTCGGGATCAGCAGCCGCGTGTCGAGCTTGGTGCGCAGCGTGGTGGTGCGGAACCCGACATGCTCGACCCTGCCCTGCACACCCTCGAAGCTGAGCGTGTCACCCACGCCGAAGTTCCTTTCCGCGGCCAGCATGATCGAGCTGAAGAAGTTGCGCAGCGGCTCCTGCAGGGCCAGCGCGAAGGCGATGCCGCCGATGCCGAGGCCGGCCAGCAGCCGGTCCACCGAACTCTCGGCACCGATGATGCTCACGATCCAGATCAGCGCGCCCGTGATGATCAGGATCTTCGTGATCCGGATCCCGATCACGATCAGCAGCCCGTCCAAGGGCTGCAGCGCAGCGCCGTCACAATCACGCGAGCGCACCCAGACCGCCGCGAAATCCGCCAGTTGCACGGCCAGCCGCGCCAGCAACGCGACATTCGCGACCTGCACCGCCAGCAGCACCACATCGAGCGGGTCCAGCGGCAGGCCCAGCAGCAGCACCAGCCACGCCGCCGACTGCAGCGCGACCGTCCAGCCCGCGGCTCGCGTGGAACGCATGATCACGATGTCCCAGTCCACCGCCGTCGCACCGCGGCCGGCGAGCCGCCGCAGAAGCGCCCGAATCGGAACCTCCACGATCAGCTTCATCAACCACGCCAGCAGCGCCACGATCGGCAGAACCAACCACTGATAGAGCTCGAGCCCCAGCACGTTACGCTTCCAGCCCTCGGGCAGCGACACCCAGAGCGCGACTTCGGGCGAGCGCCACTGCAGCACGTCGATCGGCTTCTTCGCCTCGCCAAGTGACGCCAGCGACGGATCGACCGGGCCATGACGCATCAGATACCGGAAGATGCTCGGGAGTGCCTCCGTGGTGCGGCTGGAGAACTGCCAGAGCCGCTCGTCACCGGCATGCGTTCGGCGCCGCATGCCGAGGTCTCCCACGCTCAGGGTGGCAAGCGTGAGCGTGTCGTCCTTCGGCTGATCCTCCAGAGCGACCGGCGGCAACCGCTCAAGCGCCAAGGCCAGCTGCAGGGCGAGTCGCTCGCCGATCTCCTGACGCACGCCCGGCGGAATCGTGCTCAGGTCCATGCAGCGCATGGCCGAATCGGTGTCGCCGCGCTGCATCGACTGCTCGAAATGACGAAGCAACGCAAGGGGCGTCGGGTAGCCCAGGGGTTCCGGCGCGTCCGATGGATCCGAGGCGGCTGCGACCGGCGGTGCGGCCAAGGCCGCGGCAGTCATCCACAGGCACAGCGCCCACATCGCAGCGGCTTGCAGACCCCGCGATGCCTGAAATAGATTGCGCGCGCGCTCCAGTGCGTGTGCCACGCGCAGTCAGTCCTTGGGCTCGGGCTCGAGGTTCGCCAGATAGCGCCCGCCCTTGGCACGATCTGACTTCTCCTGCACGAAGTAGGCGATGCACCAGGTGGCAAGGAGAAGAACCCAAGCGAGATTGACGAGCAGCACAGGAACCATAGGGTGAAAGTGTAACCTCCTTCATCGCAGCCTTCCACGCCGCTCCCATGAGCCTCAGCGCCGCCGCTTCGCTTCTGCTGGCCTCGGGTGTGCTCGCCACTCTGGTGGCTGGCGCCCTGTGGATGCGTGCGTGGCGCGGGCGCGTGACCGGTTGGACCACGTGCTGCGGACGGTGCGGCTTCGAGTTGCGCGGCCTGAATCCCGGTGGCACCGCATGCCCCGAATGCGGCGACAGTCTGGCGAAGGCATCGCTGCGACCCGCGACATCGGAGTCGGTGCCGTGGCGATGGGCTGCGGCCATCATGATGACCTCGCTGGGCGTTGCACTGCTGTGGCTTGGTCACCCGGCGCGACTGCTGAATGGAGGCCGAAGCCTGTGCGCGTGGCTTCCGGATTCAGCGCTGCTGATCGCCTTCGAGACCATGCCGCGCGTGGCCATGCCGGAACTCGAGACACGCCTGGTGGACGGCCGCATGGAGGGCGATGCGCTCCAGGCCGCGGGGCGCGCCGCGGCCGCGATCGCTGCGGCGTCACCGAACCAGCGACCGGGAGAAGGTGGACGGATCTTGGGGCGACTCGCCGACCTTCGGCGCCTGCCACCCGCGCTCACCACGGAACTGCTGACCACCTGCATGCAGGGTGTGAACCCGGTGGCGGGCGAACCACGCCCCGTGCGCGCGGGCAATCTGTTCATCGTGACCACGCGCCTGCCCAACACCCAGAACGCTGCATGGGTGAACCGTTCCACGCTGGTGCTGACGATCGAGAAGGCGACGCTGAAGGCGACGGACGGATCGGTCGCGGAACTGACGCAGAACGCGACCTTTCCGCAGCGGCCCCGTCGTGAGTTCGATGGTGCAGCCTTTGAGGCGCCGAGACTGCCCGGCGACTACGAAGGCACGCTGACCGTCTCGATGCGGCAGCCCGACGGACCCTTCCACGCCACCGGCACCGCGCCGTTCAAGTTGCACGTGGTGGATCCCTCGCAGATCAAGGTGGAGATGGTGCCCATGCCCGAGCTCGCTTCCATGCTGAAGTCGTGGGCCGGTGGCGCATCAAGCGCGTGCGACGCCTCCGGAAAGTTGATCGTCTCGATGCCGGGCGACATCGCGACATTGCAGCGCGAGGACGCGGCGATCGGTTCGCGCGTGCTGGTCGAGCAGGATGGCCTGCAACTCGAGGTCGGATGCGTCTGGATCGACATGACGGCTCCGGCGATCGAGCTCTCCGCCGTGGCGATGCCCGATGCGCTGGACCGCACGCGCCCGGCCACGCTTCGCATCGAGCCCGACGCCGGGTTCGCGCTCTCCAAGGCCGCATCAAGCTGCACGGTGCTCGCCGACACGGTGCGCGTGCCGCTGCAGCTTCCGCCCCCGCCGCCACCGCGCCCGGCTCCGGCGCCCACCGCCGCACCGCAAGGCTGATCCATGCCCGAACCGCTGCTGAACATTGTGCTGCTGCATCCGCAGATCCCGAACAACACCGGCAACGTGGGTCGCACCGCCGCGGTGACGGGGTGCCGTCTGCACATCGTGCATCCGATCGCCTTCGACATGAGCGAGAAGGCGCGCCGACGCGCCGGGCTGGACTACTGGCATCTGGTCGACTGTCGCGAGCACGCCAGCTGGGAGGCCTATCTGGAGGCCGAACGGCCCGCGCGCGCGTGGCTCTACACCACCGCGTCCAGCCGTCCGCATTGGCAGGCGCAGTTCCATCGGAGCGACCACCTGCTGTTCGGCAGCGAGACGGATGGCGCCCCCAAGGCGGTCCATGACTGGATCCTGCGGCAGTTCGGCGACGGGAACCGAGTCAACCTTCCCATGCGCCCCCACCCCGACGCGCGCAGCCTGAACCTGGCCACCGCGGTGGCCTGCGGGGTCTATGAGGGGCTCCGACAGGTCGCCGGCACGGATCCCTCCTGTCTGCTGTCAGGAGCCGGGAACCCGTAGCATGTCCGCTTCGGATGGAATTGCGAACCCGACGCCCCGAGAACCGATTCATGCACCCCACCACACGCCGCGGCTTCACCCTGGTCGAACTTCTTGTCACGGTCGGCATCATCGCCCTGCTGGTCGGCATCCTGCTGCCCGCGCTGGGCAAGGTGCAGGAGCGCGCCAAGGCCACCCAGACGCGTGGCCTGATGGAGGAGTTCTCGAAGGCGTGCGACAGCTTCCAGCAGGAGATCGGCCGCTATCCCGGCCTGGTGCCCGACGACATCCTGGCCGGTGATCCGAAGTTCAGCAGCACCGAGAACGCGCTGCTGGAACTGATGGGCGGAGGCGTTCGCAGGGCGGACATGGAACAGACCGCGTATGACGCGCTGAAGACCGCCGATGGCTGGACCGAGGTGAGCTTCAATGTGAGCGGCGGCACCCCCTACCTTGTGAAAATCAACCCCGGCAAGATCGGCGAGGGGCCGCGCATCGCCGGCAAGCAGTACCCCGCCTTCTTCGCCCCGAAGGCGGCGGATCTGCAGCCGATCGCCGGCAAGTTGGGCGGCAGCGACCAGCCCCTCACCGATGAGCAGGGCAACCCGATCGTCACCGCTGCGCCGGACGGCGAGATCGCCAAGATCCCGGGCCTGCGCGACGCATGGGGCAATCCGCTGCTCTATCTGCGCTCGGTTCGCACGATGGGACCGCTCTGCGGCCGCGCGACGGACCGGCCGCAGTTCATCGTGCTGAGCAATTCCGGCGGTCGCTTCGCTGGCCTGCAGCCCTATCTGGGCAGCCCCTCGTTGGGTGCCATGATGAGCAAGCAGACCAAGGCGAACGCACCGTCGGGTGCCGCCTATTCCGTGCTGGATGGCGCCGATGACCAGGGCAAGATCCGGAACTTTGCCCAGTTGATCCGCAATCCCGCGTTCGGCGAACCGGGCAAGCCTCTTCAGTCGAGCCCGCGCGGCCGCTTCGTGATCTTCTCGAGCGGCAAGGACGGCATCTTCTTCAGCACGGAAGATGGCCCCGGCCGCAAGGGTGCGCCGTTCACCGATCTCGCCAGCAAGGATGGCCTTGCCGCGATCGACAATTACGACGACATCCGGGTGTTCGGCGGCGGCTGAGCCGGCGCTGGAGTCCGCATCGATCCAACGAAGACGGCCGCCCCGGAAAGGGCGGCCGTCGTTGTTCCATCACGATGGTGTCGGGAGGCGCCCGTCACTGATCCATGGGGGGCGGAGGCGGCGCGCCTTCGCCATCCTTCGGCGGCGGCGGCGGGCCACCGGGCTTGCCGCCCTTGCCACCCTTTCCGCCCTTCCCGCCGGGGCCACCGGGGCCGCCCTCACCACCCTTGCCGGCACGCTCCTTCATCTTCGCCTCGGTCTCGGCGAGCTTCTTCTTGAACGACTCCTGCTGCTCGGCACCCAGCAGCGCGAAGAGCTGCTTGTGGCTCTCCTCGACCTTCGGGCGGCTCTCGTTGAGCTTCTGCATCTCCTGCATGACGGCGGGATCCGGACGACCACCGCCCTGCATCGCGCCCTCGATCTGCTCGCGCAGCGACTTCAGCTTCTCGGCGTTGGCTTCCTGCCAGGCCTTCATCTTGCCTTCGAATTCCTTCTGGATCTTCTCGGCCTTCTCGAGTTGCTCGGGGCTCAGCGTGCCCTTGAACTCGTTCCAGGTCATCATCCAGGCGCGCCCACCCTGCATGCGGTCGCGCATCCCGCCGCCGGCGCCACCGGGACGACGCCCGGGCTTGCCAGCGCCACCGAAGTCGCCGTCGCCCTCTTGCGCACCTGGAGGCACGGGTGGACCCCCCGTATCACCACCGCCCGGCGGTGGCGGCGGCGGCTGGCCGGGGCCCTGCGCATTGGCGACGAAGATGGCGGCTCCGAGCGCGATCGCCGAAGCGAGGCATCGGAGATTGAAGAGACGGTCGGTGTGGCTGGTTGGACGCATGGGTCCGTTCCTTTCGGGTGTCGGTGCGCCCGGATCCACGTGGTCCGAGGCCCGCACCGCGCGGTGAACGGGGCCTGCATCGGGGGTATTGCCCCGCCGAGGCGAATTCGTCGGGGAATGCCCGCTGCGGAAGTTTCCAAGGGGTTCTAGGATCCCCCTCCCATGCATTTCGATCGTGACGCCGTCGAGCAGGCCCTTCGCACCGTCCAGGACCCCGAGATCCACAAGGATCTGGTCACGCTGGGCATGGTGAAGCACATCGCGGTGGGTGGCGACGCCGTGCGGCTGGTGATCGAATTGACCACGCCCGCCTGCCCCATGAAGGACAAGATCCGCGCGGACGTGGAGGCCGCGGTGCACGCGAAGGCGAAGGCCTGCGGCACCACACTGGAGACCATCGAGATCGAGTTCACCGCCGACGTGCGCAAGGCGAACGAGAAGGTGCAGGATCAGGGCAGCCCGCTGCCGCTGGTGAAGCAGGTGATCGCGGTGGGCGCCGGCAAGGGCGGCGTGGGCAAGAGCACGGTGGCCGTGAATCTGGCCGTCGGCCTGGCGCGCTTCGGCAGCAAGGTGGGCCTTCTGGATGCCGACATCTACGGCCCGAGCGCGCCGACCATGCTGGGGCTGGATCAGGTGGGCACGAGGGCGCGCGGCAACATGCTGCTGCCCTTCGAGGTGCACGGCATCAAGGCGATGACGATCGGCAAGCTCGTCGACCCGGACAAGGCGCTCGTGTGGCGTGGGCCGATGGCGCACGGCGCGTTCAAGCAGCTGGCCACCCAGACGGACTGGGGCGCGCTGGACTACCTGATCATCGATCTGCCGCCAGGCACGGGCGACGTGGCGCTGACCATGAGCCAGCTGCTGCCGGTGACGGGTGCGGTGGTCGTCTGCACGCCGCAGCGCGTGGCGCAGGACGACGCGCGGCGCGCGGTGCGCATGTTCCAGAATCTGGGCGTGGACGTGCTCGGCGTGGTCGAGAACATGAGCTTCTTCGCGGCGCCGGATGGAACCGAATACGACCTGTTCGGCCGCGGTGGCGCGGAGATCATGGCGCAGACGATGGGGCTGCCGTTCCTGGGCTCGCTTCCCATTCACGTGGACCTGCGCCGAAACGGCGACGAGGGCACGCCGCTCCGCAACTGGGAAGTGCCCGCCATGTCGAAGTCGCTCGACGTGCTCTGCCAGCAGGTGGCGGCGCAGGCGAGCCTGGCAGCGATGAGCGGCAACGCGGCCGAGCGCCCGACGCTCACGATCAGCTGACGCGCCGTCCGGGGCTGCGCGCCGCGCCGACCCGTGCGGGGTCAGTGCGCGGCCGGCGGTGGCGTCTCGCCCGGGCCTGCCTTGATGGTCGGCTCGCCGTGCGGCATGCGCTTCACGAGACCGTGACGCGCGGCGAAGCCCACGATCATCACGAAGAACACCGGCACCACGAGCTGGTCGAAGGTCGCCGATCCGATCATGCCGCCCATGACGGTGGTGCCGATCGACTGCCGGCTGTTGGCGCCGGCGCCCACGGCCACCACGAGCGGCGCGATGCCCAGGATGAAGGCGATGGCCGTCATCATGATGGGCCGCAGTCGCTGGTGCGAGGCGTTCACCGCAGCGTCGATGACCGACTCGCCCTGGTCATAGCGCATCTTGGCGAACTCCACGATCAGGATGGCGTTCTTCGCAGCGAGGCCGACGAGCATGACCATGCCGATCTGCGCGTACACGTCGAGCGCGCGCTCCCGGATGTGCATGAACACCAGGGCGCCGAGCACGGCGAAGGTGACCGCCAGCAGCACGTTCAGCGGAAGGATCCAGCTCTCGTAGAGCGCGGCGAGCAGTAGGAAGACCGCCACGATCGCCATGATGAAGACGAAAGGCGCATAGTTGCCCGCCTCGATCTGCTGATAGGTGGTGCCGGTCCACTCATAGGTGACGCCATCGGGCAGCACGCGCGCGCACTCCTCCTCGACCGCCTTGATGGCGTCACCCGAGCCGTGGCCAGGGCCGGTGGAGCCGTTGAGCTGGATCGTGTTGTAGAGGTTGTAGCGTGTGGCGTTGTCGGTGCCGACGATGAACTCGAAGTCGGCGAAGGTGCTCAGGGGCACCATGCCGCCACTCTTGTTCCGCACGTACAGCTTGAACACGTCACTCAGGCGCATGCGGCTGGTCGCGTCGGCCTGCACCATCACGTTGTAGACCTGGTTGAACTCGTTGAAGTTGTTGATGAACGACTGCCCCAGCGTCTGACCCATGGCGGCGAAGATGTCGCTCATGTTCAGGCCATAGTTCATGGCCTTGGTACGGTCGACCTTGATGCGCACCATGGGCACCTGCGACTGGAACGGCGTGTTCAGGCCCGCGACCTCGGGCCGCTTCTGCAAAGCCTCCATGAGGTCGTTCGCGGCACCGGCCAGGAAGTTGAAGCCCTGCCCGCTCACGTCCTCGAGTTGCACCTGCCAGCCAGCGACCGTGCCGAGGCCCGGGATCGGGGACGGCGGGAATGGCATCGCGATGCCCTCGGGGATCGAGAGCAGCTTTGGTGCCGTGCGCTGGAGGATGGCGCGGGCGTTCTCCGTGAACGGATCGCGCTCGTCCCACGGCTTCAGCACCACGATGATGAACGCCGCGTTGGTCTGCGTGACGTACGTCATGACGTTGAAGCCGTTGTTCTCGATCACGTCCACCACGGCGGGATCCTGCCGGACGATCTCAAGCACCTTCTTGCTGACGGCTTCCGTGCGCTCCAGGCTGCATCCCGGCGGCAGCTGCACGCCCACGAAGTAGTAGCCCTGGTCCTCGTTCGGGATGAACGCGGTCGGCGTGCGCTCGAGCAGCTGGAACACGCCGATGGCGCCCAACAGGAACGCCACCGCGATGATCCACCAGCGGTGCGCGAGCCAACGCACGAGGGTGGAGTACTTGTGGGTCGCCCAGTCGAAGCCCTGGTTGAACAGCACGAAGGGCTTGAACTTCGTCTCGTGCGGCTTCTGCAGGAACACCGCGCAGAGCGCCGGCGAGAGCGTGAGCGAGTTCACCATGCTCAGCGCGATGCTGAACGCGATCGTCAGGGCGAACTGGTTGTACAGCTGGCCGGTGATGCCGGGCATGAGCGACGCCGGGATGAACACCGCCAGCAGCACGCTGCTCGTCGCGACGATCGGTCCCGCCACTTCCTTCATGGCCCGCTCGGCGGCGACCACGCCGTTCGGCGCGCCGAGTTCGAGCTGCCGGTACACGTTCTCCACCACGATGATCGAGTCGTCGACCACCAGGCCGATCGCGAGCACGAGGCCGAGCAGCGTGAGGGTGTTGATGCTGAAACCGGCCGCCGCCATGACGGCGAAGGTGCCCACGATCGAGACCGGGATCGCGATCATCGGGATCAGCGTGGCACGCCCGCTCTGCAGGAAGATGAAGATCACGGCCAGCACCAGCAGGCCTGCCTCCACGAGCGTCTTGATGAGTTCCTCGATCGAGGCCGAGACGAACTTGGTGCTGTCGTAGGTGACCTGCCACTTCACGCCGGGCGGCAGCAGCGGTTCGAGCCGGCGCATCTGCTCCTCGATCTTCTCCACCACGTCGTAGGCGTTGGCGGTGGGCAGCTGGTAGATGCCCAGCGCGCCGGTGCTTCCGCCATTGAGGCTCGAGGTGCTGCTGTACTGGTACGCGCCCAGCTCCACGCGGCCGACATCGGACACCCGCACGATGGCGCCGTCGGCGCCGGTGCGCACGACGATGTCCTCGAAGTCCTTGGCCGAGACGAGGCGCCCCTTGGTCGTGAGCATCAGGTTGAAGCTTGGCGAGCCCACGGTGGGCGCTGCGCCCACGCTGCCGATCGCGGCCTGCTGGTTCTGGTCGTAGACCGCGCTCGCCACGTCCTGCGGCGACAGGTTCATCGCGGTGAGGCGCGCGGGATCGAGCCACACGCGCATGCTGTACTGCAGCAGGCCGAAGATGGTGATGTTGCCCACACCGTCCACGCGACTGAGCACGGGCTGCACGATGGCGTTGGCGTAGTTCGACAGGAAGGTGCTGTCGTAGGATCCGTCCGGCGAGAGCAGCGAGACGACCACCGTGAGGTTGGTCGACTGCTTGTTGATCGTGACGCCGAGGTTCTGCACGGCCTGCGGCAGCTGCGGCATGGCCGACTGCACGCGGTTGAGCACGTCGACCGCGCCGATGTTCAGGTCGTAGCCCACCTCGAACGTGACCGTGATGTTCGACGTGCCATTGTTGGTGCTGTTCGAGGACATGTACAGCATGCCCTCGACGCCGTTGATCTGGTTCTCGAGCGGCATGGTGACCGAGTTGGCCACGGTGAGCGCGTCGGCGCCGTTGTAGGTGCTGTTCACCTGCACCGTCGGCGGCACCACGTTCGGGAACTGCGCGATGGGCAGGATCACCATGGCGATCGCGCCGGCGAGCGCCGTGATGATGGCGATCACGCTGGCGAAGATCGGACGATGGATGAAGAAGCGCACCATGGCTGCGTTCGGGCCCCGGGGCCTTACTTCGCGGCTCCCGTCGCGGCAGGCGCGGCCGGAGCAGGCTTGGCGGCCTGCGCGCCGGTGTCGATGATCTTGCTGCCCGCCTTCAGGCGCTGGATGCCGTCGACCACGATGCGGTCGCCGACCTGCAGCGTGCTGGTGAAGGCGAGGTCACCATCCTCCACCTTGATGGGCTTGATCGAGACCGACTCGACGGTGTCGTCGGACTTCACGCGCCAGACGAAGATGTCGGAGAGGCGCGCGAACGCGGCACGCTCCGGCAGCACGAGGCAGTCGCCGAGGTCGCCGACGTCCACGGTGACGTTGGCGTAGGCGCCGGGCCGGAAGGCGCCCGAGGCGTTCGGGAACTCCGCACGCAGCATGAGCGTGCTCGTGCTGGTGGAGACCTGGTTGTCGGCGAAGATCAGGCGGCCCGAGGCCTTCGCCGGCCGGTCACCGTCGGTGGTGAGCTGCACGGGCAAGCTGCCCTTGGCCATCAACTCCTGGAAGCGCGGCCATTCCTTGGACGAGGGGCTGAACTGCACCCACATCGGGTCGATCTGCACCAGCGTGTTCAGGTTGCGCGTGTTCGCCTCGCCCACGACGGCGCCCTCGAAGTAGGCGCTGGGCCCCAGCACGCCAGCGAAGGGGCTGCTGACCGTGCAGTACGAGAGGTCGAGCTTCGCGTTCACGAGCTGCGCCTGTGCCACTTCCATCTGGCCCTGCGCCGACTCGTACTTGGTCACGAGGTCGTCGAACATCTGCTGGCTGATCGCGTTCTGCTTCACGAGCGGCTCGTTGCGGTCGCGCTCGAGCTTGGCGTAGTTGCGCTGCGCCGTCGCCTCGGCAAGCTTGCCCTCGGCGGCGAGCACCGCGGCCTCGTACTGCCGCGGGTCGATGCGGTAGATCACGTCGCCGGGCTTCGTGACCGCGCCGTCGGCGGTGCCCTGCTTGAGCAGGAAGCCCGGCACGCGCGCCACGAGCTGGATGCCGCGCGGCGAGGTGATGATGCCGGGGTAGTTCATCCGCATCCGGACGTCGCGCTTAGCGACGGCCACGGTGGTCACAGGGACACCCTCGGGGCGCGCGGGTGGCGGCTGCTGGCCGCACGCGGCGAGCGCGCCGAACAGGGCCGAGGCGAGAAGGCGTCGTGGGTGCGTCATCATCCGTTCACTCCCTGATCGGCCGGCGCGGCCGGGTTCTCGCTCGGCAACTTCGGCTGCTTCTTCCACATGTCGGGACCGTCCTTCTCGAAGGCGTCGTCGCCGGCGGCGGGCACCTGCACGCTCTCCCATCCCCCGCCGAGGCTTCGATACAGGCCCACGAGGTTCTGCGAGGTGAGGCCGCGCGCCTGCGCGTAGCCGTTCTCAGCTTCCAGAACGTACTGGGCCAGCTGCAGCAGCTGCGTGATGTTGATCGTGCCCGCCTTGTAGCGCGACAGGGCCAGGTCGTAGACGTTCTTCATGTCACTGAGCGTGTCGGTGTACGCCTTCACCTGCAGACGGGCACCCGCGTAGTTGTCGATGGCGCTCTGCACCTCGCCGGCGGCGTTGAGCAGGGCCTGCCGCCACTGCAGCGCCGAACCCAGTGCCACCGCCCGCTTCAACTGGACCTGGCTGGTGACCAACCCGCCATTGAAGAAGTTCCAGGTAAGGGTCGGACCAACCGTGTAGGTCTGGTTCATGATGTCGCCGAGGCCCGAGAAGTCCGTGGCGGCGATGCCGAACGTGCCGTTCAGGCGCAGGTCGGGGTAGTAACCGGCCTCGGCCACGCCGATCTCGGCCGTGGCGGCCATGAGCAGCCGTTCCGCCTGCAGCACATCGGCGCGGCGTCGCAGCAGGTCGCTCGGAATGCCGATCGCGGTCTCGCCCTCGATCAGCGGAATCGGGGCGCTCGCGGCAAGTTCGTCCTGCATGGGCCCAGGGGCCTCGCCCAGCAGCACGCTGAGGCCGTTGCACTGGGTCTTGATGGCGGCCTCGAGCTTGGGCACGGTGGCCTTCGAGGTCGCGAGCTGCGCCGCCGATTCGCTGAGATCGATCTGCGAGGCGGTGCCGGCCTTGTACTTCGCCTTCGTGGCGTCGTAGATCTGCTGCAGCAGGTCGACGTTGCGAACCGCGAGGTCCCGCTGCGCCTGCAGCGTGCGGATCGTGAGGTACGAGGTCGCCACCTCGGCGCGAAGGCTCACGATCGCGAGCCGCCAGCCTTCCACGCTCGCCTGCAGCCGGGCCTGCGAGGCCTCCATGCCGCGACGGATCTTGCCGAACAGGTCGATCTCCCAGCTGGCGATCCGCACGCCGTAGCCCCACTGGTTGAACGGGGCGGAAGGCGTGTCGGCGCCGACCTGGGCGGTGTTGAACAGGGAGTAGTTGTAGTTGGAACCGAGATCGAGGCTCGGGAAGAGCTGGCTGTAGCTGATGCCGTATCCGCTGCGGTACTGAGCGATGCTCACACCCGCCTGCATAAGGGTGATGTTGCCCCTCTGTGCCCGCTCGATCAGCTCGTCGAGCTTGGAGTCGTTGAAGCGCTTCCACCAATCGTTCAGGTCCGCGTCAGCATCGACACGCACCTGCGCCGGCTCGGGAGTCTTGAACGCCTGTGGCAGCAGCGGCTCGGGTCGCGTGTAGTCGGGGCCCACCATGCAGCCCGCCACGACGCCCGCGACGAGGATCGCCAGCCATCGTTCTGGTGCGGACCACAAGTGCCGAAGCATCGCGGGATGGTACCGGGCAACCCGCCGCATGTCGCGGCTCAGGTGACGATCAGGACGCGGCGGACGTGTCACGCACCTGCAGCAGCTGCGCGGCGATGCTGACCGCGATTTCCGCGGGTGCGTTCGAGCCGATCGCAAGCCCCAGCGGACAGCGAATGGCGACGACGGCGGCCTCGGCGAAGCCCTCCTTCAGAAGCGCGCTGCGCATGGTTCGTGCCTTGGGTTCGCTGCCTATCACGCCGATAAAGCGGGCCGTCCCCGCACGCAGCAGCTCGCGCACGATCGGCAAGTCGGTGGCATGACCTTGGGTCATGCAGAGCACGAAGGCGCCAGCCGGCAAGGCGGTCACGGCCTCCGCGGGCTCCGGCACGAGCACCGTGCGGAGGTTCGGGCGAGGCGCGAGGCGCGCGAGCCATTCCTGTCTCGGATCGATGCAGGTGAGATTGCAGTGGAACGTGGCAAGCAGCCCCACGGTCGCCTGCGCCACATGACCCGCCCCGAACACCACGATGTTCCAGGTGGCCGCGGTGGCGACCTCGTAGAACAGCGACGCGGCGCCACCGCACACCATGTTCAGGTCACGGGCGAGTTCGTAGCGCACGAGTTCGGGCGCGACGGGCTGGGGCACACCGGCGCCGTCGGTGGCGCGGGCAAGCATGCCCCTGGCGTGGTCGATCGCCGCGGCCTCAAGGCGACCGCCCCCCACCGTGCCCCACGCGAGACCCTCGGCCGTGATGATCGCCTTCGCCCCGATGTCCTGCGGCACATGGCCCTCGGGCTGCACGAGCGTGACCGTGATGAACGCGACGCCGCGCTCCGCGAGGCGCGAGGCGTGATGCAGGTAGTCGTGCACGGGCGCAGCCATGTCAGCGCGTCTCGATGGCGGCGAAGGCTTCAGGCTCAAGCGCGCGCAGCACGCGCTCGGCGGTGGCTGGGATGGCCATTGGAACAAGGTCACGACCCCCAGAGCGGGCCGCGCGCGCGTTCATGACCGCGTCACGGATCGCCGTCCAGACCGAGAGCGACAGCAGCAGCGGCGGCTCGCCCGCGGCCTTCGTGCCTCGGATGTTCGCGGCGTTGCCCTCGTTGAAGACAAGATGCGCGTTGAAGACGCGCGGCGTGTCCTGGATGCTCGGGATCTTGTAGGTGCTCGGCGAGTGCGACACGAGCAGACCATCGGCGTTGTAGAAGAGATGCTCGGTGGTGACCCATCCCATCCCCTGCACGAAGCCGCCCGTCACCTGCCCGACATCGAGCGCATGGTTGATCGGGCGGCCCATGTCCATCAGCAGGTCCACGCGGCGAACCTTCACCTCGCCGGAGAAGCGATCGATCTCCACCTCGCTGGCCGCCACCCCCTGCGTGTAATAGAGGAAGGCACGGCCCTGGCCCGTGAGCTTGTTGAAGCCCAGATCTGGCGTGGCGAAATGACCATATTCGCAGATGGAGATGCGGCTGAGCCACGCCTCGCGGGCGAGGTCGGCGAAGGCGATCGAGAACGGACCGGCATGCACGCGGCCAGCCTCGAAACGCACCGGCTCAGCGGGCGGGTGGTCGGTGACCTGCGCCTCGGGCTGGGTGCCGAGCCCCGCGGTACGCGAGGGCCAGCGCTCGGGCGGCAGGTCACGCAGATGCAGCGCAAGGTTCGCCAGTCGCGCACAGATGCGATCGCACGCGGCGGCCGCGGCAGCGCCGTTCAGGTCGGTGCCCGCGCTCGCGGCGGTGGGCGAGGTGTTCGCGTTCTTCTCGGTCGAGGTGACCATCACCCGCACCGCACCGATCGGCACGCCGAGGCGCTCGGCCACGATCGCGGCGATGCGCGTGTTCACCCCCTGCCCCATCTCGACCGCGCCCGTCGACACCTGCACCGTGCCATCCCGATGCACGTTCACCAGCGCGTTCGCCTGATTCAGGAAGCGGGTGGTGAACGAGATGCCGAACTTCACCGCCGTCATGGAGAGCCCGCGTGGGTTGCTCGAGCGGTCGGCGTTCCACTTCGTGATGTCCTCGCGCCGGCGGCGGTAGTCGCACCGCGCCTCGAGCGACTCGAACAGCGCGGGAAGACAGTTGTTCTCGACCTTCTGACCGTAGTGCGTGGTGTCGCGGCCGGGCGCGTACACGTTGCGCTTGCGGACATCGAGCGCGTCACGACCCAAGGTCCGTGCGACGTCCTCGATCACCGACTCGATCATGGCCACTCCCTTCGGGCCCCCGAAACCGCGGAATGCCGTGTGTGGGTGGTGATTCGTTCGGCAGACCTGCCCGCGCACGTGCATGTCGGGGATGCAATAGGCGTTGTCGCTGTGGAGCAGCGCGCGCTCCATGATCGCCGTGGAAAGATCGGCGTAGGCGCCGCCATCCGAGTGGAGTTGGGCCTTCAGCGCGAGCAACCGCCCTTCGCCGTCGAATCCGACCTCGTATCGGATCTGGAACGGGTTGCGCTTGCCCGTGATGATCATGTCGTCGTCCTTGCTGATCGCAAGACGCGCGGGACGGCCGGTCTTGCGGGCCACGAGCGCGGCGTAGGCGGCGATGGGCGCGGCCTGCGACTCCTTGCCGCCGAAACCTCCACCCAGCCGGCGCGCGATGCAGACGACTTCGTTGAAGGGAACGCCGATGGCCTCCGCCACCACATGCTGCGTCTCGGTCGGATGCTGTGTGGACGAATGCACCTCCATCGGCCCGTCCGCGCGCGGGTAGGCGATCGCCGCCTGGCTCTCCAGATAAAAATGATCGGCGCCCTCGATCACGACCGTGCCGGAGAGACGGTGAGGCGCCGCGGCAAGCGCAGCGTCAGCGTCTCCGCGGGCGATGGAGCGCTCGGCACCGATGAACGCGCCCGCCGCCACCGCCTGATCGATCGAGCGGATCGCCGGAAGCTTCTCCCATTCCACACGCACCGCACGCATGGCCTTCGCCAGCGACTCGCGGCTCTCGGCGGCAAGGACAGCGACCACCTCGCCGGCGTACTGGGCCTCCTGCTCCACGAGCAGCGGCTGGTCCACGATGATGCTGCCCCACAGGTTGTGCGCCACGTCGGCGGCCGTCACGGCGCAGGCCACACCCGGCACCGCGAGCGCGGCCGAAAGATCCAGTCGTGTCAGGCGCGCGCGCGCGTGCGGGCTGTAGACGATGCCACACAGCAGTTCCCCGCGCAGCATCGGACGGTCGTCCACATACTCGCTGCGACCGGTGACATGCGTGGTCGCCGAATCGTGCGGCACCGAACCGGGATCCGGCAGCACCGCGGCACCCACGCGGGGCGTCTCGCTCTCGGCGCGATCAGCCATCGAGCAACTCCTGCGCGAACTGGCGGAACAGGTTCGCGGCCAGCATCGTGCGATAGGCGGCCGTGCCCCGCACGTCACTCAGCGGTGCGATGGCGCGCCCGATCAGCGCGGCGATCGGCTCGATCCGTGCCGCATCAAGGGTTCCGACGAGCGCCTTCTCGACTTCGGGCAGCCGGATCGGCGTGGCGGCCACGCCGCCCAGCGCGACCCGCGCCTCGGTGACCTGCCGGCTTCCCTTCGTGCGCGGGCCGGCCAGCGTGAGCGCGAAGGCGGCGCTCACCGTGCTGATGTCGAGATCCTTGCGCTGCGAGACCTTGAACAGACGCACGACCTCCTTGGGACGGGTTCGCTCGAACGAGACGTGCGTGATCAGCTCGCCAGGCTCCAGCGCAAGCTGGCGGTAGCCGCGGTAAAGCCTCGTCATCGGGATCTCGCGCCGCTGCACCGCGCCGCGACCGCCCGGCCTGCTTGCCACGTGCACCATCGCGTTCGAGACGAGCAGGAACGGCAGCGTGTCGCCGATCGGCGAGCCGGTCGCGATGTTGCCGACCAGCGTGGCCACGTTCTTGATCTGCGGCGACGCGAAGAGATTCAGGAAGCGCGCGAACTCGGGCGCAGCCTGCTCGCAGAGGTGCCGCACCTTCGCCAGCGGCACGCGCGCACCCACCACGACTTCCGATCGCGTGAGCCGCGCCTCATGCAGTTCGGGGATCAGGTGCAGGCTCAGCAGCGCCTCAGGCATCGGGCGACCCTTGTTGATCGGGACGCCAAGATCCGTGGAGGCGCCGACGACCCGGCAGCCCGGGTGCGCGGCCACGAAGGCGCACGCCTCGCGCAGCGAGGTCGGAGCCGCGAATCGGACGCCGTCATGCTCGATCTGCAGCCCGTCCTGCATCGCGGCACGCGCACGCTCACGACGCTCGCGTGTTCCGTAGCGCGGTCCGACGACATGGCGCGGCGAGGTGCGCACGGTGCAAGCGGCCTCGAGGATCGGTTCGTATCCGGTGCATCGGCAGAGGTTGCCCGTGAGGTGATTCGCGGCGACCTTGCGCTCGACGGCCACACCACCGTGCTGTTCAAGCATGCCGCTGAGCGCCATCACGAAGCCGGGCGTGCAGAAACCGCACTGGCTCCCGTGGCAGCGCCGCATGGCTTCCTGCGCCGGCGCGAGCGCGTCGCCATCCTGCATGCCCTCGACGGTGACGATGTGCGCGCCATCCATCTGCGCAACGATCGCGATGCAGGAATTCATCACCTCGAAGGGCGCGTCCAACGACTCCGTACCGGGGGTGTCGAAGGCGCGCAGCACCGTGCAGGCGCCACAGTCACCCTCCGCACAGACGATCTTCGTGCCCGGAAGGCCGGCCTCCTTGCGAAGCCAGGTGGCGAGCATCATGAGCGCCTCGCGGCCTCTCACCTCGCGTGGCACGCCGTTCACATGCAGCAGCGCGTAGTCACGCATCGCGAGGGAGTCTAGCAGCAGGTCCGCTCAATATCGGATACGCGAAGCGTTCGCCTGCCAATCCCGGAAGACGGCGAGAGCCTCGTCGCGGAGCATGCCCCGCATCGGGATGGTGCGGTGCGCCACATCCTTGGCGAGCTCGTCGTAGATGAAGTGATCGTCGAACTGGATCTCAGCGGCGTCGACCTTGGTGTTGGCGAACCAGATGCGGTCGAGACGCGCCCAGTAGATCGCGCTCAGGCACATCGGACAGGGCTCACAACTGGTGTAGATCTCGCAACCCGCGAGCGTGAAGGTCTTCAGGTGCCTGCATGCCTCGCGTATGGCAACCATTTCGGCGTGCGCCGTCGGATCATTCGATGCTGTGACGCGGTTGAAGCCCTCCCCCACGATCGTGCCATCCCGCACGATCACTGCGCCAAAGGGACCGCCACCTCGCTGCACGTTCTCCGCGCTCAAGTGGATGGCACGGCGCATCAAGGCCTGTCGCTGATGGTCAGTCATGCGCCAGCCTCGAAGACATGGACACGATTCATGCCGCCGTCAGGGTACGCGGTCACGCGGATCTGGTCGCAGACGGCCGATTCGTGCACCAGCCACTCCGTGGCATTGCCGGCGTAGGCCTTCACCGGCGTGCGCGGAACGAGCGTGATCCAGGCACCGCCCGTACGACCTTCCACCTGAAGTTCGCGCGGATTGTTGTTCACGAAGTGCGTGAAGTCGATGCGGATGCGACCGATGGGTGCGGCGCGGGCAAGCGCGATCGTGACATGCTCGCTGTGCCCGGGCTCGCGACTGCGCGCGCTCTCGAGGCCGTCGAACATGTGCAGTGGCGGGAAGGGCGAGATCACCTGCGCTGCGGGACCATAGTGCTCGTTGCTCGCGGCGACGACGCGGGCACCGAAGGCGGCGCTGGCAAGGTTGCATCCCGCCGATGGGGCACGCGGCACGCCCACGAACTTCGGCATGAGCGGCTTGCGGGTCTGCGCGTCGAACGCGGGGAACGGGACGCACGGCGAGGCGAGCAGACGCTCGCGCTCGGTTGCGGGAAGGTCGGCACCGAAGAGCCCGAGCCGCGTGACGCCCCCGTCCGGGAACATCGTGAGGCGAACGCGCTCGAAGGTTTCGTTGAAGATGCGCGTGGGCGCCACATGCATGGCGTGACCCTGCAGCGGCATGCGTGCAAGGATTGGCTTCCAGACGCCGGCACGCTCGTGAAAGCCCTCCAACTCGATCGCCTGTGCCTGATTGCCATTATGAAAGCGTGTCGAAACGGCCACGAGCGAGATCTTCGCCGGCTTCGCCAGCCGCAGCACAAGCGTGTCGCGACCGAGTGGGTTGTGGCGAACCGTCTCCCAGCTGTCCATCACCTTGCCCTGCTTGCCGAAGAGCGCAGGATCGAACACGGGTTCATGGGGCGAGAGCAGATTCTCGGCGCGCGCGAATCGCTGGTTGGAGACGCTCTCGATCGTGGCACCGACGACGAAGTTGAAGCGGGCGAGCGGATCCAGCGGACCGCGCTGCACAATGACCTCCGCGAGATCCGGCTCGAATGCGCGGAACAGCGACTCGCGGTAGCCGATGTTCACGCGCTGCTCAGGCGGCGTATTGGCCGCCACCATGCCATCGCCAAGGCGCGACCAGTCGACGCCGCGCACGCCAAGATGCTGAAGCAACGTTCGCGCCACCTCGGCGATGCACGCGACGGCGCGCTCCTCGCCGCTGGCGCAGATCACCACGCCGCATCCGGCATCGGGCCCATGGAAGCAGTGCGCGAACAGCGCGCGGCAGCCGTCGTTGGCTCCTTGGTGCACGGCGAAGCGGTTGGCTCCCGCTTCCACGATGAACACGCCGAGACCCATGTCGCAGCCCATGAACACGCGACTGCCACGATCCACGCCGTGCAGCATGCGCACCGCGGTGTCGTGCGAGATGGGGCCGCAGCCTTCCACGCGATGGAAAGCCTGCGTGAGCGTGCGGAGGAACCGGGCCACATCGGCGGGCGTCGAAACGGCGCCGGCGGCGAACCCGGGAAAGAGCAGGCGCCCGCCGTCGATCATCGATCCGTCATCGCGGAAACACTTCGCGATCTCCGGCAAAGGCGCCTCCACCTGCTCGAAGGAGGTGTGCCGCATGCCGAGCGCCTCGAGGAACGGCCGTGTTGCCTCATGGATCGGCATGCCCACGCGCCGCTGCACGAGATGCTCGAGCACCATGAAACCACCGCCCGAGTACGCGAAGCGCGTGCCAGGCTCGTTCGCCACACCGACAGGCTCGTAGCGCCACGCCGCGTTGCCGGGCAACAGTTCGGCGACTGGCGGCATCGGCCGATTCGCCGGCACGCCGTTCACGTAGTGCATGTTGAGCGCCTCGTGGCGCATCAGGTGCGCGAGTTGCACCTGATCGGCCCACTCCGCATGCGTGGCATCGAGCGAACGAAGTCGGAAGTCGCCTCCGCACGCCGCAAGGAGTGGCTGCACGGACGCATCGAGCCCGATTCCCGCACTTCGGAAGTGCTCGATCGCGAAGCATGATCCGATCGTCTTGCTGAGCGAGGCGATCTCGAACGCGGTGTCGGCCGTGACCGGCTCGCCAGGCTCCCGGTCGCCGAACACGATCGACTGCGGTGCGCACCCCGGCGCGCTCACGCAGGCCGACAGTCCACGCACCCCATGACGGGTACACGCCTCCCGCACACGATCGATCACCCCATCGGCGCCGAACGCGATCAATCGCTGCTTCGCGATCGTCCAGAGCGCCTCGCGTGCATGCTGCAGTTCCTGCATCGGCGTACCGGCCAGCCGCGCCTCGAGCGCCCCGAGCATCTCGGCACCCGACTTGCCCTTGGCGGCGATCAGGAACTTGAAGCCGAACTTCTCGCGATATCGCGCGCCGAGCTCGCGCAGGCGCGACTGCACGGCCTCGGCCTCCCCTGCCACGCCCGCCTGCTCCTGCGCGGCGCGGGCATCGAGCGTGGTGCGCCGCTCACCAATGTCGCCGTGGAAGCCGGCGGCCTCGTTCACGTCATCGACCGAGAACGCCATCACCGCGCGCTTGGCCGCGTCCAGATCAAGCACGGGCAGGTCGACAAGCGCACGCACGAAAGCCTGCGCACCACACGCCGTGAACGCCGCATGACAACGCGACATCCTGCGGCTCAACGCGTACTTCGCGGGCTCCACCGCCGCCGCAGCCACGAGCGGATCCGGCGCGACACGCACCGAATCCACGGTGAAGGGCAACAAAAGCTCGCTCGCAAACTCGACCGGCCGCTCGGCGGTCATCAACTGCAGCATCAGGTGCATCGCCACCGGGTACCAGCCGCGCGTGCGGTCGTCCCACTTCACCTGCACCGCCTTGCCAGGCGCCGTGCGGTCCTTCTGGATGAAGTGCATCTCCTCGTGCGCGATGCGCACGAGCTGCTCGACGGTCACACGCCCATGTCGCACCTCGTGCCAGACCTCCCAGCGCGAGCGCTCCGTGGTGGCCAGATCGTCCATCACACGCACCGGCACGCCATCGATCGCCGCTGGAAGCGCCACGCACCCGTTGCCGCAGAGCCAGTCGGCCAGGTACTGCAGGCACTGGAAGCAGTTGTAGCGAACCTCCTCGGGATCGTCATTGGAAATGCAATCGCTTGTTGGTCGATCGGCGGCGAGCAACGCACGTGCATAGAGCGGATCGGCGCGGTCAAGGCTCGCGATGTCGGGCCCATGGATGAAGTCAAGCATCAGCTGCTGATGCTTCGCAGCCAGCAGGCCACGCACCAGCGCCTCGATCGGCCCATGGTCGCCGGCCTGCAGCCGCTTCCATCCCTCGACCAATGCCAAGCCGAGCCGCACGAAGTCGGGATGCGCCACCCAGAAGCCGTCGAGACCGCGCTTGAGCTGCGTGAACACGTCACGCAGGAATCCGCGGATCGCCACCTGGAACGACTCGCTCCCGATGCGGTTCTCGCTCGGCAGCACGCCGTACATGCCGCCGATCGAGATGCCGCCGCGCGGGTGCACCACGCGCGCCAGCAGCTCATGCGAGGCCTTGATGTGCTTGATCACGATCTCCGGATCAGCCTTCACCGGAATGCGGTAGTTCGGGTCCTCCTTCATCAGGCGCGCCGTGCTGGCGAGGTAGTCGTGCCAACCGAGCGAGGCCCCGGCGAAGTACGGGTGCAGCGCGTCGATGATCTCGTTCAGGCGGAACACCGCGCGCGGGTTCTCGAGCACGATCAGCAGCCGGACACCACCCGTACGATACGCGGGCTCGCGCGCCTGCAGCAGCCGTTCGGCGTGACGCAGCATGCCCGCGAGGTACGTGGCCTCCTCGTCGTTCTCCAACTTGGGCGCGTAGAACGCGAGCGCCTGGGGGTTGCGCCAGTTCGCGAAGAGATGCAGCGCGAAGTCGTACAGGTGCAGCGGCACAGGATTGCCGCCACGGAACAGGAAGGTGCACGGAAGCGCGAGGCCCGGGAAGCGCTTGATCGGTCGCGAGCGCCGATCGGCAGCGAGCGCATAGGTGCGCCCCGTGCGTGCGTCGGTGCACGCGATGTCTCCGCGCAGGCAGCCGGTCAGATTTTCCCCCGCCTGCACCAGATCGGCGCGCAGCGGCGTCTTCGAATCCTCGTCATCGGCGCCCCACATGGCGACCGCCCCGCTGTCGCGCAGCAGTTCCTCCACGATCGCAGGCTCCCCTTCGATGCGCCGATGGAACGCGTTCATCGCGTTGATCGAGAGCTTGGCGTCATCGGGCGGGCCGAACAGCGTGACATGATGACCCTGCAGGAACGCCGGAACCGGCGCGATCGGGGCCTGCCCGTGCGCCTCGGCGTAGTCCGCACGCAGCGGCCCGATCACCGTGCGGCCGTCGCCGTCCTGCATGCCGATGACCGTCTGGTAGTCGGCGTCGCGGAAACCGATTCCAAGATCTCGGTTCAGGGCCACGCAGGCGCGGGTGCGCTCATCGATGAAGGCGCGATCGGTCGAGCGACGCTCCAGCACGCGGCGCAGATCGTGCTTCACCGCATCATGCAGGTCACGCAGGAACTCGAGCGCCTCACGCGATTCGAGCCCCGCGCACGTACCCACCTGCCGAAGGCCATCCACCCCCGGAACAGGCGTACTCCGCGCGAGCAGGTGCGCCATCCATGCATCGGAGAGGAAGTCGCGGTACATGGGCGCGTCATGCTCCATGTGGTCGCGTTCAGGCATCTTGCGAAGGTACCACCGCATCGCTTCATTGACCCTCGCAAGGCTTCGATCTAGTCTGCGTAGGTGAGCGCTTCCCACGGACTCTCGACCCATGTGCTCGACACCGCCACTGGCCTTCCCGCCGCGGGCATGCAGGTTCGCTGCGAGCGACGCGATGGCGATCATTGGAAGGAAGTCGGCGGCGGCGCGACCGACGCCGATGGCCGCATCAAGACGGTGCTCGGCTCCGCGCCGCTCTCCGTCGGCATCTTCCGCCTCACCTTCAACACCGGCACCTGGCGCGCCGCCCGTGGCACGAAGGGCTTCTTTCCGAGCGTCTCGATCGAGTTCGAGGTGACCGACGCGTCACGCCACCACCATGTACCCCTGCTGCTGAGCCCCTTCGGCTACAGCACCTACCGAGGAAGCTGATCATGGCGATCGTGCTCGGCGAGAACCGCTACGGCAAGGCGGAAAACCGTGTCTTCCGCATCACACGCCAGGGCGACACGCACGAGATCCTGGACCTGAACGTCTCGGTGCAGCTCATGGGCGATTTCACCGAGACGCACCTGACCGGCGACAACGCGAAGGTGCTGCCCACGGACACGCAGAAGAACACGGTGTTCGCGCTGTCACACAAGCTCGGACCGCTCGAGCCGGAGGCCTTCGGCATCGCGCTGGCTCGGCATTTCATCGGCACGCAGCAGTATGTCTCGGGCGCCGAGATCCGTATCGAGCAGTACCCCTGGCAGCGCATCGTGAGCAAGGGCAAGCCGCACCCGCGCGCATTCCGCCGCGATGGCTCGCACGTGCGCACGGCGACGGTGCGCGCGAGCCGCGAAGGGGCGAGCCTGCGCGCGTGGGTCACGAGCGGTCTGGAGAAGCTTGTGGTGCTGAAGACCGGCGACAGCGCCTTCAAGGGCTATCTGCGCGACGCATTCACCACCCTCAAGGAGACCGACGATCGCATCATGGCGACCGAGGTCACCGCCTGCTGGCGCTGGAGCACGTGCGACCCATCGAAACTCGACGGCGTCGACTGGGCGACCAGTCACCGCACCGCGATGGACACGATGCTCGCGGTCTACGCGGATCACTACAGCCTGTCGCTGCAGCAGACGCTGTTCGCGATGGGCGAAGCGGTGTTGAAGCAGCAGGACGCGATCGCGGCGGTGCGCCTCAGCCTTCCGAACAAGCACCACTTTGTGGTGGACCTGTCGCCCTTCGGGCAACGGAACGCGAACGAGGTGCACATCGCAGCGGACCGACCCTACGGCTTCATCGAGGCCGTCGTGCAGCGCGATGATGCGCCCCCTCCTCCGGCGACGTGGCCGAACTGGTGAGCGCGTCCAGCATGCCCGCGGCCTCACAGACGCTTCATCGACGCGCCGGCGTCTGGGGGCGGTTCTGGCTCGCGGCGCTTGGCATCGCGCTCTCACTGCAGGTCGCCGGACTCCTGCTGCCCTTCCTGCGCATCGCGGTGTTCATCAAGGGTGGCGAGGACTACTCGCTGCTGCGATCGGTCTCGCTGCTCTGGCAAGGTGGCATGCACCTGCTCGCGCTGCTGATCGTCGGATTCAGCGTGATCTTCCCGTTCGTGAAGATCGGGGTGCTGGCATGGGCTTGGCTGCGGCTGCCTGCGGGCCCGCGCCGAACGCATGTGCTCGAGTGGATGGGCCGACTCGGCAAGTGGAGCATGCTCGACCCGCTGGGCGTGCTCGTGCTGGTGCTGCTCGCGACCGACCAATGGGCCGTGACCGCCACGACCTATCTGGGCGTGTACGCGTTCCTGACGGCCGTCGCCACCACCATGTGGCTCTCGATCACCGCGTCGGCTCTCGATGCGCGCGAGATCCGCGAGAAGTCCAGTGCCCCCCGGGAGCGCATCGCGCTCGCGAAGCGTTCGGGGCGGCTGGGCGTCGCCGCGATCGCGGTGCTGGCGATCGCGCTTGCCCTCTTCGTCGGTGCGCTCGGGCTTCCATTCATGCAGATCCACCAGTTCCTGCTGCGCGACAACGCCTATGGCGTCGGCAGCGTGCCGCTGGCGATGGCGCAGGGCGGCAACTGGCCTCTCGCGTTCCTCTCGGCGGTCGGGTTGGTGGCCATGCCGGCGATCACGCTGCTTGCCGAGGCGTGGGCGTGGATCGTGCCCGCCACCGCGCACGCGCATCGAAGGCGCTGGCGCTGGATCGGCTGGATCCGCGAGTGGTGCATGCTCGACGTGATGGCGCTCGCGCTCGGCCTCTTCCTGATGGAGGGCCAGGACGTGATCCGGGTCGACGTGAAGCATGGGCTGTGGCTGCTGGTGGCCACCGCGGCCATGCTGTGGCTGAGCGGATGGCTGGGGCAGCGCGCGGCGGCCGAGGGGCTGCGGCGGATCGATGGCGCGTCCGAGTGACGCGCGGCGTCAGTTCCTGATCCGGTCGAGCTTGCCGCTCGGCGCGAAGAAGACCCAGTCGCCTTCCTCATTCTCGAGCGTCTGAGCCGGATCGCCGCCATCGTCGGTGCCGTTGCGGCTCACCGACCACATGCGGAACCCGGGCCCGTCTGCGGCGACCTTGATCGGACCCTCGCCCCACGGATCCATCGGCGCCGTGCCGCCGTTGAACGCGGCCAACTCCGCCGCGGAGTTCGGCCACCGCTTGTTCACGCGACGGAAGCGTTCGGCGGCGATGGCGGCGCAAGCCATCTCTCGACCGGTGCGGTCTCTGGCGAAGTTCACGGTGGCAACCGCCAGCGCCGGAAGGGTCACGCTTTGCAGGAAATAGCGCGTAGCCGCCCTCGGGTCGGCGCGATCCAAGCTGAACTGGGCCTCCAGGGCCTTGGCTGCAGCCAATGCCTCGCGAGGCGATGCGTTGGGCACCTGCTGCAAACCCTGCATGAATGCCGCATGCCGATCCAAAGTCTCCTTGCGACCGGCGATCGCCCAGACACCCAGCGGCCTCGAGGCCCCGACGAAGGCGGCATAGGTCCACGGCCACGCGCTCGACCAGGGCTTGGATCCCGCGGAGAGCGTGGAGATCTCCTCCAGGAACTTCAGCTGCCGCCAAGTGGGCACGAACAGACCGTCACCCGCCCCATCATCCGAGAAGAACCGCTGCACTACATCCTCGAACAGCAAGCGCTCGGAGGCGACCTCGATGCGCTCGAGCGCAGCGGGCACGGATCGCAGGGCGGCCTGTATCCGCGTCAGTTGGGCGTCCGTGAACAGCTCGGGCTTCCATTCGAGCGTCGCAAGCACATCTCGCGCGGTCCTCGCACGGATCGCGATGCCGACAAGATCCGAGATGAGGAGGCGCCCCTCGGGCAGATGGATCGAAAGCGCCATGGCGGCCTCGATGTCCTGCGTCGCTCGCTCGCCATCGCCTTGCTCGGCGGCGCGGAACATGTCCGCAAGAAGCACGTTCGCCAGGCCACGCAGCGTGCCCAAGTGAGGCAAGCTGACCGAGAGCATGGGGAACTGCTCACGGTCCGAGTTGTCCATGCCAGATTGCGACCCGCCGGCGGCCTCTGGGAAGAAGGCGGCATCCGCGCCCGCGCGCTCCTGCGCGAGGGGAAATCCGAACATGGGCCGCTTCGAAGCCGCCCGTGCCGATGCGATGGCCGCCTGGTTGGCATCCACCCATGCGGAGATCTCGGTCCAGCCCTGCTGCCCCGGCCCGTTCCCGAGATTGTCTTCCACGGCCGGATCCTTCTGGCTTCCACGCTCCCAACCGAGCGACACCAACGCATCGCGATACGCAGGCCACGCGGCGTCCGCAGGCTTGGCGGGCCTCGGCAGCGAGTCGCGGAACGTCTGCACCGCGTCGAAGGAGATGACCACCGGGCGCGTGGCCAGGTAGATCGCGAGGGCGGCGTACACGACGACGACGGCGAGCACGACAAGGCCGATGGTTCGCAGCACGGGGCGTCGCCGGCCTGGCACAGTGGCGGAGGCGGCAGCAGCAGCCATGTTCAGAACTCTCTCTTGAGGGTCTTCAGTCCATCGATCAACTTGCGGATGTGCGCATCCTCATGCGCCGCACTGATCTGCACGCGAAGTCGGGCGTGCCCCTCGGGCACCACCGGGTACCCGAAGCCGATCACGAACACGCCCAGCTCCAGCAGGCGCTTGCTCATGGCGATCGCCTTCGCCGTGTCGTGCACGATGATCGGGCAGATCGCGGTCGGGCTCTTCAGCACCTCGAATCCGGCCTCGCCGATGCCCGCGCGCGCGGCCGCCACGTTGCGACGCAATTTCTCCACCCGCTGCGGCTCGCGCATCAGGATCTCGATCGCCTTCTGGGCGCTGCACGCGATGGTGCACGGCAGCGCGTTGCTGAACAGCGTGGGCCGGCCGCGCTGCACGAGCAGGTCCATGGCCTCGCGGCTGCCGGCGATGTAGCCACCCGCCCCGCCGCCGAGCGCCTTGCCCAACGTGCCGGTGAAGTAGTCGATCTTCGTGGCCGGCATGTTCCAGTGCTCGTGCGTACCACGGCCGGTCTTGCCCATCACGCCGGTGCCGTGGCTGTCATCCATCACGAGCAGCGCGCCGAAGCGATCGCAGATCTCGCGGATCTTCGGAAGGTTGCCCAGCGAGCCCTCCATGCTGAACACGCCGTCGGTCACCACCCAGATGGTGCCGGTCACGGCGGGGTTCGCGCGCGCCTCGGCGAGCTTCGCCTCCAGCGCCGCCATGTCGCCGTTGCGATACACCGTGCGCAGCAGCCCCTTCTTCATGCTCACCGCCAGACGGATGCCGTCGATGATGCTCGCGTGGTTGAGCTCGTCGCTCACGATGATGTCGCCAGGTTCGCACAGCGTCGGGAAGATCGCCTCGTTCGCGTTCCAGCAGCTCGTGAAGGTGTAGGCCGCCTCCACGCCGTAGAACTTCGCGATGGTCGCCTCAAGGCTGTGGTGACAGTCGAAGGTGCCGCAGATGAAGCGCACGCTGGCGGTGCCCGCGCCGTACTTCTTCAGGCCCTCGATGCCCGCCTGCACCACTTCCGGGTGGTTCGCCAGGCCAAGATAGTTGTTGCTGCAGAAGCACGCGACCTCGCCGTAGCCCTGCAGCTTCACCGTGGCGTCCATCGGGCCCTCGATGGTCTGCAGGTGCTTGAGTTGGCCGCTCTGCTTGAGCGACTCGAGAATCGTGTGCGTGCGGCTGGCGAAGGTCGGCTCGACAGCGGTGGTCATGCGGGCAATGTACCCATACGCCGTCGTGGGTCCCGCATTTCCGCGAGCCATGAAAGTGACACCGCCCGCCGGTGCGTGCCGACGGGCGGTGCCTGAAGGGTGGCATGCAACCGCTGGATCACGGTGGATGCCGGAGGTGGTACGGACTCATCGAAATCAGGGGCAATTACCTCCGACTCGATGTGAAATCGTGATGCGCGGCGGACCCGCCATACAGTTCGGACTCGCCGGCGGCCCGCCCGCGGGACCGGGCAAGCAGCCTTGCCACCCTGCGACCGGAACCGGCGGACAATCCGGGTTATCCGGGCACTCGCAGTTCGTGGTGGGGACCGTGCATTCGGCCGTGAATGTGTAGAAGTGTCGCACCGTCGGTCCACCAGGCGAGCATGGGACGTCTACGTACACCGTCCATTTCTTGGTGTAGATGCAGAACATTGAAACTTCGCCACCAACGACGGTTCGGCACTCGAGGAACCGCCACGGCCGATCCCAATCCCGCCGGGTCGGGAAGTAGCCTGGGGGCAATGCCGGAAACACGGGCGCCGGCGCGATCACGTCACCCCCAGGACTCAGCACGATGACGGTCGGTCCAGTGCTTGCCGCCGACGCCATCGTCGCCACGGCGCCGCCATCATCGGAGTAGACGTCGATCTCGAGCACCCCAAGGTCGACCATGAGGGCCGCAAGTTCCCAATCGATGACGATCGCAGACTTGTCGCCCAGCTCGCGTTCTGGCTGTGGCACGGCCGCAGCCATCCAACCGCACGCCAGACTCAGCATCGCAGCTAAAACCACAGCCGCGCGCCCGAATGGGCGCTTTGCATCCATCGCTTTCATGTTTCTGATCTCCGACTACGGGATTTCAGTGAGCGGGACGCCACACAGGCGTGGTCGGCCCGGAACCTCAGGAGAAGTCAAGCCGCATACGACGGCCAATTGCACCGGTACGATTCGATCGCGTCGCCTCCAAATCGAATCGCGAACTTTGTTGTGCAATTTCAGCGTGGTGCCGACGGGCCGACTTGAAGCCTGTGCGCCCTTCTTTCAGTCCTGTTTGAAACGCGCCCGTAGCCCGCTTGCCCGCTCGATGCGGTGCTCGATCGCGCTTCGCAGCGCCGTCTCCGAGGCGATCAACGTGACCCGGCCCCGCGAGCGCGTGACGCCGGTGTAGAGCAGCTCGCGCGTCAGCACGGGTGATGCCTGCACCGGAAGCACGATCACCACCTCGTCGAACTCGGAACCCTGAGACTTGTGGATCGTGAGCGCCCACGCCGTCTCACGGGCGGGCAGCGCACGGACCGGCACCACCTGCCCAAGATCCGGGAAGCGGACAATCAGCCCTTCGGGGCCACTCTCCACAATGCCCGTGTCACCGTTGTGCAGGCCGGTGACCGGATCGTTCACGGTCACGATCACGGGGCGTCCGATGAAGTCGCCGCCGCTGAGGGGATCCGGATCGACGGCGGCGAATCGCGCGCGCGTGATCGCTCGGTTCATCGCAAGCGAGCCGTCCGGGCCGCGCCGATGCCCACAGAGCACGCGCGCATTCTCGAAGAACCGCGCCTGCGTGCGCACCACCGCATCGATCGCCTCGGCCGATGAGCCGACGGAGATCCACTGGATGTCTCCACCGGCTTGAAGCGCACGCATCGTGCCATCCATGTCCGCGTCGCGAATCGCGGCAGCCAGTGCGCCCAACGCGCTGTCCTTGGCGAAGCGATGACTGTGCGTCAAAGCCACAGTACAGGCGTGAAGCGGATGTGATGGACTCGCGGGAAGCACGTCGCTCAGCATCGTGCCCGCCTCGACACTTGCAAGCTGCGCCGGGTCGCCCAGCAGCACGAGCGACGCCTCGGGGGCCAGACCCTCAAGCAGACGACGCATCAGCGAAATGTCGATCATTGAACTCTCGTCCACGATCACCAGACCGGCCGCCCGCAATCCCGCTCCTCCGCCCGCCAGCAACGCATGCTGGATCGTGGAGGCCTCGACGGACTGCAACAGTGCGCTTGTTCGTGCATGGAGTCCCGCCCTCGACGACATGCTGCGCAGGCTCTGGGTCATGCGCGCGGCGGCCTTGCCCGTGGGCGCAAGAACCCGGACCACGGCCCCTTCGTCGATCTGCAGCAGCGCGTCGAGCATGCAACCCGCGACCGTGGTCTTCCCGGTGCCAGGCCCCCCCGTCACGATGCCGAGCCGCGATCGAAACGGCAATCCGGCGGCCGCGATCTGGAGCGCATCCGCCTGTGGCAGCAACGCGCGCACGCGCTCGGCGATCCACGCATCCCCGCCCGCAGGCGCGGTCCACCGCGAAGCCTGCGCGGCCCTGTGCAGGAGCGCTTCCGCCACCACGATCTCGTCATGTCGGCACGCCGCGAGAAAGAGCTTGTCGCCCTCCAGCACCAGCAATCGCTCGCTCGCGCTTCGACCGCCTGGATCGGATCGCTCCACGCACGCCAGACTCGCCAACTCGGTTCGCCAGCTCGCCGGAACGCGAGCTCTCGCCTGCATGCGCTCGGTCCCCGGACGCGTGGACTCCACGTCACCCAGCACAGTGCCGGCAAGATCGAGGCACGTATGCCCCTGCAACCACTGGTGATGAAGCCACGTGAGCGGCTGCTCAAGCGCCGTGTCCTCGCTCGACAGGTTCCTTGCGAGCCTGCGTGCGAACCATGTCGAACTCGCCGCGGGCCGAAGGGTCGCGATGTCGACCTCGCTCATGCAGGCACCTCCTCGTGCACAAGGTGCGCATCGATCGCGTCAAGCACCGCCTCGGTCGGTGTCCAGTGCCAGACGCCGTGATCCGCAACGCCCGCCTTCATGCCTCGAAGAAACAGATAGGAGACACCGGCGACGTGGCTCTGCGAGATGCATCCGCGTGCGCGAGACCATCGACGGACCAGCGTGGCGTAGAGCACGGCCTGCAGCGGATAGCCGCTGCGGATCATGCCCTCGTCAAGCGGCGAGAGTCGGCCCGAGTCACGGGTCGCGGCATAGGCGGCAAGACCGCGTCCCAGATCGTTCGTCTTGTAGTCGTACAGGAACCAGCCTCGCTCGGTCAGCACCGCAAGGTCGATGTTGCCGACAAGTAGTCCGTGCATGCGCTGGCGATCCGCGCATCGAAGCGCCTGCGCGAAGATCGGGGCCCACGCGTGCGGCTCGGCATCGAAGGCGCCGGCAACATCCTGCAGCCCGCCGCGCCAGCCTGCCGCGAGCTTGAGTTCACGGAAGACGCCACGTGGACGTGAACTGATCTGTGTCACGCTTGGAACACCGGGCACCGTGACGCCAAGCACCGCGTGGATCTGCGCCCCTGCCTCGCGTGCACGAACCGCAGCGTCAGCACCATGCACGCCCCGCCGCAGTGCGCCTGCGAGCAGATCCACCCCTTCAGGCCGATCGAGTGCGGTGAAGACCTCGGGCTGTTCAAGCGACTCATGGACCAGATTTCCAAGCGCCACACCACGCACGCCCAGGTTCCGCAGCGCACGATCGCACGGTGTGGGGTCGCCCGCCTCGGCGGGCGCAGGCGCGCCGCGATCATCGCGGTCGGTGCCTTGGCCGGATTCATCACCCTCGGAGAGATGATCATGCAGGCTCGTGAAGCTGACTTGTCGCGCAGCCGTTGGAATCGCCGGCACCGGCAGCGCCTCGCGCCATGACGACGCGGTCTGATCGATCGGCCGTCCGTCGACTGGCGCGGACAGCTCCCGCACCTCGATGGCGCCGCTCGACTGCGTGGCCACGGCGTGAAGGTCCTTCATCACCTCTGCAAGGTCCTCGGCGAGCCGGTCCGACGAGACCTCCGCCGACTGCTCCGAGTCGTCCTCGCCGCGCGCATGCAGCAACGTGGCGAGCGCGGCATGCGCCGGCTCCTTGTCATGACGCCAGAGCGCGTGCGCTTGCCAGCGTGCGCGCGTGAGACCCACATAGAGCAGCCGCCGCGCTTCCGCCGCGGCCTCGCGCGCGACTTCAGGATCGTCGTCCTGCTTGCCGGCACGCATCGCGGATGGAAGCCACACGATGCCGTAGGTCAGGCCCTTGCTGCCGTGCACGGTCTGCAGCGTCACGGCATCGTGCTCGGCCAGCGCACGAACGCGCTGCACCTGATCGTCGCCCGACCGCGTGCCGGCGACTTGCTCGGCCATCCAGCCGGCGAGCGCGGGCGCGCCTCGGACGCCCGAACGCTCCGCTTCGTCGAGCAACTCGAGCAACTGCGCCAGATCCGAGAGATGCCGCTCGCCATCGGGCTCGGTCGCGAGACCGCCGAGACCCGGACCCGCCGTGCGCATCCACTCGCGGATGCCCGCGACCGCGCCATGCCGATCGAGCACCGCTCCAGCCGCGCGCATGCGTTGCACCACGCCGTCGGGATCGGTCGCGAGCGCGTGCTGCGTCAGGCCGATCAGCCTGGAACCGGCCGCCGCAAGGGCGAGCCCTCGATTGGAGGGCCGCGCGAACGCAAGCAACGCACCCGCGAGGTCACGCGCCATCTCCGATCCGAACACGTTGTCGCTGCCAAGCACCACGCAGGGAACCCGCGCAGCGCGCAACGCGTCCGCGAGCACCTGCAGCTCCGCGTTCGTGCGACTCAGCACCGCGATGTCCGAGGGACGCAGCGGTCGCCACGCATCGACCTCCTTCACACGCACCATCCAGCCCTGTCCAAGCAGCGCGCGAATCTGCGACGCGACCAGGTGCGCGCAGGCGCCCGCCGTCGCCTGACCCGGCTCCGCATGCAGCACCAGTCCGGCGGGATCCTCGCAACCGTCGCGACGAAGCCTTCGGGTCTTGAACGCGCTCTGCACCGGCTCCGCGAGCACTTCCGGATGGAAGAACGGCGCGGGCACCGCGAACAGCGCGTTCACGGCATCGACCAGGCGACCGTCGGAACGATGACTGACCGAGAGTCGGCGTCGCTCGTCGACGGTCCGCCGCAACTCCATGTAGCTCTTCAGATCGGCGCTGCGGAAGCCGTAGATGCTCTGCTTCGGATCACCCACAAGGTAGAGCGCCGCGCCCGGGTGACGGAACAGCAGGCGCACGATGTCGGCTTGCACCGGATCGGTGTCCTGGAATTCGTCCAAGATCGCCACGTCGAAGCGCGAGCGGATCGCGTGAAGCAGCGCACTGTCCGGCGAATGCAGCCCCTGATGCAGGCGCCGCAGCAGGTCATGGAAGTCGAACTGCCGACGCCGCTCGCGACGCTTCGCGAGCATCTCGATGGCGCGCGCGACCACGGCGTCGCCCGCCTGTTCCCGAGCGGCAGGCCAGGCTTCCAGAAGGGCCTGCAGCGGACCGGTGCATGGCGCCAGGCTCTTCCGATGCGCCTGCTGGATCGGCGCGCGATGGTCGCCACCCTTCTTCAGGGCGCCCTCAAGCGCCTGCGCCTCATCCAGCACGATGTGCTCGATCTTGCAGAGTGCGTCCGCGGCGGCCGCGGCGGCGTCGACATCATCTTGCGGGCCGCCCTGCCATGCCTGAAGCGCGTCGGCAGCGTCCGCAACCGGTTCGCCCGCCTTCTTGGTGCTGTGCTCCACGATCACGCGCAGCGCGTCCACGACTCCCGCTGCTTCATGCACGGTGGCTGCGGCCGCTCGCCAAGCCTTGATGGCCTGCAGGAAATCGGCTCGCAGCACCTGCTCACGGATGCGCGCCTTCTCAAGCGCCTGCGAGAGCCGCCGACCAAGCTTGTCCGGACCGTCCGCCAGCGCGCTCCAGATCGGATCCTGCAACGCCGTGGCGCTGTAGGCGTCGGCGAGTGCCAGACGCTCGCTGCCCGAGGGGTCGGGATCGAGCGACCAGCCAGCAAGACCCAGCACACCCGCCTCGGCCGCGTGTTCCTGCAGCATGCGCTGACAGAAGCCGTGGATCGTGCTGATGCATGCGGCATCGAAGTCGAGCAACGCGCGCTCCAGCAGGCCGCGATCCGTCGCCGTGGAGGCAGGATCGGCAAGACGCGCATGCAGCGTTCCGCGCACACGCTCCGCCAGCTCGTCCGCCGCAGCGCGGGTGAAGCTCATCAGCGCGATGCGTCGCATCGACACCCCCGCGAGCACGCGGGCCAGCACGATGCGCTCGATCGTCCAGGTCTTGCCGGTGCCCGCGCTCGCCTCGACGGCCGTGGCACCATCAAGCATGCTGTCCGCCCGCAGGTCGAATTCAGGCGCGAAGACTGGGGCGCTCATGAGGACCCCTTCTTCGAGCGCACCTTCCAGCCCGTCATGTCCATTCGCGCATGCAGCCACGACGCGACGCCATCGAAGGACGGCTCCACGCCCACGATCTGCGGGGCGCCAGACTCGCGACCAACCTGAAGCATGTCGAGGCCGCGCCAGGCGGCCCGGAACCACGCCTCGGCCGCGGGCGACGCATGACCGGGCCTCTCGGCAAGCAGCTTCTGACGCATCGAATCCATCTGCTCCTCGATGGATGCGCCGATCTTGCTTCGGAACGGATAGAGCAGCTCCGCATGAATCGGGAGAAGCCTGCGCTGGGCCTGCTGCGCAAGCTCGCGCACATCCATGAGGATTGTTCGAGCCAACTCCACGGGCACTGGCTCGTGCGGAATCACCACGGCCGCATGGCGGCGATTCTTCGGCAGGTCGATGCGGATCATGCGCGCATCCGGATGCGCCGCCGCGAACGCAAGATGCTCGGGCCAGAGCTGCAACCATTCCTTCTCGCGCCCCGCGCGCGTGACCAGGACCTGCGTGCGACAGGATGGAACCCAGAGCGTGCGGGCCCTCAGCGAGGGGTCGATGTCGGGCACCTCGAACGCAAGCGCCTCCACGTGCAGCTCGCACGTGGAGATGCCGAGCTGCTCGGCCAATCGAAGAGGAATCGCCTCCTGCGTCGACCAGACCTCCTGCCACTCGCGCCCACCCACGGCCCCATGCGGCAGGCTTCCATCATGTTGGAGCTGTCGCAGGATCTCCTGCGGATCCTCGCCCAGCAGCACACCCCGGCGCGCGCGCTGCTCCAGATGCCATCCCTGCAAGGCGTCGATCTCGATCGGCTCGCAGCGCTCGCCGAGTTCTCGCGAGAGGTCGGCCACTCGGATCCCCTGCGCCTTCAGCCATGCCCGCGCGGGATTTCGAAGCACGCCGGCGATTTCATCCACCGATCGAATGGTGGCGGACGGCTCGGCACCGTCGCCATGCGGATACGACGCGAAGACGCGCTCCGCCCCCTGACGCCGTGCGTGGTCGATCGCCTGTGCGCGCGCCCTCGACTGCGCGCTGAAGCCGCCGAAGGCCGACGCGCTCCACGATTCAGGTTGGTCGCCCAGCGTCGGCTGATGCAGAAGCAGTTCCGCGCGCGCCTTGCCCGGGGCCATGCCCGCGTGCGCCGCCATCGCACCCAGCATTTCCTCGATCACAGGACTCAGTGGCGCGGGCTGACCGGACCCAGCCACGGTGTCCTGCACCACGATCACCAGTCGCTCGGTCGCCGCATGCAGCGATTCGAGGAGCAGCAGTTGATCTTCGAGGCGATCGTCACGATCACCGGCGCGCGGACAGAGCTTCGAGAGGTCCAGAGGATCGCGTCGCGAGGCACGCGGGAAGACACCGTGATCGAGACCCGCCAGCACAAGAAGACGCGCCGGAACGCTGCGCATGGGCGTGAGCCGCGCGAGCGTCACGCCACCCGCGGCGAAGGAGCGGCCCTCCACCAGCCCTCGCAAGGCCGACTCGAACTCCGCGCGCGCGACCGGCCACGGCACGGCACCGAGACCCGCCGCAGTCGCCGCGTCCGCGACCTGTGTCATCGCGCGGTCCGCCTGATCGCGCTGCCGCCCGAACGTTTCATGATCCGCCGCGGGCAGGATGGACTCGCACGCCTGCGCGAGCGCCGCGTGCCACGCCACGATCGGGTGATCCCCGCGCTGCACCATGCGCGCAAGGTCGGCCACGGCATCGAGCAGACGAAGCGCGCGATGCATGGTGTCCGATTCGAGGGCCGCCATCATGCCGCTTGGCAGCACCTTCCCATGCAGCGCCTGCGCGGCGGGCGAAGCACCCGCGGCTGCACCGAGCACGAGCCGGTCGATCGACCACTCCAGCGTGTGCAGCGCGTCGTCCGCATGATCGCCGCCCAGCCAACGCGCACGGGCGGAGGCATCGAGGAAGCGACGCGCACCGGCCTCCTCCATCGCGTCGAGCAGCGACTCCATTCGGGCCTGCTCGACCTCGGCGCGCGCGCAGCACGGCGCGGACTGCAGCAGCGCGCGCACGCGGTCCATCGGCTGGTCCTCGCTTGCGAGATCAAGCAGCCGAAGGATCGCGGTGGCGACCTGCGCGCGATCTGCGCCCGCCACGTCGGACACGCGCAGCGACATGCCTCCGGAGCCCGAGTGCGCGGCCTCTCGCTCACGGACGACCCCCTGCAGCGTTCCCGCGAGCGAATCGAGACCGGGTGCAAGCACCAGCACCTCCTCCTGCCGAAGGCCCGGCACGTCGGTGAAGCCATGCAGGATCTCGTCGTGAACGATCTCGGCCATGCGCGTGATCGAGGCCACGCCATGCACACGCACGCTGCCATCCTTCACACATGCGTGCTGGGAGGGTGCTTCGTCGAGACACAGCGCCGCCTGCATCGCGTGCAGCATGGACTCGCCGGCCGGCTCGAGCGGCAGATCGATCAGCTCAGCCTCCATGCCTTCAACGACCGTGGCGGCAGCCGCCGCGGCTCCACCAAGCGAAGTCAACAGCGGGTGATGCGGAGCGTCGGCGCCTTGCACGGACGCCGTGTCCACCCCTTGCGCGAGCGCGCGCGCCACCTGCGCCTTTCGCGCATGATCACGCGACTGGAACGCGATCGTCGGCACCAGCATGTGCACATGCACCGGCAGATGGCGGGCCAGCGCACGAAGCGCATGCAACGCGAGTGGCGGCAGCGAGGAGACGCCGAACACGCTCACCAATCCAAGATCGGCCAGCCGTCCCGGCAGCTCCCCCGCATCGAGTCGATGGATCAGATTGCGAAGCGCGCACCACGCGACATGCGGTGTCCATGCGTTTGGAACCACTCTGCTCCAGAGCGCGCGCTGCCACGCCTCGGTGGCGGCGGCCTGCTCGTTCCAATCCTTCGAAGCTTCGCGCCATGGGCGATTCGCGCGCCAGGCCTCGATGAGGTCGGGACGGTCCATCTCGTAACGATCGAACGCCTCGGCAAGCGCATGTCCGTACGTGATGGCCGCGTCTGGCTGCAGCGCGCCGGACTCGCTGCGGCACATGCGCAGGAATGGCTCGATCGCGTCGGCGAACGGCGTGGGTCGCGCCGCGGCGGTCTCCATCACGCAGGCTGCGATCCGATACCCGAGTTCCTGCAGCGGCTGACGACCGCGAGGCACGAGGTCGCACAGGCCGGCGCGCGCGGGCAAGCCCAGCAGGAACTCGCGCAGGAACGGCGTGTCCATGCCACCCCAAGCGCCCAGCCTCCGGACCATGTCGGCACGCACCCATTGCGCCATGCCCGGGCCCTGCACCACGACCAGACACTCTTTCCAGAGCTCGGGCGCGGTACCCGGCGCGAACTGCGCAGCCAGATCCGCCGCGAGATCGCTTGCGCGCGTGGCGCGCACGATGCGCAGGTGACCGTGCGCGACGGATTCGCGGGATTCGCCGGTTTCTCCACGGGGCGCGGACACGCGGCCAGTGTAGAGATGCGGCGTGGACGCAATTTGGACGCGATGCCGCGACGGCCGGCCAAGTTCAGCAGGCCCGCGTGGATGTGCCTGAACCGCGATCGGGTTCTCCGAGACGGAGTGTCTCGATCGTCACTGCGGACACGGACCGAAATTCAGCAGCACCAGACCGATGTCGCTGCCGGTCACTTCACCGTCGCCGTCAACGTCACCGGCACAACTGATGCTGATGTCTTCCACGCGGACGCCGTCGACCAAGGGTCCATTGGAGGAACCCCCTGCCAGACTCTTCAATGACAGATTGGTGATGGCGGAATTCGCGATGAACTCAAGTGTGCAACTTCGCCATGCCTGCACGGCACTTCCCACGCAAGCGTGGTCGAAGTTCTGCGTGGCGCTGCCGAGTGAAGCGGTCACGCGCTTCGTGGCGGGGCCACCGGCGCAATCGCCCGAGAGCCAGAATGTGAGTCGGTAGCTCTTGCCGGGGGTTGTGGCGATGGCCTGACGGATCTCGCCGGCATCGAGCAGGTCGACGAAGAAGTCGCCGAACTTGGGGGCGCCCTGCGTGTTGCAACTTGAGCTCGCGCGCACGCGCTGCACGAGCTTCGCATGCGCCTTCAGCTCCTTCACCGAAACGCCCGTCTCGCGCGCGATCGCGTCATGTGCGGCGCCCTCCACGAAGTGGCGGCGGAACGTCGCCCAGGCCTGCGCGCGGCCAGACTGCTCCAGCGCCTGCACCGTGTCACGCACGGCCGCCTGCACCACGGCATCGGCCCAGGCGCGATCCATCGCGCGCTCGGCCTCGGGGGCGTGATCCATCGCGCCTGCCACACGCTCAAGCGGTCCCGGATCGCAAGGCTCAGCCCGCCGCAACATACGACGCTCAGCGCGGGCACGTTCGTGCAGGTGCAGCAGCAGCCCGTTCATCAGCCAGCGTCGAAGCGGCAGCCCACTCTCGCGCCACTGCAGCAGATAGTCGGGCTTGTCCAGCCGACTGGCGAAGAATCCGTTCACCAGGTCCGCGCTCTCGCCGAAGCCGCGCCAGCCGCCGCCCTGCACATAGGCGCGCAGCGGCTCGAAACAGCGTGACATCACGTGCGCGTTCAACTCGGCTCGCGCCGCCTGCGCGATGGACGGGGCAATGTCTGCGTCCACGCCCAGCGTGACGCGCTTGGCGATCCACGTGGCGTGGGTGCTTGGAAAGTGATCGATGGTCCCCGCGGATCCCGGCAGTCGCTCAGGCTACGCCAAATGGTCGGAAACGACCTCTGACCCTCGTTACCGGTACCGCGCAGTGATGCGCGGCATCAGGTACTCGTCGAACGCGCGATCGAGGTCATGCTTCGGGCTCCAGCCCCAGTCGCCGCGCGCCGCCGAGTCGTTCACATCCTCGGGCCAACTGTCCACGATCGACTGGCGACCAAGGTCCGGCTCGAAGCTGATCTGCGCCTTCGGGAAGCGTGCCAGCACCAGTCGCTCGAAGTCTCCCGCGCTCGGCGAGAATCCCGCCACGTTGTACACGCAGCGCGTCAGCCGCTCCTTCGGCGCCGCGGCAAGCTTCAGGATCGCCTCCACCGCGTCGGGCATGGTCATGAACGGAATGCGCGTGTCGCGCCGCACGAAGCACGCGTACGCGTTGCCCTGCGCCGCCGCGTGGATCATCTCCGGCCCGTAGTCGCTCGTGCCGCCGCTCGGCAGCGTGTCCGCGCTGATGATTCCAGGGAAGCGGATGCTGCGGAAGTCGATCGGGCTGGCCATGCGATCCTTCGCGAGCTTGCGGTAGTGGCTCTCGTAGTAGCGTCCGAGGTGCTCGCCCGCGAGCTTGTTCACCCCGTACATGGTGTGCGGCTCGAGGAACTGGTCCTCGCGCACCGCACCCGCCTTGCGCTTCGTGTCGAGATCTGGAATGCCGTACGCCGCGATCGAGCTGGGGAAGATGAACTTCACGCGCCGACCATGACTGCGCGCCTGCTCCGCCGAGAGCTTGAGCAGGTTCAGCGTGCCTACCACGTTCACCTGGTGCGCGGTCTCGGGCGCGAACTCGCCGCGTGTGCTCAGCAGCGCGGCCAAGTGGAACACCTCGTCCACCTCGTACATGGCCAGCAACCGCTCGAGCAGCTGCGCGTCGCACACGTCGCCCACGAAGGCGTTCTCGCACTTTGCGCGCACCTCGTGGTCGAGTTCGCGGATGTCCATCGCCACCACGCTGGTGCCCGGTCGCGCCGCCAACGCACCGATGAGCGAGTGGCCCATCTCGCCGCCGGCGCCCGTGACGAGCACGGCGCGGCTGCGACGAAGGCCCGAGAGCGGGCGGTCCGGGACCGCGGGATACATGCCGGACTTGGAGGGACTCATGGTCGGAACGGATACCTCATCAGGAGCTTCTTGATCTTCAGGGTGCCCTCGAGCTCGTCGCCCGCGCCCTTGAACTGCATCATGGCCGGTCCCCGGAAGCCGCCCGCGCGGATGCGCTGCACCAGATAGCGGGTCGGCACGTTCACCGGCTCGCCATCCGGCTTGAACTCGCCGCAATCGACGAGCACGCACGACGCGAACGGCATCAGCAGCTCGGTGCCACGCACACGGTGGTACTCCTCGGTCGCGCTCACGCGCCAACTGTCGAAGGTCGGCTCCAGCCGGATCGCCGGATCCTGGATGGTCTGCATGAGCGAGGCGAGGAACTGTCCGTGACTGGTGCAGCCGCCCAGGCACTTCACGACCCCCTGCAGCCCCGCCGCCTTCAGCACCGGCAGCACCAGCTTCAGACCTTCGATCGCGTTCGCGCGCTGCACCTCCATGTCGCCCTCGCCGCGCAGATCAAGCGACACGCCGGTGCCCGAGAGCCTGCGCGTGACGTCGAGCCACGGCTTCAGCCGCTCCACCGCCGACGCACGCGCCACGCCGTCGGCCGACGCCAGTCCGGCGCCGAACGCCGGATCCACCAGCACGCTTCGCACCCCCGCATCGTCCATCGCGGCCCGCAGCGCGGCGATCGACTGCGCACCCGTGTCGCCCATCAGCGGCGCACTCCACGACACCAGCGACACCCCCACCTGCGTCTTCACGAACTTGGGGAAGTCCACGACCTTCCATCCCTCGCCGAACTTGCGCTGGAAGGACTGCTGCGTCACGCCGATCGGATTCGGGGCCGCCGCGGCCTGCTTGCGGGCGCCGAGTTCCTCGGGCGATTCGCCACCCGCCGGCTTGGCGTCCTGCATCGCGGCCGCGCGGGCGGCCACCGCGCCAACGCCAAGCGCCGCAAGAAAGGCTCGACGGGAGATCGACACGGGCGTCAGGAGCCGCGGCGATCGCCGTGCTGGTGCGGATGCGAGAAGCGCTCCGCCATGTCATCCACGCTTGTCCACTGGTGCGCCTTCAGATGCGCGACCGTGCTGACCACCGCGATCGCCAGCGGCACGGCCATGAACGCCAGGATCACGCGGCCTTGTGCCTCGACCGGCAGGTAGTCGCCCACGATCAGGCCCGCGAAGGCGGCGCACGCGCCATACAGCACCGCATTCAGCAGGAACAACCGGATCGCGTGCTTGAATCCCATCTTCCGCGGGGCGGGCGCGCCGCCGTGCTGGTGTCCGTGGCTCATCGCGAAAGTCTACCGAGGCGCGGCAACCCAGCCTGCGAGGAGTTCCGTGCTGAAGTAGCGCTCCATGCGGTCGCACAGCACGGTCACGATGATCGCGCCGGCCGGCAGCCGTCGCGAGGCCTCGATCGCGGCGGCCATGTTCAGGCCGCTGCTAGGCCCCACCGGGTGGCCCATGCGGATCAGCTCGCGCGTGAGCCGCATCGCCTCCTCGTCAGACACCTCGATCACGTCGAGGCGCTCGAAGGCCTCGGGCTTGTAAAGGTGGCTCATGCCATCCAGAACGCCGGGAATCCGCCCCGAGAAGCTGCACTGTTCGGCCGCGGCGAAGCAGTCGCAGCAGACACCGGAGGATCCCGCGATCGGCCGCGCCGCGAACGCGTGCGGCGCAAGCCCCGCGTCGGCGAAGCCCAGTCGCATGCCCACCAGCGTGCCGCCGGTGCCCACGCCCGAGACGTACGCGTCCACGCGGGCCTGCGGAATCTGCCGCAGGATCTCCGCGGCCGTGCCCGTACGGTGCGCCTCGGCGTTGTCCGGGTTCTCGAACTGACGCGGCTCGAAGCTGCCGTGTCGACGCGCCCACGCGCGCGCGGCCTCGAGCGCGCCCACGATGCCGTCGGCTCGTGGCGTGAGTTCCACCTCGCCGCCGTAGGCGCGGATCATCACGGATCGCTCGCGGCTGACGCCCTCGGGCATGAACGCGCGGAATCGAAGGCCCAGGCGCGCGCACACCATCGACATCGCGATGCTGGTGGAGCCGCTGCTCGCCTCGACCACTTCCGCGCCAGGCTGCAGCCGACCCTCGCGCACGGCCTTGGACAGGATGTGGCAGGCGATCCGGTCCTTCGTGCTGCCTGAAGGGTGCAGATACTCGGCCTTGCACCAGATCGTGGCGCCGCTTCCGGGAATCTCGACCGGCAGCAACGGCGTCACATCGAGCGCCATCAGGCACTCGACGGACCGCGCGGGCTGGGGCTTGAGAACCGGACCTGCCATCTGAAAAGTGTACGAACCGGACTGAACCCGCTTGCACCCACCGCGAACCCGGCGCACACTTCCACCCGATGCGCCGACTCGTGCTCAGCCTGCTGACCTGCCTTGCGCTGCTGCGGCCCGACGCGGCGGTGGCGGCGGCATGTCACGAGGCGGACTCCGATTCCGGCACCTGCTGCGCCGCTGCGTGCGGTTGTTGCGAGAAGGCCGGCGATGTCGCGGCATGCTGCTGCGAGGACGACGACGCGCCTGCCAACCCGATCCAGCAGCGCGCACCCGCACCCGCAAGCGCCTCGACGGAACTGGAGCGCGCGCTCTGCCTTCCGGGACCGGTGCTCTGGTGGACGCCGGCGATGGGCGCGCAGGAAGTTCGACCCTCGCACGCGCCGCGATGCGAGGTTTCCCTCGCTTCCGGCCGCTCCCTGCTTCGTCAGGGCTGTCGATTGCGTCACTAGCTCCTTTCCGTTGGTGAAACCCGTTTTTCGCGCCCCACCATGCGGGCGCCTGCGTCATGACGCGCGTGCGTCATGCCCCCACGGCACGAACATGAAAGGAACTCCCATGCCACTTCAGACGATGGGTCGCATCGCTGCCGCATTGGCCGCGCTCGCCGCCCTGCCTGCCTGCGAATACACCTACTCCGACGATCGCGGACTCATGGAACGCTCGACCACGGACCGGGCGATGCTGACGGACCAGACCACCGTCACCACCTCACCCGTGATCCTGAACGTGAAGGGCATGAGCTGCCCCAAGTGCGTGACCAACGTCGACATCCAGCTGGCCCGCATTCCAGGCGTGCAGAAGTCGAGCATTGACATGTCCACGGGCAAGGTGGTCGTGAACTTCGACCCGACCAAGCATGTCACGCGCGGCGCGCTGGCGAAGGCGGTCGACGATTCGGGCCTGACCCTCGCGAGCATCGAGGGGAAGTGATCCATGCGAATCCTTCCTGCATGTGTCGCGCTGGGCGCGGCCTCGATCGCGTGCGCCCAGGAGGCGAGCTTCACCCCCGCGGCCACCATGCCGGGACCCGGCACGTGGGTCTCGCACGTGATGGTGCAGGGCAGCACGTTCTTCTCGACCGGCCCTGAGGGCGTCGACGGCTACCTGATCCAGGAGAACACGATGGCGATGCTCGGCGTGGCGCCGGGTGTGGCGATCGAGGGGAACCTGCCCGTATTCAACGGCAGCCTGGGCTCGAACGATCCATCCAAGCGCATCCTTGGCACGGGGCTGGGCAATCTGGAGGTCGACGTGAAGCTGCGGCTGCTGAAGATCGACTACGACGCGATCGACACGCTGCGCGTGGCGGCGACCCTCGGCACGCAGGTCCCAACCGGCACCAGCGGCTACGGTGCCGACTCCGTGAATCCCTTCCTTGGCAGCGCGATGACCTGGATCGCGGGTCGCCATGGCGTGGGCCTGAGCGCGCGATGGATGTTCAACACGGGCGAGACGTTCGATCCCGTCTTTGCCACGCAGACCAACGCCGACATGTTGCACTGCGGCATGAGCTGGCTGTATCGGCTCGCCCCCCAGGAATACGGACAGGAGCACCGCGAGGCGTGGTACTTCCAGACCGAGATGCAGGGCATCTACGAGACCGATGGCAGCGCGCAGTGGTCGATCGGGCCGGGCATCCTGATGGAGGGCACCCGCTTCGCCTTCGAGTTCGCCATCCAGTTGCCGGTGTGGGAGAACTCCTTCAACCGTGGCAACTCGAACTTCATGGCGATGGCGGGCCTGCGCTTCCTGTTCTGACAGTCGCTCCTGCGCGGGGCCGGGAGCCGCTACACTCCCCCCCTTGCGCGTGGGTCATCGGCCGCACCGCGCCACCTTAGCTCAGTGGTAGAGCGGAGCTTTCGTAAAGCTCAGGTCACGGGTTCAAATCCCGTAGGTGGCTCTCTGCCCGCGCAGCACCCGGACTCAGTTGGCGATCAGCTTGATCGACTGCTGCGGCCCAAGATTCAGCGAGCCGTAACACTCGGCGATCGCCGCCTGCAGGTCGGCCATCGCCTCGGCGGGCGCTTCCTGCGCGCCCTTTCCGGCGGCCAGATCGGTGAGCGCCTTGCGGAGCTTCTCGACCTGCGACGGATCGGCCTTGTCGCCGAAACGACGCGCGTTCGCGGCGGCCGCGCGAAGCAGCATCGGGATCGACTGGAAGTCCTCGGGGCTGCCACCCTGCGCCGTGAAGGCGGCGGCAAGCAGCGCACGCTGCGACTCCTGCGAGGGCACCCACGACAGCACCTCGGCGACCTTCGCGCGCATCGCGCCGCTCTGGCTTCGCAACGCCTCGATCATCGCCAGCTGGCCATCGGTCATGCGGAACACGCCGCCACCGGCTCGGCCGAGTCCGATCAGCGCGTCGGCGCACTGCATCGCCAACGCATCGGTCTCGCCCTCCGCCAGCGCGCCACCGCCGCTGCGGTGCATGAGCGCGTCGACGGCGGCGCCGAAGGTGTCGGGGTTGCCGCCCAGGAACCACACCGCCGCGGAGCGATCGTCACGCACGGTTCGATCCAGCGCCGTCGCGTCGTCCTCCAGCACGGCGGCGAGCATCAGCGCACCGCCCGTGGTGGCGGCTCCACGCACGCGACGCGCAGCGCCATTCACGTCGGCCGGGCTGCCAGCCATCACCACGAGTTCCACGGCGCCACGGCCCGCAAGCGCCTGCGCCAGCGTGTCCGCGTTGGACTCGCTGGCCACGATCTCGAACCCGCGGCCCTTCAGCCACTGCTCGAAGTTCGATCGATCCTCGGACTGCGCCGCGACCACCGCCGCGGCCGGACGTCCCGAGGCACGCATGGCGCCCGCCAGCAGCGGCACCACCGCGTCGCTGCGCGCGAAGGTCGAGGTGGGATTGGCGCGCGCGATCGCGACGGCCGCCTCCAGACGCACGCGCTGGCTTGCGCTGTCAAGGCACGCCACCAGCGGCGCGGACGGACCGCCCTGCACGAGGGACGATGCGCCGCCGGTCGCCGCAAGCGTTCGGATCGCGCTGCGCTGCAGGCCGGGATCCTGAATCGCGATCGCCAGACCCAGCACCTGCTGCGCCACGCTGGGGCCAGCGAGCATCACCAGGTTCGACGGCGAGATGGTCTCGCCCGGAACCTCGACCTGCATCGCTTCCAGTCGAAGACCGGCGGCCAGATAGGTCGCCAGCGCGCCACCATCGTTGGTGTCGCTCTTCATGGCTTCACGTGCGAAGCCGCGCGCCAGCACATCCAGATATGCCGGCGTCTGCACCGTGGTGGGCATCAGGCCGTGATCGGCGCTGTAGCGCCACAGCGGCTGGGTGGGATCCTGCGGATAGGGAACGAGTCCCTCGCCGCCGGTCAGGCAGCTCTTCGCCAGGCTGGCCCACAGCGGACCCGGCTCGTTCGAGGTCACGCCCATGCGTCGCAGCGCCACGCCGGCGGCTTCCTTCGCCGCGGCGTCGGCCTTCGTGTCCGTGGCAAGCGTCACCAGCGCGGGCGCGGCGGCCTTCCAGCCGATGTCACCCAGCACCTGACAGACCTTGGTCTGCTGCGCGGGCGGCAGCGACGGCAGCGCGATGCACAGCGGAAGCACGGCGTTGCGGCCGATCGCCACCATGGCGCGCGAGGCCATGAGCTCCAGCTGCGAGTCGTTGCTCTCGGTGAGCGCCTTCAGAAGCGCGGGCATGGCGTACGCGCCAGCCTGCTCCAGCAGGCGCATGGCGTGAGCCTGCTGACGCATGGTCCCCTTCAGCTGCGGCACCAGCGCATCGATGCGCGCGCCCTCACGAGCCATCGCGTTCCGGCCCAGATCCACCTTGCGCAGAAGCTCGGCAGCCATCGGTCCCACGTCGGCCACGGCGCGCGTGGCGATGACGGCACGCTCCAGCCGATCGGACAGGCCCCGCTGTTCCACGATCACGGCGAGCTCCTCGCCCTTCACGCCCTCGACCAGCAGCACCTCCAGCGATGACTTCGCGAGATCCGCGCGCGCGATCAACGCGGCGTGGATGAAGGCTTCCAGCGCTTCCTGATTCGCGGCCGACGGCGCGCCCTGCGTGGACGCCGCCTCGGGCGCCGCGTCCGCAGCGCCACCCGCGCCGGCCTCGAGCTGATCGATGCGCGCCTGGACGCGGCCCTTCAGGAAAGCCACCATCGGCTTCGCCTCCTCGGGCACGGCGTCTTCCTGCTGCGCAATCCCAGCCAGCACCGCACGAAGCTTCTCAGGGTCGTTCTGCTGGTCCAGCTCCAGCATCGCCAGCGCCTGCTCGGCGCCCGCACGCATCTCCTCGGGAAGCGCCTGCAGGTCGGCATCGTCGGCGGGTGCCGCCTCGGCGGGCGCTTCGGTCTGTGCGGCGGCGGGTTCCTCGTCCAGGAAGGCCGCGGCGGGCGACGCGAGGGCGAGCATTGGAACGAGAACGAGCGCAGAGGCGAATGACATCCGAGGGGTCTCCAGATTGCGCGGCGAAGGCCGCGTTGGGGGCTTGGGAATCTACCGGAATCCGTGCTCCGGCGCGGCGAGCAGCCCCGCTATGCTGCCCGCGTCGAGGTGTCTTGGGGGAGGATCCCAAGCACCATCCGGATGACCGGCCCTGCCGGTTCCGGATGAGGGAAGGCGGTTGAAATCCGCCGCGGACGCGCCGCCGTGACGGGCGCGGGGCACATGCCCCGCAACGCGCCTCCCCGAAGCCACTGCTGCGGCCACGCCGCATCGGGAAGGCGGGAGGCGCGGAACCCGAAGCCGGAAGACCTGCCTCGACCTTCGGCCCTCGCCCCCGCGCAACGGGGTTCGGGCGAACCTCCGACTTCACGGAGGCTGGCGTGCGTCACTGGATCATCGTGATCACTTGCTGCGCAATCGCGCCATCGGCTTGGTGCACTTCATGGTTCGCCACGCGCGTGATCAGCTACGCGCCGGGCTCGGGCGCAGCGCCGGGGCATCGCGTCGCCGCGTCGGCGCTCGGTGCGCCCGCGCGCATGACGGGCAGCACGGCGGAACCCGAGACCGTCACGCCCTTCCAGCCCGCATGGATGCCCGATCAGGTCGTGTCGATCGGCGCGGGCGGTTCGCTGGTCCTCGAACTTGGTGCGACCGCCACCGACGATCCCGGCCACCGGTTCGGCATCGACCTGATCGTGTACGGCAACGCGTTCTTCAGCGACATGGCGTGGCCCACGGGCGTGCCCGGCTTTCTGGCTTCCGAGGGCGGGTTGGTGGATCTGAGCGAGGACGGCGTGAACTGGATGAACGTGCCCGGCGCGACGATCGAGGGTGGACTGCCCACGATGGGGTGGAGCGATGCCGGCGCGTACGACACGGCACCTGGCTCGGTGGAGAGTGATTTTCTTCGAGCGGTGAACCCTGCCGTGAACGAGTCCGCGGTGGCTGGAATGGCGTACACCGAACTGCTCACGCAGTACGACGGCGGCGCAGGCGGCGTGGGCATCGATCTCGCGGCAGCAGGCCTGGCGAGTGCGCGTTTCATCAGGCTGCGGCATGCGGCGGGATCCTTCGGGAGTCCCGAAGTCGACGCCGTGGCCGTGATTCCGCCCACGCCATCCCCGTACGACCTCGATGGCAGCGGCACGGTCGACTTCGGCGACATCGCGTTCCTGCTGCTGTCGATGGGCGACGCCGGCGGCCCGATGGATGTGGATGGAAGCGGCGTGGTGGACTTCGGAGACGTGGCGATCGTGCTGCTGGAGATGGGCGGATGAACGCACGACGCGGCTTCACGCTGATCGAGATCCTCGTGACCACCGGCATCATCGGCATGCTGGTGGCGCTGAGCGTGGGCGGACTGCGCGCCGCGGGCGAGCGTTCGCGCGCCATGAGTTGCCGCAGCAACCTTCGGCAGATCTTCATCGCGTCGCTGGCCTACGCGAATTGCAATCAGGGCCACCTGCCCGCAGCCGTGCTGTACTACCGAAGCGGCGGCGCGATGCGCACCGTCGCCTGGGACTTCGAGCAGCACGCGGGCAAGGTGAAGCCCGGCGCGATCTGGAAGTTCGGCGACCGGCCCGACCGCACCGATGCCGTGCACCAGTGTCCGGACTGCCGCGTGCCGAGCACCTTCGGCGCGGATCCCGCGACGGGCTATCAATACAACACCACCTACCTCGGGGCCGAAGGGCTGCTGCCCATGACTACAAGCTCCGGCGCGGTGCTGGAGGGCTGGAGGCGCGTGCGACCGGGCGTCGGTCCAGGCCAGTGGCGCCACACCGACACCACCGCCGTCTTCGCCGATGGCGGCTGGCGCGGCGGCGCGAACAAGTTCATGCGCGCGCCAAGCGCGAAAGTCGAGAATGATCTTGGCATGGTGTACGCGGGCGGCAGCGCGTTCCGCCATCGCGGACAGTGCAACGTGGCTTGGCTCGACGGCCACGTGTCGCTGATGGACGAGCCGCAACAGGGCCCGCACGCCTCGCCCGCCCTGCTCAAGTCGCCGCTCGACTGGCCGCGCAACGGCTTCCTGTCCAACGACGATTCTGCATACGACCCGAGGTGACATGCGGATCGATCGCTGCGTGTGCATGGAAGAGACCTTCGCCGATGCCGTCGACCTGGCGCGCCGCGAGGGACTCTCGCTCACGCAGATCGAGTCGCGCATGGGCTGCGGCACTGGCTGCGGCCTGTGCAGGCCCTACCTGCGACGCGCGCTGCGCACCGGCCAGACCGTGTTCACGGAACTGATCCACGACGCCGACGAGCCGCCGCAGGCCTAGCCGCGACCGAAGCGCCGTTCGATCTCGCGCCAGGGAATGCGCATCGCGGTGGGCCGGCCGTGCGGGCAGTTGGTCGCGCGCTCGATCGCGTCGAGCTGCTGCAGCAGTTCCGCGATCTCGCGCTCGCTCAGCGCGTCGCCGGCCTTCACGGCCGCCTTGCAGGCCATCATGTCCAGCACCTTGGCCAGCACTGCTTCCCCGTCGCCGGCGGCGTCGAAGTCGTCGCGACCCAGCCACTCGCGCAGCAACTCCACGGGATCCACGCGGCGCTCGATCAGGAACACCGGCTCAGCGTGCACCACCAGGCTTCGCGGGCCTCCGGCGCGCACGTCGAAACCCAATCGTTCCAGCAGCGGCCGCGCCTCCTCAAGACGCTCCACCTCCAGCGCGGTGGCGGGCTCGATGCGCGGCGACAGCAGCGCCTGACTCTCCAGCGCGCCCGCCAGCGTGCGCGCGCGCAGCCGTTCGAACATCACGCGCTCGTGCAGGGCGTGCTGGTCCACGATCACCAGCCCCTGCTCGTCGCTGGTCACAAGCCACATGCGGCCCGCTTGCAGGAAGCGACGCGACGCGATCGGCATGGGAAGTTCGGCGGGCTGTACGTGGGCAAGAGCGGTCGCCGCGGTGGCCGCGGGGCCGTCAAGCGCCTGTGCAAGCGTGCCGTAGTCGAAACCGGGCGCGCTACCGGTGGCACGCGACGTGGCGGTTCCGAAGTGCATGAAGCCGCCGCTCGAGGGCGCCGCGGTCTCCGTGATCGGCATCTCCGGCATCAGGTTCGCGGTGCGCAACGCCGCCTTCACCGCACGATGCACGAACGAGTGCACCGCCGCCGGCTGCCGGAAGCGCACCTCGCTCTTGGCCGGGTGCACGTTCACGTCGACCTCGCGCGGATCGATCTGGATCGCCAGGAAGCCGACCGGCGTGCGGCCCGGCTCGATCAGTCCGCGATAGGCCTCGCGAATCGCGTGCAGCACGCCGCGATCGATGATCGCGCGCCCGTTCAACGTGAGTCGAAGTCCCTTGGCCGCGACCTTCGCCTGCGCGGGCCGGGCCATCCGGCCCCACACCGAGATCGGAGATCCCGGCGCGAGCGCGGCCTCAGCCTCCACGGTCAGCGCGTCGGCGGCGGCTTCCGCGCCCAGCACCGCCGCGACACGGCGCGCGGGATCGTTCTCGGCGGGCAGATCCAGCGTCTTGCGGGACTCCTGCCAGAGCGTGAACGCCACGCCAGGTCGACCCAGCGCGATCCACTCCAGCGCCTCCACCACGCGCCCGGCCTCGGTCGGCTCGCTGCGCAGGAACTTTCGTCGCGCCGGCATCTCGCCGAACAGGTTCGTGACCTCGATACGGGTGCCCGGATTGCCGGCCGCAGGCCGCACGGATTCCTGGCGACCGTGATCCACCTGGATGCTGGAGGCGCTCGAGCCACGTCGCGGACAGCTGGTCACGGTGAGGCGTGACACCGAGCCGATGCTGGCGAGGGCCTCACCGCGGAAGCCGTAGGTTCCCACCTGCAGCAGGTCCTCCATCGAGGCGATCTTGCTGGTGGCGTGCGGAGCCACCGCCAGAGCCAGTTCCTCCGCTGGAATGCCGCCCCCGTCGTCGAGCACCTCGATGCGGTCGCGTCCACCCCCCTCCAGACGAACCTCGATGCGCGTGGCGCCCGCGTCGAGCGCATTTTCGACCAGTTCCTTCACCACGCTCGCCGGACGCTCGACCACCTCGCCGGCGGCGATCTGGTTCACCAGGTTCGGCGGCAGCGGACGGATGGGCACGCGCGCGAGTCTAGGGTCCGACCGACCCGCCCGAGCCACAGGATTCACCGATCCTTCACGCTGGAAGTTGGGCTTTGGACCACGCAAACGCCGATCAGACGCTATGGTTTCGGCTGGCATGAGCACCCTGGTGATCGGCGACCTGCACGGCTGTGGCGAGGAGCTCGCCGAGCTGCTTGATGTCGCCCGCCGGGAGCGCTGCGATGCGCGGCTGGTGCTGGTGGGAGACCTGTTCACGAAAGGCCCGCGACCCGACCTGATCGTGGATCTGGTGATGCAGCGCCGAGCCGAGGGTCGCCGCGTGGACCTGGTGTGTGGCAATCACGACATCCGACTGCTTGAGGCGCTGCGTCGGCGCGACGCCGGCCACCCGCTCGACTCGATCGCGGCCAGCGAACTGCAGGCGATCCGGCTGCTTGATCGCGCCGATCGACTGGTCGCCGCGCGACGCCTGCTGGCCGAGGCGGTGGGCTGCGTAGTCATGCAGGGTCACGGCTGGACGGTGCTGCACGGTGGCGTGGTGCCCGGCGCGGGACTCGCCGGCACGAGCGATCACGACAAGATCCACCTGAAGGCGGCGCCGGGCGAAACGCCCTGGTGGGAGCTCTACGACGGACGCGATGGCCTGCTGATCGTGGGCCACAAACCGCTGCTCGAGCCCCTCATGGTTCGGCGTGGCGGCAGACCCTCCGTGGTGAACGTGGACACGGGCTGCGCCTACGGCGGCACGCTCACCGGCTACTGCATCGAGGAGGAGCGCTTCCTGCAGGTTCCCTCGCGGCAGCCCGCGCGCGAAGGGTTCACGACGGCGGCAGTCGCCACTGCGCCGCAATGGGCATCGGGCGTCCCCGGCCGAAGCTTCGCGCGGCGACCTTGAGCACGATCGGCGCCTGATCGCGCTTGAACTGCGCGCGGTCGATCGCACGGCACCATCGATCGACCAGCGCAAGCTCCAGTCCGGTGGCCTTCGTGATCGCCTGCGGGTCGCCTTCGTGCTCGATCCAGCCGGTCACGATGCGGTCCAGATCCTCGTAGGCGGGCAGCGAATCCTGATCGGTCTGGTTCGGACGAAGTTCCGCGCTCGGGGCCTTCGAGATGCTGTCGGGCGGAATCGGCGGCGCGCGCAGGCCGAAGTCGGCGAAGTGCGCGTTCAGGTGACGTGCCATCGCGTAGACCTGCGTCTTCAGCACGTCGCCCAGCGGCGCAAGGCCTCCCACCATGTCGCCGTAGAGCGTTGCGTAACCCGCCGCAAGTTCGCTCTTGTTGCCGGTGCTGAGCACGAGCGAGCCGTCGGCGTTGCTCACCGCCATCACGGTCAGGCCCCGCAGGCGGCTCTGCAGGTTCTCGTCGGGCAGGCCGCTGAAGGCGTCGAGCGCCGACTTCAGGTGCGCGGCGAAGCGCTCGTGCAGGTCCGCGATGGGAAGCGAAAGCAGACGACCGAGGCCGAGGTTCGCGGCGAGCGCCTTCGCGTCATCCACGCTGCCGCGACTGGAGAATCTCGAGGGCATCATCACGCCGGTCACCGCGGCCGGACCCAGCGCCAGCGCGGCAAGCACGGCCACCAACGCGCTGTCGATGCCGCCGGACAGGCCCAGCGTGGCGCGACCGTGTCCGGTCTTGCGGAAGTAGCCGCGGATGCCGCACACGAGCGCGTCGATCAGATCGCGCTCGGCGGTGCGCGGCGAGGGTTCCTCGAGCCGGCATCCACCGCGCAGGTCGACCGTGCGCGTGGCGGTCTCGAACAGCGGCCACTGCTCGCACACGCGGCCGGCGGCGTCCACCAGCGCGGATCCTCCATCGAAGATCAGGTCGTCGTTGGCACCGATCTGGTTGCACAGCAGCACCGGCACGCCAAGCGTCGTGGCGACCTGCACAAGTCGCTCGCGCTGACGCGCGCGCTTGCCCAGCACGAACGGCGAGGCGCTCGCGGCGACCAGCATCGTGGCGCCGGCTCGCACGGCCTCGGCGGCGGGATCCACCGGATAGGTGCGGCTCGCGTCGACGTCGGCTCCGCCCCAGAGGTCCTCGCACAGCAGCACGCCCAGCCGTTCGCCCGCGTGCTCGATCACGGTGGCGTGATCGCCCGGCACGAACCAGCGGTCCTCGTCGAACACGTCATAGGTGGGCAGCAGTCGCTTGTCGTGGAAGCCTTCCACGCGGCCGCCCCGGCAGATCGCGATGGCGTTGGCCAGCGTGCGACCGCGGCGCTCCACACGACGCGGCAGACCGACCAGCAGCAGCATGTCCGGGTGGCGACGCGCAAGTTCGGCGGCCGCGCGCTCGCAGGCTTCCGCCACGCCGTGACGCAGCACCAGGTCACGCGGCGGATAGCCCAGCAGCGCCATCTCGGGCGTGATCAGTGCCTCGGCGCCTGCCGCGGCGGCATCGCTGGCCGCGCGGTCGATGCGCTGCAGGTTTCCCTCCACGTCGCCGATGGTGGGATCGATCTGGGCCGCGGCAATCCGCATGGGCCCATGCTACGGCCGATGCACCTCAGCCCGCGACCGCGTAGCAGCGGCGGTCCAGCAGTTCCATCGCGGCGCGAAGCGTGAAGGGCTTGCGAAGCAGGTGCGCCACGCCGGCGGCGCGCAGGGCCGCCTCGTCCTGCGCAAGGAAGCTGTGGCCCATCACGATCACGCGACACGGCGAGCCCTCGGCGCGCAGCACCGAGACGAGTCCCACGATCTCGGACATGCCCACGCTGGTGTCCACGAACACCCAGTTTGGGGCGAAGCGGCTGCAGGTCACGCCGGCCTCGAAGGCCGTGCGCGCGGTGCGAGCCTCACGGCCAGTCTCCTGCGCAAGCGTCTGTGCCAGCGTGTGGGCGGTGGCCGTGTCGGCATCCACCACGAGCACGCGCTCGGTGCCCGCGTGGGTGGCGTTCACGGCAGGCAGACGGTTGTCACGAATGAAGCGGTCGAGCGCCTCGCGAGTGACGCGGCGGTCGCGGCTTCCGGGAATGCGATAGCCCTCCAGGCGGCCGGTGTCGATCCACTTGCTGACGGTGCGGGCGGCGACGTTGCAGATGCTCGCGACTTCGCCAGTGGTCAGGACGGACTTGGAGAGGAGATTGCTCATGCAGGCGGCATCGACGCGACGAGGGCCCCGCTTGAGTGCGCAGGCGGAACAATCCGCACAAACCACCGTCCCAGAACGAGGGCCAGAGAGTGTTACCGACCACTTCCGCCGGTTCCAGCGCTCCAGCGCCGCCCCCATGACCCGCACGCAGCCGCCTCGGCTCCGCTTCACATCCGCCTCGGCTTGGCGCTCATCGCTCCGCTCGGCGCATCAGGTCCGGCGAGACACACCCGATGCTCACGGCGCTCTTCGCGACAGCGCTTCGCGGGTCATGGCGGCGGCGGAGCGCGTCGAGAGGTCATCTGGTCCGTGACAACCTCTGACCCTCGTTCTGGGGCGTCAGTCGACGCGGATGCCTTTCGACACCAGCGCAGCCTTCAACGCCGCAAGATGCCCCGAGTCTCGCACCTCGACCCGGCAGCGCACGGTCACGCGGCTCACATCCGCCTCGCCGAATGCGCGCTCATGCTCGATCTGCTGGATGCTTGCGCCAGTGGCCGCAATCGTGCTCGCCAGTTCCGCAAGACCTCCCGGCCGATCCGAGATCACCGCGCTGAACTGCGCCAGGCGCCCGTCCACGGCCACGCCATGCTCGATCACGCGGCTCAGCACCATCGGATCGATGTTGCCACCGCACAGCAGCAGCGCGACGCGCTTGCCCTGCAGGAATGGCAACTTGCCTGCCAGGAATCCCGCCAGCGGCGCGGCGCCCGCACCCTCCACCACGCCCTTCTCCAGTTCCACCAGACGCAGGATCGCAAGCGAGATGTCCTCCTCGCTGACGCTCACCACACGATCCACGCGCTCGCGCGCGATCGCGTACGCGCGATCGCCCACCTGCGGTACCGCCAGGCCATCCGCGAGCGTCGGCCCGTCGAACGCATGCACCGGCTTGCCCGCTTCCATCGCCTTCATCAGGCTGGCACAGCGCGCGGGTTCCACGCCAATCACCTGCACATGCGGATGCGCCTCCTTGACGGCCAGCGCCACCCCCGCGATCAGTCCCGCACCGCCCACCGGCACCACGATCGCGTCCACGCGCGGCACCTGATCCAAGATCTCGAGCGCCACCGTGCCCGCGCCTGCGATGATCGCGGCGTCGTTGAAACCGTGCACGTACGCGAAGCCGTCCGCCTTCGCCAATTCGTCCGCCTTCACCTTCGCGTCCGCGATCGTGTCTCCAGACAGCAGCACCCGAGCGCCGTAGTGCGCGCATCGCACCTGCTTCACCAGCGGCGCGCCCTTGGGCATCACCACCGTCACCGGAATGCCGAGATCGCGCCCGTGGTAGGCCAGCGCCAGCGCGTGATTGCCCGCGCTCGCCGCCACCACGCCGCGCGCGCGTGCGGCCGCATCCAGCTGCAGCAGCGCGTTGCGGGCCCCGCGCTCCTTGAAGCTGCCCGTGCGCTGCAGATACTCCGCCTTCGAGAAGATCGTTGCGCCGCAGAGTTCCGACAGCGCGGCGCTCTCGTGACACGGCGTACGCACCAAGCCATCGGCGATGCGCACCATCGCCTCCACCACATCGTCGTAGGTCACGTCGAGCACGGTGGCGGGCATGCGACCTCGCTCAGGCCTTCGGGCCGGCGTTGCGCACGGCGTCGGTGATGCTGAACTTGCGGTCGTTCTCGCGGAACTTCGCCGCCAGCTCCTTCGCCTTCGCGTCGTACGCGGTCTTGTCCTGCCACGTGTTGCGCGGGTCCAGCACGTCGGCGGGTACGCCCGGCACGGCGACCGGCATGTGAAGGCCGAAGATCGAGTGCTCGACGGTCTTCACGCTCTTCAGCGAACCATTCAGGATCGCGGTGACCATCGCGCGGGTGTACGCCAGCTTGAAGCGGGTGCCCACGCCGTATCCGCCACCGGTCCAGCCGGTGTTCAGCAGCCACACGTCGCTGCTGTGCTTCTTGACGCGGTCCGCAAGCATGGTCGCGTACACCATCGGCGGACGCGGCATGAACGGCGCGCCGAAGCACACGCTGAAGTTCGGCTGCGGCTCGGTCACGCCCGCCTCGGTGCCGGCCAGCTTCGAGGTGTAGCCGTTGAGGAAGTAGTACTGCGCCTGCTCCGCCGTGAGCTTCGCCAGCGGCGGCAGCACGCCGTACGCGTCGGCCGACAGGAACACCACGTTCGTCGGGTGTCCCGCCACGCTTGGAATGCGGGCATTCGCGATGTGATGCAGTGGATAGGTCGCGCGCGTGTTCTCGGTGCGCTTGGCGCTGTCGTAGTCGGGCAGGCGCGTGACCGGGTCAACCGCGGTGTTCTCGAGCACGCTGCCGAAGCGGATCGCGTCCCAGATCTCGGGCTCGCCCGCCTTCGTGAGCTTGATGCACTTGGCGTAGCAGCCGCCCTCGATGTTGAACACGCCCTTGTCGCTCCAGCCGTGCTCGTCGTCACCGACGAGATCGCGGTTCGGATCGGCACTCAGCGTGGTCTTGCCGGTGCCCGAGAGGCCGAAGAAGATCGCCACGTTCTTCGGATCCTTGCGGTCCACGTTGCACGAGCAGTGCATCGGGAACACGCCGCGCTCGGGCAGGTCGTGGTTCATCGCGTAGAAGATGCTTTTCTTCATCTCGCCCGCGTAGCGCGTGCCCAGGATGACCACCTTCTTCCTCTCCAGACTCTGGATGATCGCCACCGGACCCTTCACGCCGTAGCGCGCCGGATCGCTGATGCGCAGACTGCCCGCGTTCACGATGGTCCAATCGGGGCTCCAGTTCGCGAGTTCCTTCGCCTCGGCGTTGATGAACAACGTCTTGGCGAAGAGCGAATGCCACGCCTCCTCGGTGAACACGCTCACCTTGCAGCGGTAGGTCGGGTCGGCGCCCGCGTAGCCGTCGAAGCGGAACAGGTCGCGGCGCTGGCGCAGATGCTCCATCGCGAGCGCCTCGAGCGCCTCGAAATGCGCCGGGGTGATCGCCTGGTTCACCTTGCCCCAGTCGATGTTGCCGTGGATGCCGGCGGTGTCCTCGAGGAACTTGTCGTTCGGGCTGCGGCCGGTGCGGTCGCCCGTGTCGCACGCCAACGCGCCATTGCTCGCCAGCACGCCCTCGCCTCGGGCCAGCGCCAGTTCGACCAGCCGGGGCACCGGCAGGTTGGCGTGCATGGAGGCGGTGCCGAAATCGAGCGCGCGAAGGGTGGCGGTCGTCATGTCTGCTCCTTGAAATGGAAGGGGCCAATCGTACCACCCCCCCGGAGACCAACCAACCTCCCCGTTTCCACGGGCACCCCTGCCTTGCCGTTCCCCCCGCAAGGTCGTACAGTTGTCCCTTCGTCACGGAGACCGTAGCTCAGTTGGCAGAGCACCGGGTTGTGGTCCCGGGTGTCGCGGGTTCGAGCCCCGTCGGTCTCCCTTCTTCATGCGGTGCGTCCTGCTGCAATGCGATCCCGTGTGGCAGAACCTGCCGGCCAGTCGGCGTGGCATCTCGGACTTGCTCGCCGCCGCAGGTGATGTCCGTGGTGCGCTGGTGGTGACCCCCGAGATGGCGGAGAGCGGCTTCACCATGCATCCCGAGCATGCGTGCGATGGTGCAAGCCTGTCCTTCGCCACAGATCTGGCGCGCCGACACGGATGCTTCCTGCACGTGGGTTTCGTGGAGCGACACGGCACCACCTTCCGGAACGTCACGGTCACCGTGAATCCCGAAGGCCGCACGCTGCTCCACTACGCCAAGAACCACCTCTTCTCGCCGGCCGGCGAACCACGCGCCTACGCGTCCGGGCGCGGCATCGCGATCGCCGAGGTCGGTGGCCTGCAGACAAGCGCTTTCATCTGCTACGACCTGCGTTTTCCGGAGTTGTGGCGACACGCCGCCGTGGCCGGTGCGGAACTGATGATCCTGTCCGCCTGCTGGCCTCAGGTCCGGCAGGCGCATTGGCGTGCGCTGGCCATCGCGCGTGCCATCGAGAACCAGGCGTTCGTGGTGGCCTGCAACCGCGTGGGACAGGAACCCAACGCGACCTATGCAGGGGGAAGCCTGATCATCGCTCCCGACGGCGAAATCCTTGCCGAGGCTGGTTCCGAGAAGATGGCGTTGTTCGCGGACATCGACCCCGAGCGTGTTCGCGCATGGCGAGCCAAATTCCCGGCCCTTCGTGACATGTGCCGAGAACTGCTCGGTTCTCCTCCGCAATGAATCGCACCGATTGTCGGGGATTTCATTGACGCGGCCTCGCCCCGGTTTAGACTGCGGCCACAGGACACTCGTGGAGAATTCAACTGCGACAAGGCGAGACGTGGTGGTGCGCGGACCGGTGCCGATCGGCGCTGATGTCGACGCGATGGTGCGCCGCGCCTGCTTCGCCTCGGCGGCCGAGGCGCTCGCGATGTTCCGCGTGCACCCCGACGAGATCCTGACGCACCTCACGCAGGCGGGCCTGGCCGTGGCGAGTCGACCCGAGCGTGTGCTGCAACATCTTGATGGCGTTGCGCATGCCGTCGCGTGCGTGCGTGGCGATGCCGCCGCATGGACCGACCTTGCGAACCATCATGGCTGGTGCCTGGAGCGCGCCGCCATGGACCAGTTCGGCATCGAGGGCGCACTGGCCGCGCGCCGCTTCTGGATCGACGCCCGTCGTGGAACCCTGGGCGCCCCCGATGACCGCGTGCGCGACGACGGATGGCCCCTGCCTCGTCTGCAGTGGTACGCGGGCCTCCGCCCGCTGCGACATTGGCTCGCGGACCGGCTCTTCGGCGGCATCGAGGCCCGCTGGGAGAGTTCCCAGCGAGAGCGCCTTGACACGCTGTCCAACGGGCGTAGCCTTGCCTCCCCCGCGGTGCATGCCGCGACGGCAACTTAGCTCAGTTGGTAGAGCACCGCATTGAAAATGCGGGTGTCCCCGGTTCAAGTCCGGGAGTTGCCATTGCGCGCCCCACGGCGCGTGCCCGCACCTCAGTCACCGTTGTCACCCAAGTGCGCCTGCCCCGGGTCGAACGACCCGGGTCGCATGCCGGGCGGTGGACCGCCCTCGAAAGCGAAGCGCTCCCTCAGCGCATCGGCGAGAACCTGCTCGCTCACCAGGCGAATGCGAGGCCGAAGTCCGAGCACGCGACGGATGAAGCGCATCGCGCGGCCCGCATGCGCCGCCGTGCTCAGCACCTCCAACTCGTCGCCCTCGCGCCGCACGGGTACGACGGCGAACTGCCAGGCCTCCCGACGACCGATTCCTCGAACATGGTCCATCCCGTTCCCTCCGGAGCGTGCATCGGCGGTATTCCATCGCCTGTGAAGCCGACCCACGGGTTTCCTGACACGTGGATTCCGTCTGTTCCGGCTCCAAACCCAGCAAGGTCCGCATGAACGCGCACGCGATCTCGAGCATCCTGGAATCCCTTCGCAAGCAGGCCCGCGCCTGCGTGGACCGCGCCAACTTCGACACCCTGCAGCGGCTGGTGCAGCGCCTTGAACGCGCCACGGCTGAGCGCACGCCCGCGGTGGTGGCCGAGATCCTGGTCGCGCAGCGGGCCATGCGCGCGGGATGTTCGGTGGAGGCCGAGACGCCCACGCCCACGGGGCGCACCTGCGACTTCCGCCTCACCCGCGGCGGCGAGCGCCTGCATGTGCACGTGAAGCGACTCGAGGTGTCCGACTTCAAGCCCCCCACCATTCCCGCCACCTTGCGCAACTGCCTGCGGCGGGGCCGCCCCGCGCGCGTGGAGATCCGGTGGGACCCGCAACTGAACGCGCTTGGCATGCGCCGACTGGGTCACGCCTTCGAGGCCTTCCTGCGCGACGGCGACATCGGCGAGTCCATCTGCGTGCGCGACGCGGCGCAACGCGAACTCGGCGCGCTTCGCATCGACCGTCCCGCCGAGCGCCTCGAGGTGCGCGTGGAACGGCCGGACCGTCAGGCGGTGCTCGCGCGCATGGACCGACTGCTCGAGCGCGCGGCGCAGCAGTGCATGCCCGGGCAAGCCAACGCGATCATGGTGGTCGGAAGCAGCGCCTGCGACGCGGATCTGCTCGATCACGCGCTGCTTGGATCGTTCATCGCGCGCTGGGACCGCATGCCCCGCCGCGGCGAGCGTCAGGCCTACGGTCGCGACGACACAGGACTCTGGTCGCGCAGCCTTGCGCGCGACGCCGGCATCGCGTGCTGGACCGTGCTGCAGGGCGAGGGCTCGCGCCCCGGGCTGAGCGGCGGCGAGATGTGGCTGCGAAGCACGCCCGCACCCTCGGGGGCGAGTGCGGCACTCGCGCGCGCGGCGCTGTTGCGTTCACGCGCCGGATAGGCGCGCGACACACTCACCAGCCCTCGACCATCCGTTCGTGCGGCGGTGCACCACGATCGGGGCGCATGGGCGCGGGATCCCACTGCGTTCGCACGAAATCGTTCGCCGGCACCCCCTCGATGTCGAAGCGCGCGCCTCGGGACAGCAGCTGGTCCACCTGACGGCGCCCGATGTCGACGGTCAACGTCACACTTGCATCGACGTAGTCGCGGGCCTGCACGGGGCATCGCTTCTCGAGGAAGTCGACCGTGCGCGCGTCGCGCAGCGGCACGGTCAGGCGCAATGTGCGCACGGCACCCTTCATGCGATCCAGCACCGTGGCGGCCAGCGCGTCGAGCCCCGCGCCCGTCCGCGCGCTCACCGACATCGCGCCGGGATGCCGCTCCAGCCACCACGAGGGCGGATGCACGCGTTCCGCCTCGCGCGCCGAGAGCGTGTCCAGCCGGTCGCTCTTGTTCAGCACCAGCAGGCGCTCGGGCGTGATGGCGCCGATCTCGTCGAGCGTGCACTGCACCACCTCCAACTGCGTCTCGGCGCGTGGATCGCTCACGTCCAGCACCACCAGCAGCAGGTGCGCGTGCACAGCGTCCTCGAGCGTGCTGCGGAAGCTCGCCACCAGATGGTGCGGAAGGTCGCGGATGAAGCCGACCGTGTCGCTGAGCATGCAGGCGTTGCCGCCACCCAGATTCCACTGCTCCACGCGTGTGCCCAGCGTGGCGAAGAGCTGGTCGTTGGCGAAGGCGCCGCCGCGCGTGAGCGCGTTGAACAGGCTGCTCTTGCCGGCATTCGTGTAGCCGACCAGACCCACGGTGAAGTGCTCGGTGCGCCGCGCCTGCACCTCGCGCTGCTTGCGGCCCGCGATCTCGTCAAGTTCGCCCTTCAAGCGGTCGACGCGCGACTTCACCAGTCGGCGGTCGATCTCGAGCTGCTGCTCGCCGGGACCGCGCGTGCCCACGCCCACCGGCGCGCCACCGGTCACCTGCCCAAGGTGCGACCACATCGCGCGCAGGCGCGGAGCGGTGTACTGCAGCTGCGCGATCTCGACCTGCAGCTGCGCCTGCCGGGTCGTGGCGCGGTTGGCGAAGATGTCCAGGATGAGCTCGCTGCGGTCCAGCACCTTGCAGCGGATCGCCTCCTCAAGACCCTGCACCTGGCTCGGGGAGAGATCGTTGTCGAAGATCACGGCCTTCGCGTCGAGCGCCTGCACCATCGCCGCCAGCTCCTCGACCTTGCCCTTGCCCAGATAGGTGGCGCCCCGCGGCACCTTCAGGTTCTGCTCCATCTCGCCCACCACCGTCACCCCTGCGGTCTCGGCCAGCGCGCGCAATTCGCCCATCGGGTCGCGCTCGTCCACGTCGCTCGAGGGCAGGCGCACCTGCACGAGGATCGTGCGCTCCGCCAGGATGCGCTCTTGGGCAAGGCCGGTTTCCATGAAGCGCGGATTCTAGGATGCCGGGGTGACGGCTCCGCTGCACATCCTGGCGCTCGAGACGAGTTGCGACGAGACCGCCGCGGCCGTGGTGACCCTGCGCGGCGAGCGCATCGAGACCTGCAGCGAGGCCGTGATCACGCAGGACGAGGTGCACGCCGAATACGGCGGTGTGGTGCCCGAGTTGGCCAGCCGCGCGCATCTGGAGAAGCTCACCCCCGCGATCCGCACGGCGCTCGAGCGCGCCAAGATCGAACCGCGCGCGCTCGCCGCGGTGGCCGCCGGCAACCGTCCTGGCCTGATCGGTTCGCTGCTGGTCGGCACCAGCGCGGCGAAGGCCTTCGCGTGGGCGATCGGCAAGCCGTTCCTCGGCGTGGATCATGTGCAGGCGCATCTGGCCGCATGCCACCTCGACACCGATCCGCCGAAATACCCGGCGATCGGACTGGTCGCCAGCGGCGGGCACACGCACATCCTGGCGCTCGATTCGCCGCTGCGGGCGCGGATCCTCGCGCGCACGCGCGACGACGCCTCGGGCGAGGCCTTCGACAAGGCGGCCAGCATCCTCGGCCTCGGCTGGCCCGGCGGTCCCGCGATCGAACGCGCGGCGGCCAGCGGCAACGCGACCGCCTTCGAGTTCGAGGCCGGACGCTTCCCGGGCAGCGCGGATTTCAGCTTCAGCGGCCTGAAGACTGCGCTTTTGTATGCGGTGCGCGGCGTGCCGAGCGCGCCCAACCGTCCGCAACGACCACCACCACCGCCACTCGACGCCACTCGCGTTGCAGACCTGTGCGCGTCGTTTCAGGCCGCCGTCGTGCGAGCCCTCGAGAAGGGACTCGAACGCGCACTCGATGCGCATCCGGCCTCCACGCTGCTCGCCGGCGGTGGCGTGATCCGCAATGGCGCGGTACGCGCCATGCTGGAGCAACTCGCGGCGCGACGCACACTCGCGCTCCATCTGACCGCGGCACGTCATTGCACCGACAACGCCGCGATGATCGGCGCGCTCGCGGCGCTTCGACTGGCGGCGGGTGAGTCCGACCCGCTGTCGCTTCCGGCGGAACCCCTCTCGAGTCTGGCGGCGCGATGAGCTACCGACCCCCTTTCGTGAGCGAGCGCTTCCGCATGGTCGATGCCCCGCATCCAGCCACGCTGGAGGAGGCCGACCTGCTGAAGCACTGCGAGATCGAGATCGGGCGCGTGAGCGGACCGGGCGGACAGAACCGCAACCGCCGCGACACCGCGGTATGGATCCAGCATCGTCCCACCGGCATCGACGCACAGGCGACGGAGCGGCGCAGCCAGGCGCAGAACCGTCACATGGCGATCAAGCGGCTGCGGCGCCGGCTTGCGGTCGAGGCGCGCACGCTCGCCAGCCGCGACCGTCATCAGGCCAGCGATCTCTGGAAGGCACGCCGTCAGGGCGACAAGCTCAGCGTGAATCCTGATCACGCGGACTATCCGGCGCTGCTTGCGGAAGCACTCGATCTCGTGGTGGCGCGGCGATTCGACCTCGCCGGTGCCGCAGGCCTGCTGGGCGTGACCATGAGCCAGCTCAGCCGACTCGTTCGCCACGACAAGGCCGCCTTCGCGAAGGTGAACCAGGGCCGCGCCGAGGTCGGACTCGCTCCGCTTCGCTCCTGAGGCACGCTTCGGATCCATGATGCGCCCCGCTACCCTGCCTGCATGATCGACGCCGCACGCATCCGATCGCTGATCGAGCATGAGGTGCCCTCGCTCATCGCGCTTCGCCGCGAACTGCACCAGCACCCGGAGATCGGCTACGAGGAAGCGAGGACCGCCGAGCGCATCCGCGGGGAACTCGACGCGATCGGCGTGAAGCATGCGGATGGACTCGCGCGCGGCACCGGCACGCTGGCGCACATTCCAGGCGGCGCTGCAGGCGCGAAGGCGGTCGCGCTTCGTGCGGACATCGACGCGCTGCCGATGCAGGATCACGGCACGCACGCATGGCGCAGCCGCATCGACGGCCGCGCACACGCCTGCGGCCACGACGGCCACACCACCATCGTCATCGGCGCGGCGCGTGTGCTCTCGAGGCTCGCACGCGACGGTGCGCTTCCGAATCCCGTCACCTTCCTCTTCCAACCCGCCGAGGAGGGCGGCAACGGCGGCGCGTATATGGTCGAGGACGGCGCACTGGACGGTCGCGTGCTCGGCCCCGCCGTCGCGCAGATCTACGGCCTGCATGGCTGGCCGTCACATGCGCTGGGCACGGTCTCGTCGCGGCCCGGCCCCATGCTGGCCGCGGCGGAGGAGTTCGAGATCCACGTGCGCGGCGCCGGCGGACACGCCGCCTTCCCGCATCTGGCGTGCGACTCCGTGCTGGTCGCCAGCGCGATCGTGCAGAACCTGCAGTCGGTCGTCTCGCGCAACGTGCGACCGCTCGACGCCGCGGTGGTCACCGTCGCCACGTTCCATGCCGGCAACGCGCGCAACGTGATTCCGGAATCCGCGCGGCTTCTCGGCACCATCCGCTGGTTCCACGCGAGCGTGGGCGAACTGGTGCGTCGACGCATGACCGAGTGCGTGCAGCACACCGCGCAGGCGTTTGGCGCCTCGGCCAGCATCGAGTTCAAGCACACCACGCCCGTCACAAGGAACGACACGAACGCCTTCCATCGCTTCGAGCGCGTCGCGCGCCAGTCGTTGGGTGCAAGCCGCGTGGTGGAATTCGGCGATCCGGTCATGGGTGCGGAGGACTTCTCGTTCTATGGAGAGGTCGCACCCGCGTGCTTCTTCGCGCTCGGGCTGGGTCGTGCAGACGATCCCTGCCCGCCCCTGCACGACCCGACCTTCGATTTCCGGGACGAAGCCATCGCCACCGGCGTTGAAACCCTGGTCCAACTGGCGCTCGCGCCGCTTGGACCGTGAATATCGGTCGAAATTTCGAGGTCGGCGTTGGGAATCGGGCCACCCCGGAATATGTTTGGCCCGATGGTCGCCCCACTGCTCGCCGTCGTGCTGTCCGTTGCCGGTTCCCCTCGCCCAGAGGCAGGTGAGCTGCCCGCCCGCGCGACTCCGTTCGCCGCGCTCCCCGTGGGCTCGCTGCTCCTGGATGGCGAGGCGGGTCCGGTGCTGCCAGCCGTGCAACTGCGCATCGACGAAGCGGCATGGGCCGAGGTGACCCGCGGCGAGGTGGCGTGGATCGACGGCATGCCGCTCTCGGATGGCGACACCGCCGACCTGCGGCTGGTGCGCGTGAATCCCTTCGCACCCGACGCTCGCATCGTGGTGATGGAGGCCGGCCCGAACGGCCAGCCCGTCGAGCGCGAGGTCGCCCTGCCGGAGGTCTCCGCATGGGCTGGCACGGTCGCCGGACGACCGGGCTCCCGCGCCTTCATCGCGCGCAGCGAGGCCGGCACGCACGGCTACATCCAGTTCGATGGCCGCACCGAGATCATCTCCTCGGGCGAGGCGGCCGCGAGGGGCCCCACCTGGATCGCCAGCGGCGCGTCACTCCCGATCGCGGACTTCCAGTGCGGCGCGATCGCGCCCCCGGATCGCCTTGCGACGGATCGGCCACCCTCGGGTGCGCCGGCGCTCACCGCCGCCTGCCGTCAGTTGCCGATCGCGTTCGAGACCGATCAGGAGTTGCTGACCCGTCTGGGCAGCGTGCCCGCCGGTTCCGCCTACGTGGCCACGTTGGTCGCCGCGCTGACCGACATCTACCGCAACGACTTCAACGCGCGCCCCACGCTCACCTACCTGCGATGGTGGAGCACCACGGATCCCTGGACGCAGTCCGGCACCTGCGGCGGCGCGGGCGCGGACCAGCTTGGCGAACTGCGCAACTGGTGGAACGCGAACATGCAGTCGGTTCCGCGTGCGCTTACCGCGATGCTGTCGGGCCGCAACCTCGGCGGCGGATGCGCGTGGCTCTTCGCCACCTGCGATGACCCGACGTGGGGCTACGGCTACTCGGTGTCGGCGAACCTGAACGGAAGTTTCCCCTTTCCGATCGCCAACCAGAACGGCGGCAACTGGGACCTGTATGTGGTCGCGCATGAGATCGGCCACAACCTCAGCGCGTATCACACGCACGACCTGAATGTGGACGGCTGCGGCAGTGGCGACTGCTCGCTCGCGCGTCAGGGCACCATCATGAGCTACTGCCACATCTGCTCGGGTGGCGTGGGCAACATCAACCTTCGCTTCGCGCCAGCGAACATCGCGCAGATCGAGGATCACCTGTTGTACGCCTCGTGCACGGCCCCGGAAGCCAACGACCCGGTGGCTTTCGCCGACACCGACTCCACATGGGAGAAGATCCCGCTGGTGCTCGACGTGCTGTCGAACGACCTGCCGTCGAACTGCGAAGCGGTGAGCATCGACGCGCTTCCCGCAAGCAGCGCGCTGGGCGCCACGCTGACCGTGCTTCCCACCGGCAGCCCATCGGGAAGTCCGGCGGTCTGGTATCTGCCGGGCCACGGCGTGCGCGGCTCGGACACCTTCACCTATCGCCTGCGCGACGCAAGCGACCAGTATTCCAGCACCGTGACCGTGAGCATCGACGTGAAGCCGGTGCTCGCGAGCGTGTCAGGCCTCGCCGGCAACGAGTCGGGACTTCGAGGGCGCTACTACGTGCTCAACGCGCCAACCTCCATGCCGGACTTCGACGCGCTCACGCCCTACCAGTACGCGAACATTCCCCTGCTCTCGTTCGGCTCCACGCAGGCCTCCTGCGTCGGCAGCGGCCGTTCCGACAACTTCGGCGTGGTCTTCGAGGGCTGGGTGCTTGCGCCGACCGAGGGCAACTACACGTTCTCGCTCACCTCGGACGCAGGCTCGCAGCTCTTCATCGACGGCTTCCAGGTGATCAACCATGACGGCATCCACACCTTCAGCGAGAAGACCGGCACGGTCTTCCTGAAGGCTGGTCAGCATGCCGTGCGCGTGAACTTCTTCGAATACACCGGCGCCTGCGGCCTGCAGCTGAAGTGGGCGCCGCCCGGCACCACCACCCGCGTGCTCGTGCCGTCCACCGCGCTGAGCCGCGGCGGTCAGGTCTACGACCTCGACGGCTCCGGCTCGGTCGACTCCGGCGATCTCGCCCTCCTGCTCCTGAGCTTCGGCGGCGATTGCGCAGGACAGCGCTGCTACGGCGATCCGAACGATCGCCAGTTCATCGGGCTCGAACCGTGCGTCTGCGCCGAGGATCTGGACGGCTCGGGCGAGATCGACTTCGGCGATGCCGCGCTGCTGCTGCTCTACTGAGCGCGCGCCGACCGCTCACGCAGCCGGACCTCGGCCTGCCTGGCCGCCTCCAGCGCGCTCGGCGTGCCGCTGTTGATCCACCCGACCGGCAGTCCGAGCCGCGGCCCCGCGATCCTCTACGAACCCACCACCGGCGTGCGCGGCCCGGACAGTTTCACCTACAGCCTTCGAGACGCCAGCAACCAGAACTCCATCACCGCAACGGTCAGCATCGACGTGAAGCCGGTGCTCGCATCCTTCTCGGGCTTGGCCGGCAACGAACCGGGCTTCAACGCGCGCTATTACAACCTGACCTCGCCCACGACGCTGCCGAACTTCGACACGCTCACGCCTTTCGCCTACAGCTCGGTTCCCTCGCTCGTCTTCAGCAGCAGCTCGAAAGCGTGCGTGGGCAGCGGCGTGGCCGACAACGTGGGTGCCGTGTTCGAGGGCTGGATCGAGGCGCCCGTCGAGGGCAACTACGTGATGGGCCTGACCAGCGACGCCGGCTCACAGCTGTACATCGACGCCCAACTCATCGTCGATCACAACGGCATTCATGTGTACAGCGAGAAGACGAACACCGTGTACCTGAAGGCGGGATTCCACTCGGTTCGCATCCCCTACTTCGAGGCGGCCGGCAGCTGCGGCCTGCAGTTGAAGTGGGCACCTCCCGGAACCACCACCCGCGTGCTTGTCCCGAGCACGGCGATCAGCCGTGGTGGGCAGATCTATGACTTGGACGGCTCCGGGAGCGTCGATGCGGGCGACATTTCCTACCTGCTACTGAGCCTGGGCGGCGAGTGCCCTGGTCGCCGCTGCTACGGCGATCCCAACGGCCAGCAGGTGATCGGCATCGACCCCAACTGCACCTGTCCCGAGGACTTGGATGGCTCTGGCGAGGTTGACGCCGGAGACATCGCGGTTCTGATTCTTTACTAGGCATTTTCAAACATTCCGAAGCCGCTTCCCGCCCCCGGCACGGACCGGGGGCGGTTCGTTTCTTGGGTCGTCTGACTTCTCGGCAACCCCTTGCAGCGCCCCCGGGGTCCCGATAGACTGTTCGGCTCGACATCGCACGCCGTTCGAACTACCGAACCGGTGCCGGACTCTTGGCTGAGCCGGCTGCGCCCCGTGTAGGGGCCCGCAAGGTAGGAGGTAAGGACCCATGGCCAAGAAGGTTGCAAAGGTTTTCAAGATCATGGCCCCGGGTGGCAAGGCCACGCCGGCCCCGCCACTCGGCCCGGTGCTGGGCGCCAACGGCGTCAACCCCGGCCAGTTCATCACCCAGTTCAACGAGAAGACCCGTGAACTCAACGGCCGCGTCGTCGGCTGCGTGGTCACGGTCTACTCCGACCGCACCTTCGAACTCGAGATCAAGTCCAGCCCGGTGAGCGTGATGATCGCCGCCGCGCTGAAGATCGAGAAGGGTTCCGGCACTCCCAACACCGTCAAGGTGGGCAAGCTCACCAAGGACCAGGTGCGCAAGATCGCCGAGGAGAAGTTGAAGGACCTGAACACCCGCAGCCTTGAGGCCGCCATGCGCGTCGTGGCCGGCACCGCCCGAAGCATGGGCGTGACGGTGGAGGCTTGAACATGAGCATCGCGACCAACAAGAAGAAGGTTCTGTTCCGCGGCTTCGGCAAGCGCATGCGAGCCAGCCTCGAGTCGCGGCCCAAGACCGCCCTGAGCCCCGCGGACGCCGTGAAGGCGCTGCGCGCGTTCAAGGCCCCGAAGTTCGACCAGACGGTCAACGTGGTGGTGAATCTCGGCATCGATCCGAAGGCGGCCGATCAGGCTCTCCGCGGCTCGATCGCCATGCCCCACGGCATCGGCCGCAGCGCGCGCGTGGTCTGCTTCTGCCAGAGCGACAAGGTCGCCGCGGCGAAGGCGGCCGGCGCGATCGAGGCCGGTGGCGAGGAGCTGGTGGCCAAGATCGAAGGTGGCTGGATGGACTTCGACGTGGCCGTCGCCAGCCCGGACATGATGCGAGTCGTCAGCAAGCTCGGCAAGGTGCTCGGCCCCAAGGGCCTCATGCCCAGCCCGAAGGCCGGAACCGTGACGCCCGACGTGGCGGCCGCGGTGAAGGAGTACGGCGCCGGCAAGCAGGAGTACCGCAACGACGACGGCGGCAACATCCACTGCGTCATCGGCAAGATGAGTTTCAACGACGAGCAGCTCGTGGCGAACCTGTCCCACTTCATCGCGACCATCGAGAAGGCTCGACCGGCCAGCGTGAAGGGCACCTACCTCAAGAAGTGCGTTATCAGCGCGTCCATGAGCCCGGGCGTTCTGGTCAGCGCCTGAAACGGAGCGAACACCCAATGAGCAAGCAGATCAAGCAACTGGTCGTCCGCGAGTATCAGCAGCGCTTCGACGGCGTCGAAGGTGGCGTGCTCGTCGAGATCCGTGGACTCGACGCGGGCACGAACAACCGCATGCGCACCACGCTGGTCGACAAGAAGATCCGCGTCACCGTGGTCAAGAACACGCTGGCGCGCAAGGCTTTCCAAGGCACCCCTCTGGAGGGTCTGTCGAAGTGGCTCAGCGGCCCGAGCGCCCTGGTCTACGGCGGCAGCAGCGTCGTCGAGGTTGCGCGCGAGATCGTGGCGCTGGCGAAGGACAAGGAGGCCCTGCAGTTCAAGGCCGCCATCCTCGACGGCATCACCTTCGAGGGCAAGGCCGGCGTCGAGGCGCTGAGCAACTACCCCACCCGCGAGGAGGCGCAGGCCAAGGTCATCACCCTGGTGCTGTCCCCCGCGCGCAAGGTGGTCGGCGCCGTCAAGGGCCCGGCCGGCCGCATCGGCGGCATCCTCAAGGAGATCCAGCGCAAGCTCGAGGCGGGCGAGACCATCGCCGCCAAGGCCTGACGCACGCATCGTTCACTTCACTGAACCTTTTCGCCCTGATTCTGACTGGCCCTGTCGGGTCAAACGCCGGAAGGTCCGGCGCCTCTCGGAACAGGCACAGGAGTTTGAGACATGTCTGAGACCAAGAAGTTTGACGCGAAGGTGACCAAGATCGGCGACGAGATCGCCAGCCTGACCCTGAAGGAGGCTGTCGACCTGGCCGAGTACATGAAGGACAAGTACGGCATCGAGCCGGCGGCCGGCGGCGCAGTCATGATGGCTGCGGCGGGCGGTGCGGCGGGTGGCGGCGCGGCGGCTGCTGTGGCGCAGACCGAGTTCGATGTCATCCTCGACAACGGCGGCGCGAACAAGATCCAGGTGATCAAGGTCGTCCGCGAGGCGACCGGCCTCGGCCTGAAGGAGGCCAAAGACCTGGTCGATGGCGCTCCGAAGCCCGTCAAGGAGAAGATCTCCAAGGACGACGCGGACAAGCTCAAGACCGCCCTCGAGGCGGCTGGCGCGAAGGTCACGATCAAGTGACTTCCGCGCGGGGCTCCTGCCCCGCCATCTCGAACCCGAGATCCAACGGGCCCGGTCGCAAGCCGGGCCCGTTCCCATTTTTTCGTCCGCGTAACAGGATCGGAGGTAGTTATTGACCACTTGATGACATTGGCCAATAACCACCTCCGACCCCTCATAAAAAGATTCAAGCAAGCAGGCTCACCTTGTTGCGGTCTTGGCCCGTTTCTTGCTACCCTACGGGACTTGGCGGTGGGCGCAGCCATCCTCGATTCCACGCGATGAACCACGGCTCCTCGGCAGGAGCCGCGTCGGTGATTGCTGCGCACAGACAACTGGAGCACGGACCTCATGGCCCTGAAGACTCGCGACTTCTCGAAGCGCGGCGACGCGACCCCCGTCCCCAATCTCACGCAGGTTCAGCGAGCGGCCTACGACCGCTTCCTGCAGCAGGACAAGGAGCCTGCGCAGCGCGACCAGAGCATCGGCATCGAGTCGCTGCTGCGTGAAGTCTTCCCAATCGAGAGCTACGACGGCAAGGTCAAGCTTGAGTATCTGCACTACCGGCTGGAGCAGCCGCGCTACACGCCCGACGAGTGCCGCGAGCTTCGCCTGACCTACGGCATGCCCTTCCGCGTGGGCGTACGCCTGTCCCGTGAGGGCGGCGGAACGATCAGCGAGGAGGAGATCTACCTCGGCGAGATCCCGATCATGATGGGCGGCGGCGAGTTCATCGTGAACGGCGCCGAGCGCGTGATCGTGAGCCAGCTGCACCGCAGCCCCGGCGTGGACTTCAGCATCGCCAGCAGCATCGGCGATCGCCCGCTGCACAGCGCGCGCATCAGCCCCGAGCGCGGCAGCTGGATCGAGCTCGAGGTCACCAAGAAGGATGTGCTCACGATGCGCATCGACCAGAGCACGAAGCTGGCGGCGACCACCTTCCTGCGCGCGCTGGACGAGCGTTTCGGCAGCACCGAGAGCCTGCTCAAGCTCTTCTACGAGATCGAGGAGTTGAAGGTTGAAAAACTGAAGCCCGAGTATCGAAGCGCCGAACTCATCGTCGATACCGAAACAGGCGAGGTCATCTGCAACCCCGGCCAGGAATTGGGCGAGAAGGTCGTTGGGATCATGCGGGCGTCTTTGAAAACAGCCAATGTGATCACTAACCCCGGCGACCCCCTAATCATCAACACCATCGCGCACGAAGATCTGAACTTCTTCGCCGACATCACCGAGTACCAGGCCGCGCTGCTGAAGATCTACGGCAAGCTGCGTCCGGGCAACCCGCCGCAGGTCGACAAGGCCATCGCGCTGTTCAAGGAGAAGTTCTTCGACGAGAACCGCTATCGCCTGGGCCGCGTGGGTCGGTTCCGCATGAACCGCAAGTTCGAGATCTACAAGGAGAGCGGCAAGGGCGAAGGCCGCAACTGGAAGTGGAGCGAGGCCGATGCCCGCACGCAGCACCTGCGCGCCGAGGACTTCCTCGCCGTCGTGCAGTACATCCTCGACCTGCGCTCGCGCAACGCGCGCGCTCACGTCGATGACATCGACCACCTGGGCAACCGCCGCCTGCGCACGCTCGACGAGCTCGCCGTGGAGGAGATCCGCAAGGGCTTCCTGAAGCTGCGCCGTACCGTCCAGGAGCGCATGAGCGTGAAGGATCCGAACGAGCTCGGCAAGATCGCCGACCTCGTGAACTCCAAGAGCATTTCGAGCGCGATCGAGTTCTTCTTCGGCCGAAGTGAACTGAGCCAGGTGGTCGACCAGACCAACCCGCTCAGCATGCTGGTGCACGAGCGCCGCCTGTCGGCCCTCGGCCCCGGCGGCCTGAACCGCAAGCGCGCGACCTTCGAGGTGCGCGACGTGCACATCTCTCACTACGGCCGCATCTGCCCGATCGAGACGCCGGAAGGCACCAACATCGGTCTGATCGCCTCGCTCGGCATCTACTCCGAGATCGACGACTACGGCTTCCTGCTGACCCCCTACCGCGAGGTGAAGGAAGGCAAGGCCACGGGCAAGGTGCGCCGACTGCGCGCCGACGAGGAGCTGCGCAAGGTCCTCGCCCCCAGCGACACCATCGACCGCGATGGCCGCTTCAAGGGCGACACCGTGGTGGCCCGCCGTGACGGCGACCTGACCCCGCTCGCCTCGGGTGACGTGGAGTTCGTCGACATCAGCCCGAAGCAGATCGTGGGCGTGAGCGCCAGCCTCATCCCCTTCCTTGAGCACGACGACGCCAACCGCGCGCTCATGGGAAGCAACATGCAGCGACAGGCCGTGCCGCTGATCCGCGTGGATCCGCCGGTGGTGGCCACGGGCATGGAGAAGGTGGTCGGCAGCCACAGCGGCATGATCATCAAGGCCAAGCGCGCCGGCACGATCACGCAGGTCGACGCGCAGCACATCGTCATCGACAACGCCGACGAGTACGTGCTCCGCAAGTTCGTGGGCCTGAACGAGCGCACCTGCCAGAACCAGCGTCCGCTGGTGAAGATGGGCCAGAAGGTCAAGGCCGGCGAGATCCTCGCCGACGGCGCCAGCACCCAGATGGGCGAGCTGGCGATCGGCCGCAACGTGCTCGTGGCGTTCAACACCTTCGATGGCTACAACTTCGAGGACGCCATCGTGATCAACGAGCGTCTGGTGAAGGACGACGCCTTCACCAGCATCCACATCGAGAACTTCGACGTGGAGCTGCGCGAGACCAAGCTGGGCCGCGAGGAGTTCACGCGCGACATTCCGAACGTGAGCGAGCGCCTGCTGCGCAACCTCGACGAGAACGGCGTGATCCGCGTGGGCGCGAAGGTCGGCCCCGGTGACATCCTGGTCGGCAAGGTCAGCCCGAAGTCCAAGTCCGAGCTCAGCCCCGAGGAGAAGCTGCTGCACGCGATCTTCGGTCGCGCGGGCGAGGACGTGAAGAACGATTCGCTCGAAGTGCCGGCCGGCACCGAGGGCATCGTGATCGGCGCCAAGCGCTTCAGCCGTCGCATGCACCTGAGCGACGAGCAGAAGAAGGCCCTGAAGAAGGAGATGTCGGCCTACGAGGACGAGATGGACGGCAAGACCATCGCGCTCTTCCGCCAGATGGTGGCCGAGATCAACAAGGCCACCGGCAGCGAGATGGTCGACCCGAGCACCCGCCAGAAGGTCGGCGCGAGCCCGCTGCCCGAAGTCATCCTCGAGCAGGTCGAGGGCTTCAACACGAAGTGGATCAAGGGTTCCGCCGACGCGAAGGCGACGGCCGAGATCACCCACGGCCAGTTCTGGCCGCGCATCCAGGCGCTCCGCGAGGAGAAGGAGCGCAAGCTCGGCCACATGAAGCGCGGTGACGAGCTCGCCAGCGGCGTGCTTGAGATGGTGAAGGTCTACCTCGCCACCAAGCGACAGCTGAGCGTGGGTGACAAGATGGCCGGCCGCCACGGCAACAAGGGTGTCATCGCCCGCATCGTGCCGGAAGAGGACATGCCGTTCATGGAGGACGGCACCCCCGTCGATGTGCTGCTCAACCCGCTTGGCGTGCCGAGCCGCATGAACGTGGGCCAGATCCTCGAGGTGCACCTCGGCTGGGCGGCGAAGGTCATGGGTTTCCAGGCCGTCACCCCCGTGTTCGACGGCGCCACCGAGCCCGAGATCATGGCCGCCATCGACGACGCAAACAAGCACGTGCGCGATCGCGTGCAGGGCTTCGAGAAGACCGGCAAGGAGCCGGGCCATCCGCGCGAGCTGCTCGCGCAGATCCCCTTCGGCGGCAAGGTGCAGTTGCACGACGGCCGCACGGGTGAGCCGTTCCACCAGAAGACCACGGTGGGCTACATGTACCTGCTGAAGCTCCACCACCTGGTCGACGACAAGATCCACGCCCGCAGCACGGGCCCGTACAGCCTGATCACCCAGCAGCCGCTGGGTGGCAAGGCCCGCACGGGCGGCCAGCGCTTCGGCGAGATGGAAGTGTGGGCGCTCGAGGCCTATGGCGCCGCCTATGTGCTGCAGGAGCTCCTCACCGTCAAGAGCGACGACGTGGAGGGCCGCACCAAGATCTACGACAGCATGGTGAAGGGCACGAACACGCTGCAGGCAGGCATGCCCGTGGTGTTCGACGTGCTCTGCCACGAGATCAAGGGCCTCGGCATGAACATCCAGCTCGAGAAGCTCGCCACGGACAGCGCCCCGCTGCTCTGATCCGCACTCCGAACGAACCCCGTCCCAGACACGCCCCGTCACGAACGAGATTCAAGCCATGACCATCGCTGCAAACGCCGCAAATGCCGCCAGTGACAACGTCTACGACCGCGTGAACGACTACGGAGCCGTCCGCATCAGCCTTGCAGGCCCCAACGACATCCGATCGTGGAGCTTCGGCGAGGTGAAGAAGCCGGAGACGATCAACTACCGCACCTACCGGCCCGAGCGGGACGGCCTGTTCTGCGAACGCATCTTCGGCCCCGAGCGCGACTACGAGTGCGCCTGCGGCAAGTACAAGGGCACGAAGTACAAGGGCATCATCTGCGATCGCTGTGGCGTGAAGGTCACGCACAGCCGCGTGCGCCGCAAGCGCATGGGCCACATCAACCTGGCCGCGCCGGTCGTGCACATCTGGTTCTTCAAGGCCATGCCGAGCCGTCTGGGAACGCTGCTGGAGATGAAGACCAGCGACCTCGAGAAGGTGGTGTACTTCCAGGACTATGTCGTGGTCGACTCCCCCGAAGGCTTGGAGCTTGTTGGCGACGACAAGAAGCCAAAAAAGGTCGAATTCAAGACTGTTCTAACTGAGGATGAAAAGAACAGATTGGTTGACCGCTACGGCCCCGCCGCCTTCACCGCCATGATGGGCGCCGAGGCGATCCGCGAGCTGCTCTCCCCGCTCAAGCTCGACCTGCACGAGCTCAGCGACAAGCTGCGCGTGGAGCTGGCCGAGGCCAAGAGCAAGCAGAAGCAGAAGGACTACTCCAAGCGCCTGAAGCTCGTGGAGCAGATCCGTGGCAGCAGCAACGATCCGCAGTGGATGGTGCTCGACGTGGTGCCGGTCATTCCGCCCGACCTGCGTCCGCTGGTCATGCTCGAGAGCGGCAACTTCGCCACGAGCGACCTGAACGACCTCTACCGCCGCATCATCAACCGCAACAACCGCCTGAAGAAGCTGATGGACCTCAACGCCCCTGAGGTCATCGTGCGCAACGAGAAGCGCATGCTGCAGCAGGCCGTCGACGCGTTGTTCGACAACGGCCGCTGCCGTCGCCCGGTGCTGGGCAGCAGCAACCGTCCGCTCAAGTCGATCACCGACATGATCAAGGGCAAGCAGGGCCGCTTCCGCGAGAACCTGCTCGGCAAGCGCGTCGACTACTCGGCGCGTTCGGTCATCGTCGTGGGTCCCGAGCTCAAGCTGCACCAGTGCGGCCTTCCGAAGAAGATCGCGCTGGAACTGTTCCAGCCGTTCATCATCCGCAAGCTGAAGGAGCGTGGCCTGGCCGACACGATCAAGAGTGCCAAGCGCATGCTCGAGCGCCGCGAGATCGAGGTGTGGGACGTGCTCGAGGAGGTCATCAAGAACCATCCTGTGCTGCTGAACCGCGCCCCCACGCTGCACCGCATGGGCATCCAGGCTTTCGAGCCGGTGCTCGTGGAAGGCAACGCCATCAAGATCCACCCCCTCGTCTGCACCGGCTACAACGCCGACTTCGACGGTGACCAGATGGCCGTGCACCTCCCGCTCTCGCTCGAGGCGCAGGCCGAGGCGCACGTGCTCATGATGAGCACGCACAACATCTTCAGCCCAGCGAACGGCAACCCGATCGTCAGCCCGTCGCAGGACATCGTCATGGGCGTCTACTTTCTCACGGTCACGCAGGCCGAGCCGCCGCTGGCACTCGACCGCTACCTCGAGGGCGCCCCGGAGATGACCGCCGCCGAGAACAAGACGATCCGCGCCATGCCGCGCTTCGCGCACCCGCACGAGGCGATCCTGGCGTGGGAGACCGGCAAGATCGACTACCACCAGTGGATCGAGGTCCGCTTCGACCGCTTCAGCGAGATGGTGCTCGAGGCCGGCAAGGCCGCCAAGAAGCTCAAGACCAGTCGCGCCATCACCACGGTGGGTCGCCTGATCTTCAACGAGATCCTGCCGGCCGACATGCCCTTCTACAACTGCACGCTGGGCAAGAAGGGCGCCGCCAAGGTGATCGACGAAACCTTCCGCCGCAAGGGCAAGGCCGACACGATCCGTCTTCTCGACGACATGAAGGAGACGGGCTTCCGCTACAGCACCCGCAGCGGTCTCAGCTTCGGCGTGACGGACCTGCGCGTGCCTGGCGACAAGCAGAAGCTGCTCGACGACGCCGAGAAGCGCGTGGTGAAGGCGCAGCGCCAGTACGAGAGCGGCGCCATCACCGACCAGGAGCGCCGCAACCAGGTGCTCGAGGCGTGGGCGAAGTGCCGCAACGAGGTCTCGGAGCGCCTCATGGAGACGCTCAAGAACGACTGGCGCTCGATGGAGGGCGTACCCGTCCCGTCGCCGGCGAAGGACGGTCCCGCACCGAAGGACGCGCGTCGTCACCTCAACTCGGTGTTCCTCTTCGCCGACTCCGGCGCACGTGGCAACAAGAGCCAGATGCAGCAGCTCGCAGGCATGCGCGGCCTCATGGCCAAGCCGAGCGGCGAGATCATCGAGACGCCCATCAAGGCGAACTTCCGAGAGGGTCTCACGGTGCTCGAGTACTTCAGCTCGACGCACGGCGCGCGCAAGGGCCTGGCCGACACGGCGCTCAAGACCGCCGACTCGGGCTACCTCACGCGCAAGCTGTGCGACGTGGCGCAGAGCGTCACCGTGGTCGACGTGGACTGCGGCACCAAGCGTGGCGTGCCCAAGCACGCCGTGATGAAGGGCGAGGACGTCGAGGTGCCGCTGCGTGACGTGATCTACGGTCGCACGGCGCTCGCGAACCTGGTCGATCCGCGCACCGACAAGACCATCGTGGAGGCCGGCCAGATGATCGACGCGCGCATCGCGCGCGAGATCGAGGGCTTCCTCGGCGAGGACGGCGTCTTCCAGGTGCGCAGCCCGCTCACCTGCGAGGCCGAGCGTGGCGTCTGCGGTCGCTGCTACGGCATGGACCTCTCGACCGGCAAGGCCGTCGAGCAGGGCATGGCCGTCGGCATCATCGCGGCGCAGTCGATCGGCGAGCCGGGCACCCAGCTCACCATGCGCACGTTCCACACGGGCGGCATCGCCTACACCACCGCCGCGGAGAGCCAGCACAAGGCCAGCAATCCCGGCGTGGTGGAGATGGTCGACTGCAACGAGGTGGAGTACGAAGGCAGCTTCGTGGTGCTCAAGAAGACGGGTCTGCTGCGCGTGCGCGACGCGAAGGGCCGCGAACTCGAGAGCTTCAAGGTGCCCTACGGCTCGCGTCTGCAGGCGAAGCCCGGCGCCACCGTGAAGAAGGGCGAGCTGCTGCTCGAGTGGGATCCGCACAAGACGCCGATCCTCAGCGAGAAGAGCGGCACCGTGCACTTCGAGGACATCGTCATCGGCGAGACCATCAAGGTCGAGGAGAAGACCGGCGGCGTGCGCGAGACCATCGTGATCGAGCACAAGGGCGAGCGTCACCCACGCATCGAGGTGCGCTCGGCCAGCGGCGAGATCCTTGACTTCCACCACCTGCCGGCCAAGGCCCGCATCGAGGTGAAGGACGGCGACACGGTGAAGGCCGGTCAGCCGCTCGCGCAGACCCCGAAGGAGTCGGCACGCAGCGCGGACATCGTGGGTGGTCTGCCGCGCGTCACCGAGGTCTTCGAGGCCCGCAAGCCGAAGGAGCCCGCCGTGCTCGCCGAGATCGGCGGCGTGGTCGAGCTGCACTCGGACAAGCGCAAGGGCAAGATGACCATCCGCGTGGTGGGCGAGGGCGAGGTCCCCTTCGAGCACCACGTGCCGCAGGGCACCCACCTGCTGGTGCACGCGGGCGACACGGTCAACGCGGGCGATCCGCTCGTGGAGGGCCCGCGCGATCCCGCCGACATCGTGCGCATCAAGGGTGAGGAGTCCCTCTACGTGTACATGCTGGACGAGATCCAGAACGTGTATCGCGCGCAGGGCGTGCCGATCTCCGACAAGCACATCGAGATCATCCTGAAGCAGATGCTCTCGAAGGTCCGCGTGGTCGCCAGCGGCGACACCAGCCTGCTGCTGAACGAGGTGGTGGACAAGAGCGTCCTCCGCCGCGTGAACGAGGAGCTCGACGAGATGCTCTTCATCGAGGAGCCCGGCCAGACGACCCTGCCGAAGGGCACGCTGCAGCCGCGCGACGAGGTGAAGGAAGCCAACGCCACGGCCGAAGGCCAGGGCAGGGACAAGGCCAAGACCCGCAAGCCGAAGAAGGCCACGGGCCGCACCCTCCTGCTCGGCATCACGAAGGCCAGCCTCCAGAGCGAGAGCTTCTTGAGCGGCGCGAGCTTCCAGGAGACCACCAAGGTGCTCACGGAGGCGGCCCTGAAGAGCGCGATCGACACGCTGGTGGGCCTGAAGGAGAACGTGCTGCTGGGTCACCTGATCCCGGCCGGCACGGGCTTCAAGCCCTACCAGGGCATCGTGGTCAAGCGCCTCGTCGAGGAACCGATCGACGACGAGACGA
>VGYX01000011.1 GCA_016872835.1 Planctomycetota bacterium | reverse complement strand
CCGCCAGGAACGCGGCAAGGATGGCGCCGCAGGTGAAGATGGTCGACAGGCCGATGTCGATGAACATCCGCTGGTCGTCCTGCATGGTGAAGGCCGCGAAGGGATTCGACAGCACGATCAGCAGGGTGCCGACCACGATCATCACCAGCGCGACCGGCTGGCGGATGCATTCCAGAAAGGTGTTTCTCGCGATCGCGAAGAACTGCTCAAGCCAGGCCATGGAGGACTCCGGTCGAAAGGGTAGCCATCCCCACCGAACCCGACCCGACCTTGGCAGTAGGGGGGCACCCTCCGTCGACGCCGACGAACGGTACTGGCTACCATGACGCTCCCCACGGAATTCCGCCATGCGGATTGATCACGTCGCATACCACAAGGCTGCCCGCGTCGCGCTGTTTGGCCTGCTTCTCCAGCTGGTCATGGGCCTCGTCATGCTCATCTTCGGCCGCTCGGCCGGGGACACCGGGCTTGAGGTGGCCAGCACCTACGCGCTGCCGGGCATCCTGGTCTGGGGGGCCTTGGCGCTGGTCTTCCACCAGCATCGGCTGGAGCGTCTGGAGGCGATGGAGCGCGAGGAACTCGCCGCCACGCGTGGCGACGCCTCGATCTTCGAGCGCTCCACGCCGGATCAGGACGCCGCGGCCCGCCGCCTGCGCCAGATGCACCAGTGGCTCATGCCCGCGGTCAGCCTGGGCGTCGCTGCGGTGCTTGCCAGTTTCGGCGTGTGGAACTGGTCTCGCCTGCGCGACATGCAGGATCCGGGGCCGGATGGGGCCTCGTTCGGCATCGGTGGCGCGCTCGGCTGGCAGCTTGCGGTGTGTCTGGCGATCGCGCTGGCGGCGTTCATCCTGGCGCGTTTCGTGGCCGGCATGTCGCGGCAGCCCGCGTGGCAGAACCTTCGCGGCGGCGCCGGATACATGGTCGGCACGGCGCTCACCATGCTGGCGCTGGCGGTGGGCATCATCTTCCAGGTCTTCCAGAAGCCCGGCGTGCTGGAGTGGGCCACCTTGGGCGTGGCCGGATTCCAGGTTGCCTTGGCGGCCGAGATCCTGCTGAACTGGGTGCTGAACCTCTATCGCCCCCGTCGCGTGGGCGAGGTGCCGCGCCCGGCGCTCGACAGTCGCGTGCTGGGTCTGCTGGCGGCGCCGGACAACCTGGTGCGCGGCATCAACGAGGCCGTCAACTACCAGTTCGGCTTCGACATCACGAGCAGCTGGGGTTACAAGCTCATGCTTCGCAGCGTGGGCGCACTGGCGGCGCTTGCGCTGGTGGCGCTGGTGCTGCTCAGCTCGATCGTGGTGGTGGGTCCCGGCCAGCAGGCGATCCGTCTGCGTGGCGGCCGCATCGTGGGGCAGGTGCATCAGGGCGAGGTGATGTGGAAGTGGCCTTGGCCCATCGAGACCTCGGAAGTGATCGAGATCTCGCAGATCCGCGCGCTGCCGCTGCAGGCGGCGACCGCCCGCGTGGGCAAGGTGAACCTGTGGGGCGACCTGTCGACCGACGAGAATCGCCGTCCCTTCATCGTGGCCGCTCCCAAGCTTCGTGAGGAAGTCCGCCGCGATCTGGGGCGCGCGACCGCCGAGGACGCGACGGTGACCGCCGAGGGCGAGGAGCAGGTGCGCGGCATCAGCAGCACCTTCTCGCTGGTCGACGCTGATCTGGTGCTGAACTGGCGCGTGCGCGAGAGTGGTGCGCTGGACTGGCTGGCCTTCGCCAGCGACGCGCGCGTGCGCAAGGGGGGCCTGCAGGTGCGCGACGCGGCGTTGCGTGAGATCGCGCGACGCGAGGTCACGCAGTTCCTCTCCACGCAGCCGCTGGACGAGGTGCTGAGCCCCAGCGGAACCCAGCTCGCGACCACGCTTCGGGAGCGTCTGCAGGCGACCTTCGACGCGCAGCGCACCGGCGTGGAGGTGGTGAGCATCCAGATTCCCGCGCTCCGCCCGCCCGGCGACGCTGCGCCGCTGTACGAGGAGCTCTCGATCGATGTGCAGAACGCGCGCAAGGTGGTCGAGGAGGCGCAGCGCACGATCGGAGCGAACATGGCGCGCATGCTGGGCGACGCGCGCCTGGCCGAGCCGCTGGTGGCCGCGATCGACGAGTGGCGGGCCGTGCTGCGCGAGAAGGGCGAGTCCGACGAGGCCACGCGACAGGCGCGCCTGAAGGTCGAGCGCATGATCGCCGACAGCCGCGGCCAGATCGCGACCGTGATCAAGCAGGCGCGTTCGCGCCGATGGGCGCTTCACATGGAGGCGCGCCGCACGGCGAGCGAGGTACTGGGGCAGGCCGCCGCGTATCGCGCGGCACCGGAGCTCTTCATGCAGCGCCGAACGATGGAAACGCTGGCCGGGTCGCTGGCGGGCGTGCGACAGAAGTACGTGCTGGGTGTGGACCCCTCGAAGGTGCGGGTCGACATCCAGATGCAGCAGCCTGACAGTGGCCTGAACCTGGCCGACTACCTGGAGAAGAAGGAATGAGCCACCTGCGGAGGAACCTGCCGTGACCAAGACACTTCCCGTGCTCACCGGTGCGGTGATCGTGGTGGTGCTGATGCTGTTCAACACCACCTACACGGTCAACTATCACGAGGTCGCCGTGGCCACGCGCTTCGGCAAGCCCTCGGGCGTGGTGCGCGATCCCGGCATGCACTTCAAGGCGCCGTTCTTCATCGACGGCGTGACCAAGATCGACACGCGTCAGCAGCTCAGCGAGAGCAACCTCGAGACGGTGCTCACGAAGGACGGCCAGCAGGTGGTGGTGAAGGCGTTCATGCTGTGGCGCGTGGATCCGAAGGGCGACTCGGCGCTGAAGTTCTTCACCAGTTACGGCACGCTCGAGGCCGCCAGCCGCGAGATCGAGACGCGCCTGAACGCCAGCATCCGCGGCGCGGTGGGGCAGTTCTCCTTCAGTGACCTGATCGGCGCGCGCAGCCGACTGCCCGACGCCGAGAAGGCGATCGTGGTGGATCTGCAGCGCAATCCCATGGATGGCATCGAGCCCGTCACGGTGGGTCTGAGCCAGATCGTGCTGCCGCCGAAGACCAGCATCGCCGTGATCAAGCGCATGAGCGCGGTACAGGAGACGCTCGCGAACCTGGAGGAGAGCCGCGGCCAGGCCGAGGCCGACGCCATCAAGAGCATGGCCGCCACGCAGGCGGACACGATCCGCAACTTCGCCGAGCAGTGGGCGGCCGAGATCGAGGCCGTGGGCAACACCGAGGCCACGCGCTACTACGAGCAGATGAAGAACGAGGCCGACCTGGCGATCTTCCTGGCGTGGCTTGACACGCTGAAGACCAGCCTGTCGGGCAGCACCACCTTCGTGACCGACATGACGAAGGCGCCGTTCCACATGATCGACCTGGACGCGCCGACCGACGAGAAGGGCATTCCGCAGCCCAAGTCGGGCATGACGCAGGGGAATCGTTGATGGCCGACGTGGACTTCGAGGATCAGGAGCGCGACGACGCGCCACGCCGCGAGGCGAGCGCGCAGTTGCAGGTCGCCGAACCGATCGCCGCCGAGGCCGCGATCCGGCAGGCGATGGACCCCGCGAACCAGAGTCTGGGCGAGGCGCTGAAGCTCAGCTACCGCCTGCTGCAGTTCGCGATCCTGGGCCTGCTGGTCACGTTCCTGTTCTCGGGATTCCAGACGGTGAAGGAGGGTTTCAGCGGCGTGAAGACCGTGTTCGGTCGGATCGTGGGCGACCCAGGCACCGAGGCGCTTGCGCCCGGTCTGACGCCGTTCTGGCCGTACCCCGTGGGCGAGATCACCTCGTTCGAGGTGCGTCGCACGGTGGACCTGCGTCGCGAGTTCTGGCCGCGGCCGAACCGCAACCTGACCACCGAGCAGGCCGTGGAGGCCGCCGACAACACGCAGCCCCTGAAGCCCGGTCCCGAGGGTGACGGCTCGCTCATCACGGGCGACGGAGATCTTGCGCACGTGCAGGTCACCGCCGAGTACACCGTCGAGGATCCCGTGCGGTTCCTGCAAGCGATCGACCTGGAGCAGGCGGATCGACTGGTGCGCGTGGCGCTGCAGCGCGGCGTGGTGGTGGCGGGCGCCCGCATGACGCTGCCGGAACTCGTGGAACAGCGCGAGCAGCCTGCGCAGGCGATCCAGTCCGAGGCACAGCGCGTGCTCGACGACATGGCCAGCGGCATCACGCTGGCTCGCGTCACGTTGCCCGAGCGCAGCGCTCCCTTCGCGGTTCGAAACGAGTTGGGCCGCGTGCAGCGCAACCGTGAGGACGCCAAGACCGCTGTGGACAAGGCACGTCAGGACGCGACCGCATCACTGCTTTCTGCGGCAGGTCCGCGCTACGAGGAACTGCTGACGCTGATCGATTCGTACGAGGCCGCGCTGTCCGCCAGCGACCTTGCGGGCGCCGACGCGCTGCTGAAGAAACTGGGCGAGCGCCTGGAGTCGAAGGACATCGCGGGTGGCGCCAGCCTGGTGGTCAACCGCGCGAAGGCCTACCAGGGTGCGGTGGCCAGCGAACTTGGCAAGGAACTGCGGCGCATCGAGGGCCTGCGCGAAACCTTCGCGCAGAACCCGCGCCAGCTTGCGCGACAGCTCTGGCTGGAGACTGTGCGTACGGTTCTGGCCAACGGACAGGCTGAGGTCTTCTCGCTGCCACCGGGCATGGAGTTGAGCCAGCTCAGCATCATCAGCAGCCCCGACGTGATGCAGGCGCGGCGCAACGCCGAGGTGGAGCGCAAGAAGCGGTTGCGCGAGATGTCGGAGAGCGCCATGCCCACTTGGAACATCGGTGTGCGGCAGATCATGATCGATCAGGCGGGTCGCCGACTGGATTCGGCCGGGCAGCGGGGCCAGGGCCGGGAGAACAAGTGAGCGGTTCGCCCAACGGCCCTCCCGTGGTTGAAGCCGTCGGCCTGACCAAGGTCTTCAGTGACTTCTGGTTCCGCGCACGCGCGGTGGCGGTGGACTCGATCGATTTCCGCATCGAGCCGCACGAGATCTTCGGACTGCTTGGCCCCAATGGCAGCGGCAAGAGCACCACCATCAAGATGATCCTGGGCCTGCTGCGCCCCACGCGTGGCCGTCTTCAGGTGTTGGGGCATGAGCCCGAGGACGTGCGCGTGAAGTCGCGTATCGGCTATCTGCCGGAAGAGAGCTACCTCTATCGCTTCCTGAATCCTCTGGAGACGCTGGACTACTACGCCAAGCTGTTCGGCCTCGACCGATCCACACGCAAGCGCCGCTGTGGCGAGTTGCTTGAGATGGTCGGCCTGAATCAGGTCGGTCATCGCCCCGTGGGCGAGTTCAGCAAGGGCATGGCGCGTCGACTGGGATTGGCGCAGGCGCTCATCAATGATCCGGAGTTCCTGATCCTGGACGAGCCCACAAGTGGCTTGGACCCGATCGGCACGCGCCAGGTGAAGGACCTGCTGATCGAGCTCGGCCGCCGTGGCAAGACCATCCTGCTGTCCAGCCACCTGCTCGCCGACGTGGAAGACGTCTGCGATCGCATGGTGGTGCTCTATGGCGGACGCATCCGCGCCGAGGGCACGGGCGACACGCTGCTTGCGGACACGGGTCGAACCGTGATCGAGACGCCGCGCCTGCGACCTGAGACGGTCGAGGCTGTGCGCCGCACCATCGCGCAGTCCGAAGGTGTCGCGGTGGAGAGCGTGCACGCGCCGCGGCAGCGTCTTGAGGATCTGTTCATGAAGATCGTCGAGCAGGCCCGCGCGGAGCAGGCCTCCACCAGCGGCGCGCTGCATGGCGGACGCGTGGCGGAATTCCTTGCCGCCGAGCCCGAGGGCACCGAGGTGGTGCGCTCGCTCGCCGAGGATCGTCCTGCGCCCGCGCCGGTGCCGGCGAAGCCCGCGCAACCGGCCGCGCCCGACCTGTCTGAACTGCTCTCCGGACCTTCGCAGCCCGCCGCCCCGCAGCCACCGCGCACCGCCAAGCCCGAGGCGCCGAAGGGTCCTGTGGATCGCGGGCTCCTGGATCGGCTGGTGGATGGCGACGAGGGTCGCTCGACATGAGCGAGGTGGCGCCGCAGCTGCGCGCTCGCCTGAGGGACGCGCTGGAGCGGCGCGTGGTCCGGTGGTGGATCACCGCCGTCCTGATCGTGCTGGTCGGATCCATCGCATCGCCCTTCATCGCGGCGGCTGCGCGACTTCAAGGAGAACGCGACGCGATCTCGGCCACGCTGGCCGGGGCCAATCTGGAGGATCGCGACGCGGCGGCCGTGGCGCTTGCCGAGCGTGGCGAGGTCGCGCTGTTCGGCGAGACCCTGTCGAGTCCGCGCCTGAAGCAGATCGGTCGCGATCTCTTCGACACCAAGGGTCGCGTGGTCGATGTCCCGCTGGTCGTCGAGGTGCTGGTCATGCCGCGCTATCCGGCGTGGGCGCCGGCCTATCTGGTGGAGACGCCGTGGATGCCCTTCGGCATCGCGCTGGCGATCGTGGCTGCGGCCGTGGGTTCGGTCTGGCTTGGATTCTTCCTTGGCTTCATGGGCGTGGCCGCGGGAACCACGGCGCTGTCCGCGATTGGGCTCGCCGTCGGTCGGCCTTCGGTCGCCTTCGTGGCCACGGGCATGGCTGGTCTGGTGGTCACCTTCACGCTGCTGATGCGCCTGCTGCTGGTGGTGCTGGGCGGCCGCGCGGGCTGGATGGCCGTGGCGCAGACGGTGGTGCGCGAGGCCGTTCGCCTTCGCATCAGCCTGGGCTTCATCGTCACGGTGCTGGTGGTGCTGCCGTTGATTCCGGTGTTCATCGATCCGGCCTCGCCGCTGCGCTACCAGATCCAGACCTTCATGGCGCGCAGTCTGGACCTGGCCTATGTGTGCGCGGCGTGCATGACGCTCATGCTGGGGTGCGCCACGGTGTCCTTCGAGATCCGCGATCGGCAGGTGTGGCAGCTGCTCACCAAGCCGCTCGATCGCCTCAGCTACCTGCTGGGGAAGTGGGCCGGCATCGTGGGGCTGAACGTGGTGCTGCTGCTGGTGACCGGCGTTGGCATCTTCCTGTTCGTGCAGTCGATGCGCGCGCGGCCCGCGCTGGACGAGCTGGACGCGATCGCGGTGCGCGACGAGGTGCTGGCGGCGCGCGACAGCAGCGAGCCGGTCTACACCCGACTCACGCGCGAGCAGTTGCAGGCCGCGGTCGACGCCACGATCGAGTCCGACGCGGCCCTGAAGCAGGACATCCAGGATGGGCGCCGGAAGCTCGAGGACGTTCGCCGCGAGGTGAGCACCGAGAGCCAGAAGGAGCATCTGGCCTCGCAGCGGCAGGTGGCGCCGGGCGAGAGCCGCGAGCTGGTGTTCCCGGGGCTCGGCAGCGCGCGCGCCATGGGAGGCACGATGGTGCTGCGCTTCGTGATGCACGCCGGCGCGAGCGACTCGCACAGCGTCTATCCGATCCTGTTCCGCTTCAAGGATGGCTCGTGGATCGACCGCAAGTTCGTGCCCGTGCAGGCCAGCACGATCACGCTTCCCGTGGACCTGATCGACGATCAGGGGCGGCTGCAGATCGAGTTCATGAACGTCTCCTTCGACGCCAAGGCGAAGGAGTTCGCGCCCGGTCCCACGACCTTCAACTGGGATCAGGGCGCCGTGCAGGTGCTCTACCGCGTCGGTGGCTTCGAGGGCAACTACCTGCGTGGCATGGCGGTGAACCTGGTGAAGCTGTCGTTCCTGGCCATGCTGGCGGTGTGCAGCGCCACGATCCTGAGCTTCCCGGTGGCGTGCCTGCTGTCGTTCGGCATCTTCCTGGCGGGCAGCATGAGCCCGTTCCTGGCGGACAGCCTGAAGTACCCCATCGTGGAACTGGGCGAGGGCCCCATCGGCCAGACCGTGCGCGAGATCATCCTGGGACTCGCCGCCAGCATGGAGTTGCTGCTGCGGCCGTTCGGCCAGACTGGCACCAACGACGCGCTGGTGCGCGGCATCAACGTGGGCTGGGGCCTCGTGATCGAGGCCGTGGGCGTGATCGGGCTCGCGTGGACGGGACTCACGCTGGTGATCGGCTGGGCGGCGTTCCGCAGGAAGGAGCTGGCCATCTACTCGGGCCAGGGCTGATCCATGCGCGAGCGCCTGATCCAGCTGGTGTGCGTGGTGCTGATCCTGGTGGGCGGCGCGGCGAACACGCGTCTGGTGCCCACGCTGCTCGACATCGCGCGCTCGCAGGGCTTCCGCTACACCAGCGACCCGATCGAGGGCGCGCCGCCGATCGTGGCCATCGGCACCGCGATCGGCGCGTTGCGCGGCCTGATCGCCAACTACCTCTGGATCAAGCTGCAGCAGCAGAAGGACGAGGGCCTGTTCTACGAGGCGATGGCCGACGCGGACCTGATCACCAAGATGCAGCCGCGCTTCGCCGAGGTGTGGGGATTCCACGGCCACAACATGGCCTACAACATCAGCGTGCTCACCAACACGCCGCAGGAGCGGTGGTCGTGGGTGAACGCGGGCATCGACCTGGTCCGCAACCGCGGACTGCGCTACAACCCGAACGATCTGGGCCTGAACAAGGAGATCGCCTTCTGGTTCGCCCACAAGATCGACGGCGTGAGCGACGACGCGCACCTGCACTACAAGCGTGAGCTCGCCAAGGAATGGCAGTTCCTGCTGGGGGTGCCGCCCTACAGCCAGGCCGACCGCGAGAAGATGATGCGCGAGATCGCCGATGCGCCCGACACGCGCGAGGAACTCGAGCGCGTGCATCCGGAGGTGGTGGAGCTGGAGAAGCGGCTGACCGAGGGTCTGGCCCCGTTCGACCGCCGCTTCGCGTTCCGGCTGGACAAGGACTTCCTGATCAACATGGGCAAGTGGATCGCGATCAAGGGGTCCGCCTACGCGAAAATCCTGGATCTGGATCGGCAGTACGCGAGCAACGACCCGGTCTTCGCCACGTTCGACCGCGTGCTGGGCGATCCAGCCATGGCGCCGGCGCGCCAGCACCTGCTGGCCTTCCTGCGCAAGAAGGTGCTCCGCGAGGACTACAACATGGATCCGGCGCGCATGGCGGACTACATCCGCGACTGGGGTCCACTGGACTGGCGCCACCCGCAGGCGCACGCGTTCTACTGGGGCAAGATCGGCGCCGAGCAGGGCGGCGCGCGCTACACCGCCGAGGACGACGTCTACAAGATCATCAACAATGACCGCCTGACTATCCAGGCCATGCAGGCGTTGAACCACAGCGGCATGATGGGGGTGGACCCGTTCTCGAATGACAACCCCAGCCGCATGCACGACAACCGCTGGATCAAGAGCATCGAGCGATACTTCCGCGAGCTCTACCAGAAGCACTACACGACCCGCGGCGCCGGCGGCGACACGTTCTGCGACTTCCACGAGAACTTCATGGCACAGGCGATCCGGCAGCTCTACCGCAGCGGTGATTACGCGGGTGCCGAGGAGATCATGAAGAATCTCGACGCGCTCTATGGAACGGGTGGCCTCATTCCCAACATGAAGTACGCGCTTCCGGTCGAGGACTTCGTGCGCAACTCCACGTATGGCGAGTACGAGATGGTGCCGGACACCGCGCGCACCGATGTGTACGCCTCGCTGCAGCGCGGCTTCCGTGACGGACTGCTCCTGGGCAACAAGAAGGTGCTCGAGGACGCGCTGAAGTTCGCGAAGGAGCTCACCGAGTACTTCCAGAGCACGCGCTACACCGACTTCGTGAACAAGTTCGGTGAGAAGCGGATGGCCGACCTGGTGGACGATCTGCGCGGCAGCGTGGCCACGGTGTTCACGCAGCTGCTGCTCGACCGCAACCAGCCGCTGCTGGACCGGCTGGTGATGTACAACCGTGCGGCCGAGGAGCAGCGTCGCATGGTGTTCGACGCGGTGCGTCAGCCGCTGACCGCCGAACTGGCCGAGGGCCCGCTGGGCAGCGTCTACGCGATCGAGCAGGTGCTGCCCGAGCCCCCCGACATGGAGCGCTACCGCGAGGCGCAGGCCGCCGAGGCGCGTCGCCGCGAGGCCGAACGCGACGAGCAGAACCGCGCGAAGGCGATGCGCAAGTGACCCGACGCCTTCCTCCCGCCATCCTGGCCATCGGCCGCAATTATCCCGAGCACGCCCGCGAGATGGGTGGCACGGTCGATCCCAACCCGATTGTCTTCCTGAAGAACCCCGCCAGCGTGATCCGCGACGGCGACACGATCGAGATCCCGCCCATCTGCCGCGAGAACGGACCGCAGGTGGACTTCGAGGGCGAGCTGGCGATCGAGATCGGCCGCGACTGCCGCGACGTGCCCGAGTCCGACGCGCTCTCGGTGGTCGGCGCCTTCCGTGCAGCCAACGACGTGAGCGCGCGGTGGTGGCAGAAGCAGGGCAGCGGCGGCCAGTTCTGCAGGGGCAAGAGCTTCGACACGTTCTGTCCGCTCTCCGAGCCCATGCCTGCCGCGAAGGTCGAGGACTGGAAGCACCTGCGGCTGCAGACCCGCCTGAACGGCCAGCGCATGCAGGACGCGGTGGCGGGCCAGATGTTCCATGGCGTGCCGCGCATCATCGCCACGCTGAGCCGCGGCATGACGCTGCTCGAGGGCACCATCATCCTCATGGGCTCGCCCTCGGGCGTGGGGAGTGCGCGCAATCCGCCGGTCTTCCTGAAGCAGGGCGACGTGATCGAGGTGGAGATCGCGGGCGTGGGGTGTGTGCGCAATCCCGTGCGTGAACTGCCATGAGCCGCGCAGGCCCGTTCGCCAGATGCTGCATGCTGCTGGTGCGCGGGTATCAGATCGTGCTGTCACCGCTGCTCGGCGGCCGGTGCCGCTTCGCGCCAAGTTGCAGCCACTACGCGATCGAGGCGTTCGAGCGGCACGGGGCCCTGCGTGGCCTGTGGCTCACGATCCGTCGCGTGGGCCGCTGCCATCCGTGGGGCGGCTCGGGCGTCGATCCGGTGCCTTGAGGGCAAGCGCGCCCAGCGGTGGCGCATGCTCGCGCAGCGCGGCGCGATAGGCCTCGAGCGTGCGCGTCTCGTGCGGCCGAACCTGCACGATCAGGTCCACACCGGCCGGCAATGCACGCTGGTCCAGCCGGAACGACTCGCGCAGCAGCCGCTTGATGCGATTGCGCTTCACGGCGGTACCCACGCGCCGGGGAATGCTGATGCCCAGGCGCGGGTGGGCCAGCCCGTTGGCTGCGGCCAGCAGCGTGCCGAAGCCGAGTTCGCGCCGCAACCGCGCCTCGCGGGCCCGCTTGAAGTCGCGGTCCAGCCGAACGCGCATGCGGGCCGAGAAGCGCAGGGCGCTCATGCCTCGCGCTCCAGCTCCTGCTGGTAGCGGCGCAGAAGCGCCTGACGGCTGATCAGGCCGTGCACTTCGCGCGTCTGCGCGTCAAGCACCACCGGCAGGCTCTCCACGTCGTGGCGACTGAAGCGGTCCAGCGCCACGTCAAGCGTGTCGCCCGCCAGTACGCGGGGCAGATCGTCGCGCGTGAGTTCCTCCACGGTCAGCAGCGGGATCGCGTCGCGATGCACAAGCGTCTCGCGCAGATCGCGCGCGGTCACCATGCCCCGGTAGTGGCCGTCGGAATCCTGCACCACGAACTCACCCGCGCCGTGCCGCTCGCTCAGCTCGACCAGACGCTGCGCCGGATCGAGAAGTTGCACCAGCACGGGCCGCGCCAGCTCCAGGTCGCTCACGCGCAGGCGGCGCAGCACCGTCAGGTCGCTCATGCTTCCAATGCGAATGCCCAGCGCCGCGAGTTCCGCGGTGTAGATGCTCTCTTTGAACAGCAGGCGCGCGACCATCGTGGAGACGACCGCGGTCAGCATGAGCGGCAGCACCACGCTGTAGCTGTGCGTGAGTTCGTACACCAGCAGCACGCCCGTCAGCGGTGCGTGCGTGCTGCCGGCGATCATCGCGGCCATGCCCATCAGCGCGCAGTGCGCGGGCTGCGGTGCCCACGACGGCCCGAGCGCTTGCAGCGCCATGCCAAATGCACCGCCGGTGAACGCACCGAGCAGCAGGCTGGGCGCGAACAGGCCGCCTGCGCCGCCCGAGCCAAGCGTCAGGCAGGTGGCGAGCGCCTTCAGAAGGCCCGATGCCAGCAACACCAGCGCGAAGCCGAACATGCTCCAGCCCGATTCGGTGAGCGCCAGCGTGTAGGTGTCGTGGGTCATCAGCGTGCGCGCCTCGCCGTAGCCCGCGCCGTAGAAGGGGGGCAAGCCGTTCGCGCCGCGCACCCACAGGTAGCCCGCGCCCACCGCGACCAGCAGCAGCGCACCGATCGTGGGGCGCAGGTTGCGCGTCACGGGAAGCCGGTGGAAGGCACGCTCCGCGATCGGGAGCAGCTTGGTGAAGCCGACCGCGCCAAAACCGCAGCACACGCCCAGGGCGATGAAGAACGGCGTCTGCCGCAGCGAGAAGAACTCCGACGCGTCGCGAAAGAAGTCGGGGCCCACGCCGAAGAGAGGTTCCTGCGTGCCCAGCAGCGTCTGAGCGGTGGCGGCGCTGACGACGCTGGCCACCACGATTGGCGTGAAGGTGCGCAGCGAGAAGTCGCGCAGGATCACCTCCAGCGTGAAGAAGATTCCTGCCATGGGCGCGTTGAACACTGCGGCCAGGCCTGCCGCGCAGCCGCACCCAAGCAGCGACGCCGTGCTTGCTGGGTCCCCGCGCAGCCATCGCGCCGCGTTGCTGCCCAGCGTGGCGCCGATCGTCACGATGGGGCCCTCGGGGCCCGCGCTTCCGCCCGAGCCGATGGTGCAGGTGCTTGCGAACCAGTGGCGCACGCCGATGCGCAGCGGGATCAGCGACTGCTGTCGATTCACGGCGTACAGCACGCGCGAGACGCCATGGCCGCGGAAGGCCGACGGGATCAGCAGGAACACCAATCCAGTCAGCATGGCGCCGGCCACCGGCACCAGCAGCACCAGCCACACGCGCGAGCCCCCCTCGTGCGAGAGTCGCTCCAGCGCGCCCTCAAGCCATCGGATGGGCAGGATGAAGCCGATCGCAGCCGCACCCATCACGATGCCCACGCCGATGGCCGCGGCAAGCAGCCACCACTCCCGGTCCAGTCCCAGGCGGATTCGAAGTCGGGCGGGGAATGGAATGCGCGGACCCATCGACCGCAGGGTAACGGGGCTTTCGGCGGATTTCGGGGGCGGCGCGGGGCGCTGTGCGCGAAAGGGGGGCTTCGGCTACACTGTGCGGCTCGGCGCAAAGCCCCCCTCGGAGGACCCAGACCTTGATCGAAGCCCTGCTCAGCGACGACATCGTGGACAAGTTCGGCGGCCGTTTCAAGCTCACGGCGCTCATCCAGAAGCGCCTGCAGGAGTTGATCGAGGGCGCCCGTCCGCTCGTGGACCGTCATGGCCGCAGCGATCTTGAGATCGTGATCGCCGAGATCATGGAAGAGAAGATCACGCTGGACTGGGACGCGAGCGAGCTCACGCCGCCCGCGAAGAAGAAGGCCTGATTCCTGCCGCGCCGGCGCCCTTGCGGCGGCAGGCGTGGCAGCCGATACTGATTCAAGAGACTGCCCGGAGAGGTGTCCGAGCGGTTGAAGGAGCTAGTCTCGAAAACTAGTAGTGGGCTTGTCCTACTCGTGGGTTCGAATCCCACCCTCTCCGCTTCCTTCACGAACGAACGCGACCTTGCGGTCGCGTTCGTTCGTTCTTGCGGGCCGGTCAGGCAACGTGGTCGTTCAAAGCGTTGTCCGGCAGTGGCGTGAGCGAAACGACCAGGCCCACATCGATGGTCTCGGTAGTGTCCTTGTCGATGGGCGAGACCACAGGGGCATGCTTTCGGTTGGGCAGCACCCACGTGAACTCGGAATGGAACACATCCACCTTTCTCTGATCGGCCAGATGCAGGCGGAAAGGCTGAGACGGAGCGGCTGGCGCAGGTGCTCCAAGCGCAGCTTGCGCAGGTGCGCCAGTGGCTGGTCGCACGCCCGAACTTTCAGGTGCTCGATGTGGAGCATGCCGAGGCGATGGCCCGCCCGCTTGTGCAGGCTCGGCGCATGCGGGCTTTCCTCGGTCTTCCGCTGCAGGTGGACGCGATGGGGGCGGCGGTCGATCCGTCGCTGCACCGCAATCGCCGAGGGTGAACGCAACGGGCTCGTGCGCCGCAATTCTTCGGCTCTGCCGCCATGGCGATCGGCCGAAGGCGTGTCGCCTTGGGCCCGGCAGTCCACCAATGGGAATCGATGCGCGTGCGCACCATGGTCACGCGCAAATTTCAACAGCGCGTGCCGGTAGGTGACGAGTCGGGTGACCCGGCTGGGCGAATCGCAGCCCTCAAGCCTCGACCGTTCCCGACGAGTCCCACTCCGGGAACGGATCTTTCAGGCGCGCCCATGCCTGTGGGCCCGCCATGAATTCCTCCTCGGTCAGGAGACATGCGTCGAACTGCTCGGTGAGCGCATCACGATCCATTCCGGCTCCAATGAAGACGATCTCCTGACGGCGATCACCGAAGGGCTCTTGCCAGTTCGCCTTGACCCACTCCGCGAGTCCGCCCATGCCCTCCCACTGGCTCTTTGGCAGCGCCGCGTACCACATGCCCGCCCGGTCAATCGTGAGCGAAGACCCGGCCTGCGCCCACGCGCCACATTCGCGCATGCGCGTGGCGAGCCAGAAAAAACCCTTGGAGCGGACCACGCCCCGGAGACCCCTCGAGAGCAACTGTTCCAGACGACCCGGGTGGAACGGGATCCTCGCCCGATAGACGAAGCTCGAGATGCCGTACTCCTCGGTCTCAGGCGTGTGGTTGCCCATGAGTTCCTGCACCCAGCCCGGACTCGACTGCGCGTCTTCGTAGTCGAAGGTGCGGGTGTTCAGAATGTCACGCGGGGGGACCTTGCCGTGATCTGCGCGGATGAAGCGCGCTTTCGGGTTCAGCTGTCGCAGGATGCCCTCCAGCCGATCCGCGCTCTCGGTGGACACGAGGTCGCACTTGTTGATCACGATCACGTTGGCGAACTCGACCTGATCATTCAGCAGATCGACGATCATCCGCTCATCGTCGTCAGCCTGCAGCGCGCGACGATCCTTCAATTGCTGCGAACTGTCCCAGTCGTGAAGGAAGTTCTTCGCATCGACCACGGTCACCATGGTGTCGAGATCGGCGACATCGGCAAGCATGTGGCCCTGCTCATCCTCGACATAGAAGCTGGCGGCGACCGGCTTGGGTTCCCCGATCCCCGTCGACTCGATGAGCAGGTAGTCGAAGCGTCCTTCGTCGGCGAGTCGACGGACCTCCTGAATCAGGTCCTCGCGCAGGGTGCAGCAGATGCAGCCGTTGGACATCTCGACGAGTTTCTCCTCGGTCCGGCTGAGCTCGACCGATCCGCGCACGAGGGATGCGTCGATGTTCACCTCGCTCATGTCGTTCACGATCAGCGCGACACGAAGACCCTCGCGATTGTTCAGCACATGACTGAGCAGCGTGGTCTTGCCTGCGCCGAGAAAGCCGGACAGGACGGTGACGGGGAGTCGGCGAGGGGTGGACGACGCATTGTGTGGGGTGGAAGTGACCATGGAACTCTTTCTTGCAGATGGGAATGCGTTTGCATAGAGTACGGCCCATGGGCAGCTCAAGCAAATCTCGCACCGCCCGTTCCACCGCTCCGCAGGCCTCTGCAGGGCGGGTTCTTGGCCGCGCCACGCGTCAGCGGCGTGCGCTGCTTGCGATCATCGCGCGCGAGGCGCGACCACTCTCGCCTTACGAGTTGCACCGCCTCACGCACCGTGAGATCCCGTCCATCAGCCAGAGCACCGTCTACCGCAATCTCCGGGCGCTTGAGCAGGCGGGAGAGATCTGCGCCGTGTCCATTCCAGGGCAGACTTCCCGATACGAGCGGGCGAAGGTGGCGGATCGCCATCGCCATCATTTCCATTGCCGCGAGTGCGACCGTGTCTACGACCTGAAGGGCTGTCCCGGCGGGCTTCGACGGTTGCTACCCCGGGGCTTCACGCTTGAAGAGCACACCATCGTCCTGAGTGGCAAGTGCGAGGCGTGTGTCAACTGACTGACACTGCATCTGGTTCTTTCAATCCCCATCCCTCCACAGGAACACCTGTCATGACCGACCAAGCCTGCACCTGCCCCGCCTGCGCATCCACCACGATGATCGGATCAGAGAACGTCGGTTTTTGCACTTCCTGTGGCACGCTCTCGCTCGCCGGCAACGCGGTGCCACTCGTCGCCATCATGTTGGTCGCGCTCGCTCTCCGTGCACGGTCCGTCCTCTCGGGTCGGGTGCGATCTCCGGTGCTGAGCACGCGCGCGTCCATCGTCGTGACGTGACCGTGTCGTCGCACCATGCCTGGCTGCATTCATGAAATTCTCGATCGGACTGGCTCGCCAAGCAGCAAGTTCGAGGTTCGTCAGTCGATCAAGGATTCGCCCCCGTGTGTCGCACCCAGAAACAGCCGACCCAGTGCGGCGTACGATCGTCGCCTCGACGATGCACTTCTGCCACCGCGGATACGGTCAGCCGGGTGGCGGCGATGGCTGCCCCGGATGCGTGCACGGATCCACGGGGCCCGCACGCACTTGTGAAATGGGGCCGCGCACAACCCAAATTGGATGGGCCGTCGCCGTGCAAGCGCAGAGGCCGTTTTCGTTTGCCGCGCTCGGTCCTGACTGGAATTGGTCGCGGACCTGGCGGATCGCCCTCCTTTGAGGGTTTGCCAAGGGATCCACTTTGGCTCCGCACGATTCAGCCGGGGCAGAATTTCACCAAATCCTTGACAGCCGGGGATATTCGATTAGGTTGAATTGCGGTCCCTGATTCCTCATATGTCCGTCGAGCGCTCCCTCGCCAACGGACCCGCGTCGTCTGCCAAAGGCTCATGAGGGCTGTTCCCCGCCTGCGCTTCCTGCATGCGGCATTCTGAGGCTCCGTCGCCGGGTGTTGCGTTGCGGCGCTCCCTTGCCGTGCTTCCCCAAGCTTTCCCGAAAGAAACCATGAACCGACTGCACCCCAACACGATGGCCACCCGTGGTCTGACCGCTGCGCTGGCACTGTCCGCGGCGACCACACCCGTCCTTGCGGAAATCTCCTACACCGACGGCACCTTTGTCGCCGGGGACTGGACGTGCGTCGGCATCACCAACGCCCTCGGGACGGGGAGCAGCGTAAGTTCGGTCCAGGTGCTGAACGGCGGCGCCGTGGATGGCATCGGCGAATACCTGCGTGTGACGAACACCGTGCAGGTCGGCGGCTTGGGCGCATCCGTCTTCGCGATCCACCTGAGAGCATCCTTCACGTACGACCTGGCGACACAGGGTCCGATCTCCCACTTCAACTACCGGGAGTACTCCCTGAACCTTCAGACGAGTGGTGACGGCCAACGCGGGGGGCTCGTGATCCAGCAATCCGGAATGACCTACGTGCAGCGCGTCGGGACCTTCAACATGCCGGCGCCGCAGTACAACACATGGTCGATCAGCAGCAGCTTCGGAATCATGGCGTCGCACATGCACCGCATCACAGAGGACGGCACGCTCCTGTCCAACGAGAACCCTGACTTCTCCAGTTCTGGAGGCATGATGACGCTTGGCTTCTTCCGCGAGAGCGATGGCGGAACAGCCACCAGCGGCGTGCAGGTGTTCGACTGCGGTATCGACTCCCTCTGCGTGACGGTTGTTCCGGGGCCTGGCGTGATCACGCTGCTGGGCTTCGGGTGCCTGGCCGTGTCTCGTCGCAGGCGAGCCTGAACTCGGTCGGGCGGCACGCAAACGCGGCGTGGGGAATGGTGAGCCAGCGGCGCGAATCAATTCTTCTTCACCGGCCTAATCTCCCCCTCCGGCACCATCAGCGACATCGGGGCGGGGGCACAGTGAGCGAGACAGGCGCAGTGCGTCGTGGCGCACGAGTTGCCGCACGGTGCGGAAGCCGAGTGTGTGCAGGTCGGCGAGTGTGACGGGGCCGACGTTGGCCAGGTCGGTGAGGCGCAGCGGGGCGGCAGGCGAATTCTTCGCGCGATTCCGCGATGGTCGCTTCGTCAGTGTCACGCCGGGCGGAAATCCACATCCGCGCTGAAGCTTTCTCGAGGGGCGGCATTGGGCGCACGAGAACTCTCGCGCATCGGCAGTGGAGGCCGCTCGTCTGTTGGTAGCGTCCGCTTGCGATGGTCTGGCTGCTCCTACCCATCACCAGCTTCGTCGTGGCGGCGATCACGCTGCTTTCGGGTTTTGGTCTGGGCACGGTACTCATGCCGGCGTTCGCTCTGTTCTTTCCGGTCGAGGTCGCCATCGCCGCCACGGGCGTGGTGCATTTCGTGAGCAACCTGTTCAAGCTCCCGCTGGTGGGGCGCCACGCGGATCGTGGCGCCGTGCTGCGCTTCGGCCTGCCTGCGATCGTCGCGGCGGCAGCGGGCGCATGGATGCTCTCGCGTCTGGCGCCGGCCGAACCGCTCGCGAGCTGGGCGCTTGGCTCGCTCGTGGCGCGCGTGACCTGGGTGAAGCTGCTCACCGGCTTTCTGCTGCTTGCCTTCGCGGGACTGGAACTGCTGCCGTGGTATCGAGCCCTGGTGCTGCCCAGGCGCTGGCTTGCGATTGGCGGTGCGCTCAGCGGGTTCTTCGGCGGGCTCTCGGGCATGCAGGGTGCGTTGCGCGCGCCATTCCTGATGAGCGCGGGTCTCTCGAAGCAGGCTTATGTGGGCACGGCGAACGTGATCTCGACGGTCGTCGATGCGTCGCGACTCGTGGTGTACGGTTTGGGCATCGCTGCGGCCCTGCAGGCTGCGCCGACCGCGAGCGGAGATCGCCCCTCGTTGTTCGGTCTGGTCGCGGCGGCGTGCGTGGCCGGTTGCGTGGGTTCGTGGGTGGGCTCGCGATGGCTGCAGTCGATCAGCGTGGTGCGGTTGCGGTTGGTGGTGGCGGTGCTGCTCGCGGTGGCAGGTGTGGCGCTGGTGACGGGGGTGACGGGCGCCTGAATGCGCTTCAGGCGTAAAGTTTCCGCGTGGCTTCGAGTTCCTTCGCCAGCAACTCGCGCAGTTCCGGCGGCTCGACCACGCGCGCGTGCGACCCCATCTGCAGCACCCACCACAGAATCTCGTCGAATCCGTTCACCTTTGCGGTGAAGCGCACGCCGCCCGCCGGCAGCGGCTGGATCGACTGCGTGCTGTGCCACATGGTTTCCACGATGTTCTTGCTGAAGAGTGCGTCGAAATCCACCACCACGCGGATGCCGCGGTCCACGCCGTCGCTGCGGCGGAAGAGCTCCCACGCGCCCTGCAGGTGCGACTCCAGATCGAAGTCGGCTGAGGGAGTCCACGCCTGGTTCACGATCTCGGTGCGCTCGATGCGCGCCAGCTTGAACTGCCGCAGTTCGCCCTTGCTCTTGCCCTCAAGCACCTGCGCCAGCAGATACCAGCTGCGCTTGGCGTGGAACAGGCACACGGGCCCGATGCATCGACGGGGTGGAGCCTTGCGCGCCTTGCCGGATACAGCGGGTGTGCTGGTGCTTGAGACCAGCGGCTCATCGACATTGGAGTAGACGATCTCGACGGCCTGACCCTTCAGATGCGCCTCGACGATGCGCGCGAAGGCCTCGGTCTGCGCCGGGGTGACGCGCGTGGGCTGATGACGCAGCTGGATGAAACGGCGCAGTGCGCGCACATTCTGCTCGTCCTTGGCGCCAAGCAGCCGCTCGGTCTGCTTGGCTGCGCGTGTGGCGTCGCGCTGGGCGATCGACAACAGGCCGCCCGTGAGCTTCTCCAGCACCACCACGCCGGCGATCGCCTCCTGCAGTTCGGGTCGCTCGGGCGTGTGGCCGTCCGGGCCGCTGCGGCCGTTTATCAGTCCGCGCATCTCGTGGATGTTCCTCTTCCACCAGGGCATGTCGGTGCGCTTGATCGCCAGCAGATCGCGCCGCGCGGTGCGCGGGCCGAAGCCGAACTTGTCACAGATCCAGCGCACCAGATCGCCTTGACCTTGCTCGGCGGCGAGCTTGATCTCGAGATGGCGATCGGCCACCGCCTTCTGCGAACTCCGGACACCCTTCTTCTTGCGCGATGGACTCATGCGGCCTCCTTGCGGGCCGCAGTCTAGTGCGCGCACACCTCAGGCCGTGGAGGCCTGCAGCGACCGGATCCAGCCGGACTTGCCGTCCGGCAGCCGGATCTGGATCCAGCCCGGGCGCTCTTCGAGCACGCGGAATTCCACGCCCTGCGAGAGTGGCTCGGCGAACGCGGGTTCGAATCCATCACCGTTGCCTTTGCGCACCACCACGCCGTCGCTCACGGTCACGCCCACCGGTCGCCATATGGGCGCGGCGACATCCACGATCACCGTGGCCAGTATCACGGCACCCACGAGTCCAAGCGCCCACGCTGTCGCGGGCGGGAAAACGCGCGCGATCGGTTGCCACGGCGTGAGCAGCCGCACGATCACGAGCGACCACGCGGCAAGCCATGCGGCGAAACCGAGCCACCATCGCGATGGCTGCGTGAGCAGGTGCCACCAGCCGGCGACATCCTCAAGCAGCAGGCCTGATCCTCGATCGAAGCGATCCTTCACTTGCGTGCGTGCGTGCGCCAGATTCGCCTGCAGGCGACCGTCACCAGGCATGAGCCGCTGCGCGCGCAGATAGCTGCCGATGGCCGCACCAGTCTGACCCAGCTGCATCTGCGCATTGCCCACGTTGTAAAGCAGGGGGCCGTTCACGAGCCCGCGATCGATCAGCGACTGGAAGCCCTTTACGGCGGCCTCAAATTGCGTACGCGACGCCGCGGGGTCGGCGCGCTGCAGTTCGGCGCCGCGGTCGTAGGCGCCTTGGGCCGCTGCAAGATCTGCGGCGTCATCGGCTCGTGCAAGACCGGTGGCCGCAAGCGCGAAGGCGATCGAAAGCAGGAGTGCGCGAACGCTCATGCCGCGTCCTCCAGCACATCGACCGCGCGACGCTTCCAGTCGAGCCTCACGAGAGCTTGCAGCAGCGCAACCGCCTGTACGCGGGCGGTCGAGGCGTCACCGCCACGCGCAGGTGCGAAGGCCGCACGCTCGCCCGAGGCGAGCAGCTGGTCCAGCGTGGTGCACAGGGCATCGTCGGCGCCGGACTGGCCTGCAAGGTCCACGGCCTGTGCGCGCGTGACGGTGCCGCTGGCGCGGCTGGTCCGGGCCGCGATGAATTCGCACAGCGCGGCACACAGGGCGGGCAGATCGGCCGCCTGCTGCAGCGCCTCGCGGGCCGCGCGATCGGCGCGGAGGGCGCGCACCAGGCCGGCGTCGCCCTGCATGCGATCCTGACGGCGGCGAACAAGCAGCGCGATGGCGGCAAGGATCGGGGGAACGCCGAAGACCAGCATGGTGCCAGCGCCAAGCGTCAGCCGACCGTCGCGAAGCAGCGCAGCGGTTGGTGCGATATTGGCGACGAGTCCACCGTCGACCTCGGTCAACGATGCGGTCTGGCGGCTTGCGGCGGGGGTCGTCGCGACGCTCTCGATGCGATCACTCGTCAGGCGCTCTGAAGGGCTCACGCGGATGTCGATCGGCTGCGAGCGTGCGGTTTCGTACTCACCCTTGGCTGGATCGAACCAGCTGAACTCGATCGGCGGAATCTGCGTGACAGTCGTGGTGGTGGGGCGAATGGTCTGCGTGAAGGTCTTCATCGCGCCATCGACAGTGCCGGCCAGCGGGTCACTTGGCACGCGGAACGCGTCGCCAAGCGCGTCGGCATCGACCGGTGGTGGCTGCAGGGTCTTCAGTTCCTCGCCACCGCGGCTGCGGTCGATGATCGAGATGGACAGCGTGATCGGATCGCCCATCGCGACCTGCGTAGGCTTGGCGGCCACGCGGAGTTCAAACTGACCCACGGCGCCGCGGAACGAGGCAGGGCGGCCGTTTTCCGGCAGTGCGCGCGCCACGATCGAACGCTCGGCCAGCGTGGCGGTGACCGGTCGCACGCCACTGAGACTGAGTTCTGGACTGCCAAAGAAGTCGCGACCCACCGTGAGGCTGGTGGGGTAGCGCCAGGCGACGCGAAGTTCGCCCAGCGAGACGGGGCCGGCGCGATCCGGCGTGAACGGGGTCTCGATCTCGTAGACGATCCACGACTTGCCGTCGATGACCTGCTCCGTGCCTGCGGGGCGACGATTCGACTGCGCGAGTTCGCGGATGCGTGGCTGGAGGATGCCCCACGAGCAGCCAGCGTCGTCGTGCAGCCGCCACATCTGCGACTCGTCCAGTGTCACGCCGTGCTGTGCGCTGGTGAATGGCCGCACCAGGATTCGCAGCGACAGCTTCACGCTTTGCCCAACCCATGGGTTGGGTGGATCGGTGGTCACCTCCAGACGAAGCGTGTCGTTGGAGGTGGAACTTGTGACCGAGACTTCCTGCGGGGGATTGCGCCAGGTCCGTGAGCCGCTGCGCAGCACGACCTCGGGCAGCGGGAACTTGCCCTCTCGCTTGGGGGTGAACTCGATGCGCCAGATCAGGCTGCTGCGACTGGTGTTGCGTCCGTTGATGCTCTGACGCCACTCCATTCGGCGCGGCGAGGGATCCACGCGCACGTCGAAGTCGGGTGTGGCTGCGACCTCGGGTGCATTCGCGTCGGCGGCGTTCTGGACATCGACCTCCATGACCATCGGAGAGCCCACCCAGCCGTCGCGTTCCTGCATGCGGAACTCGACCGTCTGCGCGCGCGCGGCAAGCGTGGTGAGCAGCAGGGCAAGGATGGCCACAAGGCGTGTCATGAAAGTCTGAAGCCTATTACCAATCACGGTCCACGGGTGTTGGGCGGGTCCGAGCCTGTTCGGCCTTGCGTTGCGCATTCCGGGACTTTTCCTTGTCACGCACCAGTTGCAGCAGGCGATCGGCCTGGGTCTGGTCCATGCGATCCTCCGAGGCCTCGGCAGCCTGCGCATCGCCCTGCTTCGCGGGATCGTTGCTGGCCTGCGCCTGCTGCTGGGGCTGCTGCTGTGGTTGCTGTTGTTGCTTGTTCTGTTGTTGTTGAGGCTGTTGCTTGTTCTGCTGCTGCTGCTGCTGCTGCTGCTGCTGCTGCTGCTGATCTTGCCTTTGCTGATCGTGCTTCTGCGGATCCTCGGAGTCCGACTCCTGCTTCGGATCCTGCTGGGCCGGGCGCTGGTCCTTCTGTTGCGAGTCGTCCTGCTTGGAATCCTGCTTCGGATCGTTCTTGGAATCGGCCTGCTGCTGGTCCTGCTTCGGTTGCTGCTTCTCTTGCTGCTGTTGCTGATCGCTCTGCTGTGACTTGGAGTCGCTTTGGGATTGCTGCGACTCCGACTGCTGCTTGGAGTCGTCCTGCTTCGAGTCCTGATTCTGTTGCTGGCTTTGCTGCTGTTGATCTTGCTGTTGCTGCTGATCCTTCGAGTCCTGCTGTTGATCTTGCTGTTGCTTGTTCTGCTGCTGCTGCTGCTGCTGCTGCTGCTGGATCTTGCGAAGTTCCTTCAGGAGCTTGAGGGAGGTCTCCGCGTTCGCCGCACTGTCCTCGTCGCCGGGATTGGCGGCGGCCGCATCCTTGAAATGCGTGAAGGCTTGCTCGACCTGTTGCACCGCCTTCTGCAGTTCCTCAGGAGGCACGGTGGAGACCTGCTGCGGCTGGCCCTGCTTCGACGCAGGATCGATCGGCGGAAGGTTGCGGACCGCGTCGGCGTAGATCGAGTTGCCTTCGTTGTACATGCTTCGCGCCGCAAGATCGGCGGGCGCGTTCTGCGCACTCTGCTGGAACATCTTGCGCGCACCCGCGAAGTCGCCCTGCTGAAAGCGGGCCACGCCGAGGTTGTATGCGGCTTCCTTGGAATCGGGCTTGAGCGCAAGCACTTCCTCGAGAGACCTCGCCGCATCTGGCCAGTCCTGCTGCGCCACGGCGGCGTTCGCGCGCTTCACCGCCGCGCGATACGCGGCGGGATCGAATGGCTGCGCGGGAGTTTCGGGGGTGGGCGCGGGCTCGCTCGTCTCGTCGGGCGTGATCGGGTTCACCAGCGCGTCGGGCACGCGGATCGCCGGGGCCTTCGGGATGGTGGGGGCAGCGGGCGCTTGGGGCTGGCCCTGCGCCGACAACGCGGGCTGACTCAGGCCAAGGCCCGCGATCAGCAGCATGCGAGCGATCGAAGGCGCGTTCATGCGACCTCCCTGCGGGCGCGACGATCGGTGATCAGGCTTTCCGCGACCAGCAGCACCAGCGCCGCCGCCGCGAACCACTGAAAGCGCGGCGTCTGCCGCTTCACGAGGCTGGATTCCTGATCGACGCGATCCAGGCCCGCGAGCGAATCGCGATACACGCCGGCCATGTCGATCTGCGCGGTGCCCGCGGGAATGAACGCGCCGCCGCCGGCCTGCGCGATCTCGCGCAGCGTGTCCGGATTCATCTTCGACCAGACTTCCTGACCATCGTGCACCAGATAGCGGCGCTGGCCATCGGCACCCACCAGCGGAACGCGGGCGCCGTCACGGCTGTCACCGATGCCGACGGTGTACACGCGCACGCCGGATGCCTCGAGCGCTTCGGCCGCGGCCTTGGCGGGATCGCTGCCCATGTCCTCGCCGTCGGAGAGCACGATCACGGCGCGTGCACCCTTGTCGGCGGTCGGGAAGCTGTTGGCGGCCATGCGGATCGCCTCGCCCAGCATCGATCCGCCGCGCGCCGCGGCCTTGGGCTCGAGATTCTGCACGGCCTGTCGGAACGCGGCATAGTTCAGGGTGAGAGGCACGCGCAGGCTTGCGCTGCCGGCGAAATCGACAAGGCCCACGCGATCCCCCTCGAGCGCCTCGCTGGCGTCGATCACGAACTGCTTGGCGCGTTCCAGTCGGCTGGGCGTCGCGTCTCCAGCCAGCATGCTTCGGCTCACGTCGAGCACGAAGATCGCGTCGAGACCGCGTCGCTGCACCTGCTCGACCTGCATGCCCCAGCGTGGATCCATCAGCGCCACCGTGAGCGCCGCGAGCGTGAGCGTGGAGAGGCTGGCGCGGATCCACGCGCGTGAGAGGTCCAGATTGGGCGCAAGTCGGGCCAGCAGTGGCGTGGCGGCGACCAGCTCCAGCAGCCGTCGGCGTCGGCGCAGGCCGACCACCATGAGCACCGCGGCGCCGGCCACGAGCCAGAGCCACCACGCGGCCCACGGTTGCGCGAACTGGAAGGCGCCCGGGGTCATGGCAGCGTCCTCCAGCGCGTGTGTGAGAGGGCGATCTCGAGCAGCAGCACCGCGAGCGCAAGGGCCAGCATGGGCGGCATGGGCAGGGCGCCCAGCCGGAACGACTCGACCGAAAGGTCCTTCGCCTGCACGGTGCGCTTTTGCTCGGTCACGGTCTTCTCGAGTTCGTCGATCTTCGCGTAGATCCCGTCCAGGCTGCGCGAATCGGTGGCGCGGAAGTACTGGCCTCCGGTCCGCTCGGCCATCGCGCGAAGAAGGTTCTCGTCGATCGTGACGGGCTGGCGCGTCATCTGGATACCGAACGGGGTCTTGATCGGCATGGGTGCCATGCCGCGCGTACCCATGCCGATGGTGTAGAGCTTGATGCCGAGCGTCTGGCAGAGCTCTGCCGCGGTCATGGGATCGATGTCGCCGGCGTTGTTCTCGCCGTCGGTCAGCAGCACCAGCACCTTGCTCTTGATGCGGCGGCTCTCGTCGCCGCGTTTCTCGGTGGCGTCCCGCAGTTTCTCGGCGCCAAGCGCGACACCATCGCCGATGGCGGTGCCGTCCTCGCTCGAGCCCGGCTCCGCTGGCTGCACATCCTTCAGCGCAGCAAGCAGCCACTCATGATCGAGCGTCATCGGACTCATCGAGTCCGCGTTGCGCGCGAACGTGACAAGGCCCACCAGGTCGTCGGCGCGACCGGCCAGTCCTCCGCCGCCCTGCACGAAGCGATCGACGACGTCCTTCAACGCCGTGAGCCGGTCGACGGCGCGGCCCTGACGCTCGAAGTCCATCGCCAGCATGCTGCTGGAGCGGTCGACCACCAGCTGGATCGCCACGCCCTCGGTGATCGTGCGGGTGTTCTCGTTCAGTCGCACTGGACGCGCGATGCACAGCACCACCAGCGCCAATGCCAGCGCGCGCAGCGCCATCGGCAGCCATCGCAGGCGCGCGACCATGCCTGGTCCTGCGGCCTTGGCGCGCGCGGCGGCGCTGAAGCGCAGCGTGGGCTTGCGTCGCCACAGGCGCCAGAAACCGAGCGCGGCCAGCGGCAGCAGCAGCAGGAACCACGGATCGTCGATGGCAAGCGTGCTCATCGTTGGGCCTCCTGCGAAGATGGCGACGCGTTCGATGCCGATGTCGCATCGTCGATGTCGCCGATCGGCATGCTTTCACGCACGAAACCGCGTGCGGCGTCGAGACCGCGTTCGCACTCGGAAGGCCCCGGCCGCTGCGCGGCGAACTTCACCATGTCGGCGGCACGCAGGAATGCGGCGAGCATGCGCTGGTGGTCGTCGCGGATCGACGGGTGATGGCGTGCGGCCTGCAGGAACTCCTTCGTGGTCTGCTCGGGCGCACGGATGCCGAAGCGACCCTCGACGTAACGGCGCACGGTGTCCGAGAGCAGCACATAGAAGTCGAGCACCAGGCCCTTCTGGGGCAGTTCGCGTGCACCCAGCTCGTCGAGTTCGCGCAGGGCGCGCGTGTGCGCGGGTTCAGGCGGGGCCTCGTGACGCAGGCGGCCACGCCACCATCGATGTGCGAGCCATCCGAGCATGGCGACCATCGCGATACCGCCCACGATCCACGGCCAGCGCGCACCCAGCGGAATCTCGACCGCACCCTTCACGTCGCGGATGCGTGACGGATCGAAGCCATCGGCCAGCAGCGACTGCACCGTCACGGGCAGCTCGGGGCTCTTCAGTTCAGTCTCGGTGCCGTCGGCAGCGCGGATGCGGAAGGCGAGCGATGGCACCTTCAGGTCGCCGCTCTCGAAGGTGACCAGCGTGAGGCGCTCGGTGGTGCGGCCTGGATTCGCGGGGTCGCTCGGCAGGGCGCGTGCGTCGCGGACGTCCCATGGGTCCAGCGCATTCTTGAGCGCCGGCACGATCACGCTGGTGTCGGCGGGGCGCTCCACGGTGAAGTCCACGCCAAGCGGCTCGCCGGTGCGGATGGTCGCCTTGGCGGTCACCGTGACACGCGCACCCGCGCCATCGGCGGAACGGCTGATGGTGGCGCCTGGTTCGCCCGCGGCGAACGCCCGGGCGCCAAGCAGCGCGGTGATCAGGATCGCCGCGCACTTCATCGGCCTCTCCTTGCCTCGCGGCGGCGGAAGACTTCGGCCAGCGGCTTCACGAAGTCGCCACCGGTCTGCACCTCGACCGCGTCCATGCGCATGCGGCGGAAGGCCTGCTGCAGCACGGCACGTTCCTCCGCGGCCGCGGCGGCGAATCGCGCGCGCACGCCGCGATCGGCCGTATCCACGACGAGCGTCTCGCCCGTCTCGGGGTCCTGCAGCTCAAGCAGACCCACGGCCGGCAGTGAATCCTCGGCCGCGTCGCGCACCACCACGGGGATCACGTCGTGTCGACCGCGCGCCACGCTCATCGAGCGCTCCCAGCCCGTGTCCATGAAGTCGCTCACCACGAAAAGCACGCTGCGCTTGCGCACGATGCGCGTGACCTCGTCGATGGCCTCGCCAATGCGCGTGCCCGTTCCCTGCGCCTTCAGCGCGAGCAATTCGCGCACGATGCGCAGCACATGGCGCGTGCCCTTGCGCGGCGGCACGAAGCGCTCGACGCGATCGGTGAAGGCGAGCAAGCCCACCTTGTCGCCATTGCGGATGGCGCTGAAGGCGATGGTGGCGGCCATCTCCGCAACCATCTCGCGCTTGAACTGGCTGCGTGTGCCGAAGTCCAGGCTTCCCGACAGGTCCACCGCCAGCATCACGCACAGTTCGCGCTCCTCGCGGAACTGCTTCACGTGCGGCGCGCCAGCGCGCGCGCTCACGTTCCAGTCGATGGTCCGCACGTCGTCGCCCACCACATAGGGGCGCACCTCCTCGAACTCCACGCCACGGCCACGGAAGGCGCTGTGGTAGGTGCCCGCGAGCGCTTCACTGGTGACGCGACTCGTGTGGATCTGGATCCGCCGAACCTTGCGGATGAGTTCGCTGGCGTTCATCGCCGGAGTTCCTCGTTTCCGATCAGGGGACCGGCACGTGCTCCAGCAGCGTGCGGACCACGTCCTCGCCGGTCTTCTCAAGCGCCTCGGCCTCGTAGGTCACGCCGATGCGGTGGCGGAGCACGTCGAGCGAGACATCCTTCACGTCCTGTGGCGTGACGTAGCCGCGGCCGTCCAGGAACGCCTTTGCGCGCGAGGCGATGGTGAGCGCGATCGTGGCGCGTGGACTCGCGCCGTACTGGATCAGGTCCTTCACCGGGGCCTTCACGGTGGCGGGATCGCGCGTGGCCACCACCAGATTCACGATGTAGTCCTTGATGCGCTCGTCGATGAAGATGCGGTCGACCACGCCGCGCGCGGCCACGATGTCCGCGGGCTTCAGCACCTGCCGCACCTGATGGGTGGCGGTGGTCTGCGCCATGCGATCCAGGATCTGCCGCTCCTCGCGCGCGCTGGGGTAGCGCACCACCAGCTTCAGCATGAAGCGGTCGACCTGCGCCTCGGGCAGGCTGTAGGTGCCTTCCTGCTCGATCGGGTTCTGCGTGGCGAGCACCAGGAAGGGCTCCTCCATGCGGAAGGTCTCGGTGCCGATGGTGACCTGACGCTCCTGCATGGCCTCGAGGAGTGCGCTCTGCACCTTTGCGGGCGCGCGATTGATCTCGTCGGCCAGCACGATGTTCGCGAAGATCGGACCCTTCTTCACCACGAAGTCGCCGGTGTTGGGCCGGTAGACCAGCGTGCCGATGAGGTCGGCGGGCAGCAGGTCGGGGGTGAACTGGATGCGCTGGAAGCTGGTGTGGATCGCCTTGGCGAGCGTGGCCACGGCGGTCGTCTTCGCAAGGCCCGGCACGCCCTCGATGAGGATGTGTCCGTTGCCGAGCAGGCCGATCACGAGTCCCTCAAGGAGTTCGTGCTGGCCCACCACGACGCGCTGCATCTCGGTGACGAGCTGCTGAAATGGCTTGGCGGCCTCGGCGACCTGTCGCTCGAGGTCCTGGATGTCGATGGGGGAGTGGCTGGTGGACATGTTCATGGTTCCGTGGAAAGCGGCGCGGCCTACGCCTGCGCCCGGTGTGTTGTTCGTGAGCATTGTGACCTCCCTTTCGGTCCCGCGTGGGGGTCGGGACCCTCGTGTGATACGGGGTGTGGCCCCCGCATGTGTGGGACTGCACTACCTTTGCGGAATGAGCGGGAATCGCATGCAGGTGGCGTGGGTCGGGATCGGAGTCATGGGCGCCTCGCTGGCGGGGCATCTGCTGCGGGCCGGGCACGCCGTGCGCATGCACACCCGCACCCGGGCCAGGGCGGAGCCGCTGTTGTCGGCGGGCGCCATATGGGCCGATTCGCCCGCCGAGGCCGCGGACGGTGCGGACGCGGCCTTCGCCATGGTGGGGTTTCCGGACGAGGTCGAGGCCGTCTTTCTGGGCGAGCGCGGATTTTTGGGCGCGAAGCATGCGCCGAAAGTGGTGATCGACATGGGTACGAGCCCGCCCGCGCTCTCGCGACGGATCGCCGAGGCCGCGGCAGTGCGCGGCGTGGGCGCACTGGATGCGCCGGTTTCCGGTGGCGATGTCGGCGCACGCAACGCGACGCTTTCCATCATGGTGGGCGGCGCCGAGGCTGACTTCGCACGCGTGCGGCCGCTGTTCGACGTGATGGGCAAGATCATCGTGCATCAGGGACCCGCGGGCGCGGGCCAGTTGTGCAAGATGGTGAACCAGATCCTGGTGGCCAACAGCATGGTGGGCGCGTGCGAGGCGATGGTGGCGGCGCGCGCCGCCGGCCTGGATGCCGAGCGTGTGCTGCAGAGCGTGTCGGGTGGCGCGGCTGGAAGTTGGACGCTGCAGAATCTGGTGCCTCGCATGCTGAAGGGGGACTGGAACCCCGGCTTCTTCGCCAGCCATCTGGCGAAGGACCTGCGGATCGCGCGCGAGCAGACGCGATCGGATGGCGAGTCGTTGCCCGGTCTGGAACTGTCCGAGCGGCTTTTTCAGGGCCTGGAGGCCTTGGGACATGGTCGCCTGGGAACGCAGGCACTTCTAAAGGCCTGGCACGACGTGTTGGGGCAGATTCGCTAAGGCTGGCGCGGATCGGGGGTTTCGGATATCTTCCTCGACCCGCCACAACGCGGTTCGCAAGGAGATTCACATGGCTGCCACCGCAGAGATGAAGCCCGGAAGCAAGGTCACCTTCACCGTCACGAAGCTCCCCGCCAAGGAGAGCCTTCGCAAGACCATCTTCCGCCTCATGCGCCAGGAGACCCGCGTGCAGCGCGCCCTGGCCAAGCTCGCCAAGGGCCGTGCGAACGGTGGCAACGACGTGCACCAGCGCGGCGGCCGCATGTGGACCAGCCGCAAGAAGGCAAGCCGCGTGGTCACCCTGAAGACCGGCGCGAGCTTCACCATCACGGTGACGCCGCAGTTGGCCGTCGATCTGAAGAGCGTCGAGAAGTACCTGAAGCGCGGTTGATCGGTGCAGATGTCAAGTCCTCGTGACCCTTCCAGCGTGGCAGGCGGTCGCACCGGCACGCCCACGGTCGTGGTTGTCGGCGCTGGGTTCGGAGGTCTGCGCGTCGCGCGTCGCCTTGCTCGTGCGCCCGTGCATGTGGTGTTGGTCGATCGCAAGAACCACCACCTTTTTCAGCCGCTGCTGTATCAGGTCGCCACGGGCGTGCTCACCACCTCGGACATCGCCTTTCCGATCCGACGCGTGCTCCGCGGACAGCGCAACGCGTTCGTCTTCAATGAGCAGGTGACGGACATCGATCTGGCCACCCGCACGATCGGGTTTGGTGAGCGACCCCGCGCATCCTTCGACTGGCTCGTGCTTGCCGCGGGCGCCACCAGCAGCTACTTCGGCAACCCAGCGTGGGAGAACTTCGCACCAGGCATGAAGACGCTGGGTGAGGCCACGCTGATACGCAGCCGCATCCTTCGAGCATTCGAGGATGCCGAGGCCGAGAGCGATCCCGTCGCCCGACAGTCGCACCTGACCTTCGTGGTCGTTGGAGGCGGTGCGACAGGTGTTGAACTGGCGGGCGCGATCAAGGAACTCGCGGTGGACGCGTTGGCGGAGGACTACCGCCGATTTGACGCCGCTCGCGCCCGCGTGGTGTTGGTGGAAGCGGGACCCAGGCTGTTGCCCGACATGAGCGAGGTATCCTCAGAGTCGGCAAGGGACAGCTTGCGTCGCATCGGGGTGGAGATTCGGCTTGGAACGCCCGTGCGCGAGGTTCTCGATGGCGCTGTCATGGTGGGCGACGAGCGCATCGCCGCCGACACCGTGGTCTGGGCCGCTGGAGTCCGAGCGAGCGGACTGGGGGCATCGCTGGGCGTGCCGCTGGATCGGAGCGGCCGCGTCATCGTGCAGCCGGACTGTTCGGTGCCGGGTCATCCCGAAGTGTTCGTCATCGGCGACATGGCGGCGCAGCATTGCGCGGCCAGCGGCAAGGCCGTTCCCGGTGTCGCCCCGGGAGCCATCCAGATGGCCGACATGGTGGCGAAGGTGATTCGGGACGAGACCCGATCCCGGATCCGCGGTGTCGCAGCGCCGGCTCGACCGGCCTTCCGATACCTCGACAAGGGCACCATGGCCACGATCGGTCGTGGGCACGCCGTCGCGGAAGTCGGGCCACTGCGACTGCGGGGTTTGCTCGCGTGGCTTGCGTGGCTGTTCGTGCACCTGGTGTTGCTGGTGGGGGTGCGAAACCGCCTCTTCGTCCTGCTCTCGTGGGCGATCTCCTACATCACCTTCAGCAAGGGCACGCGCATCATTGCGGGTGATCCCCGCTCCAATCTTCGCCGACCACTGGGAACCGACCCGCAAGGTCGACCATTGCCACGCGAACAGGCCATGCAGGACCTGCTTGGCACCGCTGGCGTCAACGACTGAGGATCGCGTCGCGGATCGGGATGAGCACGCTGGGAATCACGCGCTCCTCGGCGAGTCGTTCGGCATGCCCGGCCAGGCCCGCGAGCACCGTGGGCAGATCCTCGAGGCGATCGATGGGGCCGGTGCGACGGACCGTCAGGTAGACGCTGATCGGCTCGCTGGGAAAGCGCTGTGGAATCGGCTCGCCACCCTTGGTGCGGCTCTTCACCTCCACGAAGGCGGTGGTGCCGTCGTTGCGGTCAAGGTTCAGGCCGATGAACGGCTGCACGTCGAGCGGTTCGTCGCGGCCGCGCTCCAGCAGGCCCGCCAGCGGCGTGTCGGCAAGCAGCGCGTCGAAGATGATCGCGTCACGGTTGCCCTCGGCCTCGAAATCGAAGCCGAAGACCAGTTCCAGGTGGTCGATGTCAAGCGGGCGGATGCTGAGGAACCACGGCGCGGTCTGGAGCACCGTGCGATGCAGGCGATAGGCGTCGGCCAGATCGGCGGGGTTCACGACGCCGCTGCGTAGCGAGGTCTGTCGCAGCGCGACCCACGAATAGCTGCGGTCGTCGTCCTCGGGACTCTCCAGCGAGATTTCGTGGTCGTAGCGGCGCAGGTCGGTCAGGCTGGGCACCTCCTTGCGCATGCGGTCGAAGAGCTCGAGCACCGGCTCGCGTCCCCACGGAAGGTCCATCTTCAGCGCGAGCTTCTGGTTGACGTAGAAGTCTCGGCAAACGCTGTGGAACGACTCCGACATGTGCCGGAATCTACCGCGTCGCACGATGGGACAGCAGCCAGTCCAGCACGGGGCCGATGGGCGACAACTTGTCCACAACGTGGTGGGCGCCGCAGTCTCGCAGCTGGTCCACGGTGAACTCGCCGGTGGCCACGCCAAGCACGCGACATCCGTTGTGCAGCGCGCAGTCCACGTCCTTCGGGGTGTCACCGATGATGATCGCGCGCGCCGGTTCCAGCGGTGAGCCGTGCCGTTGGCGGTAGCGCTGCAGGGCCACGGGGGGCAGGTCGCGACGCGTGACGCCGTCCATCGCGAAGGCGTTCACCTTGAAGAGATCGGGGTCGAGGCCCGCGTGCCTCACCTTCAGGCGGCCCGTGGCGGGATAGTTGCCCGTCAGCAGGCCGAGTTCCACGCCCGGCTCGCGCGCGAGCGCGTGCACCAGATCGACCACGCCGTCGAGCGCGATGACGGTATTGCGTTCCGCCAGGCGGCGCTCCAGGTGTCCGGTGTAGGTGTGGCGGAAGACGTCGTGGCTCTGCGGATCGCTCGGCACGCCATGGCGCGAGGTCATCTCGTCATAGATCAGCGTGTCGAGGCGTCCCGCGATGTCGACGCCGTCGAAGCTGAAGCTGCGGTCGGGGTGCAACTGGTGGAACGCGGCCAGCATGGCGTGCACGCCGGCGTGCTGGCTCTTCAGCAGCGTGCCATCGATGTCGAACAGCACCAGCATGTCGCGGTCAGCCTTTCACCGCGGCCACGATGCGCATGGCGGCGTCGGTCAGGTCGCCGGCGGTCTGCATGGTGGGGATGTCGCCGCGCGCAGCCTCGAGCAGGGTGCGAGCCTCCTTCACGTTGGTGCCCTCCAGGCGCACCACCAGCGGCACCTGGAAGCCCACGGCCTTCGCGCTGGCGATGATCGCACGCGCGATGCGGTCGCACTGCATGATGCCGCCGAAGATGTTCACGAGCACGCCCTTCACGCGCGTGTCGCTCAGGATGATGCGGAAGGCCTCGGTCACCGCCTCCTCGCTGGCGCTGCCACCGACGTCGAGGAAGTTCGCGGGCTCGCCGCCGTGCAGCTTCACGATGTCCATGGTGCTCATGGCCAGGCCGGCGCCGTTGACCAGGCAGCCGATCGTGCCGTCGAGCGCCACGTAGCTGAGGCCGAACTCGTTCGCGCGTATCTCCGAGGCGTTCTCCTCGGCGGGATCGAAGAACGCGTGGACCTGCTTCTGGCGGAAGAGCGCGTTGTCGTCGAAGGTGAACTTGGCGTCGATGGCCACGACCTGGCCGTCAGGGTGCGCAGCCGTGGCCGGCGTGAGCACGAGCGGGTTGATCTCGGCGAGCGTGGCGTCCTTCTCGATGAAGGTCCTCGCCAGCTTCAGGAAGATGTCCGCGGCCTGACCCACGGTCTTGCCCTTGAAGCCCAGGCGGAACGCGATGTCGCGCGCCATGTGGGGGTGCAGGCCGGTGACCGGATCGAGCGGCCGCTTCAGGATCGCGTCCGGGCGCGTGGCGGCGACGTGTTCGATGTCCACGCCGCCCTCGGCGCTGGCGATCAGCACGTTGCGGCGGGTCGAGCGGTCGGTGAGCACCGCCACGTAGAACTCCTTCGCGATGTCCACGCCGCTGGCGACCAGCAGGCGGCGGACCTCCAGGCCCTCCGGCGGAGTCTGTAGGCTCACCATGCGGTTGGAGAGCATGAAGTTCGCGGCGGTGCGCGCCTCGTCGACGCTCTTGCACACCTTCACGAAGCCGGCCTTTCCGCGGCCGCCCGCGTGCACCTGTGCCTTGACTACGGTGATCGCGCCGCCGCTGGCGAAGACGCTCTGGGCGGCCTGCACGGCCTCTTCGACGGTGGTGGCGACGCCGCCGGCGGGAACCGGGACGCCCGCCTCGGCGAGCAGTTGACGAGCCTGAAATTCGTGAACGCGCATGGATCGGCGAGTGTAGCGCGATGGCGTGTTCAGACGGCCGGTGGTTCCGCCTTCGTGTGCGGCGGAATCGCCAGGCTCAGCACGATGCCGAGCAGCACCGTGCCCAGCACGATCGAGAGCGCGACCACCACCGGCAGCAGCGGTGCACCGTACCACCAGTGCCATGTCATCTTCAGGCCCACGAAGGCCAGCACCAGACCGAGCGCCGGCTTCAGCAGATGGAAGCGGTCGACCGCGTTGGCGAGCACGAAGTACATCGCGCGCAGCCCCAGCACGGCGGCGATGTTGCTGGTGAAGGCGATGATCGGCTCGCGCGTGATCGCGAGCACGGCGGGCACGCTGTCCACGGCGAACACCACGTCGCTGAACTCGATCACCACCAGCGCACCCAGAAGGGGCGTGGCGACCAGGCGCCGGTCGACCCGGCTGAAGAAGCGATTGCCGTCGAACTCGCGCTGCAGCGGCAGCACGAACTTCAGCAGCCGGAATCCCACCGTGCGCGAGGGATCGACGAGATCGTCGCCGCCACTCGGGGCGATCATTTTCACGCCGGTGACCAGCAGGAACACGCCAAAGACGCCCGCGACCCAGTCGAACTGGTGCAGCACGGCCACGCCCGCACCGATGAACAGCGCGCGCAGCACCACCGCGCCCAGAATGCCCCAGAAGAGCACGCGGTGCTGCAGCGCGGCGGGAATCGCGAAGTAGCGCAGCACCACGACGAACACGAAGAGGTTGTCCACGCTCAGGGACATCTCGATCACGTAGCCCGCGAGCCACTGCAGCGCCAGATCAAAGGCCGCCTTCGTGGAGGCGAGCGCGACGAGCGAGTCGCTCGCGGCCTCCTCGACCGTGAGGCGACCGGCCTCGATCAACGGCGTGGGATCGGCCTTCAGCCAGCGTTCCGCCAGCGCGTAAAGCGTCGCGTTGAACGCCAACCCCAGGAGAACCCAGAAGCCCACGCCCGCGAGCGCCGCCTTCCAACTGACCGGCTTGGGGTTGCGGCGGAAGAGCGCCAGGTCCGTGACAAGCAGCGCGAGCACCGTGCCCACGAAGGCGGCCATGAAGCCCGCGTGCGCCCCCAGTGGCAGCAGCACTGCGGCGGTGTTCGCCTCGGCGGCAAGCGGGGGCGTCATGCGTGGGCCTTGTGTGACACGCGGCGGTGCTTCCACCACTCCCACACGATGGGCAGCACGCTGACCACGATGATCGCCAGGATCACCTTGCTGAAGTTGCGCTTCACGAAGGGCAGGTTGCCGAACAGGTAGCCCGCTGCAAGGAACAGTCCGACCCACACGATCGCACCCACCACGTTGTAGAGGAAGAAGCGCCGGTAGGACATGGTGCCCACGCCCGCGACGAACGGCGCGAAGGTGCGCACGATCGGCACGAAGCGCGCCAGCACCACGGCCTTGCCGCCGTGGCGCTCGAAGAACTCGCGGGTCTTCTGCAGGTGCGCGGGGTTCAGGAAGCGGAAGCGGCCGGTGAACGCGGGCGGCCCGATCCAGCGGCCGATGTGGTAGTTGACGGCGTCACCCAGCACGGCGGCGATGAACAGCAGCACGGCCATGCCGTCGACGCGCAGGCCGAGTTCAGGCACCGCGCAGAGTGCCCCTGCGGCGAACAGCAGCGAGTCGCCGGGCAGGAAGGGCGTGACCACCAGTCCGGTCTCGCAGAACACGATCGCGAAGAGCACGGCGTAGGTCCAGCTGCCGACGGCCTTGGCCAGGTCGAGCAGGAACCCGTCGAGCTGCGTGAAGAGGCGGGGGAACTCGCGGACCACCCACGACCAAGGATCCGCGCCGGCGGCCTTGGCCAGGAGCATCGGCAGCACGTCGTCCATGCGCGCGAGGCTAGCGATGACGTGCGGGCGCCGCGTGTGGTGCGGCCGAAAGGCGCGTTCAGCACCGGCGTTGTGGCGAGTGAATCATGCGCCACAATCGGCTACACTTCCTCGCCCGGCTTCCACGCCGGTGCTGGACAGGTGGCCGAGTGGCCGAAGGCGCTGGTTTGCTAAACCGGTATACGGGTAAAAACCCGTATCGCGGGTTCGAATCCCGCCCTGTCCGCTCCGCAGATCAAGGCAGGCGACCGAATAGGCGCCTGCCTTCGTTCTTTTTCCGCCTGCGAGAAAGGGGGTGGATCAGCGGCCACCGGCAAGGTCGCCCAGCGCGCCCGGACCTGCGGCCAGGAACTGCTCGGTCACCGCGTCGAACAGTCGCGTGAACGCGAGCACCTCCTCGATCTTTGTGCGCTGGCTCTGCGCGTCCACGTCGGTGGTGTCCGCGCTCTGGTCGAGCACCTGCTTGAGCGAGCCCAGCAGCGGTTCGATCTCGCGACGCTTGCGAGCGCGGGCGATGGTGGCGAAGAGCCTCCAGACGTCCTGCTCCGCCGCGTAGTAGTCCTTGCGATCGCGTGGATTGTGCGTGCGCGTGATCATGCCCCAGTCCACCAGCGTGCGCAGCGTCATGCTGGCGTTGCCGCGGCTGATCGAGAGGCGCGTCATGATGTCGTCGGTGTTCAGGGACCGGCCCTCAATGAAGAGCAGCGCGTGCACCTGCGTCATCGTGCGCGGAACGCCCCAGTGCGTGCCCATCTCACCCCAGAGACGGATGAAGCCGTCGGCGGGCTGTGTCTCCTGATTGGTGGTGGATGCGGACGTGGTCATGGGTTGGCTCCGCGGGCCGGAAACCGGCCCATCCGGATCGTTCCAAAGTGTAACGGCGTGACCGCCTGAGGCAATGTCAGTCAGGACACGACCGGCGCGAGCACCCGCATCCCGATGTCGCCCCGCAGGAAGGCTCCCGGGAACGAGATGCGGCGCGCGGCGTCGGTGGCGGCGTCGCGCGCAGAGCGAAGGTCCGCTCCAACGGCGGTCACCCCAAGCACGCGGCCTCCTGCGGTGACGACTCCGCCTCCATCTGCGGCGCGCGTTCCGGCATGGAAGCAGAGCACCCGATCCGCGCCGGTGGCTCCAGCCTCAGCGAGTCCGATGCCCTCGATCAGGTCGCCCGTGCGTGGCGCGCCCGGGTAGCCATGCGCGCACACGACCACGCAGCAACTGGCCCCCGGCGTGAAGCCGATCGTGGCCTCGTCGAGCGTGCCGGCCGCGGTGTGCCAGAGCGCCTCAAGCAGATCGCCCTTCCAGCGGGCCATGAGGGCCTGGGTTTCGGGATCGCCGAATCGGCAGTTGAACTCGAGCACCTTGGGGCCCGAGTGCGTGAGCATGAGGCCTGCGTAGAGGACGCCGCGATAGTCGATGCCCTCCCGACGCAGGGCGTCGACGGTCGGAACCATCACCTCGCGCTCGACGAAGCGCAGCACGCTGTCGGTGGCGAGCGGCGTGGGGCAGTAGGCACCCATGCCGCCCGTGTTCGGGCCGGTGTCGCCCTCGCCGACCTGCTTGTGGTCCTGACATGCGTCGAGCATCCAGATGGTGCCGCCATCGACCAGCGCGAGCACGCTGATCTCCTGTCCACGAAGGCGTTCCTCGACCACGATCTGAAGGCCCGCGTCACCCTGCGCGCGCTTTTCGAGCATGTCGCGCACGGCGGTCTCGGCCTGCGCCGGCGTGTCGCACACCACCACGCCCTTGCCCGCGCAGAGACCGCTGGCCTTCACCACCGCGGGATCGGTGCGGCTGCGCACGTAGTGCAGCGCGGCGTCGAGTTGCTGATGGTTGAAGGTGCGGCTCTCGGCGGTGGGCACGTTGGCGGTGCGAAGCACCTGCTTGCACCAGGCCTTGTCCCATTCCAGGCGCGCGCCCGCGCGCGTGGGGCCGAACACGAGTCGATGCGGCGGCTTGTGCAGGTCATCCACGATGGACTGCTCCAGCAGCGTCTCGGGGCCGACGACCACGAGCCGGATGTCCTCCTTCTCGAGGAATCGCTCGAGGTGGAAGCGGTTGCGCGGTTCGAGGCCTTGCGGGCAGGCGGTGCCAAGGGCGCGCAGTCCGGCGTTGGCCGCGGGATCGACCCACAGGCGTCCGAGTCGCGGGCTCTGCTTCAGCTTCCAGGCCAGTGCGTGCTCGCGCCCGCCGCTCCCGGCGATCAGCACGTTGCAGCGATCGGGCAGGGGCAGGCTCACGCGGCGGCGCCGGCGAACTGCAGGTTGTGGGCCTCGGCGACGGGCTGGTTCGTGAGCTTGCCGCGGTCCATGTTGATGCAGTTCGTGAAGTGGTGATCCATCTCGGCCAGACGATGTGCGCCGTGTCGAGCGAGCTTCGTGGCCCACGGCAGCGTGACGTTGGTGAGCGCGATGGTGCTGGTGCGTGCGACGGCTCCCGGCATGTTGCCGACGCAGTAGTGCACCACGCCGTCGATCTCGTAGGTGGGGTTGCGGTGCGTGGTCACACGCGCGGTCTCCACGCAGCCGCCCTGATCGATCGCCACGTCCACGATCACCGAGCCGGGTCGGATGTGCTTCAGGTCGGCGCGCTTGATCAGGTGCGGCGCTTTCGCGCCAGGCACCAGCACGGCGCCCACGATCAGATCGGCCCAGTCCAGGCGCTCGCGGATCGCCTGCGGATCGCTGTAGATGACCTGCACGTTGCGGGGCATGACTTCGCTCAGGTAGCGCAGGCGATCGATGTTCACGTCGAGCACCACGACCTGCGCGCCCATGCCCGCCGCGACCTGCGCCGCACAGGTGCCGACCACGCCGCCGCCGATCACCAGCACATGGCCCGTCTCCACGCCCGGCACGCCGCCAAGCAGCACGCCGCGGCCGCCGAAGGGTCGCTCGAGGAACTTCGCGCCCTCCTGGATGGAGAGCTTGCCCGCGACCTCGCTCATGGGGGTCAGCAGCGGCAGGTGGCCATCCTCGTCGGTCAGCGTCTCGTACGCACAGGCGATGCACTTTCGGTCAAGGCAGCCGAGCGTCAGGTCGCGGTCCGCGGCGAAGTGGAAGTAGGTGAAGATCGTCTGGCCCTCGCGGATCATCGCGATCTCTGGCTGCTGCGGCTCCTTCACCTTCACGATCATCTCGGCCTTCGCCCAGACTTCCTGCGCGGTCTTCACGATCGTGGCGCCCGCCTTCGCGTACTGCTCGTCGGAGAAGCCGCTGCCGAGGCCCGCGCCCGCCTGCACGAGCACCGAGTGGCCCTCACGGACCATGATCTCGGCGCCCACTGGGCGCATGCCGACGCGGTACTCATCAGGCTTCACTTCACTCGGGACTCCGACGATCATCGGTGGGCTCCTCTTGGGTTTCGTGCACGCCGGTTCGGACCGCTGTCGGGTCCTTTGCGAATCCGGGCGGGCGAGTCTAGCGGCATGAGGCGGGGGTATGCTTCGCGTCCTGCCATGCGAAACCTTCCGCTTCGACGCATCCTGACGGTGCTCGTCCTGCCAGCCCTTCTTGCCGCGAACGCCGCGGCGCAGGCACCCAAGCCACCGGCGCCCAAGCCGGGCGCGAAGCCTGCAGCGCCCGCGCCGAAGACGCCCGCGTCGAAGCCCGCCGCACCAGCCGCGAAGCCCGCGGCGCCTGCGAAGCCTGCGGCCTCCAGTGCGCCGGTGCCCGTGTCGGTCGCGCCGGCGGGTGAGAAGTTGGACGGCACGCTGAATGTGTGGCTGAAGAATGTGAGCGCGAAGAATCGCTCCGCGCTGACGCTGTGGCCCGCGTGGACGAAGACGCCGGAAATGCCGGCGGGTCCGGTACCGATGCCGGCCGACGTGTGGTCGGGCATGCCGGAGCGCTCGGCATGGGAGCAGTGGGCTTCGGGAGGCGCGGCGTTGGCGATGGCAATGCGGTCCTCGAGCGAGTGTCTGGTGCTCGGCGTTCCCTATGGCGACGCCGGGGTCGACGCGGCGTGGAAGTCGAAGGGGCTCGACGCGTTGCCGGGCTCGGCGACGGGCGAGGCCGCGTTCCCGTACCTGCGCGCGGTGCGCGGACTCGCCGCGTATTCGGTGCTGGAGATGCAGCGGCGCGGCGCGGCGGGCAAGTACGCCGAGGCGTTCGAGGTGGGTCTGGACGGCATCCGCATGCTGCGTCAGGTCGCCGAGCAGCGCATGCTCGACGAGAAGCTCGTGGCGTTGCAGCTGATGTCGAGCGCGCTGGAGGCGCATCGCGTGTTCATGGCGGACCATCTCGACAAGATTCCGCTGGAGGTGCTGCAGTCGGTCGCGCTGAAGGGCTATCCCTTCGTGAAGCCGGGCGATCGCGATCGTCTTGCGCGTCTCGAGTTGCCCGAGGGCGATCGCACGGTCGTCGAGGAGCGCATCGCGGTGCTCTTCAACACCGAGGGGCAGCCTGATGGGGACAAGTTCGGGCAGATGATGGGTGCGGTGCAGGCGAAGGATGAGCCGCTCTCGCGCTTCGGCGCGGTGGCATGCTGGAATCAGCTCGCGTCAACGCACGGCAGCCTCGACGCCACGCGGGCCCGGCTTGGCGAGGTCTACGACGACTGGTGGCGCCGCTGGCGCATGCGCTTCTACGACTCGCTGGTCGAGCGACCCAGCGAGTACAGCCGGCTGAACAAGGCGCGATACGCGCTCATCTCGCTGCTGGTGGGCGACCTGGAGGCCGCCTTCGCCATGCGTCTGCGCGTCATCGAGGAGCTCAACGGCACGGCGGTGGCCGCGGGTCTGCTCGGCTTCCGCATGGACAACGGCAAGCAGTGGCCGCGCGATCTGGGCCAGATCTTCCCCACCTACGCGTTGAAGAAGATGGACATGGATCCCTATTCGCGCAAGTACGGCTCGTTCCTGTACCGCGACGTGGGGGAGAAGGCCGTGGGCATCGACACGCCGTGGGGCCAGGTCGAGGCGACAGGCGCGTGCATGTGGTCGCTCGCTGGCGATCATGATGACAGCAACATGACGCGTCACGATGCGCCAGCGAGTGATCGCGGCGATCTGGTGATCTGGCCTCCGCCACGGCAGTTGGCGCAGAAGGTCGGCCTGATCAAGTGAAACACGGGGCCCGAGCGGGCGCCTTCCAACGAGGAATCGAAGACATGTCGAGCGGTGCAGAGAACGTGGTGATCATCGGCAGCGGTCCCGCCGGATGGACGGCAGCGATCTACGCGGCGCGCGCGAACCTGAAGCCGGTGGTGTACGTGGGCGTGCCCGCCACGAATCCTGCGCCGGTGTTGCCGGGTGGCCAGCTCATGCTCACCACCGAGGTGGAGAACTATCCGGGCTTTCCGCACGGCGTGACCGGCCCCGAGATGATGGGCAAGTTCCGCGAGCAGGCCGAGCGGTTCGGCACGCGCGTGGTGGACGCGAACATCGACCGCTGTGACTTCTCGAAGCGGCCGTTCACCCTGACGGACTCCGACGGCAAGTCGGTGCAGGCGCAGTCGGTGATCATCAGCACGGGCGCGACCGCGAACTGGCTTGGCATCCCGAACGAGCTGCGTCTGGCGCAGAATGGCGGTGGTGTGAGCGCATGCGCGGTGTGCGACGGTGCGCTGCCGGCCTTCCGCAACCAGCCGCTGGCGGTGGTGGGCGGTGGTGACACCGCGATGGAGGAGACGAGCTACCTGACGAAGTTCGCGAGCAAGGTCTATGTGATCCATCGCCGTGACTCGTTGCGCGCGAGCAAGAGCATGCAGGATCGTGTGCTCAACAATCCCAAGGTCGAGATGGTCTGGGACAGCGCGGTCGAGGATGTGGTGGGGCAGGACACGCTCCAGTCGATCGTGGTGAAGAACCTCAAGACCGGCGCGAAGCGCACGATCGAGGTGCGCGGCCTGTTCATCGCGATCGGCCACGCGCCGGCGACGAAGTTCCTGCAGGGCAGCGGTGTCGAGCTCGACGAGAAGGGCTACGTGACGCTGCACACGCGCGGCAGCCAGACGAACATCGAGGGCGTGTTCGCGGCGGGCGACCTTGCGGATCAGGTGTATCGGCAGGCGATCACGGCCGCGGGCATGGGCTGTCAGGCCGCGATCGACTGCGAGCGGTGGCTGGCGGCCAGCGGCGTGCACTGATTGTGTCGGCGCCGTCGGGCGCCAGAGGTTGGGCCGTGTCCACGTAACAGGGTCAGAGGTTGTTACGGACCAGTTGCGTGGCGGTGGTCGATGACAACCTCGGACCCTCGTAACCGGTCACTTCTTCTCGATCAGCGTCATCTTCATGCCGCAGTCGGTGATCTGCTGCTCGTCGATGGGCCCCGGCGCGTCGATCATGAGGTCGGCGCCCGACTGCGTCTTCGGGAAGGCGATCACGTCACGGATGTTGTCCGTGCCGACGAGGTGCATGACCAGACGGTCGAGGCCGAACGCGATGCCGCCGTGCGGCGGGGCACCGTGGCGCAGCGCGTTCAGCAGGAAGCCGAACTTCAGTTCCGCCTCGGCCTGCGTGAGGCCGATCAGCTTGAACACCTTCTCCTGCACGTCCATGCGGTGGATGCGGATGCTTCCGCCGGCGATCTCGCTGCCGTTGACCACCAGGTCATAGCCCGCGCTCACGCAGCGGCCAGGATCGCTCTCGAGCAAGTGGAACTGGTCGGGGTTGGGGCTGGTGAACGGATGGTGCATGGCCACCCAGCGCTTGCCCTCGTCGTCCCAGTCGAACATGGGGAAGTCGACCACCCAGAGGAACTTCCACTTGGTGTCGTCGATCAGGCCGAGGTCTCGACCGACCTTCAGGCGCAGTTCTCCCAGCGCCTTCGTGGCGGTGTCCCAGTGATCGGCCACGATGAGCAGCGTGTCGCCGACCTCGAGACTCAGTCGCTTCGTGAGCTCCGCGCGGAACGGCTCCAGATGCTTCGCCACACCGGTGTCGAACCCGTTCGCGCCGACCTTGGTGACCGCCACACCACCGGTCTTGAACTGCTTCACGAACTCGGTGTAGCCGTCGGTCATCTTGCGAGTGAGCTTCTCGGCGCCGCCCGGCACGCGGATGCACTTCACCACGCCGTCGCGGCCCGCGCGCTTCTTCGCCAGCGCGCCCTGGAACACCTGGAAGTCGCTGGCACGCACCACGTCGCTGATGTCACGGATCTCCAGACCGAAGCGCAGGTCCGGCCGGTCGATGCCGAAGCGCTCCATGGCGTCCTGCCACGTCATGCGCTCGATGGTTCCGATGTCGTAGCCCAGGATCTCCTTCCACACGGCGCGGGCGAACTCGCCCATCACCTGCATCACGTCCTCGCGATCCACGAAGCTCATCTCGAGGTCGATCTGCGTGAACTCCGCCTGACGATCGGCGCGCGGGTCCTCGTCGCGAAGGCAGCGGCAGATCTGCAGGTAGCGCTCGCAGCCTGCGACCATGAGGATCTGCTTGAAGAGCTGCGGACTCTGCGGCAGGGCGTACCACTGGCCCGGATGCAGGCGCGCCGGCACGATGAAGTCGCGCGCACCCTCGGGCGTGCTCTTGATCAGCAGCGGCGTCTCGATCTCGGTGAAGCCGTTGGCGCCGAAATAGTCGCGCGTGAGCTTCGTCACCTTGTAGCGCGTGCGCAGGATCTGCTGCATGCGCGGCCGGCGCAGGTCGATGTAGCGGTACTTGAGGCGCGTCTCCTCGTTGATCTTCCCGGCCTCGTGCTCGTCGGGAAGGATCGGCAGGTCCTGCGCCTTGTTGAACACCTCGATCTCGGTCGCGAGCACCTCGACCGCACCCGTGGCGAGGCGCGGGTTCGCGTCGCCGGCGCGCTTGCGCAGCGTGCCGCGCACCGCGATGCAGTCCTCGCGGCGAAGACCGCGCGCCGCGCTCACCACGTCGGCAGGAACATCCTCGAGGTCGAACACCACCTGGCACAGGCCCTCGCGGTCGCGCAGGTCGAGGAACACGAGTCCCTTCCCCTGATCGCGATAGGTGTTCACCCAACCGCAGAGGGTGATGGTCTGTCCGGCGTGCTCGGCACACGGCTGTCCGCAGGTGTGTGTTCGCTTCAGCATGGCAGGGCGACGATGGTAGCGGAGCCCCGCGGCCACGCGCCGCATCGGCTAGTTTCGCGGCATGCGGAGCGAGGATCCCCAGGACGACGCGACGACGCAAGGCACGGTGCTCGTGACCGCGTTCGAGCCGTCGGGCGACGCGCATGCCGCGCCGGTGATCGCCGAGATCCGACGCAGGGCGCCGCAGGTGCAGGTGGTGGCGTGGGGCGGTCCCAAGATGGAGGCCGCCGGTGCCACGATCATCGAGCGCAGCGCCGACGACGGCGCGATGGGACTCTCGGCGGTCTCGCGCATCGGCGCCGTGCGCGCGCATCAGGTGGCGATCGCGCGTTGGGCGTCGGCGCACCGCGTGAACGTGCATGTGCCGGTCGACTCGCCGGCGGCGAACTTTCCCATCGCGCTTCGCATGAAGGCTCGCGGCGTGCGCGTGTGCCATCTGGTGGCGCCGCAGCTCTGGGCGTGGGCGCCCTGGCGCATCGGCAAGTTGCGCCGCGCGACTGACTGCGTGCTCTGCCTGCTTCCCTTCGAGGAGAAGTGGTTCCGCGATCGTCAGGTGCCGGCGCGCTTCATCGGGCATCCCGTGATCAACCGCTCGATCGCGCCCGACGCCGTCACGAAGGCCGCGGAACTGCCGCCGGGCGCGCCCAAGGTGCTGATCCTGCCGGGCAGCCGCTCCAGCGAGGTGCGCGCGAACCTGCCGACGCTGATGCGCGTGCATGCCGACCTGCAGTCGCGCTTCCGCAAGATGACGTCGGTGCTCGTGGCCGCGAACGAGGACCTGCTTGCGCTGGTGCGCGAGCGGCTCGGGGGCACGCTGCCAAGCGGGCTGAATCTGGTGGTGGGGCAGCTCGACGCGGCGATCGCCTGGAGCGACCTTGCGCTGTGCGTGAGCGGCACCGTGAGCATGGACCTGGTGCGTCAGGCGAAGCCGATGGTCGCGGTCTACAAGGTCTCGTCGATCTCGTGGCTGGGCGCACGCATGCTGCTGACCACGCCGCATCGGCTGCTGCCGAACATCCTTGCAGGCGAGCGCATCGTGCCGGAGTTCGTGCCGCACATGGGCGGTGTCGGGCCGATCTCGAAGGCCGCGGAGCAGCTGCTGACCGATCAGAAGCGCATGCGCGCCTCGTCCGACGGCCTGCGCCGCGTGCTCGCGATGTATCAGGGACGCCATCCCGCGCGCGAGGCGGCGGACTCGATCCTCGCGCTGCTGCGCGGAGGCAACCCGATGCTCACGCGGGCGCGCGCGGGCTGATCGGCACGCAGACGATCGCCGCCAAGGCGTTGCCGCGAAGGTCGCGGATCGGAAGGGCGCGCACGCGAGGCTGACCCACCGGGATGCCGGTCGCGAGCGTCTCGTCGATCCATCGTGCGATGTCGCGCCGCAGCGCCGACTCGCTGGCGCCGAACAGCACGAACAGCAGCATGCCGTGACGGATCAGCGGCTCGCTGGCGAGCGTGGCGGCGTCACGGATGGCGGCGTCGGACAGGGCCCGCGCGTAGCCGGGCGCGGCGCCCTCCACATCCATGGCCGCCGCCATCTTCACCTCGATCCAGCACGCACCCTCGGGCGGGGTGGGTTCCGCGGGATCGAACAGCGAGGGTGCGGCATCGGGCCGCAGGGGCGCGCCGTGCGTCAGCACCAGATCGCATCGTGCGCCCGCCGCTCTCGACCTTGGACGGGCGCTCGGATAGCGCATCTCCCGCGCGACGGTCCAGCCGGCGGCCGAGAACGCGTCCGCAAGCAGCGCCTGCAGCGTGCGCTCGTGCATGGTGTCGATCCCCTCGACCGCCTGCTCCGAGTGCAGGCGAGATTCCGCCTGCCGAATCGCCTCGGCGGCCGCGTCCACGATGTCGGCAGGGCTCCACATGCGGGGGTCGGGCGAACCACGCCCGTGTCCGACACTCTATATTCGCGCACCCGACGCCCCGTGCGTCCGGCCCGCTCCACGGCCCAACCACCATGAACACCCGAATCCTCTCGTCGCTCCTGTCGCTTGCCCTCGCTCCGCTGGCGCTCGCCGGAGGCACGCTGAAGGTCGTGAGCAGCCTGCCGCGCACCGGCAGCGCCAACGCGCAGACCACCAGCATGGTCAACGGCATCAAGATGGCCATCGACGAGGTCGGCGGCCAGGTGGACGGCTTCAAGATCGAGTACGAGGACATGGACGACGCGAGTCCGCAGCGCGGCAACTGGGATCCGGCGGTCGAGGCGCAGAACGCCAACAAGGCCGTGCGCGACGAGAGCGTGATCGGCTACATCGGCACCTACAACTCGGGCGCGAGCAAGATCAGCATGCCGATCCTGAACAAGGCGGGCCTGGTCATGATCAGCCCGGGCAACACCTATCCGGGCCTGACGAAGCCGGGCATGGGCGAGGCGAATGAGCCGCGCATCTATCGCCCGAGCGGCAAGATCAACTACTTCCGCGTGGTCCCCACCGACGACCTGCAGGGCCGTGTGGCCGCCGAGTGGGCGAAGGAGCTCGGCTGCAAGTCCGTCTACCTGCTCGACGACCGCGAGCTCTACGGCAAGGGCATCGCCGACGTGTTCGAGAAGCGCGCGAAGGAGCTCGGACTGAAGGTGCTCGGCCGCGAGGGCATCGATCCGAAGGCGAGCAACTACAAGGCGCTGGCGAACAAGATCAAGGCGTCCGGCGCGGAACTCGTCTACTTCGGCGGCACCACGCAGACCAACGCGGGTCAGATCGCGAAGGATCTGCGCTCCGCGGGCGTGGAGGCGAAGTACATGGTGCCGGACGGCTGCTTCGAGGAGGCCTTCATCCTGGCCGCAGGAGCGGACAGCCTGGAGGGCCGCACCTACATCACCTTCGGGGGCCTGCCCGCGAACCAGCTGACCGGCCGCGGCGCGAAGTTCCGCGAGGCCTACACGGCGCGCTACAAGGTGGAGCCTGAGGCCTACGCGCTCTACGGCTACGAGGCCGGCCGCGTGTTGCTGGACGCGCTGAAGCGCGCCAAGGAGAAGACGCGCGCCGGTGTGCTCGATGCCGTGCGGGCCACGAAGGACTTCGACGGCGCGCTGGGCACGTGGAGCTTCGACGAGAACGGCGACACGACGAGCCGCATCATGAGCGGCCAGACCGTCGAGGGCGGCAAGTTCCAGTTCGTGAAGGTGCTCGGCCAGTGACCCTGGCCGCGGGCTGATCCGTGCGCGCGATCCAGCATCTGTCCGCGTTGGCGCCGCTGGCTCTTGCCGCGTTTGCGCATGCCGACGCTGGCTCGGATGCCGGTGCAGGCGTGCTCGGTCAGCAGCTCGTCACGGGCCTCTCGAACGGCATGATCATCGCGCTGATCGCGATCGGCTACACGATGGTGTACGGCATCATCGAGTTGATCAACTTCGCGCACGGTGACCTGTGCACGCTCGGATCGTTCATGGCGCTCACGGTCGCCGGCGCGCTGGGCATGGAGATGTGGTCAGGTGTGGGCGGTCTGACCGGCGTGATCCTGCTGCTCGTGACCGCTGCGACCTTCTGTGCGGCGTTGAACTGGTCGATCGACCGCGCGGTGTACCGACCGCTGCGCTCGGCGCCGAAGCTCACGCTGCTGGTGAGCGCGATCGGCTGCAGCTTCGTGCTGGTGAACCTCTCGCTCTTCTGGGGCGGGCTGCCCATGCAGGTGTTCGGCGGCGGCGTGGCGGCCGCGGCGCCGAAGGACTTTCCTGCGCTCGTGTCGGACAACAGCCTGCTGCCGGACGCATGGCGCCTGAACTTCACCTCGAGTGACCTGATGGTGTGGAGCGTCACGCTGCCGCTGATGGTGGCGCTGACGGTGCTGGTGCGCTCCACGCGCCTTGGGAAGGCCATGCGTGCGGTGGCGCAGAACCCCACGGCCGCGTCGCTCATGGGCATCAACGTCGATCGCGTGATCGGTGCGACCTTCGTGATCGGCGGCGCGCTTGGCGGATTCGCCAGCGTGATCTACGCGCTTTACAACAACACGATCAGCTTCCAGATGGGCTATCGAACCGGCATGGACGCGTTCACGGCCGCGGTGCTCGGCGGCATCGGAAGCATGCCGGGCGCGGTGGTGGGTGGTCTGCTGATCGGCGTGGCGCGCGCTTTGAGCGACGGCTACATCGAGGCGCGCTGGACCAACTCGGTGGTGTTCGCGATCCTGATCGCCACGCTCGTGTTTCGCCCAAGCGGCCTGCTTGGCGCCAAGCTGAGGGACAAGGTCTGATGGCTGCGCCGCGTCGATTCCTGCAGCCTGGATGGATCATGCTCGCCGGCGCGGTGCTGCTTGGTCTGCTTGATCGGCCGCTCGGCCTGAATCTGCTTGACCCGATGCGTGGCGTGCTGGTCTTCGCGCTGCTTGGGTTGGGCCTGAACGTGGTCACGGGTTTCACGGGCCTGCTGCATCTGGGCATGGCGGCGTTCATGGCGATCGGCGCCTACGCCTTCGCGATCTCGACCTGCGACATCTATCCGTTCCAGATCGGTTTCTGGCCTGCGCTCGGGGTCACCGCGGTCGCGGGGGCGCTGGCCGGCTTCCTGCTGGGCGCGCCCACACTGGGCCTGCGTGGCGACTATCTGGCGATCGTCACGCTGGGCTTCGGCGAGATCGTGCAGGACGTGATGAAGAACCTGGACGCGATCACGAAGGGCACGCAGGGCATCAATCCCTTGCCCGCACCAAGCCTGCCTGTGGTGGGCGAGTTCGGAACCGACGAGCGGCCGTGGTACTGGCTCTTCCTGGCGCTGTTGGTGCTGGCGGTGAAGCTCTGCCGGAACCTGGAGCGCAGTCGCACCGGCCGCGCGTGGCTGGCCGTGCGCGAGGATCAGCTGGCGGCGAGTTGCATGGGCATCACGCCGATTCCCGTGAAGATGTACGCCTTCGCCACGGGTGCCGCGCTGGCCGCGCTGGCCGGCGGGTTGTGGGCGAGCCTCTACCAGAGCACCGGCGAACCAGGCAACTACGACTTCCAGATCAGCATCCTGGCGCTCTGCATCGTGATCGTCGGCGGCATGGGCTCGATCGACGGCGTGCTGGTGGGTGCGCTGACCATGATCGGCGTGGCCAACATCGCGCTGCCCAAGCTGGCCAGCTGGCTGCAGGCGCAGGGCATCGTGAACCCAAGCAACGTGCTCGGCAGCCCGAACAACTGGAAGTACCTCGTGTTCGGCGTGGTGCTGATGGTCATGATGCGCGTGCGGCCCGATGGTCTGCTGCCTGCACGGCTGGAACGCGCGGGAGGTGGCTCGTGAGCGCGCCGATCCTGGAGGTCGACCGCGTGACCATGCGCTTCGGTGGCCTCGTGGCGAACGAGGATGTGTCGTTCCGCGTGAATGCGGGTCAGGTCTACGCGGTCATCGGCCCCAACGGCGCCGGCAAGACCACGCTATTCAACGCCATCACCGGCGTGTATCAGCCGAGCACGGGCGAGGTGCGCCTCGAGGGTTCGGTGGTGCGCAAGCCCCTCGCGGTGCGCCTGCTGCTGCGCGTGGCGGGTTCCGCGATCATGGTGGCCGTGGGGTCGGTGTTGGCCCTGAACGCCGTCGCGCTGTGGAAGGCGGTCGTGGTGGCCAACTACGTCTACGGCGAGCCATTCCTCTGGGGCACGGCGCTCGCGTGCGTCGCGCCCACGCTGCGCGAGGCCGGTGCCGGTTGGACGTGGCTGCCCGCGTTGATCGGCGCCGTGATCGGTGGCGGCGCCGCGTACACGCTCTGGCTTCGCACGCGACGCACGCCCGACGTCATCGCGCGCGCGGGCATCGCGCGGACGTTCCAGAACATCCGCCTGTTTGGCGAGTTGAGCGTGCGCGAGAACGTGCTGGTCGGCATGCATGGCCGGCTCGCCTCGAACTACCTGACCGACCTCCTGCGCCTGCCGCGCTTTCGCCGGGAGAAGGCGCAGAGCGAGGCGCGTGCGATGGAGTGGCTGCGTTTCGTGGGACTGGACGCGCGCGCCTTCGATGCCGCACGAAACCTTCCCTACGGCCTGCAGCGGCGGCTTGAGATCGCGCGCGCGCTGGCGAGCGGTCCGCGTCTGCTGCTGCTCGACGAGCCCGCGGCGGGCATGAATCCCACCGAGATCGTGGCGCTCATGGACCTGATCCGGCGCATCCGCGAGACCGGTGTCACGGTGCTGCTGATCGAGCACCACATGCGCGTGGTGATGGGCGTGAGCGACCGCATCTGCGTGCTGAACTTCGGCAAGCGCATCGCCGAGGGCACGCCTGACCAGATCCGCAACGATCCCGCGTGCATCGAGGCCTACCTTGGCAAGGAGGAGCTCGGATGAGCGGCGCCGCGATGCTGCAGGTGCAGGGACTCTGCGCGGGCTACGGCCCGATCGACGTGCTGCACGAGGTCGGCCTGGAGGTGCGTGCCGGCGAGATCGTGAGCCTGATCGGCGCCAATGGCGCGGGCAAGAGCAGCACGCTGCGATGCATCTCGCGCATCCTTCGGGCGCGCGCAGGTTCGCTGCGCTTCGAGGGCCGCGATCTGGGCGCGCTGCCCGCGCACGAGGTGGTGGCGTGCGGTCTTGCGCACGTGCCCGAGGGTCGGCGCATCTTCCCGCGCCTGACGGTGCGCGAGAACCTGGAGATGGGCGCCTATCGACGCAACGATCGCGACGGCATCACGAAGGATCTGCATCACGTGCATGCGCTCTTCCCGATCCTGCGTGATCGAGAGAAGCAGCAGGGCGGCACGCTGTCGGGCGGTGAGCAGCAGATGCTCGCGATCGGTCGCGCGCTCATGAGTCGTCCGCGCATGCTCATGATGGACGAGCCGAGCATGGGGATCGCGCCGATCCTGGTGGCGCGCATCTTCGAGGCGGTGAAACAGCTTCGCGCCGAGGGCATGACGATCCTGCTGGTCGAGCAGAACGCGCGCGCCGCGCTGCGGCTGTCCGATCGCGCCTACGTGATGGAGACGGGTCGCATCACGCTGGCCGGCACGGGTGCCGAGCTGCTGCAGGATCGCCGCGTGCAGGAAGCCTATCTGGGCGACTGACTCACCCGGTTCCGTCGGGAATTTCGAGCACATTTTGCGTTAGGGCCGGAGCGATCACCGCGCTACCATCAGGGTCGACTTCGGTTCCCGACATGCGCAACTACAAGCTTCGCACAGATCTCCAGCGCGCGGTCCTCGGCTCCTTCGCGCTGCCCCTCGGCATCGAGCCCCTGAACCTTCCGGTGCCCACGCAGGGCTACACGCTGGAGTTCCACGAGGGCGAGGACGGCGAGCCGGACTGCTGGAGCTTCCATGTCGTGGCGAGCCATGACCGCATGGTCGGACTGGTGCGCGAGGCGTTCGGCCTGCTGCCCGACGAGATCACGCCCATCGTGGAAGTCGGAAGCCGCGACGCCTACCGAAGCATGGACGTCTACATCGCGCAGCGTCCGGTGCCCTTCGAGGATTTCCTCGACACGTGGGAGGCGTTCGAGCCGGTGATCCTGGAGGACGCGAGCGTGGGTGTCGGTGCCAACGCCGAGGAACCCTTCGTCGAGGTGTTCCTCGACAGCTGGAAGGGCCTGCTGATCCATGTGCCCGAGGACATGAAGGACCGCGTGGAGCGCATGCTTCGTCGTCACTCGCTGCGCGAGGTCGAGGAGACCTGGCCCGAGGATCTCGACGAGGAGGGGCCGCCGTCCCAGGTCCGCGAGGTTCTCCAGATCGACGACGACCAGAGCCCGGACCTCGACGAGGTGCTGCTGCAGTTGCGCGAGCGATGGGCGCTCGAGATCGACGTGGATCGCGAGACCAATCTGGACGAGGGTGGCCGCGAACTCGGCAACACGCTGTGGTACGGCATCGCGCTCTGTCGCGATGCCCGCGGCGAGGGCGGCGGCGCCTACGTGACCATGTGGGCCACCGCTGGCAGCGTGGCCGAGGTCGAGCGCCTGGCCGCGTGCCGTCTCGAGGCCGACGGGCGCTGGTCCTTCCAGAGCTTCTACACGCTGGACCGCGTGGCCTTCGACGAGCGGCCCGAGGAACTCGCGGACCTGCCGATGCGAGGCCGCATGCCCGTGGTGCACCTGCTGTTCGAAGAGCCCTGGTGATGCAACTCAACGCGCGGCCGGCCGGTACAGGCCGTGCCGCAGCGCATAGTCGACCACCGCGGGGGCGACCACAACCGGCGACGGGCGTTCGCCGCGCGCGAGTTGCGCGCGTGCCTGCGTGCTGCTTGCGTCGACCGGCGCGATCGGCAGGACACGATCCATCCATCGCCGCGCGTGCTCACCCATGCGTTCACGAAGCGCCGCACGCAGCGCGTCGGCATCAAGCGGGGGACGCGGCACCACGACCGGTTCGGCAAGCGACTCGATGCGGTCGGGGTTCCGCCATGTGGTGAAGTTGAGCGCCTGATCGCCGCCCAGCAGCAGCCGGAATCGCTCGGACGGCTGCTCGCGAGCCAGCGATTCCAGCGTGTCGACGGTGTAGCTGGGGCCGGCGCGGCGGATCTCGCGATCGTCGATGGTGGCGCGTGGCTCCGCCGCGAAGGCCAGTCGTGACATCGCCAGTCGGTGTTCGGGCGCCGCGGGGGGCGCGTCGCGCCGCTGTGGATTCACGCCCGCGGGAATCACCACGATTCGTCGCGCACCCACGGCATCCGCGGCTTGGCTTGCGATGCGTGTGTGCACCGCGTGCGGTGGATCGAAGCTTCCGCCGTACACCAGCGTGATGGCGCTCATGGCGTGCCTCGCAGCAGGGCAGGTAGTGCGTCGTGCACGCTGTGCATGGCGGCGTTGGCGTGTCGCACCATCGCTGCGACCGGCGACCAGAGTCGCGGCTTGGTCACCAGATCGATCGCAAGATTGCCCCAGTTGGTCCCGCCGTCCAGGCGCAGCCAACGCATCACCTCATGTGGAAGTTCGCGCGCCGCGTCGTCGCTGATGCCGCGCAGCACGCCCCATCGCCAACCGCACGATTGCGCCACGCGCGCGAAGGGCCCCGACTCCATGTCCACCATCGCCGCGCCGGTCCGCGCCGCCGTGGCCTCACGCGCGGCCTCGCCCACCACCACGTCGCGCGAGCAGGTCAGCGGCAGCCGATCCATGCCCGAGACGATCGTCGGAAGATGGACCGCGCCGAGTTCGTCGATCACGCGCTCGGCGAGGAACGCCCGACCTACCGTCGCATGGTCACGCAGCGCGCCGGCGATGCCCGCCAGCAGCACGGTGCGGGGTCCGGGGTGCGCCTCGGCGATGCGTCGGAGCAGGGTCTCGCATCCGCACCCCACCCCGATGACCTGGCACTCGGTGCCCAAGTGGCGGGCCAAAGAACGGACATGGCCGTTCTCGAAGCGGGTCGGGCAGAGCAGAAGCGGCCGCATGCGATGAACTTACAGGGTTGAGGCCTTTCGAGGTTCCGGCTATCCTTCCCAACCCTGGCCCCATCGTCTAGCCCGGTCCAGGACACATCCCTCTCACGGATGGGACAGGGGTTCAAATCCCCTTGGGGTCACTGATTGAGGCGGCGGCCTCCGCCGCCGCGTGAGACTTGCTTCAGAGCCCGCCTCCGCGGGCTCTGTTGCTGGAAAGTGCGGCGGATTTCGCGACCGCGATGCAGAATGAGGCGGCGGCCTCCGCCGCCGCGCGAGACATGCTTCAGAGCCCGCCTCCGCGGGCTCTGTTTCTTTCTCTCGGCAACGTGGGTGGTGGCTCGAGGCCCGCCTCCACGGGCTCTTTCTCTCCAGGAAGAGCGGGGGCCTGCGCCGCCTTTGCCCGCCGTCGCTTTCGGGCAACCGTTGGCGTATGCTTCGCCGCTCGCCCGACCGGCCCCATCGTCTAGCCCGGTCTAGGACACCACCCTTTCACGGTGGGGACAGGGGTTCGAATCCCCTTGGGGTCACTTCTGAAGGCTTCACGGCCCTCACCGAATCCTGAGCATGGCGTGACAGGACCAAAGCCGATGGCGGATAGCCTTCCGCCGGTGGTCACGCGAGACGAGATCGGCCCACGCCTTCCCCCGATCGGCGGCCCCGCGCCACTGCGGTGGGCCTGGTGGCTGCTTGCACCGTTCATCGACCGAATCGTCGGGCTGCACCTGATCCGCCGTCTGCAGCGTCGCTGCAACGAGCTGCCGCGCGAGGGCACCGAACTGGAGCGCCTGAACCGGGTGACCGGTCTTCGCGGCGTGGTGACCGACGACGATCTTGAACGCATTCCGCGCACCGGCCCGCTGCTGGTGGTCGCAAACCACGCCTACGGAGGCGCCGATCCGCAGGTGCTCGCCTCCATGATGGAGCGCGTCCGTCCGGACGTGAAGTTCATCGCGAACCGCCTGATGGCCGACCTGCCTGTGGTGCAGGGCCGCGTGTTCGTGGCGAGCGTGCTGAACGAGCAGGACAGTCAGGGCACGAATCGCCGCTCGCTGCGGCAGGTGGTGGAGTGGCTGAAGGATGGGCACTGCGTCTGCGTGTTCCCGGCGGGCGAGGTGAGCCACATCCGCTGGGGCCGCTGGCACTCCATCGACGGTCACTGGCAGACGCAGGTCGCGCGCGTGGTGCGCCGCACCGGTGCCACCGTGATGCCGGTGTTCGTGAACGGCGGCAACAGCTGGCTCTTCCAGCTGATCGGCCTCATCCACCCCATGCTGCGCACGCTGCTGCTGGCACGCGAGTACTACCGGATGCAGGGTCGCGCGATCCGCCTGGTGGTCGGCACGCCGATTCCCGCCGATGAACTCCTGGCGCAGGGCGACGAGAACGACGCGATGCGCTACCTGCGCGTGCGGACCTACCTGCTGCGAACACGGCTCGAGAAGCCTCGCCGCGGTGGACCCAACGTGCTTTCGCCGCTGCCGGTGCCCGAGCGGCCGCAGCACGAGGCCGCGGAGTTCGCGGCGGAACTCGCGAAGCTCCCCGCGAGCGATCTGCTGCTGCGGTCGGGCGAGTTCGAGGTCTATCTCACGCACAGCGAGCGCATTCCGCTCACCATGCTGGAGATCGGCCGCCTGCGCGAGATCGCGTTCCGCTCGGTCGGCGAGGGCACGGGACAGGCGATCGACATCGATCGTTTCGATGCGCGCTACGAGCAGCTGCTCGTGTGGAACGCGCGATCGCACGAGGTGGTGGGCGGCTACCGGCTCGGCTTCACCGACAGGATCCTGTCTGAGCAGGGCCTCGATGGTCTCTACACCAGCACACTCTTCGCGTATCCGCCCTCGGCCGTGGCGTCGCTCGGTCCGGCGTTGGAACTGGGTCGCAGTTGGGTCTCGCCGGCGTGGCAGCGACGGCCCGCGCCGCTGCTGCTGCTGTGGAAGGGCCTCGCGGCGGTGGCGGTGCGCGACCCGCGCTACACGATCATGTTCGGCCCCGTCAGCATCAGCGACGAGTATCAGAGCATGTCGAAGAAGCTGATGATGGCGTTCCTGTCGCGCTATCGAGCGGTCGGCGCGTTCGCGGAGTCCGTGCGTCCGCGCAATCCGCCGGACACCACGCCCTTCGTGGACTGGGATCCCGAGCACACGCGCGCGGTGGTGCGCAACATGGACGACGTGGAGCGTCTGGTCCGCGAGATCGAGGCGGGCGGCCGAAGCGTGCCCGTGCTGCTGCGCCAGTACCTGAACCTGAACGCGAAGGTGATCGCGTTCAACGTGGATCCCGACTTCGGCAATGTGGTCGACGCGCTGATCTACATGGATCTCCGAATCATGCCCTCGCGCCTGCTCGACTTCTACTTCACCAAGGAGGGTGCCGCGAAGTTCCGTGCTTTCCACGGTCTCCAGGCCGCGATGGCCTGAGCCGCTTGCCGCGCGCGCAAATCCAAGGGAGGATGCGGGCATGGCTGATCCCTGCGTGCATGGAAGCCGCGGCGACTGCGCGATCTCGGTGCGCCGAGGTGGCCTGTCGGTGTTGGGCGAGGGTGTCCGCAAGGCGGTGCCGGGCGCGCGCGTGATCATGCTGGCGGTGGACGAGGGTGTGCGGACGCGATGGGCGCCCGCCGCGCACGCGTCGCTGGAGGCGGCGGGACTGCGCGTGCATGTCGTGCCGCTGCAGGCCGACGAGAACGAGAAGTCGATCGCCGCAGTCGAGCGCGTATGGGCCGCCATGCTGCAGGCCGGCATGCAACGCGGCGATGCCTTGGTCGCACTGGGAGGCGGCATCGCGGGCGATCTGGCCGGTTTCGCCGCCGCCACGTTCCTTCGTGGCATTCCGCTGGTGATGGCGCCGACCACGCTGCTGGCGATGGTCGACGCGTCGATCGGCGGAAAGACCGCGGTGAACCTGCCGCTGCCGAAGGGTGGACTTGGGAAGAACCTCGCGGGCGCCTTTCATGCGCCGTCGTGGGTGCTGTGCGACGTGGACACCCTGGCCACGCTGTCGGACCGGGACTTCCGATGCGGGCTGGCCGAGTGCGTCAAGCACGCGCTGATCGCGGATCCTGCGATGCTGCGGTGGATGCGCGGCACGTGCGCGTCGATCCTGGCGCGCGAGCCCGTCGCGCTGGAGGAACTGGTCCGTCGTTCCGTCGCGATCAAGGCGGCAGTGGTGAGCCGGGACGAATTCGAGTGCGGCGAGAGGGCCCACCTGAATCTGGGCCACACGTTCGGACACGCGCTGGAATCGGTGTTGCACGATCGGCTTCGTCATGGCGAGGCCGTGGCGATCGGGCTGGTCGCGGCGGTCGCCGCAAGCAGGGCCGCGGGCTGGTGGCCAGACGCGGACCCAGCCGAGGTTGCGGCGGCGCTTGCGCAAGTCGGGCTGCCAACCAAGGTTCCGACATCGGTGGATCGTGCGACCTTGAACGTCGCGATGGGCTTCGACAAGAAGGGTTCCGGCGGGCGCAGGCGTCTCGTGCTGCTTCGTGGCCCGGGTCAGCCTGCGGTGCTGGACGACGCGACCGACGCCATCGTGGACGCCGGCTGGTCCGCCGTCGGCGCCTGAAGAACCCCGCGGGGAATAGCGAAGTCGCGCGCGGGCTCAAGCCGATGACGAAGCGTCCCTGTAGGTGCGCGCCGGAGGCGCGCGGGGACGCGCCGAGACCCCCGGATGGGGTCGCCCGAGGCCAGCGGACGCACGGATGCGGACGGTCGCGATCGTCAATCAGAAGGGTGGCTGTGGCAAGACCACCACCAGCATCAACCTTGCGGCCACCCTGGCCGCACGGGGGTTGCGCACGCTGCTGGTCGATCTGGATCCGCAGAGCCACTGCGCCGCGGGATTGGGCGTTCCGGAAGACCGCATCGAGACGGGCATCGCCGAGGCGCTGCTTGCCGAGCCGGTCGGCGGCGAAAACCCCGAGCGCATGCTGTGGGAGGTCGCGCGCAACCTTCGACTGGCGCCAAGCACCGTGGCGCTGGCGGGCCTTGAGGCGGCGCGCGGCGGACTCGCGATCGTCGCCGATCGCGACGCTCGGTTGGCGAAGCTGCTCGATCGACTCGTGGATCGTTTCGACTGGTGCATCATCGACTGCCCGCCGACCATCGGCCTGCTGACCTTCAACGCACTGCGTGCCGCGGACGAGGCGCTGGTACCCGTCGAGACGGGCTATTTTGCGCTGAAGGGTTCCGAGCGTCAGGTGGCCACCATCGAGGCGATGGCCGCACGTCTGGGTCGTCCGCTTCCGCTGCACATTCTTCCCACGCTGCACCGCCCCGATGCCAAGCTGGCGAGCGATCTGCACGCGGCGATCCAGCGCCGACATGGCGCGACCACGCTGCCGCTCTCGATCCGCGAGCATGAGGTGCTGCGCGAGGCAGCAGGATTCGGTCAGCCCATCACCGAGTACGCGCCGGGTAGTCCCGCCTGCGAGGACTTCGTGCGGCTGGTCGACTGGCTGATGGAGCATCCGACTGCGTGCACGCGCGCGAGCGCCGGCAACACCATCGCGATGCCGGTGCAGCCGCTCGCCACCGAACCTGCCGAGCCGGCAAGCCCGCGTGTGGCCGATCTGCTTGCGCGCATGCGTGCGCACGCGGGCTTCAGCGCCGAGATCGACGCGTCGGCGCCGACACAGGACACGCCCTCCGAGCCTGCCAAGGCGGAGGGCCAAGCATGATCGACGATCGTTTCGATCGGCTCGCCTCGCTCTTTCTGGGCGATCACGAGCCGACCTCCACGGGCGGCATGGAAGCCGTCATCAGTCGCGCGGCCTCGTCGGCGTCGAGGGAGGGCGCCGCCGTGATCACGCCGCTGGTGCCGGGCAACCTGCCGGTGCTGGCGCATCCGTGGATCTGGCATGTGGCGGCGCGTCTGGACGCGCGACCGAGCGCGCTCATCCGCATGGCCGGCGACGGCGTGCAGGTGGCGATGCTCAACGCGACCGGCGTCGCAGAGAGTGCATGTGGTGACCTGGCTGCGTGGCTGTTGCAGGCCGCCACCGTCGCGCGCCGCTGGTTCGTGGTTCCGCGATCGGGTGGTGAGATCGACACGGTGTCGGCGCTCGAGGCTGACGAGGCCGTGGTGGTGTCGGGTGGCGACGAGGCCGCGACGGTGGCGGCGTACCAGTGGGTGCGCCGTCTGGTGGAATCGGCGAAGAATGCGGGCCGCAGCGCGCCGCTCACGCCGATCGCGATCGTGGGATGCGAGGAGGGCGCCGCCAAGGATGCGGCAGCCACCGTGAGCACAGCGTCGCAGGCTTTCCTGCAGCAGCCTGTTCCCTTGGCTGGTGCGTTTCCGCGGCTTGAGCGCACGGCGGTGAGCGAGCAGCGCTTCTACGGCGAGGTGGTGCAGCCGGCGGAGCTGCTGGCCGCGATCCGCACCGCCGGCGCCGCAGCATGGGCGCGCGGCGCGGCGCCTGGCGCACCGCAGCCCACGCCGGTGATGCCACGGCCGGTGGCACCTTCGGTCGTGCGGCCCGCAACCATGCCGCCCGCCGCTCCCGTCTTCGCCGAGGCGACGCCTTCCGTCGCCGCCTCGGTGCCCGCTTCGGTGGTTCCGATGATTTCGGCGCCGCTGGTGGTGGGCGGATTGCCCGACGCGATCGCGCCGTGCATTCCTGGCCTGTGGCCCGTCGCGATCCGCTGCCCCGGTCATCCGCAGGTGGAGTTCGCCACTGACGAGTCAGGTCGACTGCACCTGCTCGCCTGGATCGATCAGGCCGCGTCGTTGCGACCGGCACGCGCCTGGGCGCAGCGTCACGCGGCGATCCTTCGCGCGGGCTTCCCGGGTCTGGCCGCCGATCCGCTGCCGCTGGTGGAGCGACTCGTCTCCACCGACGCCATCCGAGCGATCGAGTGGCACCACACCGGCGTGCGCCTGGACCTGCTGGTCCGCGCCGCCGCGGGTTGGACGTACGTGCCGCTCAATGACGAGCGGTCGATGCAGCCCTGACACTCGACAAGCGATTCATTCAGGAAGCGACTGCCGCAGCACGCGCAGCCAGTTCGCGTTGCGGAACCCCTCGAGGGCCGTACCTGTCACACCCGCGCCCTCAAGGGCCGCGCCGAGTCGCGGCAACTCTTCCGGGCGTTGCGCACCGACAGGGCAGGCCAGCGGCGTGAAGCCGCCATCGAAGTCGCTGCCAAGCGCGATCGAGCCGTCGCCGGCCAGGGCGCGCACATGCAGCACGTGGCGTACGGCGTCATCCAGGGTGGCAGTGCGGTCCTTCGCCAAGAACTTGCCGTACAGGTTCAGCCCGCAGAGGCCCCCGCGCGCGGCGATGGCGCGGATCTGCGTGTCGGTGAGGTGGCGTGGCACATCCGCGGTGATCGAGGCGCAGTTCGAGTGGCTTGCCACCACGCAGCGATCCGTCACCTGCATCAGGTCATCGAAGCTCTGGCGGCTCAGGTGGCTCGCATCGTGCAGCACACCGAGCGCATCGAGGGCCTGCACCAACTCGCGGCCCTGCACGCTCAATGGACCGTCCTGCGCGTTGCCGCCGCAGTAGCGCGAGCCGTACGCCCACGCCATGCCCACCACGCGCACGCCGTGATCGAACCACCAACGCGCATGCGCAGGCGTGCGGATCGGATCCGCGCACTCCATCAGGATGACCACGCGGAGCAGGCCACTTTCGCCGAAGCCATCCAGATCGCCACGACGCCGCACGATGCGGATGTGGCCGTTTGCCTCAAGTCGTTCGTAGATCTCAAGCTGCAGTCGGCCGGCATGCTCCGCGGCGCTTCCATCGTCGTCGTCGGGATAGCCCCATGCATCCGTGCTGCCGCGTTCGGTGAAGATCGTGCCCAGCACCAGCCCCACGCCGCCCGCCGCGAGCGCTGGCAGGTTCACGCCGAAACGATCCGGCGACGCGCTGGTGGCGCGAAGATCCACGCCGTGCTGGGACAGGTACGCCAGGTCGAGATGGCCGTCGATCCACGGTTGCGCAAGCGCTGCCATGCCCGGATTGTGTCGAGCTCCGGCCATTCGTGCTTGGCGCGATTCGGCGGATCGCTTGGAGTAGAATCTCGCTCTTCATGCCTTCCGCCGCGACGATGCCCCCGATGCAACGAATGGCTGCGCTGCTGGTCGCGTGCGCAGGTGCGGCGCCGCTGGTGGTGGCCGCCACGCTGGTGCCCGCTGTGGTGGGCATGGGCACGCATCGGCAGCTCGGCCTGCCTTCCTGCACATGGCCGATGTTCTTCGGCATTCCATGCTTGACGTGTGGCATGACCACCTCCTTCGCCCACACGGTGCGTGGCGAGTGGCTCGCCGCTCTGTGGGCGCAGCCCGGCGGCTTCCTGCTGGCGGTCACATGTGCGCTTGTGGCCGTGGTCGCGGGCTGGTGCGCGATGCTCGGGCAACCGGTGCATCGACTGTTCCGCCCGCTGGCTTGCGGGCGCACCGCGATCGTCGCGGGCGTGGTGCTGGTCGCCGCGTGGGGATGGAAGATCCTGATCGCACCAGGAGGTGCCGCATGATGAGGCGTGCGCTCCTGACCGCCCTGACGCTTGCGCTGGCGGCCTGCCAGTTGCCGGGCATCGTGGGTGCCATCGGCCACAACATTGAGCGCGAGAAGAAGATCGAGGTGCTGGCCAAGTACACCGGCTTGGACAACAAGCGCGTGGCGGTCCTCGTGAAGGCCGACATGGGCGTGCTGTACGAGCACCCCACGCTCATGCCGAACGTGTCCGCCAACCTGTCGCAGCGCCTGCACGAGAACGTCTCGGGCATCAAGGTGCTCGATCCGCGCACGGTCCTGAACTTCCAGTACCAGCGGCCCTCCTGGGCGGCGATGCCGATGGGTCAGGTCGCCGAGGAGCTCGACGTGGACCGCATCGTGGTGGTCGACATCTACGAATATCGCTTGAATCCGCCGGGCAATCGCTGGATGTGGGAGGGCGTCTGCGGTGCGCACGTGGGCGTGATCGAGCGCGACGGCATCGAACCCGACGAGATGATCGAGCAGTGGAACGTGACCGCGAAGTTCCCGCCGCAGGAGGGCACCGCGCGCGACCAGCTCAGTCAGGTGCTGGTGCAGAACGGTCTGGTGTCGACCTTCGTGCGCAACTGCGCCTGGGTCTTCTACGACCACATCGAGGACAAGTACCCGGACATCCGCAAGTGAGCATGACCGCCACCCGGATCCAGGGACTCCTGCTCGCGCTCGCCATGCTGGCGGTGGAGGGTTGCAACATCGTCGTGCCGGCGGCCTACATCATCGAGGGCCCGCCGAGCAACGAGGCGCAGTACACGCTGCCCGATCGAAAGGTCGTGGTGTTCGTGGACGACCGCAAGAACCTGCTCAGCCGCACCCAGCTTCGGACCGTGATCGGCGACAAGGTGGCCAGTGACCTGCTGGCGCAGGAACTCGTGCCCGAGGCGATCGCCTCGCGCGACGCGCTGGCGGTGGCCCGTCGCGACGAGTCCGCCGGCAAGCCGATCTCCACGTCGGAAATCGGCGAGAAGGTCGGAGCGGAAGTGGTGGTCTACGTCCGGATCATGAGCTTCAATCTTGCCGAGCCGGGCGGCAATCCGCTGCCCAACGCGATGGCGCGCGTGCGCGTGATCGACGCCACCAATCGCCAGCGCCTGTTCCCGACCGACGTGGAGGATCCGGGCGTCGAGGTGACCAGCGACATGCGCGAAGTCAGCCTTGATCTCTACAACAGCACCACGGGCAAGCGGTCCGTCGAGGAGCAACTCGCCACGAATCTGGGCGACCGCATCGGCAAGCTCTTCTACAAGCACGAGAAGAGCGAGCTGGGCAAGGGCGTGGGCATCCGCAAGTGAACGCGATCGCGCCGGCGCTGCATCTGGTGGATCCGGATGGGCCGGGCGCATCGCGTTGGCTGTGCGCGTTGGCGCGAACACACGCGAATGCTCCGATCGTCGCGCTTGGCAGTCGCGTGGCACCATGGGCAAGGGCGCGCATTCCCGTTCCGGCGGGATCCGCAGCACTGGCGGCGCGGGCGCTGGAGCGGCTTGCCGAGCATTGGGGAGCCGAGGGCGTGATGGCGTGGGGTACGCGGGCGGCGGAAGTGGCCGTACGCGCCCGGGACGCGGCCGAACGCGTGCTTGTCCTGGATGACGCGCCTGCCACAGGTCCGATCGCGTTCGACGCCGAACTGCTCTGCATGGGTGACCTGTGCGCGGATCGAGTCTGTGCGGCCGGATGGCCCTCGATGCGTGTGCGTGTGCTGCAGGCACCGGTGCCAATGGTCGCGGAGCCCGATGTGGGCGGTGCGCGCCGTCAGGCCTGGCGCCAGACGCGTGACATCGCGGACAGCACGCTGCTCATTGGCCTGCTTCCTGCGGCGCCGGGCGTGGGTGACGCCTGGTCCGCGCTGCATGCCGTGGGGCGCGTGCGCATGGCGGGCCTGGACGCCGCGCTGGTGCTCGATGCGTCGACCGCCGAGGCAGGCTCGACGCAGGTCTTCGCGCGTTCGATCGGCATGCGGCGCGCGGTGCACTTCGCCGAACTCCGCACGGATCTGGCCGAGGCCGCGCCCGCCATCGACGTCTGGCTCTCGTTGCCGGGCGGAGGGCGTGATGGAACGGCGCTGGATCCCGCGGTCGCCGCCGGTGCCTTCGCGCCCCTGATCGCCGCCGAGGGTTCGCTCGCGGCCCCCATGATTGAGCGCGGCGTGGACGGGCTTCTTGCGCGGCCGCCGAACGATCTGGCTGCGCGGCTGATTGAGCTGCTGGAGCATGGAGATCGCCGCCGGGATCTCGCGGTGGCGGCGCGCGTGCGCCACGCGTCGACCTCGCGTCGCGAGGCCTTCGCGGGCGCGGTTCAGGCCTTCGAGGCGCGCGCGTCGATCCGAGCCGACAGCGCGCTGGCCGCGTCGAAGTAGAGATCCCGCAGCAGGTCGGCAGGAAGGCGCTTGCCGCGCAGCGGTGGGGCGTCCATGGTGCCGTGACGATCGGGATGCACCATGGCCAGATCCGGATCGGCGATCGGGCTTGGTCCGTCGTGATCGGTCTCCCACAGCGTGCGAAGCGCCCAGTAGCGGCTCGCGTACAGGTCAAACGCGTCCTCGGGCGCACTTGCCTTCGCGGCCATCTCGGTCTTGCCCTCGGCCTGCACCAGATGGTCGTCGGTGGTCACGATGTCGCTTCCGAACAGGATGCGACCTCGGAAGCGGCGAAGGAAGTCGACCAGCGCGTCACGATCGTGTCGGGAGAGTTCGCGCACCATCCACTTGGTCGCGCTGGAATCGAGATGCAGGTTCGGATGTCGGTCCAGCAGGCCGCTGAGGAACCCGAGATCCTCGGGCCAGCCTCCCATGTGGGCGGCGATCCACGGCAGGTGGAATCGATCCAGCAGGCGTTCGAGCGGCAGGTAGTGGTCGCGCTTGGTGCCGTAGCGCGCGGCGTCGGCGTAGCGCGTGGCGAACCAGGTGTCGGGATCGGCCACATGCGTCATGAAGGACATGCCCAGGCGCTCCGCCAGTTGCATGGCCTCGAGGCGCGCGGGCGCGTCCAGCCGGAACAGCGCCGGATCTCCCAGCTCGATCGCGAAGTCGGTGATGCGCGGAGCCGCCCAGAACTTGCAGATCCGGGCTCCGGCGCGGTGATAGCCCTCGATTCGCTCCAGGAATCCCTGTCCATGCGCATGTCGTCGATCCTTCGAGGCGAAGTCCGGCATCGCGATCAGGCGAAGCCGATCGCCCAAGGCCTCGCGCACCGCGGGCGCTTGCTCCAGCGCGGTCATCGACCAGATGTCGCGCACGCCGTACAGGTCCATCGCCTCGCGCAACAGCACGGCGGCGCGTGCGCCGTTCACATGCGCGTGCACATCGATGATCGGATGCGGCAGCGTGGCGAAACGTCGCGCCTCGGCGCGATAGTCGCGGTCATGCAGGTTGCTGGGGTTCCGCGGCACGCCGCGATGGTAGGGGTGCTCAGCGTGCGCGGCGTTTCACGGGGCGCTTGCCGCTGGCCTTTTTGGCCAGCGCGCGCGACACGCTCCGAGAAGCCACGCGATCGGGCTGAAGTCGCCCGAAGTGATGCACGCCCGCGATCCACATCTCGTGGTCGCTCTCGATGTCCATGTGGCGCACGATCTCGCAATCGATCCACCACAACGCGCGCGAAGGCACGGGGCAGAGACTTGGGGTGCTCAGGTGTGGAAGGCCGAGGAAGGGATCGCGTCCGTGGTCCGGCATCGCCTGGAAGACGCGGTCGATCAGCGGATCGCCATCATCCACGCGACAGAGCGCGAAGTTGCGTGCGTCACGGATGATCGGACTCAGCGCCTGACCCTTTTCGATGGCCACCATCACCATGGGCGGGTGGGTCGCACACTGCTGGACCCAGCGCACGATCGCCGCCGAGCGGGCCTCTCCGAACCGGCTTGTGATGAGAAAGCGCCCGCTCGGAATGGAATCCAGCAGGTCCGCGACCTGAGAACGGTCGATCGCCGGCCAATCGCGCCGCGACGTCACAGAGCTACCGTAGACCGAAATCGCAACTTTGCGAGCGCAAGTACCTGTAAATCACAAACTTGCGGAATATGGGACGCTGGTTCCGAGAACCGTTGGGCCGGAAAGTTGGTTGAAAGTGTGTGGATGAGACGAATTGTGGGGCGAAGTGTTGCAAAGTGGGGCATAAGGATTTAGAGTGCCGTGCACGGTGCTCCCATGCTCTTCCTCGGTGAATTCGAACATGCCCTTGATGCGAAGCAACGCTTGGCTGTGCCGAGCGAACTTCGCGCGTGCATGCCGAGCGAGGGCGAGGACGCGGTCTTCGTCGCGGCACCTGGTCCCAACGGATTTCTCTGGCTCTGGCCCGAGGACACCTTCGCCGAACTCGCGAAGGCGCTCGGTGGTTCGCTCGTCGGTGATGACTCGCTGCAGAGTTTCGAGCGCCTCGTCTTCAGCCAGTCCGCGCGCACCCCGCTCGACAAGGCGGGCCGCATCCGCATTCCGGATCGCATGCTCGAGCGCTTCGGGCTCGCCGGCACCATCGTCATTCTCGGGGTGCGCGATCACCTTGAGCTCTGCACGCCCCAGCAATGGAAGGGGGAACGCGATCGATTGGAGCCTTCGACCACCGACGTGTGGCGCAAGGCTCGCGAGGCGCTCCGCAACCGCGCAGCCGGTTGAGCGCGACGCCTTGCACGGGACTTCCGACCCCACCGCAGGATTCGCGGTGGAGCCAGCGAAGACCTGCCCCGGGCCACGGACGGCCCTCGGCAGGTCGTAGGCGGACGGTTGGCGACGAGCGGGCCACGGACGGCCCCCACGAGCCACCCGCGCCGCGAAGATCACTCGGGCCATGGACGGCCCGCCTCTGTCAGGGATTCTGCTCGCCATGGAAGGCGGCAGATGCCCAACGGACGCTTCGGCGTCCATCCGTCGATGCCCCCGCAGCGGGACGCTGCTGCGGGGGCATTTTCGTTTTGTCGCGGAAACCCCTGAAAACAAGGGGCTTGGGTCGGGCCGCGGTTCCGGCTACCTTCAGGGGCCCTGAGCGGAATGGCTCACGATCTGGTGGCGCATGGAATTGCGGAGGCTTGGAGCACCGCGGCGCGACAGGTCGGGCAGGAGGTCCGACGATGCTCGTCATCACCCGACGCGAAGGCGAAGAGGTCATCATCGGCAACCCTTCGGCGCCGCTGGGCATCGTTCGCATCGCCGCCATCAAGGGTGATCGGGTGCGTCTGGCCTTCGAGTTCCCCCGGGAAGTCGACGTGCATCGCCGTGAGGTCGCCGACCAGATCAGCGCAGCCGAGAAGGATGGCAATCCGGTCGCGGGCCAGATCCGGCCTGCGGCGGGTGGCGAGAACGCCTGAGCCGCGGCGCGCGGTCTCCGAATCCCCGTAGACTCGCCACATGATCCGCGCCGACGCGTGGGCAGGCTGGTGCATTCGCGTGGTCTTGCTGGCCTGCGTGGCCTGTGGTGCACCGCGCCCAAAGGATCCGCTGGCCACGCTGGCGCGCCCAGGTGCGCTTCCCACGGAGCAGGAGGCCGCGATGGAGGCGCTCGATGCAGTCACGGGTGGTGAGCAGGCCCAGGCCTACGACAAGCAACTCCGCAAGATGATCTATCAGCCTGGCTACACGCAGGGTGTACGCGAGCAGGCCTTCCTTCGGTTGCAGGCCCGCGATGCGCAGGGACTGAAGGATGTGCTCGCGCTGAATCTGCCGAAGCTGGACGCGCTGGCGTGGCGGCAGTGGCTTTGCGAGCGCATCGCCGCGGAGCGCTGGAACGACCTCACCCCAACGCTGGTGCGCGCGTGGGCCGTGCCGTTTCCGGGCTGGGTCGATCGGCCCGAAGACCGGCCGGAGCGCAAGGCGCTCGTGGCGCTGCATGGCGAGGACAAGCTGACCGACGTGCTGGTGGACCTGCTGGTGAAGTCGGATCCAATGAAGGATCGCAACCTTCGCATGCGCTGCTGGGAACTGCTGCAGCGGCAGGGGCAGCGTGAGCGGCTGGTCGCCCTGCTGGCGAGCGGCGAGACGCAGGCCGACGATCCGTTGCTGCGCGACCTTCGTCGCTGCGCCAAGGAGATGGGCATCCTGCCCACCACGCGCGAGGAGATCCTGTGGATGCAGGCGCTGCTGACCACCGCCAACGCGATCTTCTGGGACGAGGCGCGCCAGGCGGTGGCGAAGCTGCCCGCGCAGACGCGCGAGACGCTGGAGATCCGGGAGCTGCCGATCGCGGTGGCCGCGGCGCGTCGCAAGCCGGAACTGCTGCAGGCCAGCGCGCCCGAGCTCTACGCGCGCGTGGAGGCGCGCCGCAGCGCCAACGGCAGCCGCATCGCGATGGCCTCGCTCGAGGGCTACATGACCGATCATCAGGAGACGCTCTACGCGCAGCGCGGCAAGCTGCGTTGGGGCGATCTGGCGGCGATGACGCTGGCGATGGACCTGCTGGAGGACACGGCGGTGCGCAAGCGACTCTTCGAGCTCGCCGATCGGGATCTGGAGGATCGCTCCACCGAGTACGGCGGTCTGCTCTCGGTGAAGCGCGACGGTGCGGCGGAGCTGGTCGAGTGCATTCCGAAGGTCAAGGGAAGCGACGTGCGCTTCGAGGCGCCGCAGGCGATGTTCGACCAGGGCTACACCGGCCTCTTCCACTTCCATCTTCACGCGCAGAGCTACGACAACGAGCGCTACGCCGGGCCGCACATCGGCGACTTCAGCTACGCCGACAGCACCCGCGCGAACTGCCTGGTGTTCACCTTCCTGAAGCGCCGCGAGCTCAACGTGGACTACTACCGACACGGTCCGGTGGTGGTGGACCTGGGCAGCGTGGCGCGGCCGGATGCGGGGGAATGAGCGTGCGCTTCGCGAAGATGCACGGACTCGGCAACGACTACGTGTACATCGACGCGCATCGCGAGCACGTGGTTGATCCGGCACGGCTGGCGCGCGCGGTCAGCGACCGGCATCGCGGCGTGGGCAGTGACGGGCTGATCCTGGTGGGGCCGTCCGACGCGGGCGCCGACGTGCGCATGCGCATCTTCAACGCCGACGGAAGCGAGGCGCAGATGTGCGGCAACGGCATCCGCTGCGTGGTGCGCTTCGCCGCGGAGCGCGGACTCAGCGCGGCGAATCCCATGCGTGTGCAGACCGGTCGTGGAACGCTCGCCGTGTCGTGGCGCGCCGAACCTGCGTTCGAGGCGACGGTGGACATGGGCGCGCCGGTCACCGCCTGTGCGCGTGTGCCCGCGCGCCTTCCGGGCGTGGCGCCGGACGCGGACGTGTTCGGATGGACCATGCCTGAGCGTTTCTGGAGCGGTCTCGCGATCGACGCGGCGTGGCAGCATGCCTGTGGACTGGAAGGCACGCTGTCGCTGGTGAGCATGGGCAATCCGCACGCGATCCTGTGGTGCCGCGACGTCGCGGCCGTTCCACTGGAGGTCGTGGGACCGTTCATCGAGCGTCATCCGTCGTTTCCAGAGCGGATCAACGTGCACGTCGTGCAGACGCAGCCGGATGGTTCGCTGCGCATGCGAACCTGGGAGCGTGGCAGCGGCGTGACGATGGCCTGCGGCACGGGCGCGAGCGCCGTCGGCGTGGCGGCCGTGCGTCTGGGCCGGGCGCGTTCGCCGATGCGGGTCGCGCTTTTGGGGGGCGTTCTGGGCATCGCGTGGGAGGGCGGCGAAGCGAGCGTGCGCATGACCGGCCCCGCGGAGTTCGTGGCCGAGGGCGCGCTGGCGCCGGATCTTGCGAAGGAGGCGGGCTGATGGCGCTTGACGCGAAAGAACGGGAGATCCGCGATCGCCTGCACGCCACGCGTGAGACGATGATCGCGCGGGTGTCGGAGATGGTGTCGATTCCATCCGGGCACGGCCACCGCGAAGGACTGGAGCGTTTGCAGTCGATGATCGCGACGCGTCTGCGCGCGCTTGGCGCCGAGATCGAGATGGTGCCCGCCGAGGCGCGCCCCGCGTGGATCGATCCGCGCCCCGCGAGCGACGCCCGGGTGGCCACGCTGGTGGCGCGCAGGCTGAAAGGCCGCACCGGTCCGCGCATGCTGCTGTGCGGCCATGTCGACACGGTGCACGATCCGGCCGGGCCCTTCCAGCGACTGGAGCCGCGCGCGGACGGCGCGATGGTCGGGCCGGGCGTAGTCGACATGAAGGGTGGCGTCGAGGTGCTGCTTTCCGCGCTGGAGGCGCTCGAGGCATCGGGCGCGCAGGTCGCGTGGACCGTGGTGATCGTGACCGACGAGGAGAGCGGCAGCTTCGGATCGGCGCGCACCATCGAGCAGGTGGCGCGCGCACATGACCGCGCGTTCGTGGTCGAGCCCGCTGCGGGCGAGGGCGACCTGGTGGTGGAGCGCCCTGGCAGCGGTCAGTTCATGCTTGAGGCGACCGGCTGGGCCGCGCACGCGGGTCGAGACTTCGCCAAGGGTGTGAGCGCCGTACAGGCGCTTGCGACGGCGGTGGTGGCGGCGGGCGCGCTGGCCGATGTCACATGCGGACGCATCGTGAACATCGGGCCCCTGGAGGGTGGCGCCGCCACGAACATCGTTCCGGATCGCGCGCGTGCGTGGGGCAACCTGCGCTACCGCGACGAGGCGGAGGGCGCCAAGCTTGGTGCCGCGCTCGACGCGCTTGCGACCGGTGGCGACGACGCGGTGCCCCGTGTGCGCGTGCAGCGCCTGCACAATCGCCCGGCGAAGCCGTGCACCGACGCCGTCCGGGCGATGGCCGAGCGCGCGCAGGCGGTGGCGGCGGACCTTGGATTTCGCGTGGGCCTGGCGTCGACCGGTGGCGTGAGCGACGCCAACCTGATCCAGTACGCAGGGCCTCCGACGCTTGATGGCCTTGGCGTGCGAGGCGGAAACCTGCATCGGCTGGACGAGTATTTCTGGCCCGACAGCCTGCCGGAGCGTGCGGCGTTGCTGGCGATCCTGCTGGCTCGCGAAGCGAAGGTGGCCTGAGCGCCTAGTCGCGCGCTCCGCCCACGCGGCCCATCAGGAGCCGAAGGGCGTCGCACACCGCGTCGATGTCGGTGTCGGTGATGCGCTCGAAGAACGGCAGCGCCAGCGTGCGCTGGGCGAGCCGTTCCGACACGGGGAAGTCGCCGGGCTGATGGCCCAGGATCTGGCGCACATGCGGCAGCAGCGCGGCGCAGGGCCACCAGTCCGCGGCACCGATGTCGAGCCGGTGCATGCCGTCGATGATGAAGTCGCGATCGTCCTTCGTGAATCGATCGGAGAGACGGATCACGAAACTGCTCCAGCTCATCCGGCAATCGGCGGGCACGCCGGGCAGGATCACGTCGGGTTCGCCGGCCAGGCGGCGCACGTAGGCGTCGGCCACCTCGCTGCGGCGCTGCATGCTGGCGTCGAGGCGCTGCAGCTGACTGAGGCCGAGCGCCGCGTTCATCTCGGGGAGGCGCGCGTCATAGCCGTCGAAGGCGTGCTGCAGCTTGGTACCGAGTTCCTGCGGCTGATCCGGAAAGCTGAAGCGGTCCACGCGGCCCTGATGGCGCATCGCGCGACAGGCGCGCGCCAGATGGTCGTCGTGCGTCACGATCATGCCGCCCTCGCCGGTGGTGATGGGTCGGTTCGTGAAGAATCCGAAGCAGGCCAGACGGCCGAAGCGCCCGACGTTGTCGGTGCCCAGTTCACAGCCGAGTCCCTCGGTGGCGTTCTCGACCATCGGGACCTCAAGCCGCGAGCACAGCGCGATCAGTGCGGGCATGCCAGCCGGATTGCCGAAGGTCTCGGCGACCAGCATGGCCCGGGTGCGTGGCGTCGCGGCACGCTCGGCCTTGTGGGGATCCATGTTCAGCGTGGAGGGATCGATGTCGACGAGGATCGGACGCGCGCCAACGTGCAGCACGGCGTTCACGTTGGTGCTGTAGCCAAACGCGCTCACCAGGACCTCGTCGCCCGTGCCGATGCCGAGCGCCTTCAGCGCGATCTCCATCGCGATCGACCCGCTGGACACGCCCACGCCATGGGGTCGTCGGGTGCGCTGGGCCATCGCCTGCTCGAAAGCCACCAGCGACGGACCCATCGTGAGCCGACCCGATCGCAGGGAACGGGATACGGCGTCGAAATCTTCGGGCTCAAGGGCAGGCTGGTGCAGGGGGATCATGGTTCAGCGGGGGGTGAGCTGTGGCAGGGCCTTCGAGATCTTCTTCGCGTGACGCAGGTAGAGCCACGCGGCCTGCATCTGGATGGGTTCCTCGACGCGGCCACCGCCACCGCCGATGCGCGCAAGCTCCAGCTGTTCCGCAGGGGTCAGGCTGTCCGCCGTCTTCGCGATGCTGACCAGCGCCATGCTCTCGCCGCGCTGGGCCATGCGGCCGCGCACCATGCGCGCGAACGTGGTGGCCTCGGGCGTGCCCATGTCGCACATGGCGGTCACGATCGCCTCGGGAATCTCGGGTCGGCCACCCTGGCGCGTGACGCGCTTCGCGAGTTCGGCTGCGTCGGTCGCGATCAATTCACGCGCAGCGAGCGCGGCGAGCAGCTGGTCCTGCATCACGGGCTGTTCGATGGACTCGAGGCGGTCGATCGTGCGCAGCAGGATCTCGCGCCGCGTGTCCGCCGGCAGGCGCGCGGCCTCGCGCAGCGCCCATTCCGCGGCGGGACGATTGCCCGCGGCGATCAGGCGCGTGAGCGCGGGGGCAACGTCGGCGGAGCCCGAGCGGACGGCCGCGCCGGCGGCGCCGATCGTCTGCGCGATGCCGTTGGCACCCTGGAGCAGCGCGAAGTCCTCGGCCTTGAGGGTGTCGCCGCCCGCCAGCATGAGCAGACCGCACTGGGTGAGGTTCGGTGGCCTGCGATCGGACTGCACCAGCGCCAGCAACGCGTCGCGGCCGCGCGCCTTGTCCCACGCCAGCGCCGCGGCGATCGCCGCGAGCCGATCCGCGCCCGGCGAATCCTTGGTCGCCTCCATCAGCGGCGCGATGGCCTTGACAAGTTCGTAGTGGCGACTTGCGTCGCACAGTCTTCGCAGCAGGTCGCTCCGGTCCGCGGGATCCAGTGGCGCCAGCTTTGCGCCGAGCGCCTGCCAGGGTGCGTCATCGCCACGTTCCAGTGCCAGCATGGCCGCGAGGCCGGCCACCTCGGCGGTGCTGGAGGTCGTCGCGTCGCCGAGCAGCGCGACTTCCCATGGCGCGTGCTGGCGGTTCAGTTCGGCGACCAGCAGCACGCGGTCATAGGCCGGCAGGTCGTCCCACGCGAGGATGCTGCGGATGCCCTCGGGCTTCAGCACGCCAAGGCCCAGACACTCGGTAATGGCGATCGTGCGAACGGCCGCGTCGCCGATCGCGCGCAGCGCGTCAGGATCCACGCCGCGCTCGCCCGCGAGTTCCGCAAGGCCGAACAGGCCATCCAGCCGAAGCGGGGCCTCGTCGGCCTTCAGCAGCGCCTCGAACATCGGCTGCATCGCCGGATCCTTCAGCGCACGCAACGCCACCAGTCGCGCGTGCTGCGTTCCGTTGGGGTTGAAGGTCACCGCATTGCGAAGCGCCAGCGTGGCCGCGTCGGCGGGGTCGACTCGCTGCGCCCGCGCAGACGCCGAAAGAGCCGCGACGGTTAGGGCGACGATGCAGCAGAGACGCGCCAAGGACATGGGCGCGAGTGTAGCGAAGGGCTTGTGCGACTCAGGGTCGTGCAGCCGCGCGGAGCGCGTGGCGAAGCTGCGCCACGAGTTCCCGCGCCATCATCTCGCCCATGGCGCCAGCGTCCACGCGCGCGTCGGCGTCCAGCAGCGCCTGCACGCGGGCGCAGGCCCCATGCACGGCCGAGTGCGCGCCACGACCGAGGCCTCGCGCGATCTCGGGGAAGCTCATCGCCGTCAGGTCGCGCGCAAGCCACGCCGCCAGACCGCGCGCCAAGGTGACGCGACGATGACGGCCGTTCGCGCGAAGCTGCTCGTTCTCCACGCCGATGCGGTTGCAGACCACGTCGACGATCTCGGGAAGCCGCACGGGTTGCGTGCCGCGATTGGCGTCGTCCTGCTGCAGGATCGCCTGCACCTCGCCGGCACCCACGGGACCGCCGGCGCCCGTGACGGCTCGCAGCGCGTCGATGCGCGTGAGAAGGCCCTCGATCTCGCGTGCGCCACCCACGCATCGGGCGGCGATGCGGTCGCGGCCTTCCGGCGAGAGCCGGATCGCGCGCTGCAGCGCGAGCCGATCGGCCAGCGCGGCGCGCGTCTGCGGATCCGGCAACTCCACCTGCACCACGATGCCCGCGAGCATGCGGCTCACCAGCGTCTGCGCGAACTTTCGGATCAGGCGCGGGTGCGCGTCGCTGGCCAGCGCGATCTGCGAGCCCGCCAGATCCAGCGCGTCGAGCGTGTGCAGGAACTCGCTCTGCGTGGCGCTCTTGTCGGCCAGGAAGTGCACATCGTCGATCGCGAGCAGGTCCACGCGACGCATGCGCGCGCGGAAGGCGTCAAGCTGTCCGCCGCGCACGGCCTGGATGTACTCGTTCGTGAACTGCTCGGCGGGCACGTAGCGCACGCGCGCCTGCGGGTTGCGCTCTCGGCGGGCTCGGCAGATGCCCTGCAGCAGATGCGTCTTGCCCACGCCGCAGCCACCATGCACCACCATGGAGCGCACGCCCTCGGGCCCCGAGCCAAGACGGCGCGCCGCATCGAGTGCGAGCCGGTTCGTGGTGCCCGCGACGAAGTTGTCGAGACGCCGCCAGTTCGAGGACAGCGTTCGTGGCGTGGGTCCGCGGTCATGCTCGGGCCGTCGCTCGCGCCCCGTGGGTCGTGCGTGCGGTGCGGGGGTCTCCACGCGTGCACGCGGGTTGCTGGTGGCGGCCTCTGCCTCGCTCACGTCCCACTGCAGCTCTTCGCTGCCCAGCGTCTCGCGTGCGGCGGCCTGCAGATCGCTCCGGAAGTGGCGCTGGATCCAGTCCGAGACGAACGAGCTGCGTGACTCGATGCGCAGCCTTCCTTCGCGCACGTCGAGCCGGGCTTCGCCATCGAACCACACGCTCGCGCGCCGCTCGCCCAACCGCTCGTTCAGAAGCCTGCGGATCTTGGCAGGCAGCTCAGCGTTTCGGGTGGCAGTCACGGTGCGCGTCGCTCCGGCAAGGATCCATTCGAAGATCCGGACGAGCGTCCGGACCAGTCCACAGCGCGGCGCGGCCCGCAAGGCCGTTCCGAGCCCCATCCACAGTGTTTCGAATCCATTCGGAGTCCGTCTGGCCACGCGACCGCCGCGCGTACCGGGTTCCCGATGCGCGGATCACCTCACGACCGTCTTGAAACAACCCCGCATCCTGCGCGGGCCGTTGGGAAGATAGACGCAATCTTCACAACCGCAAGTGACATCTTTGATCTTTCGTGCGCGTGAGGTGGGAAACATCAGAAACTGCGGCACTTCCGTGCGAAGGAAAATCTTCTCCACCGAGCGAGCGCTCGGATGTCCACATCATGTGGATGACTTCAGCGCGAAGGCGAAAGCCCTGCGACGCGCGACAGTTCGGAACAACCGTGCGCGATACAAGCGTTCCGCCGGCGCGTTGCGCTCGTCGACCGCCAGCGACACGACGCGCTCGGGCACGGTCGCGGCCTTCGCCAGCGCGGCGTCGAGCAGCAGCGTTCCCAGCCCCTTGCCTCGCACCCACTTGGCAAGGCCTAGATAGGTCAGTTCCACGCTGCCGGTCGAGGGCAACCGGTTTAGCAGCGCGGCGCCGGCGTCGCGGCCGTCCACGCGCAGCACGGTCCACAGGTCGGGGTCGTAACTCCCGCCGCGGCGGTGCCCCTCTAGGATGTCCTCGTCGCGTCGCAGGTCGGCCAGGCCGGGGCAATCCAGCGTGTCCTCGTAGGTCTGTCGAAGCAGGGCGCCCAGATCGCCGGCCGCGCGCTCCGGCAGCAATTCCACGCCCGGCCGTGGCTCCACCCGCGGCACGGCTCGGTTGTTCGGTCGCTCCATGCAGGCCAGGATCGCCAACTCCAGAAACCCGGCCTGGGTGAAGGGTTCGCCCGCCAGCGGCTCCTCAGCGGCCACCATGCCCTGCAACAGCGAAACCTTGCCCTCGCGGCGCAGTGCATGCTGGATCGCCCGAAGCAGGGCCGAGGCCTCTCCGGCCTGCGCGCGGTCCTTGCTGGCGGAGAGCGCCACGGTGGCCGTCCTGCCCGGATGCCGGCTGATCAGCGCGGCGGACAGAAGGGGGCCGGAGGTGGAGCGGCTGCACCAGAGGTCCTCGGGGTGCCAGCCCTCGTCGCGCAGGCGGCGCAGGAACCACTCGGCATCGGTCCGGCGGCCCCCAAGCAGACGCTCGGCGGCGGCGAGCCTGAGCGACTCGGGGGCTGGCCCGGAGAGCGTGGCTGGGGAATCAGGCTCCTGCACGCCCGCAGGCTATCCGGCTGGTGGTGCGGTCCCGGTACCATGCCGGAATGCTCTCGATGCTCGTGATGGCTCTCGCGCTCTCGCAGTCCGCCGACGCCCAAGCCGCGCCACAGGCGCCTGTCACTCCCAAGCGTCCGGCCATGCGCAGCGACGAGGTCTGGAACCTCGAGTACGAGGCTGGACCGATGCGCCTCTACCGCGACGCCGCCACCGGCGAGAGTTACTGGTACGCGACCTTCACGCTGTTCAACCGCACCGGTCAGGACCGCCACGTCGCGCCGCGCTGGGAACTGGTCGACGAGGAAGGCCGTGTCACCCCTGAGGGCCGCGGCGTGCCTGGCGACGTGACCAAGGCGATCCAGCGACTGCTGAATGATCCGCAGCTTCAGGAGAGCCACGGCGTGATGGGTGCGCTGGGGCAGGGACCCGCGAACGCGAAGGTGGGCTTCGTGGTCTTCCCGGCCGGACCGGAACTGCGGCGCTTCTCGCTGCTGGTCTCGGGCATCTCCAATGGCGAGGACGCGATCAAGGACGTGAAGACCGGCAAGCGCATCGTGGCGCGCCGGACTTGGCGGATCGACTACCAGATTCCGGGCGAGCGATCGGCCCTTCGGGGTCCGGTGCCGCTGGCCGAGGCTGAAACCGGCTCCGCCAACCCCAGCTGGATCTACCGATAAATCCGCTCGGGCGCGGGCCTCTCGGGGCTTCCGGAAGGCTTGGCAGGGCATGGGGTTTCCGCTAGACTGCTCGACTCACCATTTCAGGAAGGACTTCGCCATGGCACACAAGAAGGGGCAAGGCTCCACGCAGAACGGCCGCGACTCGAACCCGCAGTACCGGGGCATCAAGCTCTATGGTGGCGAGGTGGCGCGACCGGGTTGCATCATCGTGCGCCAGTGCGGCACCAAGTGGAAGCCCGGCCTGAACACCTACCTCGCGAAGGACGACAGCATCATGGCGCATGCCGTGGGTGCCGTCCGCTTCCGCGGTCGCTTCGTCGACGTGGTGCCCAGCGCCAACTGAGCCCGGCCGCGCATTCGCGGCAAGGGTGATCCATGCTCGTCGATTCGGCACGAATCATGGTCCGCTCGGGCAAGGGCGGCGACGGCTGCAGCCATCTGCGCCGCGAGAAGAGCGTTCCGAAGGGCGGCCCTGACGGCGGCGACGGTGGTCGTGGTGGCGACGTGGTGCTGTGGGTCGATCCGCATCTCGACACGCTGCTGCAGTTCAAGTACGCCGGTCATTTCTTCGCGAAGGATGGCGAGCGTGGCCAGCCCAAGAGCTGCGCAGGCGCCGCGGGCGAGGACATGCTGGTTGCGGTGCCGCCGGGCACGCTGGTGTACGACCTTCACACGGAGGAGCTGCTGGCTGACCTGACCGAGCCGTACGCGCGGGTGGTGGTGGCGCCGGGCGGCAAGGGTGGCTTGGGCAACGAGCGATTCAAGAGCAGCACGCATCAGACGCCGACCGAGCGCACCCTGGGCGAGCCCGCGGTGGAGCGCGAGCTGCGGCTCGAGCTGAAGCTGCTGGCCGATGTGGGTCTGGTGGGGCTGCCGAACGCGGGCAAGAGCACCATGCTCAGTGCGCTCACGCGCGCCGACGCGAAGGTGGGGGCGTATCCGTTCACCACGATCAGTCCGCAACTCGGCATCGCCGAACTGCCCGGTGATCGCCGCATGGTGATCGCGGATCTGCCGGGTCTGATCGAGGGCGCGGCCGAGGGCGCGGGCCTGGGACACGAGTTCCTGAAGCACATCGAGCGCACGAAGGTGATCCTGCACCTGATCGACGTGGCGCCGCTGGACGGCAGCGACCCGGTGGAGAATGCGGAGGTGATCCGCGGCGAGCTCGAGGCCTTCAGCGAGGAGCTGTCGCGCAAGCCGGAGCTGGTGGTCTTCAACAAGATCGATCTGGTGCCCGAGGGTGAGCGTACGAAGCTGGTGAACAAGCTCGCCAACGTGCTGCGCGTTCCGAAGGATCGCAGGCTGGCGGTCAGCGGCGCGACGAACGAAGGGCTTCGGGAGATGCTCGAGGCGTGCTGGAAGCTGACCGACCGCGCGCAGCAGCCGTCCGAGTGGAAGAGCTGAGACGGTTCAGGGCTCGTCGGCGCGTCGGCGATCGTGCAGATCGATCAGCGGCTTCCACGCCTCGTCGAACATCCACGCATAGTTCTTCCAGCGGCCGATCGAGCCGGTGTTGATGGGCTTGCGCACCTGGTCGTGGCTCAGCGTGTGGACGGTGCGGGTGTTGCGCTCGGGCTCCAGCACCGCAGGATCCATCGCGAGACCCATGCGCTGCAGGCAGCGCGTCACCGTCGCGGCGGGATTCGCCACAAGGTTCTCGTAGACCACCGTCTCGTTGGGAATGCCGAACGTCTCGAGTGCCTGCGGCAGCAGCGAGCGCTCGGTGGCGATGACGCGACGGATGCCATCGACCGACGCGGTCCAGCCCATGCTGATCGGATGGAAGTTGGACAGGAACAGGCTCACCGCCATGTCGCGGGGATCGCGCGCCATGTGCAGGCCGACGGCACCCGGCAGCACGCAGGCCACCGCGGGCAACCATTGCCAGGTGACGAGCATCTTGTCGAAGGCGTGCGTGGTGCCTGCGCGCAACAGCGTGCGCGCGCCCTGCACGTAGCGCTGCTGGAAGGCGCTTGCCTGCATCAGATCGAGCGACGCGAGTCCGTCAGGCCACAGGCCGGTCGAGACCAGATCGTCGCCGAGGTTCAGGATGCCGTCGTACTCGCCGATGCCGGTCACCTGCGGATGTCGATCCAGCATCTGCTCGAGCAGGGTGGTGCCGCTGCGTGGCAGCGAGATCACGAGCGAATGGTTCGACAGGCGCGGCGCACGCGCTGGGCACCACGCGACGCCCTTCGCAAGCAGCGCCCGCTGCCGCTCGATGTCGCGCTCGAGTCCGGCCACGTCGAAGGGCGCGCCCGTGGTGGCGTGCAGGTGCGTGGCCAGATCGAAGGCCTCGCGGAAGCGGCCGGCGGCATCGAGCATGCGTACGGCGTCGAAGCCAGCGAAGCGACGCAACCACGCAGGACCGGCGCCGCGGGCGAAGCGCTCCAGCAGCGCGATCGCGGCGGCCGGATCATTGCGCCCGAGCGTGCGCGCGGCGTACAGGATCGCGCGCTCGTCCTGCATCCATGCGCCACCCGCATCCACGAGCGCCTGCAGCTCGTCGTGACGCGCGGTGCGGTGCAGTGCTTCGGCGAGGGCGAGTGCGGCGTCGACGACCATGGCGCCCGAGCCGCGCGCGAGTGGGGTGAGTCGCTCGATCGCGGCGTCGCTGCGTCCGATGCGATGATCGATCACGGCACGGAAGAAGATCACCTGCGGGTCCTTGGGGGCCATCGCGAAGGCGCGCGTGATCGCCTCATCGGCGCGCCCAAGGAGGCCGAGCCCAAGCGCGGCGCGTGCGAGCCCCATCCATGCCGCGAAAACGCCCGGCTGTCGCTGCGCCCATCGTTCCGCCGCAGCCAGCGCCTGCGTGAAGTCCTGCTGCGCAAGCAGGTGCTGGACTTCGCGCGCTGGAACGGCTGGAGGCATGGGCGGCGGGTGGGTCGTCTCAGTCGCCGTGCTTCTGGCGAAGGCGCCCACTGAGCCGAAGGATCAGCTGCACACGCTCGAACTCGTCGAGCCATGCCTGGAGCGTGGCCGCCGCCTCGTCGGGAGGAAGCGCCGCGCCGGGAACGGGGCATGAGGGCCCCAGCTGTCGTGCTGCCATCGCGCGATACCGAGGCAGCGTGCGGTCACCCAGCAGCGACACGAACTCGAAGTCCTCGGCCATCCAGATCACGGTGGGCACGCGGTGTCCACCGCAGATCTTCACCGCGTCGCGAAGATCGGGGGCCGCGTCGCGATCGATCCAGCGCAGGTCGATGCAGGCACCTGCGCGCGCGATCGCCTCGAGCATGGGGCCTTGCTGTGCGCAGTCGCCGCACCACACACCACTGAGCACAAGGGTCGGCATGCGGCGCGTGAACGTGCCCAGCAATTCGCGTTGCGGTGCGGTGAGTTCCGCCTTGACTGATCGCCAAGCGGCGGCCCGTCCTGGATCGGTCGCGAGATAGCGCTCATACGGCATGGCCGCATCGAAGGCGGCCTTCAGCAGGGCGGTGTCCATGCGGGCACGATAGCGGGGGCGCGAAGCCTCAGCGGGCCCGTTCGCCATCGGGTCGCGGGTCGACCCTCTGTGCGTAGCGGCCCGCAGTGTCGGGCGAGCCCACGGCATAGGCCAGCCGCGCGGCGCTGTCGAGCAGATCGGCGCGCGTTCGCACCAGCGTGGCGCGTGCGGCGGCGAGATCGAACTCGGCCTGCAGCAGTTCGGGCAGCGTGCGCAGGCCGGTCACATAGGCCTCGAACATCGCGTCGTAGCTGTCCTGGCTGGCGGCCACCAGCGACTCGCCGAAGGCATATTGCCGCTGGGCCGCCAGCTGCTTGAAGTACGCGCTCCATACGTCGTTCAGCGCCTCAAGCCGGAGTCGCGCGAGTTCCGCGGCAGCCTCGTTGCGCTCGGCCCGCGCCTTGCGCACGTTGTTCACGCGCTCAAATCCGTCAAATAGCAGCCAGGTTCCCTTCAATCCCACTATGTAGGTCGGAAGCGTGGTGTCGACGCGGTCCACCTGATCGACCGGGTCGGGCGTGTAGTTGAACCATTTGTTCGCCATGTTGCCGTACAGGCTCACGATGGGCAGGAAGTCCGCCTCGGCCTTCTTGATGCGCGCCTCGGCCGCACGCACGCGCTGTCCCGCGGCGAGCAGGTCGGGTCGGTCGCGGCCGCCGACCGCCATGAGTCGCTCCACCGAATCGCCGAGTCCATCCGGCAGCGGCATGCGTCGAAGCGGAAGAATCTCGACGGGCACGTCGGCACTCAGGCCGAGCCGGCGTGCCAGCATGCCGCGTGCGTCGAAGGTCTCGCTGCGAGCCTGCTCAAGCTTGAATCGCGACTGCTCCCAGCGCTGCCGCGCGACCAGCACGTCGGGCATGATCGACAGGCCGAGTCCCAGCTTCTCCTCGACCGCCTCCATCTGCACGCGCGTGGTCTCGACATCCTGCTCGGCCGCTTCCTCGAGCGCCAGCTTCGAGTCCAGCATGAAGTACGCGGTCTGCACCTCGAACACCAGCGTCTGCAGGGCTCGGTTGTAGGTCAGGTTCGACGCGGTCAGCGCGCGGCGTGCCTCGTCGGTCAGCGCGTCGCGACGCCCGAAGTCGATCAGCTCCCATGTGAGCTCAAGGCCCAGGTCACCCTGCGGACCGCGGTCCAGCAGACGTTCGTTCTGCTGCGGCAACGCCTCCTGCACGTAGCCCGCGAAGCCGAACGCGTTCAGGCGCGGCCACCAGAGGCTCTCGATCATGGCCCACTGGGCGGCGGTGGCCTTTGCGCGCTCCCATGTGGCGCGCGTGCCGGGGTTGTTCTGCAGCGCGAAACCGATCAGGAAGGCCATGTCGCGCGGCCCCTCGCCCCACGGCGTGGTCGGTGGCTGCGTGGCCGGTGGGGGCGGCGGTGGCTCCTGCGTCTCGAACGGCACACCGGCGTCGACGGCAGCGAGTTTCTCGAAGGCCTGGTCATCCCACAGGGCCTGCTCCTGGCGGCACGCCACCGGCGCAAGCAGCGTCGCGACAAGCACGACGGATCGGCAGACGAGGCGCATCCATGCACCGGGTTTCACGATCGCAATGTACCACATGCTGCATGCGAGCGGAAGCCAGTAGAGTGTGCGAGCCGACGCCATCGTGCCGCCTTCCATGAGCCTCGCGACGACCCAGCCCATGCCGCACCGGCCCAGTTTCTGGGCGAAGTTGAAGCAGGACTTCCAGCCGTTCCCGGGGCGTATGAACGAGGCGCTCCGTATCGCCTGTGCCGGCATGCTGATCGTGGCGGTGCAGATGTCGCTGCGCTTTGAGCTGATGTATCCCGCGATGACCACGCTGCTGGTGGTGAACGAGATCCGTGGCTTCAGCACGATCACACGGTTCATCATCAACTTCCTCGCGATCTCGGTGAGTTGCGGGGCCGCGGTGGCGCTGATGGCGCTGTTCATGCAGCAGCCCATGTTCCTGCTGCCGATCATGACTGGCTACATCACCGTGGTGATCTACTTCATGGGTGCCTCGCGCTACCGCAGCGCGATGTTCAATCTGGGGTATCCGTTCGTGGTGGTGGTGTACATGGCGTTCTTCGACAAGGAGCACGCCGAGCACATCGCGATCATCGTGTACCAGTCGGCCATCACGGGGCTGGCATGTGGCACGCTGGTGCTCATGCTGTTGTGGCCCGAGTCTCCGGTCGCGCTGCTGCGCGAACGGCTCGCACATGCAATGAAGGATTCGGCCGGATTGCTTCGGCAACTGGCTGACGCGGCGCGGGGCCGTGGCACATTCGATGTGCAGGGCTTCGTTCCCGATCGCTTTCGTGCCAAGACGCCCAAGTTGCTGATGCTCGCCGATCAGGTGCAGGTGGATTGCGGTCTCGGCCAGCGTGGCCGTCACGAGCTCTTCGCCCTGGTGTCGCTGAATGCGCGCGTGGCAGCGGCGGCCGGTGTGGTGGTGGAGCAACTCGCGGTGGGGCAGGCGCTAGGTTCGGCCGAGGCGGACGCGATGGAGCGGCTGGCCACGTCGATCGAGGAGGTCGTAGAGGATCTTGAGCGGGTGGGCGAGGGCGACACGAAGGAGGCCTTGGTGGAATCGATGGAGCATCTGGCGGCGCCCGCGACGGACGACGCGGCGCGCGGCGACGTGCTGTCGCTGCTCGAGGGTGCCTGCGTGGACGCGGCGCGTGCCCGGCGTGCGGTGCAGGTATTCGCCCGGGCCCGCACGCTGCCGGACATCCTCACGCTCACGGCGCGCAACCTGCGCGACATGGCCGACCGGCTCGTGCTGCAGCCGATCCGCGACCCGAATCCCGCCATGGTGAAGCACGCCTTCAAGTGCTCCGCCGCGATCATGTTCTGCGCCATTTTCTGCATCTCGATCAACTGGACAATGGGAATCGGTTGCGTGGAGACGGTGATGCTCGTGGTGCAGGGGACCTTCGGTGGCACGCTGCTGATTGGCGGCCTTCGCATGGCGGGCGTTGTGATCGGCTATGCGATGGCAATCTTTCTGATCATCTTTCTCATCCCGACGGTCACCACGCTGCCAGGGTTCTGGCTGGTGTTCGGCGGCACCCTGTTCCTGACGAGCTGGGGGGTTGCGGGCCCGCTGCGAATCTCCGTGCCGTGCCTGCAGGCCATGATCGTGGTGGACTTCTCCCTGCTGCAGATCACGCGGCCTGACATCAGCCTGCTGCCCGCGATGAACTTCGCCTTGGCGGTGTCGATGGGGGTGCTGGTGACGGTGGCTTTCTACTGGCTGCTGTGGCCGGTGAAGGCTGGCGATGTGGTGCGACCCACGCTGTCATTCATGCTGGAGCGCGTGTCGGCGGGTCTGCAACGCGCCGCGAGGGGATCCCTTTCGGCGCAGGCGGTGAACGTGATGCAGGCCACGGTGGAGGAGGAACTCGCCAAGTGTGTGGCTGCGCACACGCACACGCAGTTCGAGCGGCACGAGTCCACGCATCGGCATGAACTGGAATTGCGTGCGATCGTGATCGTCGAGCAGGCCTGTCATCGCGTACTCGTGACGCTGGCTTCGCATGTTTCGGCTCGGACCACTGCACCAGAGGTTGTGCAGGCGCTGGAGGTGGTGGCAGTGCGGTTCGCGTGTGCATCGGCGCACCTGGTTGGCGAGCCGGCGGAGGCCCAGATCGAACGGACCGAGTTCGCGTCGGACGCGCCGGCGTGGATTCAGGAGATCGTGCGTGCGTCCGCGTTGCTCGAACGGTTGCCTGCCGTGCTGTCGGAGCTTGACGCGCACCCGGAGGGTGACGCGGTGACGCTCGGCATCGCGTGACGCTCTCTCACCGCCCGGGTGAGGGCGGCGTCGGCACGGGCGGCGTTCCCAGCGTGTCAAGCCAACGCTCCATCGCATCGGGCAGCAACGGCTTCAGGATGTCGGGCACCTCACGTCGCATGCGCGTCTGCACGATGGCGGTCGCGGTCTGGCCCATGCGATAGGGCTTCGTCTCGGGATCGGGCGATGGATCCATCACGATGCGTACCGGGAAACGCTGCGCAAGACGCACCCAGTCCAGCGTGGGCGACACGGTCGGCAGCACGCCGTTGCTCCCCTGATTCTGGTCGTAGAGCGCCCAGCCCACGCCCTGCACCACGCCGCGAAAGCGTACCTTGGGGTACGCCATCAAATAGATCTCGACCTCCTGGCCGGGCCGGATGTCGCGGATGTCCGTCTCCTGATAGTTCGCCAGCAGATACCAGTTGCTGCCATCGACGAGCGCGAACTGCTGCTGCCCGATCTGCGCGAATTGCCCGACCGAGATGTTGAAGTTCGTCACGTAGCCGTCGACGGGCGAGCGCACCTCGCAATAGCCAACATTCAGCTGCGCCTCGACCACCGCGGCCTGCGCCTTCGCGCGCCGCACATTGATGTCGCCCAGCTGGCCCAGGTTCGCCGTGGCCTGCGCGAGCGCCGCCTTCGCCTGCGACACCATCGCGTCGCTCGCCTTCACGTTGCGCTTGGCCGCGTCGATCTGGTCCGGCGTGACGAACTTGCGCGGCAGCAGCGGCTCCACGCGCGCCAGATACTGCACGTCGTACTTCGCCTTCGCCTCGGCCGCGACGATGTCCGCCTCCTTCTCGCGGATCACGTCCTCGAGGGCCTTGATCTCAAGATCGACGAAGCCGAGGTTCGCCACGGCGAGATCCAGTGCCGCCTGATAGGGACGAACGTCCACCTTGAACAGCAGGTCGCCCACCGTCACGCGCTGGTTGTCGACCACCGCGAGATCCGTCACGTAGCCCGACACGTTCGCCGCGATGCCCACGATGTTGGCGCGCATGTAGGCGTCGTCGGTGCGCGGGCGGATGTCGAGTTCCCACCAGGTGATGAAGCTCAACACCACCGCCGACACGACCATCGAGATGCCGAAGACGCGTCCGATCACGCGGCGGGTGTGATCGATCGATGCCGGCTGCTTTGAGGCAGGGGATGGTGCTTCAGCCTCGGTCATTTGCGGAAGATCAGCAGCCACAGTCCCAGCGTGCAGGTGAGGTAGGTGCACACGTACACCAGCGTGCGCGGGCCAACATGCTGCTCGATCTTCCAGCGGTTCAGCACCAACCGGATCAGGCCCAGGAGGAACGCCGCGCCGATCATGCAGAGCAGCCACGCCGGGAAGAACGCGCCATCGATCGACAGGATGGGATCGCAGCCGGTGAGCAGCCCGAGCGGGGCGAGCAGCGCGATCCGTGCGCGGAGAGACATGCGAGTGCGGCGTCCTATGCCGGTCATCGGGGCGCAGTCTACTGCCAGATCACGCACCGCCGGCCCACGATCGGATCAGCCCTTCTTCAACGGCTGGCTGAGCCTGCGCAGCAGGTCAAACGCCTGCATCGGCGTCATCGCGTTCAGGTCGACCTTGCGGAGTTCGTCCACCACGGGGTGCGGCAGGTACTCCGTGAACAGGTCCATCTGGCGCGCCGCTGCGGCCGCCTTCGCGGGCGGCGGACTGGCCGTCGTGGCTGGGGAATGCACGGCCAGGCTCTCCAGAATCTCCTCGGCGCGGCTCACCGCCTCGCGCGGCAGGCCCGCCAGTTTCGCCACATGGATTCCGTAGCTGCGGTCGGCGCGCCCCGCCTCGATGCGGTGCAGGAACACGATGCCGTCCTCCCACTCGCGTACGGTGACGTGCAGGTTGCGCACGCGTGGCAGGCGGTCGGAGAGCGAGGTGATTTCGTGGTAGTGCGTCGCGAACAGCGTGCGGCAGCCGCGCGCGGCCAGCTGCTCGGCGATGCTCCAGGCCAGGCTGAGGCCGTCCAGCGTGCTGGTGCCGCGGCCGATCTCGTCCATCACCACCAGGCTGCGCTCGGAGGCCTGATGCAGGATGCGCGCGGTCTCCAGCATCTCCACCATGAAGGTGCTCTGCCCAAGGTGCAGCTCGTCGCCTGAACCCACGCGCGTGAACACGCGGTCCACCAGTCCCACCGTGGCACTTTCCGCTGGCACGAACGCGCCCGCATGCGCCAGCACCACGATGAGCGCGTTCTGCCTGATGTAGGTGCTCTTGCCCGCCATGTTGGGGCCAGTGATCAGCGCAAGCGTGGCGGTCTGATCGCGATCGCCGGGGCCCAGATCGCAGTCGTTGGCCACGAAGCGCCGGCCCAGCGTGCGCTCCAGCACGGGGTGACGCCCGCCGGTCACGCGAAGCACCGCGGCCTCGGTCATCTCGGGGCGCACATGGCCCAGCGCGCGCGCCGTGGCCGCGAAGGCGGCCAGCGTGTCCAGCGTGGCGACAGCATCGGCGAGCGACTGCAGCTGCGGCAACATGGCGGCCGTGCGTGTGCAGAGATCGGCGAAGAGCCGCTGCTCGCGATCGATCGATCGCCGCTCCGCGCCCAGCACCTTCACCTCGAACTCCCGCAGTTCCGGCGTCACGCAGCGTTCGGCGTTCTTCACGGTCTGGCGCCGCGCGAAGTCGGCAGGAATGCGCGCCGCATGCGAGTTCGTGACCTCGATGTAGTAGCCGAACACACGGTTGTAGCCCACCTTCAGGCTGGGAATGCCGGTGCGTTCCACCAGGCCTTCCTGATACTTCGCCAGCCAGCTGTCGGCGTCACGCTGAAGCAGGCGCGATTCGTCGAGTTCGGCGTCGAAGCCGTCGCGGAAGAGCCCGCCCTCGCGCATGTGGGAAGGTGGCTCGTCCACGCAGGCGTCGGCGATGAGGCGCGCGAGGCCGCCCAGTTCCACGCAGGCCTCGCGAAGCGCGGCGCGATCGCCCTCGAACGCCGCACCCGCGGGAAGCGCCTGCGCCAGCAGCGACGCGTTGGTGATCGATCGCCCCAGTGCGGCGAGGTCGCGCGGCGTGGCCCGGCCCAGGCTCATGCGGGCGGCGATGCGCGCCACGTCCTGCACGCCCTCCAGGCACGCCAGCGTGTCGGCACCCGCCTGATCGCTCTCCAGCAACGCCGCCACGCGATCGTGCCGCGAGCGAATCTCGGCAAGGTCGCGCGAAGGCTGCACCAGCCACTGACGGATGCAACGACGCCCCATGGCCGTACGGGGCTGCTCCAGCGCGCGAAGCAGGGTGCCCTCGCTGCCGCCGCTGCGATAGGTGCGTTCGATCTCCAGCGCGCGCAGGCACGCGGCGTCGATGGCCACGAATTTCTCGCGCGCCACGGGCCGCGGTGGCTGCAGGTGACGCAGGCCCGCGTCGCCCGCCATCGAGGCCTGCGTGTCCAGCATGTATCGCAGCAGCGCACCCGCGGCACCCGCGGCGGGGCCATCGTCGGCAAGGCCGTAGCCAGTCAGGCTGGCCACGCCGAAGTGCTTGCGAAGCAGGTCACCGCCATCGCGCGGCGCGAAGGTCCAGCCTGCGCGCTCGGCGCGCGTGGCGGCGCTGGCCATCAGCGTGGGCGTGACTTCGGTGCCTTCGGGCAGCAGCAGTTCGGCGGGGGAGAGTCTCGCCACTTCGTCCAGCAGTTCATTCGCCGGCAGTTCCGCGCACGCGAACGCGCCGGTGCTGAGTTCAGCCCACGCCAGCGCGCCCGGTCGATCGGCGGTGGCCGGCACCATGGCCGCCACGCGATTCGATTCACCGGCGTCCAGCAGCGAGTCGTCCACCAGCGTGCCCGGCGTGACCACGCGTGTCACCGCGCGCTCCACCACGCCCTTCGCTTCCTTCGGGTCCTGCACCTGTTCGCACACCGCTACGCGGAAGCCTTGCTCGACCAGGCGCCGCAGGTATCCCTCAGCGGCGTGGAACGGAACGCCCGCCATGGGCACGCCCTTGGTGCGTTCGGTCAGCGTGATGCCCAGGGCCTTGTGCGCGGTGACGGCGTCGTCGTCGAAGAGCTCGTAGAAGTCGCCCATGCGGAAGAACAGCAGGCAGCCCGGATGCGCCCGCTTGAAGCGGTCGTATTGACGCATGGCCGGGGTGTCGCGCGTGCTCCCGCTCACAGCGCCAGTTTAGGAAAACCAAGGGGGCAGTTCGCTTGGGGGCGCGACCACCACTTGGCCCCATCGCTAAAAAAGCAAATGACCGCCGGAGGGCGCGACCACCACTTGGCCCCATCGCTAAAAAAGCAAATGACCGCCGGAGGGCGCGACCACCACTTGGCCCCATCGCTAAAAAAGCAAATGACCGCCGAAGGGCGGTCATTTGCGGCAGAGTGGAGTGGATGAGGATCGAACTCACAACCTCTTGAATGCGATTCAAGCGCTCTCCCAATTGAGCTACCACCCCATGGGAGGGTGACAAGTGTAGCGACAGGCTGGGGGCGCCGCCACGCCGCGAGCGCGTGTGAAAGCCCGCCGATTCAGCATTCATTTCCACCACTCGAAGGCCGCGTGACGAGGTCCAGTGGCGGCGTTCCATCACCACGCCGACGCTGCATGGCGGCGCATGTCAGCGCCCCGGTACCCTCGGTGCAATGCAATCGCCGTGGATCTGGATCTGGTGCGGGCTGGTGGCCGCAGCCAGCGTGGCGGGAGGGCTTCTTCCCACGCTGGTGAGTTGGACCCACCGCCGGCTGCAGATGGCGCTGAGCTTCGTGAGCGGCGTGATGCTGGGTGTGGCACTGTTCCACATGGTGCCGCACGCGGTGATGACGCGCGCCCAGCATGCAGGTGCCGATCATGACGCGCTCGACCCAATCATGCTGGCGGTCGCCGCAGGTTTCCTCGGCATGTTCTTCCTGCAGCGCTTCGCGAGCTTTCATCAGCACGAGGCTCCCGAGGCAAGCTGCGCGCACGGACACGACCACGCGCATGATCATGATCACGCGCCGGTGGGTCGTCTGACCTGGACCGGTGCGGCACTGGGCCTGACCCTGCACAGCCTGCTGGAGGGCGTCGCGCTGGCCGCCAGCGTGCTGGCCGCCGATTCGCTGCATCCAGGATTGGCGGCCGCGGGTTTCGGCACCTTCCTTGTGATCCTGCTGCACAAGCCATTCGACGCGATGACGCTGGTCACGCTGTTCAGTGCGGGCGGTCGCTCGGGCGCACGCGTGCACGTGCTGAACCTGCTGTTCGCGCTCATCGTGCCGCTGGGAGCCGCGCTCTTCCTGCTTGGATTCGGCTCGGCCAACGTGAACGCTGCGGCGCTGGCGCTCGCATTCAGCGCTGGCACCTTCCTGTGCATCGCGGGCAGTGACCTGCTGCCCGAGCTGCAGTTCTATCGGCACGATCGCGTGGCGCTGTCGCTCATGCTCACGCTGGGTCTGGCCGTGGCGTGGGGGGTGGGACGCCTGGAGAGCGGCCAGCACGCACACGATCACACGTCCGAGGCGATGCACGGCGTGGCAGGACATGCCGATCACGCGGACCACGCCGGCCACGACCACGCACACGACCACGCCACCCCGAAGGAGACCGCGCCATGAAGGCCGAGAAGGTGCTCGCCGAACTCAACCGCCTCCGTCAGGACCTGTCGAAGGATCCGCACGACCTCGAGTGGTTCACGCTGCATCACGTGTTCTGCTTCGTCAGCTACAAGATGGGTGATTTCCAGCGCTATCTGAACGAGACGATCAAGCCCGGCGAGGAGCCGGACGACCGCTGAGCGCGCCCGCGAGGCACTAGAATCGCCGCCTCGCATGGCCGACTTCAAGAACACGCTGAACCTGCCGCAGACCGACTTCGCCATGAAGGCGAACCTGTCCCAGAGCGAGCCCGCCACGCTGGCGCGCTGGGAGGCGATGGGCCTGTACGACCGTCTCGAGCGGGAGCGCGCGAACGCGCCGCACTTCCGCTTCCATGACGGTCCGCCGTACGCCAACGGTCCGATCCACGTGGGCCACATGGTCAACAAGGTGCTGAAGGACATGGTGGTGCGCAGCCGCCTGATGGAAGGCATGCGCGTGCCCTACACGCCGGGCTGGGACTGCCACGGCCTGCCCATCGAGCACCGCGTGGTGGGCGAGCTGGTGAAGAAGGGCAAGATGAAGGAGCTCGACGCGCTGCCCGCGGACATTCGCCGCATGGCGATCCGCAAGGCGTGCGCGGCCGACGCGACCAAGTTCATCGGCGTGCAGGCGAAGGGCATGCAGCGGCTGCTCACGCACGCCGACTACGCGCAACCCTACATGACCATGGACCCCGCCTACGAGGCGGGCACGCTGCAGCTGTTCGCCGACCTGATCGAGGCAGGCCTGGTGTTTCGTCAGCTCAAGCCCGTGCACTGGAGCGTGGCGAACCGGACCGCGCTGGCCGAGGCGGAACTGGAATACGAGGAGCGCGAGGACCCCAGCATCTGGGTGGACTTCGAGTCGAGCGACGCCGCCGCCGTGGCGAAGGCGTTCGGGCTGGAAAGTCTCGACGCGCGCCCGAGCTTCATGATCTGGACCACGACGCCGTGGACGCTGCCCGCGAACCTGGCGATCGCGGTGGGCCCGACCTATCGCTACGCGCTGGTGCGCATGGATGGCAGCGAGACGATCCTGGCCACGGACCTGCTGGCCAAGGTGAAGGCCGCGGTGGGCGCCGAGAACGTGGAGGTTCTGGCCGAGACCGACGGCGTGAAGCTGGTCGGCCTTGCCTATCGCCACCCGTTCTGCGAGCGCGAAGGCCGCGTGATCGGCGGCGAGCATGTCACGCTGGAAGATGGCACTGGCTTGGTGCACACCGCCCCTGGCCACGGCGACGAGGACTGGCGCGTGGGCCTTCGCGAAGGCCTGCGGGCCTACTGCCCCGTGCGCGACGACGGCACCTACGACGACACCGTGCCCGAGTGGCTGCGCGGCGTGAACATCTGGGACGCCAACGCCATGGTCATCCGCCGCCTCACCGAGAGCGGCCATCTGGTGCACCATGTGATGTTCAACCACAGCTATCCGCATGACTGGCGCAGCAAGACGCCGGTCATCTTCCGCGCGACCGAGCAGTGGTTCATCGGTGTGGATCGCGCGATGAAGCAGGGGGGCCATACGCTGCGGCAACTTGCGCTCGAAGCGGTCGAGAGCAAGGTGCGCTTCGTGCCCGAATGGGGCCGCAACCGCCTGCGTGGCATGCTGGAGAGCCGCCCCGACTGGTGCCTGAGCCGTCAGCGAGCGTGGGGTCTGCCGATTCCCGCGTTCAGTCTGCCGGACGGTTCCACCTTCCTCACGCCAGCCAGCGTGCGCGCAGTGGCCGAGGTGGTGAAGCAGAGGGGCAGTGACGCGTGGTTCACCGAGACGCCTGCCACGCTGCTCGCGGGCTATGACCCCGCAAAGGACCCCGCCGCGCCGAAGGGCCTGCAGGTCGCCTCGCTCGAGAAGCTCTTCGACATCTTCGACGTGTGGTTCGAGGCTGGCAGCAGTTGGAACAGCGTGCTTCGCGCGCGCGGCCAGGGCGTGCCCGCCGAGCTCTATCTGGAAGGCAGCGACCAGCACCGCGGCTGGTTCCAGTTGAGCCTGCTTCCGGCGCTCGGCGCCACGGGTGCACCGCCGTTCAAGAGCCTCGTCACGCACGGCTTCGTGGTGGACCGCGACGGCCGCAAGATGAGCAAGAGCCTGGGCAACGCGCTCGAGGTGGAGGACCTGCTGAAGGAATTCGGCGCCGAGGTCTGCCGCTGGTGGGTGAGTGGTCTCGCCTACGAGAACGACATCCGCATGGACAAGGCGTTCCTGACCGCCGCGGGCGAGGCCTACCGAAAGATCCGCAACACGCTGCGGTTCCTGCTGGGCAACATCGGCGACCTGCCCAAGGGCGACGTGGTGAAGGAGGCGATGGCCACGGATCCTGCGTCGCTCGATGGCTGGGCGCTGGCGGAACTCGCCCGCGTGCAGGGCGAGGTGCGCGACGCCTTCACGCGGCACGCCTTCCGCGAGGCGCACCAGACGATCTTCGACTTCTGCAACGACACGCTGAGCAGCGTGTGGTGCGCCGCTGCAAAGGACCGCCTGTACTGCGATCGCGCCGATGCCCCGCGCCGTCGCCAGACCCAGCGTGTGATGCGCCTGGCCGCCGAGTCGCTGTGCCGCCTGCTGGCGCCCGTGCTGCCGCACACCGCCGACGAGGCGTTCCGCAGCATGCACGGCCCCGAAGTGTGCGTGCATCTGGCCAGCCACCTGAACTTCTCGTTCACCGCCCACGCGGGTTGGCCTGCCGCGATGACCGCGCGCGCCGCCGCGTTGAAGGCGCTGGAAGAGGCGAAGGCGCGCGGCGTGGAGAACCCGCTCGACGCCGGCCTGACGCTGCCCGACCCCGATGGCGCGCTGAAGCCGTTCGCGGCGGATCTGGCCGACCTCTGCGGCGTGTCGCGCGTGAAGCTGGACCCGGCCGCGAAGTCCGTGATCGTGACCGACCTGCGCGAGGCTCCGCGTTGCGAGCGCAGCCGCCGCCGCGACGAGAGCGTGCGTCCGCGTGCCGATGGCGTACCGCTCAGCGACCGCGACGCCGAGGCCGTCGGCGCCGCCTGACCCGAACTCACTTCCCACGAACCCGGAGCCACCCATGAGCGAGCCGCTTCCCAACATCGCCTACGACCTGTTCGCCAAGCTGGACCTGCGCGTGGCCACCATCCGCAGCGCCGAGCCGCACCCCAACGCCGACAAGCTGCTGAAGCTGAAGCTCGACGACGGCACGCCGGAAGGGCGTCAGGTCTGCGCGGGCATCAAGGCCTGGTACGACCCCACGACCCTCGTGGGCAAGCAGGTGATCATCGTGGCGAATCTCGAGCCGCGCACGCTGCGTGGCGAGGTGAGCGCGGGCATGGTGCTTGCCGCGAGCGATCTGAAGGACGGGGCCACGCCCGGCGCCGACGGCAAGTTCGCCGACGACGCGCGCAACGTGATCGTGCTGACGCTGGACAAGCCAGTCAAGCCCGGCTCGAAGGTGAGCTGACCCGAGGGCTCAACTGGCCTTTGCTGGAGCCTCGTCGCCGTCGCCCTCTTCACGCGCAGGCTTGAAGCCGGCGCGCGACTTGATCGCGTCGGTGCCGAAGGACTGCTTCAGATTTTCGCCCGCCTGCGCGTCGCCGATGAGCGAGTTTCGGAAGCGCGGGTTCGCTGCGGCCTCCTGATAGTCCTCGCGCGTCACGGGGAAGACCTCGCGGACCTTCACCGCCACCAATGCCATCTTGTCGGGGGACTGAAGCACGAAGGTGCGGTCGGCGGCTGGGACCTGCGAGAGGTCCTGCGGCAGGGCCAGCGCACGCTGCACGATCTGCTTGCTCACCTCGGCGTCGGTGCCGAGCGTCGGCAGGGCGGTGGGAGCCTTCAGGCCGTACTTGAGCATGTTGGCGTCGGCCTCGCGGATGCCCGGGGCGAAGTCCACCTTGCTTCCATAGCTGGCGGCCAGGGCGTCCAGATCGGACTTGGCGCGCGTCTCGATGGCGCCGCGATCACGCTCCAGCGCTTCGTAACGCATCACGCGCGTGGCGTCCTCGAGCAGGGCGATGCGGACCTCCTCCATGTCGCGTGCGTCGTGCGCAGGTGCGGTCTCCAGGATCCGGAACGCGTAAAGATCGGCCGGCAGGGCACCGGTGGCGCCCTGCGCACGCATCGCGGGGCCGACCACGCCGGCCTGAACGATCGCCGTGACCTGCTCGGGATTGAACTCGCGCGCCTGCGCCACGATCTCCGAAAGCTGCATGGGGCGTGAGCCGAAGCGCGTGGTGTTGCTGGTGCCGACACCGGGAACCTTCGACAGGTCCGGCATGGCGAGGCGCTCGATGCGCTCGACCGTCAGATCGCCCAGCTTGAATTGCGAAGCGACGGTGCTCGCCAGTTCAGGCAGTGTGAGCACGCCCGCGCCATCCGCAGGCAACTTGGCGTACACACCGTCCTTCTCCAGACGGCGCAGCGCCAGCTGGGTCTGGTCGGCGATGAACTTGGAGATCTCCTCCATGCGCTCGTTGACCAGTCGGTTCAGTTCGGCGTCGCGCACCTTGTCCTTGAAGGCATCGAAGGTCGCGGTGGCGTCGCCTGCGGGCGCGCCGAAACGCATCGGATCGCGCAGGAACGCCTTGCGCAGAGCCACACCACTCAGGGCGGGATCATTCTCAAGCGAAGCGCGCACCGTCGCGGCGGGCACGCAGAACCACTCAAGCGACGCACGATCGGGCTGGCGATAGCCGAGGCCGCCACGACCCTTGCCCGGCTCGATCGCGCCGAACTCCTTCAAGAGCGACTCCATGCGTTCGGGCGTCGGCGCGGGGTCGTCCTGCGGCAGCGGCTGCGACGCCGAAATCACCACCACGTCGGCAGCCACGCCGCTCATGGCCTCGGCGGCCTTCACCTCGAGTCGCACGTCGGAGAGACGCGCGGCGTTCATCGCCATCGACATCATGCGTGCCACGCCCTGAAGTTCAGCGAGCGTCTCAAGCACGGCCTGCGGCTGCATGCTCGACGCCGAGCACAGTCGGCCCAGTATCTCGTCGGGCTTCATGTTGCCCTGCGTCTGCATGGACATGAGCACGCGCTGGCCCTCGCCCACGCCACCCACGAAACCGGCCTGACGCGCCTCGCGCACCAGCAACACCCATGTCGCAGGATCGCGCTCGGCCCCAAGGCTGGCCAGCAGGGGCACACCCATCGCCTCAAGCACCTTGATCTGACGCTGCGCCTGCTGCAGCTGCGCCACGGTGAGCACCTCGCCATCGCCGAGCGTGGCCCAGGTGGCGTTCATGGCGCCGGAACGGCTCGAGAACTCTGTCACAGCACTGGGCACCAGCCAGGTCAGCAGCAGGACCGAGCCGAAGATCGCGAGGAGGTACTTGTTGTACTGTCGGAGAAACTTGAGCATGGTGAAGGCGCGGGGATCCGTGTGTGATCCGCCGTCCGCGTTCCTTCGCCAGCCCAACCGCCGGGCGAAACCCGCGGGCGGGCGGTGAAACTCAGCGGTAGAACTCGATGATCAGGTTCGTGTTGACGTCGAAGGGGATCTGGTCCGAGGTGGGCAGGCTGGTCACCTTCGCGGTGAGTTCAGCTGGATTCACCTCAAGCCATCCTGGAACCACGTGACCCGCCATGCTCTCCATGTTGTCACGGATGAGCTTCTGGGTCTTGTCCTTGATCGTGATCACGTCGCCGATGGCGATGACGTAGCTCGGGCGATCGACCTTCTGGCCGTTCACGCGCACATGGCCGTGTGCCACGATCTGACGTGCCGCCCAGATGGTGCGGGCGAATCCGGCGCGGCGGAGCAGGTTGTCCAGACGACGCTCGAGGAGCTGCAGCAGCACCTCGCCCGTGTTGCCGGTCATGCGGCCCGCGGTGGCGAGCGTGCGGCGGAACTGGGCCTCCAGCACGCCGTAGTGGTACCGAAGCTTCTGCTTCTCGTCCTTGCGCACGCCATAGGGCTTGGCTCGCTTGCCGCGGAAGCCGTGCATGCCGGGCGCGTTGAGCTGGCGCTTGGCGGTGTGCTTGGGCGTGTCCGCCACGGGCACGCCGACGCGACGGGAGAGCTTGACCTTGGGACCGGTGTAACGAGCCATTCGGACTCCTGGAGCCAGTGATGAGCACCCTGCCAGACCAGGCAGCGGCGAGCCGACAAGTAGAACCGAAACGCCCCCAATGGTCAAGGGGAAGGGGGTTTGTGGCGCCCGAGCGGCCATTTTGGGCCCTTTCCCGGCCTCGGGCGCTTAGTAGGCCCGGGCGTCTTCCCGGCGACACCACTGCAGGAAGGCCGTGTTCAGCACCCGGTAGCCACCCGGTGTGGGGTAGCGGCCGTCGAAGTACCAGGCACCGGTGTGCGCCGGCATGGCGCGGTGCAGGCCGTCCAGGCTCTGATAGGCCACGTGCAGCGAGCCGCGCCAGGCGAGGTCGATCGGTCGGATCAGGCTGGCGACCGCGATCTCGAGTTCGGCGTCGGAGACCGCTTCGTAGATGCGCGCCACGTGATTCTCCAGACGCGCGTCGGGCAGATGCTGCTGCGCCTGGCAGCGTCGCTCGACCTCGTCGATCAGGCGCTGCTCCCCGCGGGAGCGCAGCACCTTCACCGCCGCCTCGAAGGCCACGAAGCGACCGAGCTGGCTCATGTCGATGCCGTAGCAGTCGGGATATCGGATCGGCGGGCTTGAACTGGCGATCAGGATGCGCGCCGGCTGCAGTCGCGACAGCATGGTCACGATGCTCTCGCGCAGCGTGGTGCCGCGCACGATGCTGTCATCGATCATCACCAGCGTGTCGGTCGGATGCACCACGCCCAGCGTCACGTCGTAGACGTGCGCGACCAGATCACGCCGCGCCTCGTCATGCGTGATGAAGGTGCGCAATTTCTGGTCCTTGTGCGCGACTTTCTCCGCGCGCACGCCGAGGGCCAAGGCTCGGTCGATCTGTGCCGCCGTGAGCGTGCCCGCCGCCAGCTGCGCCGACAGGTCGCGGGCGCGCGCGTGACGCATGCGGCGCTCGACCTCCTCGACGAGGCCCAGATAGGCCGTCTCGCTGGTGTTCGGGATGAAGCCGAACACCGCCTGATCGGTGCCGACACCGAGCATCTCCAGAACGCGCGGCGCGAGCTCGGCGCCCAGCCGCTTGCGCTCGGCGTAGATGTCGGGGTCGTTCCCGCGGCTGAAGTAGATGCGCTCGAACGAGCATTCGGTGCGCGGACCCGCCTCGCGGAAGGGTCGCTCGATCACGCGACCGTCGCGTCGGATCACGATCGCGTGGCCAGGTTCCAGCGGTCGGACCTGCGAGGGTTCCAGTCCGAACACCGTGGTGAGCGCGGCACGCTCGCTCGCCACCGCCACCACGTCGTCGGTCTCGGCCACGAAGGCCGGGCGGATACCGTTGGGATCGCGACAGGCGAAGGCGTCGCCGCTGCCCGTCAGGCCCACGAACGCGTACCCGCCGTCGAAGTCCTCGGTGGCGTGCGCGAGCACGCGATGCAGATCGACCTGCGCCGCCACCTCGTCGGCCAGCAGCTGACCGTCGAGTCCGCGGAAGCTGTCCGGCCCCGACGCCGCGCGCAGGCGGTCGTGCTCGAGATCGAGGAAGTGCCCCATCTTCTCCAGCACCACGCCCGTGTCGGTGTCGCCCACGGGATTCAGGCCCAGTGCCACCAGCGCACGGAAGAGCTGGTTGCTGTTGGTCAGGTTGAAGTTGCCCGCGATCACCAGATTGCGGCTGGCCACGCTGCTGCGCCGCACATACGGATGACAGAAGGAGGGGCCGCGTCCGCCGTAGGTGCCGTAGCGAAGGTGGCCGATCATCGCCTCGCCCAGCATGGACACGCGACGCTTCAGCTCGATCGGATGCGCGCTGCGGAGTTCCAGCGGCGACAGGTCGGCCGCGGGCTTCAGCGCCTCGTCGAACAGGCGCTCGACTGGATTGCGCTTGGCGCTGCGCATGCGCATCAGGAAGGGTTCACCCGCGGGCATGTCGAACTTCACCGTGGCGATGCCCGCACCGTCCTGGCCGCGGTTGCGCTGCTTCTCCATGAGCAGGTAGAGGCGTCGCAGGCCCCACAGCAGGTCGCCGCGATCTGCGCGAAGCGCCTCCAGGGGGCACTTCAGGCGAACCAGGGCGATGCCGCACTTGTGGCCAATGAAGTCGCTCACGCTCACGCGAGCCTAGCGGCGGCGCGAGGGCGCGGGAGGCCTGCAAACCGTTAGGCTTTTGCGATGTCCGCTTCCGACTCGGTCGACGCCTGGACCGCGCTGCTGGCGCACGCGATGCAGCTGGCGAAGGCCTCTCGCGCGTGGCCTTCGGACGATGCCGGACTGCGCATTCGCGAGAGCGTGGTGCCGTGGGTTCAGTTGCAGGCGGCGGTGATCGCGATGGCGCGGCTTGCCGAGGTGTCGTCGCCACATCGCCCCTACGCGCGTGACCAGGCGGATCTGCTGGTGGCCCGCGCGTGCGAGGCGTTGCGACAGACGTGGGTCGGCGAGCCGATGCCCGACGCGCTGCTTGCGGCGATGGCCGAGGCGAGACAGGCCGTCTCGAGCGCGCTCTACGCGGGGCTGCGCGCGCTGCGCTGGCCTGGTCCCGGCTCGATGGTGGTGCCGGCATGGCCCAAGACCGCGGCCGCGTCGGTCGGCACCCTCGCCCTGATGGAGCCCGGCACCATCGTGCTGCCGGACGAGATCGTGGGCTGGTGGGTGGAGCGAGAGGATCTCGACTGCGCCGGGTGCGATCGGATCGCGCTGGACGCGCCCGTTCAGGTCTATCGCCGCTTCGACGCGAACGGCCGCTTCGAGGGCGCGGCCACGATTCCGCTGCACGAGGAACTTCCTGCGGGCATGCCGATGCTGGTGCCGCTCTGCGTGGCGGGAGAGCCGGTGGGCGCGTTCACGCGAGACCCTGCCGCATGGCTTGCCATGCAGCGCGCCGCGGGCATTCCAGTCGACTGAATCAGCCGGCGACGGCCAGGGCGGTGCCGCACTCGATCGCGTCGGTGGGCTCGCGGCGGTTCGCGACTCGCATGCGCTCGTGCAGATGCGGTGCCTCGCGCTGCCACAGCGCGCGCACCACATCCGGATGGTTGCACTGCTCGCTCAAGTGCAGCAGCACCATGTGTTCGGGCGTCTGGCCGAGCGCCTCGAGCCGACGCACGAGTGCCAGCGCCTGCTGGTTCGACAGGTGGCCGTGTCCGTCCATGATGCGTCGCTTCAGATGTTCGGGCCGCGGGCTGGCACGCTGCATGGGAGGGTCGTAGTTGCTCTCCAACGCCAGCACGCGCACGCCGGCCAGGAACGAATCGAGACCTTCCACCACGCGGCCCAGGTCCGTGATCCACCCGATCGCGTGGTCGGCGCACGCGATGCGGAAGCCGGTGCTGCCCTCGCTGTCGTGTGGCAGTTCGACACCGGTCACGCGGAACGGCCCAAGCTCGATCGGTTCCGCGATCCAGCGCGTGACGGCGCTCGGCAGGCCCGCGCGCGGCAGCACATGTCCGTGCGAAGGTCGAATCACCACTGGAGGCGCGAGCAGCGTGGGCCAGGCCTTCGCCCAGCCGTCGTGCAGATGATCCACGTCGCCGTGCGTGAGCAGCACGCCGCACAGGCTCTCCAGATCGGTGCCCTCGGCGCGCAACAGGCCGCGCATCCGTCGGGGAGAGAGCCCGAGATCGATCAGCAGGTCGTGACGCGCGGAGCCGTCGTGCGCGGTCACCAGCGCCGCGTTGCCGGAACTGCCGCTGGCCAGGACGCGCAGGCGCAGGTGCATCACGTCATTCCCCGCCGGCGGCGGAGCCGCGCATCACCGTGCCCTCGCCGGGAACGATGCCGCGCTTGGCCGACTCCACGAACGCGATGTACTCGTCGACCACCGGATCACCCGCGCGCGTGCGCAGTTCCTCGATCTTGGCGAGCTTCGGCAGCTGGCTGCGCTGCAGCACCTTGTAGACCCACTTCACGGTGTCGATGTCGGAGCGGCTCATGCCGCTGCGGCGCATGCCGACCACGTTGATGCTGCCTGCGATGTTGATGCCGGTCGTCATGAAGAACGGAGGCAGGTCCAGGCTGAAGCCAGTCAGGCCACCCACGAACGCGCCGCGGCCCACGCGGCAGAACTGGTGCACCGTGGCGTTGCCGCCCATGATCACCTTGTCGGCCACCTCGACATGCCCGGCCAGCAGCGTGCCGTTGGCGAAGATGTTCCGGTCACCGATCACGCAGTCGTGGCCGGCGTGCGAGTTCACCATGAAGTAGTTGTGGTTGCCGACCTTCGTGGCCAACTGCGTCTTGCCGCGATGGATCGTCACGCCTTCGCGGAAGACGTTGTCGCTGCCGATCACAAGACCGGGTCCGGGCTCGGACGGACTGAAGCCGAGGTCCTGCGGAGGAAGCCCGAGCGTGACGCCGGGGTACACGGTGTTGCGCTCGCCGATCGTGCATGGGCCCTGCACGGTCACGCGATGCAGCAGGCGCGTGCCCGCACCGATGCGCACGGGTCCGGGGCAGCCCTCGATCACGCAGAACGGACCGATCTCCGCCTCGGGATGGATCGTGACGTCTCCCAGCACGACGGCGGACGGATGGATGCGGGCCATGGACCGTCGGATTGTAGATGCGCGCCCAAGGCCACGCGCATGCCCTACGCTGCGAGCATGGCCACGGTGGAGGTGCACGACCTGCAGCGCATGGACTATGTAGGTGCGCTGGATCGCCAGCGACGCGAGCACGCGGCCGTGGTGGAGGGCCGTGACGCCCGGGTGCCCATGCGTCTGCTGCTGGTGGAACATGATCCGCCGGTGGTCACGGTCAGCCGTCGCCCGGACGCGGAGCGGCACGTGATCGCCAGCGACGAGCGGCTCGCGGCGCTGGGTGTGCAGAAGGTCCAGACCGACCGCGGCGGCGACGTGACCTGGCATGGCCCGGGGCAGCTGGTCGCTTATCCCATCCTGGACCTCCACCGCCTCGACCTGCGCATCCATGGCTACATGCGCTTGCTGGAGCAGGTGGTGATCGACACGCTGGCGGCCTGGGGCGTGCAGGGCATGCGCGACGAATCGGCCACCGGCGTCTGGGTGGGCGAGGGGGCGCCGCAGCGCAAGATCTGTGCGATGGGGGTACGGATCAGTCGCTGGGCCACGCTGCATGGGCTCGCGCTGAACGTGGCACCGGACATGGATCAGTTCGGATTGATCGTGCCCTGTGGGCTGGTCGGCAGGCCCGTCACCAGTCTGGCGAAGGAGCTCGGTGCGCGCGCGCCGTCGATGGACGAGGCGAAATCGGCGCTCGCGGGCACGCTGGTGCATGCCGTCGAGCGCCGACTCGTCGAGACCGGGCGTTAGGCGCTCAGTCCGCGGGCAGGTTCAGTTCCTTCAGCACGTCCGCGGTCAGGTCCACCGACTCGGGCGCGCGCAGGAACGTGCGGGCCTGCACCTGGATCATCGCGTTGCCGAGATCCTGCGACTCGAACGGTGTCGCCGACGGGATGAAGCGGTAGACCACGTCGACCTTGCGGCGATCGCTCACCACGTCCACCGCGGTCACGAGCTCGCGATACGCCTTCTCGACCTGCTCGGCCATGAGCTTGCCCTGCGCGGCCTGCAGGCCCGCGTTCCACTTCTGGTAGCGCTCGAACAGCGCCTGCACCGCCGTCTGGCCGGCGGCGAAGTCGGGATCGTCCTTCGTCTTCTCGCCGTACTGGGCCTTCAGGGCGTCCATCTCCTTCTGGAACGCCTGGCCCTGGTTCTTCGCCTCCTCGTCGAACCGCGCGCGGTCATCCTGGTAGCTCTTGTTGTCGAGCAGCCTCTTCAGGATCTTGTCCACGTGAACGGCGCCGATCGCCCACGCCTTGGCGGTGGGCTCGTCACCCCATCCCGGGCGACCGTCGGCGTTCATCAGCTTCATCGCCCCATCCTTGCCTTCAAGCAGCACCGCCTGCGCAGGACCGAGATCGGCCGCGGGAATCGCGCGCGCCACGGCCATGCGGGGGGCCGCGAACTGCGCGGCAAGGAAACCGGCCGCGGCGAGCGCGGCGCTGGCGACGATCGAGTGGGTCTTCTTCATGCGGAAAGTCTAGTCGCCGCGAGTCGCCGGCGGGCTCAGTCGCCCTGGTCGAGGATGGCCATGAAGGCTTCCTGCGGGATGGAGACCATGCCCACGGTCTTCATGCGCTTCTTGCCTTCCTTCTGCTTCTCGAGCAGCTTGCGCTTGCGGCTCACGTCGCCGCCGTAGCACTTGGCCAGCACGTTCTTGCGCAGTGCCTTGATGCTCTCGCGCGCGATGATGCGGCCGCCGATCGCCGCCTGCAGCGGGATCTCGAACTGGTGGCGGTCGATCTGCTTCTTCAGCTTCTCCAAAATCACGCGGCTGCGGTGCTCGGCGAGCGCGCGATGAGTGATCAGGCTCAGCGCCTCCACCGGCTCGTTGTTCACCAGGATGTTCACCTTCACCAGATCGTCCTGCCTGAAGCCGATCAGCTCGTAGTCCATCGTGCCATAGCCGCGCGTGATCGACTTCAGCTTGTCGTAGAAGTCGTAGATGATCTCGGCCAGCGGCAGCTCGTAGTCCAGGATCTGGCGCGTGTCGCTCAGGAAGCGCTGGCTCTTGAACATGCCGCGGCGCGCGTCGCACAGCTTCATCAGGTCGCCGATGTTCTCGTTCGGGCAGATGATCTCGATCTTCACCAGCGGCTCCAGGATGCCGGCGACGTGGCTCATGTCGGGCAGGTCGGCTGGATTGTGGATCTCGACCTCGCTGCCGTCGTTCAGCGCCACGCGGTAGGTCACGGTGGGGGCGGTCTGCACCACCTCCACGTGGCCCTCGCGCTCCAGGCGCTCCTGCACGATGTCCATGTGCAGCAGGCCCAGGAAGCCGCAGCGGAAGCCGAAGCCCAGCGCCTCGCTGTGCTGCACCTCGAAGGTGAAGCTGGCGTCGTTCAGGTGCAGCTTCTCGATGGCCTCTCGCAGCGCCTCGAAGTCGCCCTTCTTGCCGCTGCCGCCGTCAGCGCCACTGCTGCTGGGATAGAAGTCGCAGAACACCATCTGCTTCGGCTCCTGATAGCCCGGCAGGGGTTCGCTGGCGGGGTCGTTCTCCAGCGTGATCGTGTCGCCCACGCGCACGTCGGCGAGCGTCTTGATGCTGGCGGCCAGGAAACCCACCTCGGCGTGACCGAACTTCTGCATCTTCTGCGGAAAGGGCGTGTTGCGGCCGAGCTCGGTCACCGTGAAGGTGCGGCC
>VGYX01000010.1 GCA_016872835.1 Planctomycetota bacterium | reverse complement strand
TACTCGCAGCTGTCGATGCGGCCGTTGGCGTTGGAGTCGGCGGCCCAACCCTTGCCGATCTCGTAGCTGTCGCGTTGGCCGTTGGCGTTGCAGTCGGTGAAGGTGACAAGGGCCACGGTGTGGTAGTAGCCCGCCGCGATCTGGGTCACGCCCGAGAGACCGCTAGGCACGTTGCGTTGGCCGTTGCCATTTGAGCCCCATGCGACCACGGTGCCGTCGTTCTTGAGCGCGACGGTGTGGTACCCGCCCCCCGCGATCTGGGTCACGCCCGAGAGACCGCTAGGCACGGTGCGTTGGCCGAGGGAGTTGGAGCCCCAGGCGACCACGGTGCCGTCGTTCTTGAGCGCGACGGTGTGGTCCCCGCCCGCCGCGATCTGGGTTACGCCCGAGAGACCGCTAGGCACGTTGCGTTGGCCGGAGGAGTTGGAGCCCCAGGCGACCACGGTGCCGTCGCTCTTGAGCGCGACGGTGTGGTCCCCGCCCGCCGCGATCTGGGAGTACCGCTCTCGAACGTCGCCTTGATCGTACGTCTGGATTCCCCACGAAACCACATCCACTTCCGCACCCGCCCGCCCAGCAAGCCACGCGACAGCCGCGACCGCGAACGCGATCAGAGTGCGATGGATGAATCGTGCGTTGCAGTTCATTCCGGAAGGCTCCTTCGGCCCCGGCTCACAAGGCCCCTCCGCAATATGCCCGACATGAGTTGCACGATAAGGTCGAATGTGTAGGGATTCCGGCACGTGCAACTGGTGTGGTCTCAAAATGCGGTCAAAATCAGAACCAAAGCCGACGCGACCTCACCCCGGATCCGCATCGATCGCCGGCATGCCGCCGCTTGCGGCCGCCTTGAGATCGCGCGTGGGCAGCGCCACCGAGCCATCGCCCAGCGTGCCCGCGACCACGCGCTTCTTGCGATCGATGTCGCGGAACGCGATGCCGGAACCCCCGTCCTTGTAGGTCTCAATCGTCACGCGAAGCCTTCGTTCACGATCGCGCCACGAAAGTCCTGCGCTTCCGTCAGGTGCGGTGGCGGCGGAGATCCGCACGGATCCAAGCTCGTCCATCACGTTCCAGCCGGTGCAGCGGATGTCACCGAACTGGCCGTTGGAGATGCCTCCGCCGGCGGACTCGATCTGGGCAAGGCGATCCTTGAGCAGGCGTCTCTCGTGCTGCATCTGGGCGACCAGTGCGGCGAGTTCAGCGGTTGACTCCGGCATGCGACGCTCCTTCAGCCAGGGTGCGACGACCCTGATTCGGAAAGATCCCGATCGCCGCTTCCCGGAGTCCAGCGTGCTGGAGCGCCCCGGAAACGCGCCGCTTGAGGGACCACCCGCAAGCGAGGATCGCGCGCCAGTGTAATGCCGCGATCAAGGTTTCTTGCGGCTTCGTCGCCTCGCAGGCAGCCTTTGCATCGTTGGCGACGGTCTTGCTGCCCTCGGCCGCGGCCTTTCCGGCTGATTCGCCTGCGCTCCTCGCGCTGCTCTCGATCTTGGGCGTGGTCGGCGCGCTGGACTTCTGCTCGCAGCCGGTCGAAGCGATGGGTCTGGCTGACATGACCTTTCACTTGCATACGCGGAGATCTCGGCGGCCTGCGCGGTGCGGAAACTTCCGGTATCCGGCAGCGACAAGTCAGTTTCGGGCTTGCGAATTCGTTGCTTTCCCCCGACAATCGCGGAATGCCCCGATACACCACGACGGTCGCCAAGCGACTCCGCACCATGATGGCCGAGCTTCACGAATTGCGTCGCATCCGCGGCGAGTACGAGCGGCTTGTGTCCACCCTGCAGGAACTGGGAATCTCCGGGGGGCAGAACCTGCGTCAGTCCGCTCGCATTGCTTCAGGCAATGGCCGCGCCGGCACCACCGGCAAGCGCTATCGCAGCAGCCCGGCCGAAATGGAGAGCCAGTACAAGGCGCTCGCTTCGGCCTGTGGTGGCGCCTGGATGAGTCGCGAGGCCATCTGCCAGAAGGCCGGCCTGGATCCCAAGCGCTGCGCCGCCGCGTTCAAGCGGCTGACGGAGGGTTTCGAGTCCGACGGCAAGAAGGTGAAGGCGCTGTTCGAGAGCAACGGCAAGCGCGGTCTTGGCGGCGCGTATCGCAAGGCCTGAATTCCACATTTGCACGCCTACACAAGAACGCCCCGGTTGCGTCCGGGGCGTTCTTCGTTTCAAGCGCGGCGTGTCGCGGATGGTTCAGCGATCCGACTCGGGCAGGCCCATGCCGCGACGATCGGGTGACGCCGGGCGCGCGGGCTTCTTGAAGGGCTTCTCCTTCACCTGCTGCACCAGCACGTCGACCGCCTTCTCAAGCTGTGGATCGCGGCCACCGGCGGCCAGGCCGCCCTTCATCACGCCGGGATCGTCGATCACCTCGATGTCGGGATCCACGCCGTGGCCCTCCACGCCCCATGTGCTGTCGAGCTCGTAGAAGCCGAAGGTCGGCACGCTGATGCTGCCGCCGTCGATGAAGCCGGGATTCCCGCTGATGCCCACAAGACCACCCCATGTGCGCGTGCCGATGAGCGGCCCGAGCTTGTGGTGCCGGAAGAGCCACGGGAACATGTCGCCTCCTGAGCCCGCGAGCCCGTTGATCAGCATGGCCTTCGGTCCGTTGTGCGTGTCCGGCGGCCAGACCTGCTCGCCCGCGTCGCGACGCGCCCATGCGTTGGTGGCGGGGCGGTTCATCATCTCGATGAATCGATTCGGAATCTGGCCGCCACCGTTCCAGCGATCGTCGATCAGCAGCGCGGGCTTCGTGCGCTGGCCCTGGAACTGCCGCACTAGATCATTCTGGCCGTCGACGCCGGTGTTCGGAACGTAGATGTAGCCCACCTTGCCGTCGCTCATGCGGTCCACGAACTGCCGGTTGCGCTCGATCCATGCGCGGTAGCGCAGCGGCTGCTCGCTGGAGAGCGTGCGGATCACCACGTCACGCTCGGTGCCGTCACGCACGGGCTTCTCGCTCACCGTGATCGTGACCGTCTTGCCCGCCAGGCCCTCGAAAGCGGTCCACGGATCCTGCGACATGTCCACCGCGCGGCCATTGACCGCCAGCAGGTACTCGCCGGGCTTCACGCCCACCTCACGCAGCGGATTGCGCGCGTCGGCGTCCCACGGCGCACCCTCGATCAACTGGGCGAAACGGTAGGCCTTCGCGCCACCCTCGCCCTCGCCGATCTCCCAGTCCACGCCCAGCATGCCGGCGCTGGAATTGGCGAGGTTCTCCACGTCGCCCTGACCCTGCAGGTAGGCGTGACCCACGTTCAGCTCGCTGATCATCTCGATGATGATCCAGTTCACGTCCTCGCGGCTGTTGGCGCTCTCGAGCAGCTTGAGCGCACGGTCACGCTGGCCGTCCCAGTCGACCTGGTGCAGACCGGGGTCGTAGAACCAGTCGCGCATGATGCGATGCGCGTCCAGGATGATCTGCCGCCATTCGGCGCGCGGATCGAGGCGCGCGTCCATCGGGGCCGTGATCACGCTGCGGCTCTTGCCGTCGGCTGCCGCGTCGACCAGCGCGCCGCCACCGCCACGGCCCACCAGCAGCCGCTTGCCGTCGGCGGTGATCTCGAAGCGCCCGCCCTCGCCGACGTTCTTCTCCTTCTTCTCCGTGTCGGTCAGGTCGAGCAGCTTGATGCCATCGCGCGCATACAGCAGCTGACCCTTGTCGTTGAAGCCGATCGCCGCGTAGCCACCGGCCTTTGGGGGCAACTGGATCGCACGCACCTCGAAGCCCTCCAGGTCGATCTTGATCGGATCGGGCTCCTTCTTCTTGGCCTCATCTTCCTTCGCCTCGTCCTTCTTGGCCTCGTCCTTCGGTGCGTCGGCGGCGGCAGCGGATTCCTTCGCAGGTTCGGCGGGCTCCTTCGCGGGCTCGGCGGGCTTCGAATCCGTCTCGTCCTTCTTGGCCTCGTCCTTCTTGGCCTCGTCCTTCTTCTCGTCCTTCTTCTCGTCCTTGCCGGACTTCGCGTCCTCCTCGTCGCTCTCGGCGGGCCACGGCAGCTTCACGTCCTTGCGCAGCGGCACCAGATAGAGGTGCTCGGTCTCGTCGTAGATCCAGGTGGTGTCAAGGCCGCTGTACTTGGGCTCGAAGCGACGGCCACTGGCGAAGACCAGATATTCGCCCTTGCGGTCGAAGGTCGGCAGGCTGTCGTCGAACATGCCGGCGGTGACGGGTGTGGAGGTGCGGGTGGCGACCTCGTACAGCCAGATGTTCGCGGTGTCGCGATCATCGGTGCCGCGCGCGTAGGCGATCCACGCGCCGTCGTGGCTGAAGCTCATCCGCATCGGGCTCGACCTTGGATTACGGTCCACACGCGCGCGCGCGCCATCCTCCAGCGTGACGAGCCAGAGCGTGCCCGTCTTGTCGCTGTAGGTCAGACGCTTCGAGTCGGGACTCCAGGTGATGTCGCTCTTGAACGGACCGCCATCGGCGGTGAGCTGCCGCTTGGTTCCCTTGCCGTCGGCGGGCATGACGTACAGCTCGTACTCGCCGGTCGAGTCGTCGAAGAAGGCGATGGACTTGCCGTCGGGGCTCCACGCAGGATCGCGCTCGAAGATGCCGTTGGTCGCGGTGAGTGGTCGCGGCGTTCCGTTCTCGGCGGGTGCGGTCCAGAGGTCGCCGCGCGCGCTCACCACGACGCGCTTGCCGCTGGGGCCTGCGCTCCACGCGGAGATGTTCTTCGACTGATCGACGGAACGCGGCGCCACCTTCGGTCGGTCGCCAGGCACGCGCACGTCGACGGCGCGCGACGCGCCGCTGCCGAGATCCACCACCATCAGACGATCGCCCTTCTGGAAGACGATCTCGCCGCTCGAGGCGTCATCGGGCCCGATGTTCGGCCATCGGATGTCCTCGTCGGTGAACGTGGTGACCTGCGAGGTCTTTCCCGACGCGGGATCGAAGCGGAAGATGTTCAGGCGGTTGCCCTCGCCACGATCGCTCAGGTAGTAGAGGGAATCGCCGTGCCACATCGGCAGCGTGTCGATGCCCTCCCAGTCCGTGACGCGCCGGCTCTCGCCCGTCTTCAGGTTGTAGAGCCAGATGTCGGTCGCCATGCCGCCGCGATAACGCTTCCAGGTGCGGTTGTCGATCGAGTGCGGCGTGTACGCAAGCCACTCGCCCGTGCGGTTCACCGCGGCGTTGGCGCCATAGGGAACCGGCAACGCGGCGGGAAGACCGCCCGTCATCGGCACCTGGAACAGTCGCGCCTGTCGCGTGAGTCCACCCAGATCGCCCGTGACGAACATCAGCATGTCGCCGTTCCAGTCGCACAGACCCTCGCTGGTCGGATGGTGCGTGACACGGCTCGGCTGGCCGCCACCTGCCGGAATGGTGTAGAGATCGCGGTTGCCCTCGTAGCCGCCCACGAACGCGACGCGCGTTCCATCGGGCGAGAAGCGAGGGGTGCTCTCGGGGCCGGGCGCGTCGGTGAGCGGCCGGGCCATGCCGCCATTCTTGTCCACGAGCCACAGGTCACCCGCGAACGAGAAGACGATGTCCTTCGCGCCGATGTCGGGCGATCGCAGCATGGAGGCCGGAGGCGCCTCGAGCGGATCCGCGGCCATCACGGCCGAGACCAGCAGAAGAGGTGCGACCGGTCCGATCGGCAGGCTGAATCGCTTCATGGAGCGAGTTGTACCGCGAGACCACGGCGCGGTTTCGGGCGCGGCTCAGGCCTTCGCCGATTCCTTGCCGCCAGCCGCCGGAGGCGGCACGAAACCCTCCGGAACGATGCCGGATTCGGCCAAGGCTTGCCGCAGCCGGATCAGGCCACGGCGGGCGTGAGTCTTCACGGTTCCAAGTGGAAGACCCGTGCTGATCGAGATCTGCTCATGGCTGCATCCATGATGGATCGCAAGTTGAAGCACGCGTTGCTGCTCAGGGCGAAGGGTCTTCATCGCGTCCTCCGCGATGCGCGCCGCGTCCTTCAGTTCCGTCATGTCGTTCGGCGTGGGTGGTGCGGAGACCGTCTCCTCGATCATGGCGGCCTCGGGTCGTCGCATGCGGCGTCGCCCGCGATCGATGAGCCGGCGACGCGCGATCATGGCCACGAAGGTCGTCTCGCTGGCGATCGCTGGATCGAATCGCTCCGCGCTCTTCCACAAGTCGATGAAGATCTCCTGCACCGCGTCCTCGGCGTCTGCAGCACCCGCACCCATGCGTCGGGCGAGCGACCACACGAGGCCATGGAAGCGCTGCATGCACTCGTTGATCGCGCCGGGTTCGCCGGTGGCCACTCGGTTCAAGATGGAGGCTGGCTCGTTCGCGAAGATCTCCTGCAAGCAAGGTTCACGCATGTGCGTGCTCTTGCGAGTCTATCGGCGCGTATCCTCATTCCCGAGGGAAGTGCGACGTCATCTCCTCGGAATCAAGGTAAAGATTCGATCGTGTTTCAACTTCGGGAGAATCGAGCGCGCTTTGCGGCGTTATCTCCCACGCCGTCATCAAGCAGCGCGGCGATGCTCCACGCCTGCGCGAAACATCCACTGGGTCGCTGCGGCGCGTCGCCGTCGGCCACTTCACACACCTGGCCAAGACAGCCTTCCTTCATGTGATGCGCGAAAGGTTCGCGCGCGAAGTGGATCTGCTCCGGAGTTCCGAAGCGACGCAGCGCAGCCGCGTAGGGCCCCAGCAGCCACGGCCACACCGTGCCCATGTGATAGGCCTCGTCGCGGATCTCCACGGGGCCTTCGAAGCGGCCGATGTAGCCGGGCTCGTTCGGCCCCAGGGTGCGCAGTCCGAAGGGGGTGAGCAACGCGCGCTGGGTGCCATCGAGCATCGCCCTTGCCAGTCGCGGCTCCACGAGCGGCTCGGGCCCGCACAGCGCGAACAGCTGGTTCGGACGCAGGCACGACTCGTTTCCTGCGGGGCCGTCGAGCACGTCGATCAGGCCCGTGCCGTCGGTGCGCGTGAATCGTGCGAAGCTACAGAGCGCCTTCACCAGTGCGGCGTTGGCGGGGCCTGCGTCAAGGCGCAGCGGCTTCGCCCATGCGACCAGCGTGCGCAGCAGACCGATCCAGAGCGCGTTGATCTCCACCGGCTTGCCCATGCGCGGGGTGATCACACGCGCGCCGACCTTCGCATCCATCCAGGTGAGTTGCGTGCCGGGCTCGGCCGCGCGCACCAAGCCGTCGGCCGGATCCACCGAGATGCCGTGACGTGTGCCGCGCAGGAAGTTCGTGCAGATCGAGAGCAGCGTGGGCCAGAGGTCGCGGGCGAGGTCCATGTCGCCCGTCGCGTTCACGGTGCGGCGTGCGGCTTCGGCGAGCAGCAGCGGGGCGTCGACGCTGTTGTCCATCCACGGCTCGCCCGGCGCGGGGAAGCGGTTGGGCAGCAGGCCGTCCTTCTCGAAGCGCGCAAGCGATCGCAGGATGCTTGCGGCGTCGTCGGCGCGACCGGTGGCGAGGCAGAGTCCAGGCAGCGAGAGGAGTGCGTCGCGCCCCCAGTCGGCGAACCACGGGTAGCCCGCGATCACGCTGGTGCCGCGGCGGCCGTCCGGCAGTGCTCGATCCACGATGAACTGGTCGGCCGAGAGCGTCAGGCGTGCGCGCAGGTGATCGCCGGTGGCGCCCGCGTTCTCCACGAGCTTCTTCGAGCGACGCAGGTTCGCGGCCACGATGCGCGCCGCCTCGCCAGACTCTTCGCGGCGTGTGCTGGCGGTGAAGCCGCGCGACTCGCCCGGTTTCAGGGTGATCGCGAGTTCGCCAGCGCACAGGTTCGCGCCCACGCAGTCGTAGCCCAGCGCGCGTTCCACCGGAAGCACATAGTCGCGATACCACGTGCCGTCGGCGATCGTCTTCGCGCCATCGGCCTGCAGGTGGAGCGCGGCACCTTCGCCGGTGGCGCCTGCGAAGTCCACGCGTAGCGCGGAACCCTCCGCGGCGATCGAGGCTTCAAAGGCGTTGGCCTGCACCAGATGATCGTGCGGTCGACGGTTCGCGAGACACTTGATCCGCACCTGCACCGGCTCCGACGCGTGGCGCAGCGTCAGCAGCACGGCGGTGGCATTGCGTCCGCGCGCCATGGCGATGCGCTCCTCAAGCACGGTCGCGCCGATCCGCCAGTGTCGCACCACCACTGACCCCGTCATGTGGAAGCGCGCGAGATACCCAAGGCCCGGCGCCTCGATGCCGCCGCCCGACCATTCGTTCGCGGTGAGCGGCCATTCGCGGCCGCCCTGCCTGACGAACAGCTCGATCTTCGGAACCAGCAGCGTGCGACCGGCCGGCGGATCGGTGGCCGCCACCAGCAGTCCATGCCAACGTCGTTGCAGCAGACCGCCCACGGTGCCGCAGGCGTAGCCACCGATGCCGTTGGTGCAGAGCCATTCCAGCTGGCCGCTGCGGCGTGCATCACGCCACTGGTCGGGCCCCAGATCTACGATCGGATCAGTCACGCCCGACATCAGTCTGCCTTGCCCGTGGACTTCTCGCGTTCGGTGCGTCGGCGCTGCAATTCGGCCTCGATGAAGCCGGCGACATGGCCATCAAGCACATGCTGCGGGTTTCCGGTCTCGTGCCCGTTGCGATGATCCTTCACGCGGTTGTCGTAGAACACGTAGCTGCGGATCTGGTTGCCCCAGTCGCGTGTGACCTTGCCGCCCGTCACGGCCGCGATCTCGGCGGCGCGTCGCTCTTCCTCGATCTGCTCAAGCTTGCCGCGCAGGATGGTGAGCGCCTGCTTCTTGTTCTGCGGCTGGTCACGGAAGGTGCTGGCGACCACCTGAATGCCGGTCGGGATGTGCGTGACGCGGATCGCCGTGGCGACCTTGTTCACGTTCTGGCCGCCCGGACCGCTGGCGCGCACGAAGGGCACGATCTCCAGGTCGCGCGCCGGAATCTCCAGATCAGCTTCCTCAAACTCGGGCGACACGTCGACCGTGGCGAAGCTGGTCTGTCGCTTGCCTTCGGCGTTGAACGGGCTCACGCGCGCCAGGCGGTGCGTTCCACGCTCGCAACCCATGTAGCCGAACGCGAAGGGGCCCTCGAGTCGGTAGCCCACTTCGCTCACGCCTGCCTCGGCGCCGGCGCTGCGGTGCATCTCCTCGGCTTTCCAGCCCATCTCGTTCCAGTAGTACAGGTACATGCGTTCCAGCATGCCCGCCCAGTCCTCGGCCTCGACGCCGCCCGCGCCGGCCTGGATGTTCACGAAGCAGTTGCGGAAGTCATGTTTTCCGCTCAGCAGGCTCTGGCGCTCGACCTTGGCCATGCGCGACTGCAGGTGGAAGAGCGTCTCGTCGACCTCGTTCAGCAGGTCGGCGTCGCCGGCCTCCTTCGCCATCTCGTAGCCGACCTTCGCGTCCTCGAAGTCCTTGATCACGCCCTCGAGGGGTTCCACCTGCGCGCGCAGCACCTTCAGTTCGGCGATGACCTTCTGCGCGTTCTTCGGGTCGTTCCAGAGGTCGGCGGCGCCCATGCGCTCGACCAGCGCGTCACGTTCGCAGATCTTGCGAGGCCAGTCAAAGAGAGTCGCGGATGGCGGTGATCCGCGCCTCAAGCTCGTCGAGAACCGGCTGGTGGGCGTCAAAGTGCATCGGAGGAGTGTAGCGATGAGGGCACGGCCACCGGGCTGGTGGTGGCGTTGCGATATCTTCCGGCGCATGCAGATTGGCAATGCCGTCGCACGGATGAAGGAGAGCGCCACGCTTGCCGTGAGCGCGAAGGCCGCGGCGCTGAAGGCCGCCGGCAAGCCGGTCATCGGATTCGGGGTCGGCGAGCCCGACTTCGACACGCCTTCGCCCGTTCGCGAGGCGGCCAAGCGCGCGCTTGACGCGAACCTCACGCGCTACGCGCCCACCCCCGGTGACAAGGCGGTGCGCGAGGCGGTGGCGCGAAAGTTGCAGCAGGAGAACGGCATCGCCTGCAAGGGCGAGCATGTCACGTTGACGGTGGGCGCCAAACACGCGATCGCGCTGACCCTGCAGACCATGCTGAACGCCGGCGACGAGGTGATCCTGCCCACGCCGGCGTGGGTGAGCTACCGACCGCTCATCGAGCTCTATGGCGGAACCTGCGTGGAGGTGGGCAGCACGGTCGAGCGCGGCTTCCTTCTGGATGTCGCGGCGATCGAGCGCGCCATCACCCCGCGCACCCGCGCGATCCTGCTGAACAGCCCCAGCAATCCCTGCGGCGTGGTGCAGCCGGTCGAGACGCTTCGTGCTCTGTTCGATCTGCTTGCGTCGAACCCGCCGATCACCGTGATCAGCGACGAGATCTACGAGAAGCTGGTCTACCCGGAGGTGCGTGCGGGCTTGGGGCACGTGAGTCCTGGCGCCGATCCGAGGCTGGCTGAGCGCACAATCACCATCAACGGCATGAGCAAGGCCTTCGCCATGACCGGCTGGCGCGTGGGCTACGTGGCCGCGCCCGGCGACGGCGGTCGTTTCATCCGCGAGGCGATCAAGCTGCAGGGTCAGCTCACGAACAGCATTCCCACCTTCATCATGCCTGCGGTGGTGGAGGCGCTTGCCAACGGCGCCGCCAGCGTGGAGTCCATGCGGAAATCGTTCGCGGCACGCGCGCAATGCACGCGCGAACTGCTTTCGGGCATCGCGCGGCTTCGCACCTGCGCGCCGACCGGCGCCTTCTACGCATTCCCATGCATCAAAGCTTGTGTGGGCCTGAAGTCGCCCGCGGGTCGCATGATCGATTCCGCACAGGCTTTCGCCGAGGCGCTACTTGAGGAGTCGCTGGTCGCGCTGGTGCCGGGCGAGGACTTCGGCGACTGCGCACGCACGAACATCCGCATCAGCTTCGCGTGCGCCGAGAGCGCGATCCGCGAGGGGATCGGCCGCCTTCGCCTGTTCACCGAGTCGCTGCGGTAGCGACGCCGGGCGTGAGTGCCGGCAGAAGCACCAGCGCCAGCACGGCCGCGCGCATCGCCACGAATGACGGCATGGACAGCCCGACGCCGATCCAGCTCAGGTACTCGATCGGTACGAAGAGCAGTCCAGCCAGGAATCCACCAAGCGCCAGTGTGGCAAGGACTGCAAGTTTCTGCTTGTGCTCGATCACCAGCGTGAGCGCGACGAGCGCCAGCGAGGTCACCAGCACGATCGGCAGCAGGGGTGCCGAGGCGCCAGGCAGCACGACCGAAAGGATCGCGACGAACACCGCGAGCGTGGACCATCCACCCATGAAGGTGCAGAGGGGCTCGCGATTCCGCAGCAACGGACGGGCAGCAAGGATGCTGCAGCCAAGCCCCGCCAGCGTGGCGACCGCAATCAGCGCCGGGCCGTGCGATGGCCAGAACGCCGCTCGGTAGCGATCCGTCAGGCTGGCATCGGGCATGCCCAACTTCGCTGCCGCCATGCCGAACATCCCCGCCCACTCGGCGCCGAGCAGCAGGCTCCAGGTCACGAGACCTGCCACGATGAAGCGGACCAGCGCGGCCACCCACCCGATGGCCAGATCGCGCGGCTTGACGGTGTTGCGTCGGCTGACGACCAAGCCTGCCACGCCAAGCGCCCCCACGCACAGGAACGACGCCGTCACGCCCGTGCGCGCCGGCCACCACGCAAGCATGGTGCCGGCGAAGTCCTGATAGATGGCTCGGCCCTCCGCCTTGGGCGTGTCCGCGCGGTGCATGGCCAGCGCCTGCATCGCCTCCAGCGCGATCTCGCCCTGATGCTGCAGCGAGGAAAGATTCGCCTGGCTCCACGTGTCGGTCGAGGCGTGATAGTGCTCATGGCCACCCACGAGCGCGAAGTTCATGCCGCTCATGCCCGCTTCGCGGAATACGGACAGATCGCTCGAGTTCGGCATGCGTGAGGCGATCTCGGCGTAGAGACTGCTGCCCACGATCGGACCGAGGGCGGGGGAGCAGGACTGAAGCACCTCCGCGGAATCGCCGCACAGGTCGTACAGGATCGAGGGACCCGCGTTGCCGCGGTTGTCCACGTTGATCACCGTGCCGACCTTCGCGTTCCAAGGGTGGTTGCTCACGAACTGGCGCGCGCCAAGCAGGCCGGACTCCTCGGCGTCCGTGAAGAGCAGGATGATGTCGCGGCCCGGCCACGGCCCGACACCGAGTGCCGCGGCGGCCTCCAGAAGGACGGCCACGCCGAAGCCGTCGTCGCCGGCGCCCGGCGATCCCGGCGCCGAATCGATGTGCGCACACAGCATGATGGCCGGGCCGGGCATGGCGCCCGTCTTCCGGGCGACCACGTTGCGGATGGTGACTTCGCGTCCCGCCGTGCGAACCTTGGTTTCAGCCGATTCGACCTCAAGTCCGCGGGCACGCAGCCATTCAGTCAGTCGCTGTGCGGCTTCGGCGTTCGCCTGCGAGCCAGCCGGGCGCGGCTGATCTCCCAGGATGGTCTGCGCGAATTTCGCTGCGCGAATCGCCGAGAAGGAGTCCGCGTCGGCGGGCGCCGGTTGCGGCGTCTCCAGGCCGCGAAGACCGATCACGCTGCCGGCCGCGACCGCCGCCAGAAGCACGATGACGCGCAGGGCGATTCCCGGCCATTCGACGTCACGGGGCTGCCTCGAACTGCTGGCGGCCGTCTCGGCCGCTGCGTTCACGAGGCGCCCACCGTCACTGGGACCGGCATCGGTCGCGGTTCGTAGTTAGGCGCCACGGCGATGTTCAGGGGCAGGCGCTTGCCTTCCGGATCACGCGGAATGTTGTCCGCGTCGATGATCCGCTGGATCGCCATGATGCCTTCGATGAGCATCTCCGGCCGCGGCGGACAGCCCGGCACGTAGATGTCGACCGGAATGAACTGGTCCACGCCCTGCACCACCGCGTACGTGTCGAACACGCCGCCGGTGCTGGCGCACGCACCCATGCTGATCACCCACTTGGGCTCCACCATCTGCATGTAGATGCGCTGAAGCACGGGCAGCGTCTTCACGCTCACGCGTCCGGCCACGATCAGAAGGTCGCTCTGGCGAGGGCTGAACCGCATGACCTCGGCGCCGAAGCGGGCCAGATCGAAGCGGCTGCAGGCGGTCGCCATCAATTCGATGCCGCAGCAGGCGGTGGCGAAGGGCATCGGCCAGACACTGGAGCGGCGCGCCCAGTTGACCACCCGATTGAGCTGGGTGGACAGGACGCTGTCGACGGGCAGAGCGGATTCAAGACCCATGGAAACTTATGGTAGGGCAGGCGGGCGGGCAGGGCGAGTCCCCATCCGAAGGCCAAAATGCTCGGGATAGAGGCCGGACTAGGATGAAAGCGTGATGTCACCGCTGCTTCCGATCCTTGTCGCGATGTTGGGCCCCTCGCTGGCCGATGGAGCCGGCGCAGCGCTTGCCACGCGGAGCGAGGTTCTGGAGGCGACGCGGCCGCTCGTACCGACCATGCAGCCCACCGAGACGGATCATTTTGTGCTGCTGTCCGACGCACCGAAGGAGAACACGCAGTCGATCGCGGGCCTGCTGGAGAGCACCTACCGGTCCTTCCAGCAGAACTGCCTTCGGCTGGGGGTTCGTCCCGAGCCGCTGAAGCACAAGTTGGTTGCCGTCATGTTTCGCGAGAAGGGCGATTACAGCGTCTTTGCACGCACGAACGACGGGATGGACCGGGCCTGGGCAGCCGGGTACTACAACCCGGGCGCGGACCGGCTTGTGCTGTTCGACGGCCTGAGCGACGAGAAGGTCCAGAAGACGCTTGGACAGTTGCAGGCGCAGAATCTCCGTGTGCAACGCGAGGCGGCGGCGGCGGGTGTCCAGCCTCTCGATGCCGATGGGCAGGTGGCGCGCGTGCAGCGAGAGATTGACGCGCAGCGACGCCGCGTCGCCGCCACCGCGAGCGCAGGCTTTCTGGGCACCGTGTCGCACGAGGCCGCGCACCAGCTCTTCTTCCACTGTGACGTGCAGCGTCGCGGTGTCCCGTATCCGCTGTGGCTGGCCGAGGGCATCGCGACGGCCTTCGAGGCGGAGAACGCAAGCGACCGAGATCTCGGTTTCCAGAGCGAAAATTCCGGTCGCCAGCAGACCTTCCGTGAGGCGATGCGCGAGGATCGACTGGTGCCGCTGCAGGCGCTCGTGATAGCGGAGGGCATGCCGACCGACGGCGAGGAGGACGCGATCCGCGACTTCTATGCGCAGTCGTGGGCCTTCACCACCTGGCTGGCACGCCATCGCACGCGAGAGTTCACGAGATATCTCGAGGTGCTTCGATCCGGTGCGTTCGCGCTTCCCACGAAGCGCGTGGAGACCTTCGAGTCGATCTTCGGCCCGATCGACGCCGTGGAGCGTTGCTGGCTGCGCGAGGAGATCCGTCGCGAGCCGGGTCTTGCCGAGACCGCGTGGGGCCGCAAGCTCGCCGACTTCCGCGACGGACGGCCGGTGCGTCGATCAGGCGGTTCGTGAGCCCTCGCCGTCCCCGGACGAGAGCAGGTTCGAAAGACCGCGGCTGTCGAGCGCATCCCACAGCACCGCGACCTGCAGTCCGACCAGCACGATCATCCAGATCACGTACATCCAGAACATGAACACGGGCACCAGACCCAGCGAGCCGTAGACCAGGCTCAGACCGAGCGTTCGTGTCACATAGAAATGCAGGAAGCTTCGGCTGATCTCCAGACCGATCGCGCTTGCGAGCGCGCCCACCGCGGCGGCGCGCAGACGCGGCGCCTTCGATGGCACCGTGACATATACCGCGAACATGAGCGACCAAAGCACGAAGGTGGACCAGCCGATGCGTAGCGTGGAGAGCAGCCATGACCACTGCGGCAGATTCTCCGCCGCGCGCTCCACCAGGCCGTTCACCAGCGGAACCATCGCCAGCAGCAGGGGGCCCGCCGTGAGCGCGAACCAGTACGTGATCACTCGGCGCGGCCAGCTGCGGCCCTGATCGGTCCGGCAGATCTGGTTGAAGCAGTCCTCGACGGTCGCCACCACCCACACCGCGCTGAGAATGAGCGCGCCGGCACCGACCCAGCCGATCGCGGAGAGATCGAAGTTGCTCGCGTCCTCGACGACGCCGCGAAGCCATGCGCCCATGGCCATCGGTGCGCCGCCCTTGGGCGAGGCCATCTGCATGTTGTTCAATCCAAGTCCCGCCAGCGCATCCTCGACCATCTGGCCGAAGCGTGGGCCCGCGATCGCCTTGAACACCAGCGTGGCCACCACGAGCACCGGCAGCAGGCCCAGCAGCGTGCGGTAGGCCAGCGCGCTGGCCATCTGGCTGGCGCGGTCCATGGCGATCCACCGACGCAGGAGTCCCAGATGATGCGAAAGGCCGAGCCAACCGCGGGATTCCACCGAAGCCGAGGCGTGTTCCTGCATGCGCGCAGTGTACGAGCGGGGCCGTACCATCCCGCGATGCCCAGGCGCCGCCACGGTCCGTCCCATCCGTTCAATGACGATCGTCGCGGTGAGCGGATCCAGAAGGTGCTCGCCGCCGCCGGTGTCGCGAGTCGCCGTGACTGCGAGCAGATGGTCGAGGAAGGCCGCGTGTGCGTGAACGGCACCGTGCTTGATGGTCTGCCCGCGTGGGTCGATCCTGCGAATGATCGCATCGAGGTGGATGGCCGCCCGATCCGTCGCCACGAGCAGCACGTGTACATCATGCTGTTCAAGCCCAAGGGCATCGTGTGCACGAATGAGGATCCCGAGGGTCGCCGCCGCGCGATCGACATCGTGGACCACCCGCTGAAGGCGCGCATCTTCCCGGTGGGCCGGCTGGACATGGATTCCAGCGGTCTGCTGCTGCTGACCAACGACGGCGAGCTGGCCAACCGTCTCACGCATCCTCGCTTCGAGGTGCACAAGACCTACGAGGTCACCGTGAGCGGTCGCTTGGACGACGAGGCCGTGCGCCGGCTGAGTGAGGGCGTCTTCCTGCCGGAGAAGGACGAGGTCGGCACGCGTACGAGCCGTAGCAAGCTGAAGCTGCTCGGCCGCGACAGCACCAAGACCACGCTGCTGATGGAACTGCGCGAGGGGCGCAATCGCCAGATCCGTCGCATGATGCTGCGTCTGGGCCACCCCGTCCGACGCCTGCGTCGCGTGGCCATGGGGCCGCTGCGCCTGAGGGGTCTGGGCGTGGGCGCGTGGCGCGAGCTGAACGCGTCGGAACTGCGCGAGCTTCGCGAGGCGGCGTTCCGTCCAGCGGCGGCGCGCGCCCGACGCGACGAGCGTGGCGAGGCGAAGCCTGCGCGTGCCACGCAGACGCTCGACATCGCGCCTCGAGGCGCTCGGAGCGGCGCCCAATCCCCGGCGCCACGCCGCGCGAACGATGGCCGCGGGGCGCGTGCGAATCGCCGCCACGGCGGCGGTGGAGCGCCGCGATCCAGGCGTGCGCGTTGATCAAGCCGCGCCGCTCAGGCTAGGATTCCTTCCCATGCCGATCTACGAGTACATCTGCGAGGCTGATGGCGAGGTCATCGAGTTGCTCCGTCCCATGAGCCAAGCGGACAGTCCCGTCGAGGATCCCGCGGGCAAGGGCCGTGCCTTCGTGCGTCGCCACAGCGTGTTCGGCGTCAGTGGTGCCGCGTCACAGGGCGCGGGCATGAGCCTCCCGATGGGGGGCTGCTGCCCCTGTGGCAAGCCCGGTTCCCAGTGCGGTCGGAACTGAGCGCGTGATCCTTCACGGGGTGGACTTCTCCGGGGCCGACTCGGGCGGCGCGGCCAAGATACGCATGGTTTCGCGTGATCTTGATGTGCCGAAGGCCGCCGTTCGACTCGACGGACGATTCGATCGTGGCGCCTTGGTGCGCCGGATTCTCGCCATGCGCGAGGATGGGCGCCGTCATCTCGTGCGCATCGACGCGCCGGTGGGACTGCCGCTCGACACGCTGCGAAGCTTCGAGGTCACGCCCGACTGGAGCGCGATGGCCGCGTGGGTCGCCGGCTTCGGATCGCCCCGATTGTGGCGAGGCGAGGTTCGTACCGTGGACCGTCGCGAGCCCAAGCGTGTGTGTGACACGGCCTTTCGAACACCGATGGCGCCGATGAATCTGCGTGTCTTCAAGCAGACGTGGACGCTGATCGCCGAAGTGTTGCGGCCGCTCGCCGAGGCCGGTGTGCGCGTGGAGCCGGTGCAGGCGGCGGGCGGCAGCGTGACCGTGTGCGAGGGTTGCCCCGCGAGCGTGCTTCGCCTGAAGGGATGGCCCGATCACGGCTACAAGGGTGCGGGTGATCCGCCGCGCCGCGTGCGTGCCGACCTCCTGAAGCGGCTGCAGGGCCGCGAGCGGCTGACTCTGGCGGCCGAGATGGCTCGGAGCGCGGAACAGGATCCCGAGGGCGACCTGCTCGACGCGATCCTGCTGGTGACCGATCCGCTGCAGTGGGTGCCGCCGGTCGAGGCACGGGTCGAAGGCTGGGTCTACTGAGCAGGTCCGGGCATCAGACGCCGCGCGTCTGAGGATCCCAGATGATCTTGTGAAGCTGCGTCTGCATGCGCACCGGCAGCCCATCCGCCAGGATCCAGGCCGCCAGATCCCGCGCCGAAAGCCCCGCGCTACCGGCGATCTCGGCACCCCTTGGCTGCTCCCATGCCGCGCTCATCAGCACGGCCGCTACCCGATCCACAAGCGCGTGCTCCTTCATGCGGGCCTTCGCCCACTCGTAGTCGCCGCGATCTGCGATCACGAACTTCACCTCATCCCGGCGGCACAGGTGTGCGACGTTGCTCCAGAGATTGCGGTGTGACTCGCCGCTTGCCGGGCACTTCAGGTCCATGATGCGGATGCATCGTGGATCCAGGGGCGAGATGTCGAGCGCACCGCTGGTCTCCATGGTCACGGTGAAGCCCGCGTCGCACAGGGCGTGCACGAGGGTCAGGCAGCTCTTCTGCGCCAGGGGCTCGCCGCCGGTGACCTGCACCAGCGGGCATCCGACGCGGCGGGCCTCTTGCACCAGGCTCTCGATCGTGCGCGGGGCGCCCTCGCGGAACGCGTAGGCCGTGTCACACCAGGTGCAGCGCAGCGGGCATCCAGACAGGCGGATGAAGAAGCAGGGCTCGCCTGCACGCAGGCCCTCGCCCTGGATGGAATGGAAGATCTCGTTGATGCGCAGCGTCGCTGCGCCCGGCTCCGCCTGCTGGATGGAGAGGGCGGTCATCGTGATCGTGCGGCCTCCACCGCGAACCGAAATGCCCAGAAGAGGACTCGAACCTCCAAGGGATTGCTCCCACCAGCACCTCAAGCTGGCGCGTCTGCCAATTCCGCCACCTGGGCCAAGCCGGCCAGTCGCCGGGGCGGAAAGTGTAGCGGAATGCCTGGAAAGCCGCCATGCCACTGAAGGAAAGCGGGCGGCCGACAGGCCGCCCGCTGGATACGTTCCGGGAATCGGACCCGCTCAGGAGGTGTATAGCAGGAGCAGGAGCGAGATATCGCCGTCGTCGACTACACCGCTGCCGTCAAGGTCGGCGGCGCAGCCCGGGCACACACCGAAGTCCAGCAGCAGGACGGCGAGGTCGGACGGACCAACATTGCCGTCACCGTCGAGGTCACCCTCGATGCCGCAGGAGATCGTGTTGATCGAGAAGTTGTCGATGCCGCACACCAGCGTGTTGTCGGTGCCGGTGTCCGCGGCCTCGAAGCGGAACATCATGTTCGAGGTCAGCGCGACGTAGTCCGCGATGTTGAACGTTCGGGTCGTCCAGCTGCCCGAGGAGGTCAGGCTGAGCATGGTGACCCAGTTGCTTCCGCCGTTGTTGGACACCTTGCACACCAGCGGATCCGACGTGTTGCCGGTGCCGGTGACCAGGTAAAAGGTCTGGAACGAGACCTCGGCGGCCGCCGATCCGGACAGGTCGTACACGGGAGAGGTCAGGATCGTCGGGCCACCATCCAAGTCGTTGCAGGTGCCGGTGGCGATCGGCTTGCCCGTGATGAAGCACTTGCTGGGGGTGCTGGGTGCGTTGCAGCTGCGGCCACTGGGGACCGCCCACTCCCAACCGCCCAAGCCCGAGAACGGCGTGCCGGTGACCACGAAGCCGCCATCGGTCGTCGCGAAGTCCTCCGAGACAACCGTGACGGTGCCGCCGGGCGTGATCGCCTTGGTGGTGAACACCGAGGCTGGCGCCGTCGGCGGGTCATTGACCGCCGTACCAGAGATGTTCTTGACCTCGAAGTAGTACTGCACGGTCGCGTTGCAGCTGGTGGCGGGGAAGGTGCCCCGCCAGGTGTTGCCGCCCACGTTGGCCATCACGGTGCCGGTGAACGCGCCGCTGGTACCTGTGCGCACGAACAGCTTCTGCGATCCGGTCTGCGCCGTGCCGGTCACCGGTGTAATCACCACGTCGATGGTGTCACCGCCGGCCGGATCGATCGTGCTGGGAGCCGCGGGCGAGGTGATCGTGAACAGGCTCAGCGCGGGTGCGGTCAGGCCGTGGTTCCCGAACGCGGTCGCGATGCGGGCGTAGTTCGGCGAGCCGTCACCGATGTTGTTGTTGCCGCCCTGGCTCGGAGCATCATCCAGCGTGAGCACGTCCACGGTGATGTCCGTCCAGATGTCGGACTGGCCGGCGTGCGCCAGCACCGAGTTCGTGGCCAGATACGACAGGATGTCGCGGTAGTCGGCCACGCCGTTGGCCGGATCGGTCGAAAGCCGTCCGCGCGTGTCGCCGGGATAGGCTGCGATCAGCTGGTTTCGCAGATCCCAGAAGCAGCCGCTGAGCACCTGACCCCACGAGTGGATCCCCGTGCCGCAGGTGGAGCCGGTCTGGGTGCCCACGCAGGTGTTCTGCGCGTTGCGAATACCGCTTGTGCAGGTGCTCGAATAGAAACCGACACCGAGCTGCGATTCGTCGCTCAGAAGCACGCCCATGACGTCGCTGAAACCCTCGCCGTACTGCTGCTGACCGCTGCCGGCCGAGGACACGATGTGATGACCGTACTCGTGGTGCACCACCGTGGCGAAGCCCGTGTTGTTGCAGCCGCCGCCCGAGGGGTAGAAGTTGATGTTGCCGTCGTAGAACGCGTTGCAGTTGCCGCTCACGCCGTTCTTGATCACCATCGTCTGGCCGCCGCCGATGCCAGGGAATCCGGGGCTGTAACGCAGCAGGTGATCACGCACCCGATTCGCGTGGTAGTAGGTGTCGATCTGCGAGCGTGTGTACTGGCTGGTGGTGCTGGCGTACTGGAAGGTGCCCACCGCGCCGTCGTTCACGCTCTGGCTGCTCACGGACTGCACGGCTGTGCCGCTGCTGTCCTGCACGGTGAAGTAGCGACCAGTGAGCGTGGACGGATTCACCGTCTGCGCGGCGGTGCCGGTGTAATTGAATGTCGCACGGCCGGTCGCATCGGCGTACACGGTGGTCGAACCGAAGAGCACGCGCACGTAGGGCAGGCCCGTGACGGCCGTGGTGTTGCACGCGGCAGCCTTCATGCCGGTCGTCGCGAGCGCGTTCACCTGCGCCTGCGCCGTTCCGTGCAGGATCAGGCTCTCCTGATGCAGCACGGCGCCGGTGTCGGCGTCGACCACGTACAGCATCTTCTGGTAGTTGACTGAATCCAGCGCGCTCCCACCCGTGGCGGTGAACTCGACAGCAAGTTTCGGCTCGACGGTCTGCGCGTCGACGCCGGCCCACACGACGTAGCGCGGGCTGTTCACCTCGGGGGGTGCGTTGAACTGGTTCAGCGCCTCACGGCCGTACACTGCGGGATCGATCGTGGAGGCGGAGAGATCACGATCCGCGATCGTCTGCGGGAAGTTGCCGAGCGCCTTCAGGGTGCCGCCCGCGAGCACGAGCGGATGGTTGGCCTCGTTGCCGACCATGCCCCAAACGCCTGCGCGGAACACGGGCACGCCACGGACCTGCTGACTCCAGGAGACCATGGTGAAGTCGCCGGCGCCTTCGACGCCGCCGACTTGGGTCAGGTGATCACCATTCGCGTTCACGCCGACTTCGCAGAGCTGTGAGAAGGGAACGCCCCAGAGTGAGCTCCACTTCTTGACGAACTTTTCCGCGCTCTCGTGCGGCGTGGCGCCCCAGGAGAACTGTCGGCCCCACACGCGACGGAGGTGCGTGCCATTCTTCAGGAGCTGGCCGCCCGGGAATGTCTGCTCGAACTGATCCTCGATCGGAAGTTGGCCGCCATCGGCACCGTTTCCAAGGCCGGGCCCGACACCACCGGGGCGCGACTGCATGTCGTTGCCAGCAAGGGCGATCGCCGACACTGCGAGGGTGCCGATCACGAAGGAACGGGAAGTGAATCGCATCTTGTCTCGAGCTCCTCTGCAGAGATGGTCCTGGCCGGCCGTGGGCGGCTTGGCCGGGAGGGTTGCCAGCGCTTCAACATGCCCCGGATTGCAATATCACCAAGTGTAAGGAGCTCGGATTTCAAAAGTCGCCGAACAAAAGCCCTGTAATTCAAAATCAGGAGGCCGCCGGGAACAGAACCTGCAGAGTCCGGCGAATAAACCCCGCAGACCTGCTTTTTTTCGGGCTTGATTGCCTCACTCGGTGAAACTCAGGATCAGCAGGGCAAGATCGCCGCTATCTACCGTTCCCGAGCCGTCGAGATCCGCTGGGCAGCCCGCGCACGCTCCGTACTCAAGCAGCAGGACAGCCACGTCGCCCGCGCCCACGACTCCGTCGCCATCAAGATCGCCGAACAGACCGGCGGTGCACACGATCGACTCCACACGGATGTTGTCGACGGCCGCCTTCACTTGACTGTCACCGGCGCCAAGATCCTCGGCGCGCACCTTGATGCGTACCGTGCTTGACGGTGCCAGGTAGTTCTGCAGTTCGTAGCGTCGACTCGTCCACCCGTGCGACTGGTAGATCGTGTCGATCACGACCCAGGTGGTTCCGCCATCGTTCGAGGCCGAGATCGTGATTGGATCCTCGCCCGGGAAGCCACCGGTGTCGTTGCTGAGGTAGGTAACGATCGAGAGCGCGATCGTCTGCCCGCCCGACACGTCGAACGTGGGTGACAGCATCTCGGTCCAACCAGCGTCAATGTCGTTGCACGAGGTGCTCAGCGAGCCCGTGACCCACGCCTTGCCAGTCGCGATCACGGGACCGTTGCAGTTGTTGACCGTGATCGGACCGGTGCGCAGGAATCCGCCGCGGCTCGGACCGACGTTGCCCGTCGAGACGAAGGCGGTGGTCGTGCCGTCGAAGTTGTCGTCCAGCGCGATCGCGTACGAGATGCGGCTGACCGTCGACAGCAGATCCGTCGGCGCCGTGGACGGCGACCGCACGATCGTGCCACCGGTGCTGCTTGCCTCGAAGTAGAACTGCAGCGCGCTGCCACAGGTGGTCGCGGGGAAGGTCGCCCGGTAGGTGTCGCCCGACTGCTTCTGCAGGGCCAGCTCCGTGAACGAGCCGCTCGTGCCCTCGCGGAACCACATCTTCTCCGAGCCTGTCTGGATCTGGCTGGAGACGGGACGGATGGTCAGGTCGTAGGTCTGGCCGCCAGCCGGATCGATCGCGTTCGGCACGGTGTTCGGGAACTCGAAGATCATCAGGGCGAGCGACGGCGCCGTGAGGCCGTGGGCGTTGAAGGCCTGCGTGATCAGGTTGTAGTTCGGGGTTCCGTCACGGATGTCGTTGTTGCCACCGTTGCTGACGGCGTCGTCGATGGTCAGGAAGTCGGCGGCGATGTCCGAGGCGATGTCGCTCTGGCCGGCGTGCATCGGCACCGAGTTGACGACCAGACGCGCCAGGCGCGTGCGATAGTCGTTCGGATAGGCGGCACGCAGCAGGTTGCGCACGTCCCACACGGCGCCCGAGAGGAGCTGGCCGCAGGAGTGGATGGCGCTGCCACAGCTGGAGCAGCTTGACGCGTTGTACTGGCAGCTGTTTGCCGCGTTGCGAAGGCCGCTCGAGCAGTTGTTGGCGAAGAATCCCACACCCAACTGGGGCTCGTCCAGCATGAGCACGCTCATGCAGTCACCCATGCCCTCGCCGTAGGCACCCTGGCCGCTGCCGCCACGGTTCACCACGTGGTGCCCGTACTCGTGGTGCACCACCGAGCTGAAGCCGGTGTTGTTGCAGCCGCCACCGGCGGCAAAGAAGTTGATGCTCGCGCCGTCGTAGTAGGCGTTGCAGGAGTCCGCGATGTTGGTGTAGATCGGGAACGAAGTCTGATTCGCGATGGTCGGGTAGGTCGGGTGCGCCGCAAGCACCATGTCGCGCACCTTGTTCGACTCGAAATAGCAGTTGACCTGGGCGGTCTGTGCGACCGCCGGCGTGCTGTTGAAGGTGAAGGTCGCGGACCCGCCGTTGGCGACGGTCTGGGCCGACACCGAGGCCACGGTGTTGCCGCCGGACTCGTTCACGCGGAAGAAGCGACCGTTGATCGTAGGGGCCACACTGACGTTGCTCGTGCCGGTGTAGGTGACGTTGAAGTTGCCGTTTGCGTCGGCGTAGCTCGTGGTGCCGCCGACCACCACACCGACGTACGGCAAGCCCTTCGTGACCTCGGTGTTGCACGCATCGGCCTTGGAGCCGTCGGTCACCTTGCCGCTCACGGTGCCCGAGACGGCGCCGTGAAGGATCTGGCTCTCCTGGTGCAGGATCTCGCCGGTGTCGGCATCGACCACGTACTGCATCTTCTGGTGATTCGTCGGATCCCACGGTCCGCCGCCGGTGGCGACGAACTCGATGGCCAGGCGGGCCGGTTGTGGATCGGTGTCGACGCCTGCCCACACCACGTACCGCGGCGAGGTCATCAGCGGTGGCGCGCCGAACTGGTTCAGCGCCTCGCGCGCGTAGACCGCGGGGTCCATCGTGGAGGGTGAGAGGTCGCGACTCTCCAGCGAAGCGGGGAAGTCAGCACCCAGATCCTTCAGGGTGCCGCCGCCAAGCACCATCGGGAAGGACGGCTCGTTGGCCGCAAGGCCCCAGACCCAGCCTCGGAAGACAGGCACGCCACGCACATGCTGTTGCCAGTACACCGAGGTGAAGGAGGGGTTGGTGCCGTCCTCCTCATGCATGAGTTCGATCTGATGTGCGCCGTCATCGAAGGGGCCGACCGGCTGCAGCTGCTCGAAGGGCACGCCCCACAGCGAGCTCCAGTCCATGAGGAACGACTCCACGCTGTCGTGCGGCGTGGCACCGGTCGAGAAGCGCTGGCCGAACACGCGGCGCAGTTGGCCACGGACCTCGATCAGCGATCCGCCCGGGAAGGTCTGGTTGAAGCGATCACGAATGTCGATGCCCAAGCCGGGTGCGGCGATCGCGGTGGACGGCAGCGCCGAAGGCGGCACGGTGGCCAGCGCGGTGGCACCACAGGCGAGAAGACAGAGTGAAGCGGTTCGAGCAGGGTGACGCATGTGGTCATTTCCGGATCTGGAGGATCCCGATCGGATCCGTGGGGTATCTCCGCCTCGTGGGCGATGTCCAATCTTCCCCCGAAAACGGCGCTGGACAATAACCATGAGGCATGATTTTGAGACTTTGTGGGCGCTCCCGGAAACGTATCACGGCCATCCGGTCCGAAATATGGATCAAAGAGCGTTATCTTGACCCTCCGGCCGTCGCCCGTCCGGCACGGTTCCCATGTCCAAGTCCACCCACGAGCCCGAGATCGAGAACCGCAAGGCGCGGCACGACTTCCAGATCGGGGAGACGCTGGAGTGCGGCTTGGTATTACGTGGCAGCGAGGTGAAGAGCATCCGCGCGGGGCAGGCCAGCCTGGCCGAGGGCTTCGTGATGGCCCGCATGGAACCACCCTCTTTGGAACTGCACGGCGTGCACATCTCGGAGTATCCGCCGGCAGGCCGCGACCGTCAGCACCCGGCGGTGCGGACGCGCAGGCTGCTGGCGCACGCCACCGAGATCAAGAAGCTGGCGCTGGCGATGCAGGCGAAGGGCGCCTCGATCGTGCCCCTGAAGATCTACTTCAAGAATGGCGTTGCCAAGCTGCTCGTGGGCGTGGCGCACGGCCGGAGGAAGGGCGACAAGCGTGAGGCGATCCGCGAGCGTGAGACGCGGCGCGACATCGAGCGCGAGATGAACCGGCGCCGTTAGGCGCTCACGGGCTCGGTAGCACGATCGACTTGCCGTGATCGTCCGCGCGCTCACCCTCGATACAGCGAACGATCACCTCGGCCACGGCCTCGGGCTTCAGGGTCTTTTCGCGCGGAAACACCCTCTCGCTGAAGTTCGCGCGCAGCATCGCCGTCTCCACCGCGCCGGGATTCACGCAGAACGAGCGAATACCGCTGGATCGCCCCTCAAGTGCCGCGCTTCGGGTGAAACTGTCGAGCGCGGCCTTGCTGGCGGCGTAGGCGAAGAAGCCGGGGAGGGGAATCATCACGCCTATCGTGCTCACGTTCACCACGCAGCCGGACTTCTGCTTCTTGAAGTGCGGCCAGCAGCGCACGATCAGGAACGCCGGACCAAAGGTGTTCACCAGGAAGCACTGCTCGAGGGTGTCTTCGGTGGTGCGCTCGATCGGCACGTTGGGTGCCGCGCCCGCCGAGTTCACGAGGTTGTCCACGCCGCCGAAACGCTCGATAGTCTGGTCGACCACCGATGCCGCAAGATCGCTGTTGGCCACGTCGGCGGGCACGATCATGACGTCGCCGGGGCCGACTGCGCGCACCTCGTCGGCGGCCTCGGCAAGCTTCTGCTCGGTGCGCCCGACCAGCACGACATGGTGGCCGCGCTCGGCAAGCATGCGGGCGGTGGCTCGGCCGATGCCGGATCCTGCGCCGGTGATGATGGAGACGGGATGGTTCATGCGAGCTCTCCGTATGGGCGACGGTCTCAGCTGACGAGGCGCATCACGTCGTTGTAGAAGGTGACCAGGAACAGGCCGCCGATGAGCAGCAGGCCTGCGAGGGTGGCGGCATTCTGGAACCGCACGCTGGGCGGGCGTCCACGCAGCGCTTCGTAGATTAGGTAGACGAACAGGCCGCCGTCGACGATCGGAAGCGGCAGGAAGTTCAACACCGCCAGATTCACGCTGATCATCGCAAGGAAGAAGACCAGGTAGGTGAAGCCGCGATCCGCCACGCGCGTGCCCACGTGGACGATGCCCACGGGTCCGCGGAGCTGGTCCACCGGCACGCTGCCGCGCGCAAGCCGGTCCAGCGTGAGCCAGGTCATCGTGGCAAGCTTGATCGTCTCGTGCAGCCCGAGCTTGGCGGCCTCCAGCGGACGTCCCGGCGCGCCCAGCGTGGTCATCATGGGATCGAAGAGATCCATCGGCATCGGCGCGGCCCACGCGAGGCCCTGCATCTGGTCGCGGCTGGCTGGATCCATGGTCAGGCGCGCAGGAACCGCCGAGGGCGCGCCCATCGAGCGAACCTCCAGCTCGACCGAATCGGCATCGGCGGCAGATTGGATCGCCGTGGCGACTTCGCGCCACGTGCGCACGGGACTGCCACGCACGGACTGGATGGCGGCAAGCGGGCCCAGTTCAAGCGAGGCGGCCGGACTCGGCGTCGCGAGTCCGTTCACGAGCGTGCGATCGATGGGCCGTGCCATCAGCATGCACTCCAGCGCGGGCGCGACAAGCACGTCGAGTCGGCCCTGTGCGTCGACCTGCGCGCGCACGGACGCCATCGCGCCCTCGCGCAGGATCGTCAGGTTCACCTGCCCACTCGGTCTGGCGCGCACGGCGTCACGGAACTGCTCGATGCGCGGCCCGCGAAGGTCGTCGATCGCCAGCACCACGTCACCGGGTCGCAGCAGTCCTTGATTCGGCGAGCCCTCACGGATCCAGTCGATGCGTGGGAGGGGCGAGAGCCCCAGCAGCGAGAATTCCTGCACGCCGGGCTCGTCGACGGGCTGGACCCGAGACAGCATCGGTTGGGGCAGCAGCGTCGCGGTGCGTTGCGCGCCCTCGCCATCGCTCCAGATCGTCTGCACGGGCTGTCCGCGCGAGGTCGTGCAGGCGGTGGCGAGCGCGTCTGCGCTGACGCATGGCGTGCCCTGGGCCGAGATCAGTCGCCAGCCTCCGTGCACGCCCGCGCCGGACAGGCCGGAACGCGCGAGCATGTACTGCGCCATCGGATCCTCGAGAGCCTCGGACGAGAGCGTGGGATCGCGCGCCGGGGTGATCAAGATGGAGCGAAGGCGCGCCACCGGATCATCGGTCGGTGTCGCGGTGAATCGCAGCGGCTTGTCTGCGCCCGGCCGCGCCACCTCCAGCGTGACGGCCTGACCCGGCTTGCTCATGGCGACCGCGATCTGCACGTCGGCGAAGGTGGAGACCGGCACGCCGTCGACGCGCGCGATGCGGTCACCGGGTCGCAGGCCGTCGGGTCCGTCCTGCAGCGCGCGCGCGGTCGCGGCGGGTCCATTGGGGGCGACTTGGCCGACTGTGGGACTCTCGAATCGCACACCCACCATGAATGCCGCGATGTAAAGAAGCATCGCCAGGATCACGTTCATCACCACGCCGGCGCTCACCACCACCATGCGCTTCCAGACGGGACGCGAGGGATAGGCGTCGGGATCGCCCGCGCGATCGATCGCGACGAGGTCCTCCTGACCCTTCATGCGCACGAAGCCGCCAAGCGGCAGCACGCGCAGGCTGTATTCCGTCTCGCCGACACCGGCCGCCTGCAGTCGCTGCATGGTGACGGCCTCGGGCGGACAGCCGAAGCGGCGCTCCATCTCGCGTGCCGTGCTGCCGGCTCGGAACCCGATGCCGCGACGCCACGCGACCACCGTGGGTCCCATGCCGATCGCGAAGTCCTCGACCCGGATGCCCGCCCAGCGCGCGGCCAGAAAATGACCCAGCTCGTGCACCGCGATGAGCAGGCCGAAGCCAAGCACGATCAGCAGGATGTTGGAGCCGTCGCCAAGGAGCTGCATGGTGGGACCTCCTGCAGGAGGAATCCCGAGTCTAGGTCCGCGCGATCGTGTCCGTGCGGCTTGAGGCGAAGAGGCGCGCCTCGTGATCGGCACGCTCTGCGTCGGCCAGCGATTGGATCGGTCGGTCCGGCAGTTCCGCGAGCGCCTCCTGCACCACCTGCGCGATGCGGCCGAAGGGAATCTGGCCGGCGAGGAAGGCGTGCACCGCCACCTCGTTCGCGGCGTTCAGCGTGGCTCCGGCGCTGCCGCCACGACGGATCACCTCGTGCGCCAGGCGCAAGGCCGGAAACCGCGCATGGTCGACCGGTTCGAAGTCGAGTTGCCGCAGCGTGCTCCAGTCGAGCCGCCTGGCGAGGCCCGCATGCCGATCGGGCCAGGTGAGCGCCATCTGGATGGGCAGCTTCATGTCGGGCGGCGAGAGCTGCGCGATCACGCTGCCGTCCCGGAACTCGGCGAAGCCGTGCACGAGGCTCTGTGGATGCACGATCGCCTCGATGCGCTCCGCAGGAAGCCCGAAGAGCCAGTGCGCCTCGATGAGTTCAAGTGCCTTGTTCATCAGCGTGGCGCTGTCGATGGTGATCTTGCGGCCCATCTGCCAGGTGGGGTGGCGCAGCGCCTCGGCGGGTGTGGCGGCCGCGGTGCGCTCGGCAGACCAGGTGCGGAAGGGGCCACCGCTTGCGGTGATCACCACGCGCTCCAGTTCCTGCACACGACCCGATCGAATGCATTGCGCAAGTGCGCTGTGCTCGGAGTCGATCGGGAAGAGCTGCACGCCCCTGGCAGCCACGCGCGACATGACGAGATCGCCCGCCGCGACAAGCGTCTCCTTGTTGGCGAGCGCGATGTCGCATCCAAGTTCGATCGCGCGAATCGCGCTGGCCAGGCCCGCGAAGCCGACCATCGCGGCGACCAGCAGATCGCCCGGGCGCGCAAGGTCCTCGACCAGCCGAAGCGCGGCTTCGGGTCCGGTGCGGACATGCATCGACGTTGGAAGCGAACGCGCGGCGTCGGGATCCACGATCGCGACCTCATGCACGCCAAGCGCACGCGCCTGTTCCGTCAGCAGCGCCGCGTTCGAGCCGGCGGCCAGTCCGATCACCTCGAAGACCACGCCCTCGGAACGCAGGTGCTGAAGCACCTCCACGGTGTTGACGCCGATGCTCCCGGTGCTGCCGAGCAGGATCAGGCGCCGCGTGGCCATGGTTCAGCCATCCTTCTTCATCGCGTCACGGGCGGCGCCTGGCGTGAGTTGCCGGCGGCCCAGACCGAAAATCGAGCGGAACGTGAACTTTGGCTTGGAGGCATCGCCCGAGGAGGACTCCGACGCGGCGGACGAGCCGCCGGATGAGCCACCCGAGTTCGAGGCGGACGAAGCGCCCGAATCCGAGGATCCGGATCCGCCACCCTCGCCACCTTCGCGCCGGTCACGACCGCGGCCGCCACGACGACGTCGACGACGACCGCGGCGCTCGCCGCCCTCGCTGTCGTGACCCTCGCCGCCATGACCCTCGGTGCCATGACCCTCGGTGCCGCCTTCGCTCGAGCCCTCGGCACCTGGGGCGCCTTCGCTTGATCCGCCTTCGGTCTGCGGCGCGACATCGCCGCTCGGTGCGCCTTCGCCACGATCGCGTTTGCGACCGCGGCCGCCGCGACGTCGACGTCGACGCTGTCGACCACCCTCGCCAGCGGGTGCACCCTCGCCACCTACGTCAGCGGGGGTGCCATTGGCTGCACCCGCATCGCCTTCGCGAGCGGGCGCGCCTTCGCCACCTGCGGAGGGCGCCTCACCCGAATCACGCTGACGATCACGGCCTCGACGTCGGCGTCGACGACGGCTGCGTCGGTCCGAACCTTCGTCATCGCCGGACTCCGAACCTTCGGGTCCGGCGTCGCTCTCGCCCTCGGGCACGTTTTCGCCTGCGGCGTGTCGTTCGGCGTTGCGCGCCTTGCGCTCGGCATCCTTGGCGGCGCGCTCTGCGGCTTCCGTGCGACGCAGCGCCTCGATCACGCTGGGTTCGTCGTCGGCCACTTCGGGCAGATCGTCGAAAGCACCCGACAGCAGCATCGCGGTCGCGTCGGCGGGCTGCGCCTTCTTCCGTCGTCGACGACGGCGGCGCGGTTCGGACGCCTCGCCGGACTCGTACGCCTGATCGACGGTCTCCTCGGGCGGCTCCTCGGGCAGTTCGTCCAGGCGCGGCAGCGACGGCGTGGGCAGTCGCTCGATCTCCACGTCGGCGCCACGATCGTCGTACGCGTAGAGGTCCACGCGGTCGCCTGCGATCGCCTCGCTGATGCGCACGTCGATGCGCTTGCCGGTCTCGCGCTCGATGTCGAAGATCTGGTCACGGCGGCTCGAGAGCAGCACGCTGGCCACGCGCACGCTGCACACCATCTCCACGCGGTGCACGCGATCGCTGCCAAGCAGGGTCATCACGCGGCGCAGCGCCTCGCCAGCGGTGCTGTCCGGCATGCGGACCTCGCCGCTGCCCCCGCAGTGCGGGCACTCGGCGAAGTGGGCCTTGCGCACGCTCGGGCGCATGCGCTGGCGGGTGAGTTCGACCAGGCCGAACTCGCTGATGCGCGCCACGGTCGTCTTGGCGCGGTCTTTCCGCAGGTTCTGCTGGAAGCGCTCCTCGATCTCGCGGCGATGCCGAGGGCTGCGCATGTCGATGAGGTCGCAGACCACCAGGCCGCCCATGTCGCGCAGGCGCAGCTGGCGGCAGATCTCGTCGACCGCCTCCTTGTTGGTCTCGAAGGCGTTCGTCTCGCTGTCACGCGCGCTGCGGCTCTTGCCGCTGTTCACGTCGATGGCCACGAGCGCCTCGGTCTGGTCGAACACCAGAGCGCCGCCCGAGGGCAGCGGCACGGCGCGCTGGTAGATGTCGCCGATCTGCCGCTCCAGGTCGAAGGCGGTGAAGATCGGCGCGGGCTTGCCGTAGAAGAGCACGCGCGGCGCGTCCTTCGGAAAGACCACGTCCAGGAACGCCGTCACGCGGTTCCATGCACTCACACTGTCCACCACGATGTCGCTGACGGTGTCGTCGACCATCTCGCGCACGGTGCGCAGCAGCACGTCACTCTCGGTGTAGAGCTCGGCGGGCGCACCCACGCTGTCGATGCGCTTCCGCATCGCCTCCCAGAGGCGCGTGAGATACGCGGCGTCACGCTGCAACTCGGTGCGGCTGCGGTCGAAGCCGGCGGTGCGCAGGATGAAGCCGCAGCCATTGGGCAGCTCGAGCGAGTCGAGAATGCGACGCATCTCGCGGCGCTGCGTCTCGTCCTCGACCTTGCGGCTCACGCCGACCTTGTCCATGTCCGGCATCATCACGAGCAGGCGGCCCGGAATGCTGAGGTAGCTGGTGACCGTGGGGCCCTTCGTGCCGATGCCCTGCTTGATCACCTGCACGAGGACTTCCTGTCCCTTCTTCAGGCACTCCTGGATCGGCGGACGCTCGCGGCGTGGGATCTTGTGGCCCACGCGCTCGGCCTTGTCGCCGCCCGGGAAGTACTTCGGATGCACGTCGCTGATGTGCAGAAAGCCGTTCTGGCCCTCGCCGAAGTCGATGAAGGCGGCCTGGATGGCGGCCTCGACGTTCGTGACGCGACCCTTGTAGATGTTGCCCACGTTCGTGGCCGCGCCCGCGCGCTCCGCGAAGTAGCTCTCGAGCTTGCGGCCGCGCGCGAAGGCGATGCGGCACTCGTCGCCGATCGCGTCATTGACCACCATCACGGTGTCGCGGGGTCGCTTGACCACTTTCACGGGCTTCCCGGCCGCGCCCTCGGTGCCGGCGGCCTCGCCCTCGGCGGTCGTGGCGCTCTCCATCAGGAACTCGCTCACACCCTCGTCACTGTCGGCCTCGTCGCGGATGGACGGGCGCTCCAGGTCGGCGGGTGCGTCGACCTCGGCGGTCAGGTCGGTCTCGATCGGGCCGCGGTCGCGGGAGGGAGTCTCCTCGACGGGCGACCAGGTCTGGCCGGGGCTCAACTCGTCATGCGTGTGCTCGTCCGACGCGTCGTCGGCGGGCTTGTGCGCATGCGGTGCGGACTCGCCGGACGCTCGCTGCGCCTGCTCGCCAGTGGGGTGCGGGAGGGTTTCGTCGTTGGGATTCGTGTCAGCCACGGTTGCTTCCTGCCGCCATCTGGCGGCGTTCCGTGGCGGAACGTGCTTCAGTGACGCGACGCGCCTGGGCCATGCAGGCACGGTGCGCCAAGCGCCCCGGGAATGCAGTGGTCAGGATGGCATCGTGTCATAAGAGAAGCCGTTTCCGCCATGGCTCGCGCGCGCGCAGGGGCCGCACCTCGCCGGATCATTCCGGGGGCGGCATCCGCAGGTTGCGCGCGGAGCCGAGTTTCGATTCCCGCGTGGCTCAGGCCGCAGCCCAGCCTCCGAAATTCGCGGGGTCCAGTTTCCGCAACTCGTCGCGCAGAGTCGTATGGATCTGCCGCTCCGAGTCGAACGAGCCGACCCGTCGGGCCAACCGTTCGCAAAGTCCGATGTCCACGGAACGCACCACGCGTTTCACCACGGGGATCTGCGCCGGGACCATGGAGAGTGTACGCAAACCCATGCCCAGCAGCAACATGGTGAAAACGGGGTCTCCGGCGATCTCGCCGCACAGGCTGGCCTCGATTCCGGCGCTCCGGCCGGCCCGGATCACGTTCTTCACGAGTTGCAGCACGGCCGGGCTGGCGGCGGTGTACAGGCTGGCCACCTTCTCGTTGCCGCGGTCGACCGCCAGGGTGTACTGCACGAGGTCGTTCGTGCCGATCGAGAAGAAGTCCGCCTCGGCGGCGAAGGTGCGCGCCATCAGCGCGGCGCTCGGCACCTCGATCATGATGCCCACGCGTGGGCGCCGGTCGTGCGCCATGCCTTCCTCGTCGAGTTCCTCCATCACGTCGCGCAGGATGAGTCGCGCCTGTCGCAGTTCCATCAGCGTGCTGACGAGCGGGAACATGACCTTGATGGGACCGTGCGCGCTCGCGCGCAGGATCGCGCGCAACTGCGTCTTGAACATCGGCTGGTTCTGCAGGCTGTAGCGGATGCTTCGAAGGCCAAGGAAGGGATTGCGCTCGGGCTCCTGCAGCATCGCCTGCGTCATCTTGTCGGCACCGAGGTCGAGGGTTCGGATCGTGCACGGCCGTCCGTCGAGCAGCTCGATCGTCTTGCGGTACGCCTGGTACTGCGCCTCCTCGTCGGGCGGCTCCTCGCTGGTGAGGAAGAGGAACTCGGTGCGATAGAGGCCCACGCCGTCGCCGCCGTTGCGCAGCACCGTCTCCACCTCGTCGGGAAACTCGATGTTGCCGAGCAGCTGGATGCGCGTGCCGTCGGCGGTGACCGCCTCGAGCGTGGCGTTCTCCGCGAGCGAAGAACGCAGCCTTTTCGAGGCTTCCGCACGCTTCAGCGCCTCGGCGCGCGCGGTCTCGTCGGGCCGCACGATCATCACGCCGGCGTCGCCGTCCACGATCACCTCGTCGCCGTCCTGCACCTCCACGGCGGCGCGCGAGCAGCCCACCACGGCAGGAAGGCCAAGCGCGCGGAACACGATCGACACATGGCCCGTGAGGCCACCGAGTTCCGTCACGAAGGCCAGCGCCTTGCCGTGGCCGATGGCCGCCGCCTGACTGGGCGTGAGCTCATGGCCGATGATCACGGCGGGCTCGGTGAGCCGCGCGAGGCGGTCCTCCTCCTCGCCCATGAGCTTGCCGAGCACGCGGCGCTCCAGATCGACGAGGTCGTCGACCTTCTGCTCGAACACGTCGCTCTTGAAGGCGCGGAACTGCGCGATGACGCGCTCAAACTGGTCGGTCAGCGCGGCCTCGGCGTTCAGGCGCTCGCCGGTGATGGCGCGCAGGATCGGATCGAGCAGCGTGCGGTCCTGCAGCATGCCCTCGTGGAAGGAGAAGATCTTGGCCGTCTCGGCGCCGAGCTGCGTCTCGGTGGTGCGGCGAAGCTCGCCGAGATCCGCGATCGCGGCGGCGACGGCGGCGCCGAAGCGCGCGACTTCGGCGTCGACCTCACGGGGCGCGATCGTTCTTCGGGGTACGTGGGTCTCGGCGGCGCCGAGCAGCAGCGCCTTGCCCACCACGATGCCGGGGCTGACGGCGATGCCCTTGATGATGTCCATGACAGTCCTTCCGTCGGCGAAACGCCCAAGGCGGACGGGTGCGGGCCTCCGTGGGCCTGCCACCGGTCCGGCGTAGCGGTGCCAGAGTCAAACTATAAAGGAAGGCCGCACGGGCAGATAGGGGGTTCGGGGCTTCCGTCGGGTTGTTCAAGGGGCTTTCTTGCCAGGATTCAACGGGTGATCTACACTGTTTCCATTCATCCGGATAGATGGATGGAAGGCCGCGTAGGCCGACCTCCTGCCATCCCAGACTCGGAGTCACCCGTGCCAGCCACCGCAACCGCAACCGCGACCAAGACCAACCCGTTCCTGTCGAACCCCGCGCTGAACCTGTGCGAGTTCCCGCGCTTCAAGGTGAAGGACCTTTCGCCCGAGACCGTGCGATTCGGTCGCAAGGAGATCGAGTTGGCCGAGGTCGAGATGCCGGGCCTGATGGCGCTGCGTGCCGAGTACAAGGGCAAGTTCCCGCTGAAGGGCGCGCGCATCATCGGCAGCCTGCACATGACGATCCAGACCGCGGTGCTCATCGAGACGCTGGTCGATCTTGGCGCCGAGGTGCGCTGGTGCAGCTGCAACATCTTCAGCACGCAGGACCACGCTGCAGCGGCGGTGGCGGTAGGCCCCAACGGCACGCCGGAAAACCCCAAGGGCATCGCCGTCTTCGCGTGGAAGGGCGAGACGCTGGACGAGTACTGGTGGTGCACCTGGCAGGCGCTGCACTTCAGCGACGGCAAGGGCCCGAACATGATCCTCGATGACGGTGGCGACGCGACGCTGCTGGTGCACAAGGGTCTGGCGTTCGAGAAGCAGGGCAGCGTGCCCACCGCGACCACCGAGGACAGCGAGGAGTACGCCGTCATCCTGAATCTTCTCTGCGCACTGCAGCAGAAGCACCCCGGCTACTGGACCAAGACTGCGCCGAACATCCACGGCGTGACCGAGGAGACCACCACCGGCGTGCACCGCCTGTATCAGATGCAGGAGCTTGGCCAGCTGCTCTTCCCGGCGATCAACGTGAACGACGCCGTGACCAAGAGCAAGTTCGACAACCTGTACGGCTGCCGTCACTCGCTGGTGGACGGCATCATGCGCGCGACGGACGTGATGCTGGCCGGCAAGGTGGCCGTGGTGTTCGGCTACGGTGACGTGGGCAAGGGCAGCTGCCAGAGCCTGCGCGGTCAGGGCTGCCGCGTGAAGGTGACCGAGATCGACCCGATCTGCGCGCTGCAGGCGTGCATGGAGGGCTATGAGGTCGTCACCCTCGAGGACGTGATCGGCACCGCCGACATCTTCATCACCGCCACCGGCAACAAGGACATCATCCGTGCCGAGGACATGCTGAAGATGAAGCACAACGCGATCGTGGGCAACATCGGCCACTTCGACAACGAGATCGACATGGCCGGCCTGAAGAAGGTGCCCGGCACGAAGTGCGTCAACATCAAGCCACAGGTCGACGAGTGGAAGCTGCCCAACGGCAAGAGCATCATCATGCTGGCGGAAGGCCGCCTGCTGAACCTGGGCTGCGCCACCGGCCACCCCAGTTTCGTGATGAGCAGCAGCTTCACCAATCAGGTGATGGCGCAGCTGGAGATCTTCACCAACGGCAAGAAGTACGAGAAGAAGGTGTACACCCTGCCGAAGCACCTCGACGAGAAGGTGGCGCGCCTGCACCTGAAGCAGCTGGGCGCCAAGCTGACCGAGATGCGCAAGGATCAGGCCGAGTACATCGGCGTGCCCGTCGACGGCCCGTACAAGCCCGATCACTACCGCTATTGATGCGGTTGCCGGCGAAGGCCGGCGCGAAGGCGTGAAATGAACAGGGCCCGCGGAGCGATCCGCGGGCCCTTTGATTTGGCGAGGTGAGCGTGTGGGTCAGGCGCGGCGTCATGACGTGACCGTGATCGAGATGAATCCAGCGTTGGCGGACGTGGCGCGCGCGTCCGGGGCCACCGTGCACGTGGGTGACGCGGGTCGTGTGGATGTGCTCGATCACGCGGGCGTTCGTTCGGCTCGCGTGGTGGCGATCACCATCGCCGACGTGGATGCGGCGGGCCATGTCGCGGCACTGGTGCGAACCATGGCACCGGACGCGTTCGTGGTGGTTCGAGCACGCTATCGCTCCGTGGCGATGGACCTGCGCCGCGCGGGAGCGCATCTGGTGGTGGACGAGGAGGCGCTGATGGGGGACCGACTCGCGGCCGCGATCGAGTGCGCCATGCGGACCGCCGGCTGAGTCGCCTCAGCAGCGATCGGCGCGACCGAGACCGTTCCAGAATCCGTTGTCCACGCTGCCGTCGCCGTCGAAGTCGTCAAGCGACATCGGTGTCCTGGCCTCGGCGTGACCGTCGAACCACACCGCGTTCACCTTGCCCAGATTTCGCGCGGCCGGTGTGGCGCGGCAGATGGGATCGCCCGGGGTGCTTCGGGTGGCGCCACCCTCGCCCCTCAGCACACCATCGGCGCCACCTTGATAGCCGTAGTTCCGGGAGCTTGAGGGACCACCATCCGCGCGTCGCGCGCCGCGTGATCCAAGATCCTTCGAGGCCAATGGCGGGTCGATCGTGTAGACGCCATTCTTCGACCACGGCGAGGCCATCGTCTGCCCACCGGCGTTGTCGATCTGTTCCGCCTTGGCGCCCTCGGTGTCCGAGATCAGCAGCGTGTTGGCGGGCGACTGAATCGCCGATCCGACGCGTGCGTGGAAGGGCACGTTGTACGGTTCGCTCCAGGTGGCGACATGCCGGCCGTTGCCGAGGTACTGGTAGTTGTAGCCGTACCCGCCACAGGTCATGTTCGGATCATGCGCGAAGGGTGTGAGCATGCGCTGCATCTCCTCGCCGGAGAGTTGCGGGGAGAGGTACATCTCACGCATCGACATGTAGGGCCAGATCGCGTCGGTCCATCGGATGCGTGGCGTGGGCGGGGCGGGATAGGCACCGGCGGGAAGGAAGCCCTTGTTGTCGGTGGCATACAGCTCCACACCCATCGCCAGTTGCCGCAGATTGCTGAGCGACTTGCCGCCGCGCGCAAGAGCCAGCGCTTGACGGACCGTGGGTACAAGCAGCGCCACGAGCACGCCGATGATCGCGATCACCGTGAGCAGCTCGATCAGCGTGAAGGCTCGGCGCCGCACGCGGGTCAGCAAGCCTCGAGCAGCATGCTGACCGCGTTGCCGCCACCGAGGCACAGCGAGCAGACGCCGCGCTTGCCGCCGGTGCGGTGCAGGTGGTGGATCAGCGTGACGAGCACGCGCGCGCCGCTGGCGCCGATCGGGTGACCCAGCGCGATGCCGCCGCCGCCGACGTTGAGCCGATCCTCGCCGATGCCGAGCGGCTGGATGTCGGCGAGCACCTGCGCGGCGAATGCCTCGTTGATCTCGTAGAGATCGATGTCCTTCGTGGCCAGACCGGCCTTCTTCAGCAGGCGCTCGATGCTGAGCGCCGGCGCGAAGAAGAGGTCCTTCGGTGCGGTGCCCGCGGTGTCCTGCGCCACGATGCGCGCGAGCGGCTTCAGGCCGAGTTCCTTCGCCTTCGTGTCGCTCATCACGATCACGGCCGCGGCGCCGTCGCTGATCTGGCTCGCGTTGCCCGCGGTCACGCTGCCGTCCTTGCCGAAGGCGGGCTTGAGCTTGCCCAGACCGTCGGCGGTGGAATCGGCGCGGATGCCCTCGTCGGCGTCGCAGCCAACCTTCTGGCCGATCTTCTCGGCGGTGAGCGCGACGATCTCCTTCTTGAACCAACCTTCCTTGGTGGCGTGCGCGGCGCGCTGGTGGCTCTGCGCGCTGAAGCGATCCTGCTCGGCGCGGCTGATGCCGGCCTTCTGCGCGGTGTAGTCGGCGGCGCAGCCCATCGCCCACTTCTCGAAGGCGCAGCTCAGGCCGTCGTGCGCCATGTGATCGTGCATCTTCGCTTCGCCGTAGCGCACGCCGTTGCGCAGGTGCATGAAGTGGGGGGCGAGATCCATGTTCTCAAGGCCGCCCGCGACGGCGGCGTGCAGTTCACCAGCGCGGATCGCCGTGGCTGCCTGCATCACGGCCTGCAGACCGCTGCCGCAGACCTTGTTCACGGTGACGGCGCTGAGCGTGTCGGGAAGGCCCGCAAGCAGGCCCGCCTGGCGCGCGGGGTTCTGGCCCACGCCTGCCTGCAACACATTGCCCATGATGCATTCCTCGATTGCGGCCTTCGCGGCAGGTGCGTCGGCAAGCGCGGCCTCGATGGCGAACGCACCGAGCTGCGGCGCCGCGACCTTGGCAAGCGAGCCTCCGAACTTTCCGACGGGTGTGCGACGGGCTGCGACGATGACGGGGTGGCTCATGTGGGCTCCTTGCTCGGGTGAATTGATTTTGGATGGTAGCCTCGCCTTGCACGCATGAGCACCTCCAATGCAGCATCGGGCGGCTCGAACGGGCAGCCGCATCAGGCCCGCCGCGGTGTGGTCACGGACAACCTCACCAGCCTGCAGACCTTCATCCTGGAGGAGGAGTCGCGCTTCCCGGAGGCCAGCGGCGAGTTCAGCTGGATCGTGAGCGCGATCTCGCTGGCGGCCAAGATGATCGCCTACAAGGTGCGGCACGTGCGCCTGCAGGGGGGTGTGGGCAAGGAAGGCGACATCAATGTGCAGGGCGAGGACCAGATCAGGATGGACGTGATCGCCAACGAGGTGATCATGCGGGTGCTCGGCAGCCGCAGCTCCATCGCCGTGCTCGGCAGCGAGGAGGATGAGCAGCCGACGATCCTTCGAAAGGGCAGCGATGGCGGCAAGTACTGCGTGCTGTTCGATCCGCTCGACGGAAGCAGCAACCTTGACACGGCCGTGGGCGTGGGCACCATCTTCACGATCCTGCGCAACGATCCGAACATTCCCGACGCCGTGCGCACCGTGTGTCAGCCGGGCGTGCAGCAGGTCGCCGCGGGCTACGTGCTTTACGGCAGCAGTACGGTGTTCGTGATCACCACCGGCCACGGCGTGCACATGTTCGAGCTCGACATGAGCGTGGGCAGCTTCCTGCTGGTGCAGCGCGACCTGAAGATGCCGCGGGCGAACAAGGTCTACTCGGTCAACGAGGCCTACACCGAGGGCTTCCCCGAGGGCTATCAGCGCTACCTGAAGTGGGCGCACGCGCAGGGCTACAGCAGCCGTTACATCGGCAGCATGGTGGCGGACATCCACCGCACGCTGGTGAACGGTGGCGTCTTCCTGTATCCGCCCACGAAGAAGCACCCCGGCGGCAAGCTGCGTCTGCTGTATGAGGCGAATCCGATGAGCTTCCTGGTGGAGCAGGCGGGTGGAACGAGCCTGACCGGTACGCAGCGCACGATGGACCTGATGCCGACTGAGCTTCATGCGCGAACGCCGCTGGTGATGGGCAGCGCCGACGAGGTGGAGCATGTGATGCGCCACCTGCGCGGCTGATCGATGACTCTTTCTTATGGAGCAATGCACGACATGCGATGCGCCCTTGCGATCGTGACGGTTCTCTGTACGCACGCGGCTCCGGCCGCTGGACCGACGGTCCCGCTGCCCGCGGCGCCCGGCCGCGGTTATGCGATCCATCCGGCCGTCGCGGGGGATCGGCTCGTGTTCGTGGCCGATGGGGATCTGTGGACGGCCTCGCTGGCGGGGGATCCCTCGAGGCCGATCGACGCGGCGCGGCTCACGAGCGGGACGGGCGTCGAGACCGCGCCGGTGCTTTCACCGGATGGCACCGCGCTCGCGTTCCTGGCCGACTATGACGGCACGCCGGAGGTCTACGTGATGCCCGTCATGGGTGGATCGCCGAAGCGACTGACCTTCCATCCGAGCATGGAGCGCCCACTTGCCTTCACGGCCGATGGCGGTTCGATCCTCTACCGCAGTGATCGTGCGAACCCGCTGGGTCGCGACGAGCTCTGGAGCGTGCCGGTATCGGGTGGTCCCTCGCGCCCGCTCGGATTCGGCGAGGGATCGCTCGCGAGCGTGGATGCCACCAGTGGACGGATCGCCTTCACGCCGTGGAGCAACGAGAGCTGGAGCTGGAAGCGCTATCGTGGCGGCACCGCGCCGGACGTGTGGATCGCCGACGCCGACGGACGTAATTTCACGCGGCTCACGAAGACGCGCGAGAACGAGCTCTTTCCGATGTGGCTGCAGGGTCGCGTGTGGTTTCTGTCGGATTCTGACGGCTGCATGAACCTGTGCAGCGTGGCGCCCGATGGAAGCGATCGTCGTCAGCACACGAAGCATGGTGCGGCCGATCTGGAGCCGCGCTGGGCGAAGGCCGATCCGGGCGCCACCGGCACGCGTGTCGTGTACACGCGCGGTGCGGATGTGGTGCTGTTCGATGCGAAGGATGGAAGCGAGCGTGTGCTGGATCTGCGGCTGGTGGGAGATCGCTTCGCCGATCGACTGCGGAATCGACCGCCGACCGAGGGCATGACATGGTTCTCGCTCGCGCCCGGTGGTGAGACGCTTCTGCTGGAGACGCGCGGTGAGTTTCTCGCGTTGCCACTCGGACCCGACGCGCTCAAGGATGCGCCGGCCGGTATCCAGGTGCCTTCGCGCGCCTCGACGCGTGAGCGCGACGCGTCATGGCTGGACGAGAGCACGATCGTCTACGTGACCGACCGGGGAGACGGGTTCGCGGTGGTGGCACGCGATCTGTCCGAGCCCGATGGCCCCGAGGCCACGCTCGCCACGAGCGATGTCTGGGTGTTCGAACCACAGGCGAGCGCGGATGGCCGTCATGTGGCTTTCGGTGACAAGTCCGGCGCGCTTCGGATGGTCGACGTGGCGACCGGCGCCGTGAGCGCGATCGATCGCAGCGCGAACCGCGCGATCCGGGACTATCGCTTCAGTCCGGATGGCCGCTGGATCACATGGGTGCGACCGTTGGCCAATGGGAATGGTCAGGTCGTCGTGCGACCAGTGACGGGCGGAGAGACGTCCGCGATCGGTGATGGCATGACGAATGACTCGAGTCCGCGCTGGGACCCGGCGGGCGCGTACCTGTACTTCCTGTCGGATCGCCACATCGATCCGGTGCTGGACGCCCTAGATCTGAACTTCGCGACGCAGGACGTGACGATGGTCTGCGGCGTTCCGCTGAAGGCCTCGACGCCGCCTCCGTTCGCGCGTGAGGCGCGCGAAGCTGGCATGGACCTGGCGCGTTGGGCGACGGGCAAGTCCGGCGACTGGATGGAGCCCACCGACGATGCGGAGAAGGCGGAGGGAAAGACGGAGGATGTGGCCGAGGAAACCAAGGCCGATGATGCGAAGGACGAGGATGACGCCGAGACGATCGCCCCGATCGAGGTGGAGGTCGGGGGCATCGCCGCGCGCGTGTTCGCGCTGCCGGTGAAGCCCGGTCAGTTCGACGGATTCGAGGCCGCGCCGGGCGCGCTGCTGCTCGGCCGGCATCCGCGCGAGAGCGTGGGCGAGGAAGTGTGGCCAGAGCCTCCGATGGGGATGCCCGGCACGCATCTGGAGCGCTTCGATGTCCGTGCAGGCAAGTCCACGCCGCTGCTGGAAAGCCCCGTCACGGGATGGAACATGGACGCCGAGGCCACGAAGGTGGTGGCGTGGGATGGTCAGGCGATGCTTCGCCTGTCGGTGGAGGGTGGCGAACCCGAGACGGTGGATGTGGCGAGCGTTCGCGTGTCCGTGGATCCCCGCGAGGAGTGGCGCCAGATCTTCGACGAGGCTTGGCGCCTGCAGCGCGACTTCTTCTGGCGTGCGGACATGGGCGGCGTGAACTGGGCGGCGGTGCGTCAGGCGTACCTGCCGCTCGTGGATCGGGTGGGCACCCGTGAGGAACTCAACGACGCGATCGTGCAGATGTGCAGCGAGCTCGCGAACAGCCACGTGTACATCAGCGGCGGCGAGATGTTCCGCTGGCCCGAGGGGGTGCAGGTGGGCGTGCTTGGTGCGCAGGTTGCGCCACGCGAGGGGGGTTGGATGATCGAGCGCGTGCTGCCGGATTTCGCAGCTGCGGGCGGCCCCGAGAATCCGCTGGCGGTTCCCTTTCGTGGCGTGAAGGCTGGACAGTTCATCGTCGCCGTGGATGGGCGCGAGGTCACCGCGGATCGCGAGATTGGCGAGTGGCTGGTGGGTCGCGCGGGTCGGGCGACCATGCTGACCGTCGCGGACACGGCGGATGGTGCGAATGCCCGCGACGTGGAGATTCGAATGCCAGGCAGCGAGGCGGAACTGCGTTACCAAGAGTGGGTCGAGATGAATCGGCGGGCCGTCGCCGAGCGCAGCGGGGGCAAGCTGGGCTACATCCACGTGCCGGACATGGATGCGGCGGGCATCACCGCGTTCATGCGCGGGTTCTTCCCGCAACTTGACCGCGAGGGAATGGTGGTGGACATCCGGAACAACGGTGGCGGCTATGTGAGTCCGGTGCTGATCGAGCGTCTCATGCGCAAGCCATGGGCATGGAGCGTGCCACGCGACGGGCGGGCGGAGACGAATCCCTCCAAGTCACTGGTGGGACCGATGGCGGTGCTGATCGATCAGGGTGCGGGCAGCGATGGAGACATCTTCCCCGAGACCGTGCGTCGACTGAATCTTGCGCCGTTGATCGGCACGCGAACGTGGGGTGGCGTGATCGGCATCGAAGCGGACAAGGCCTTCGTGGATGGCGGCATGTCCACGCAGCCAGGCTGGGGCTACTGGACACCGGTGCGTGGCTACGCCGTGGAGAACGAGGGCGTGTCGCCGGACATCGAGGTGGAGCTCACGCCGGCGGATCGTGCCGCCGGACGCGATCCGCAGCTTGATCGTGCCATCGCGGAGCTCATGCCGAAGTTGCCGGCGAAGCGTTTCGAGCCACCGCGACCCGAATCCCCCAACGCCCGGTAGCGAGGGTCAGAGGTTGTTACGGACCACTTGACCACTCTTTCCTCACCAACGCATCACGACCGGAAAGCCCATGCGGCCCGTCGCTGCTTCGCTTCGCATGCGCAGCGACCATTCGGGGTCGATCCGTCTGGGTGACCCATCGCCTGCAGACACGCGTGATGGCTCGCCTCGCTCCGCAGGATGCCGCCTTGGACTCTCCGGCCAAGATGCGTCCCGAGTGGTCGGTAACAACCTCTGACCCTGGTGCTTGGTCACTCGAAGGCGCCGCGGTCCGCGATCTCGAAGTCGTGGATCACGGCCAGATCCTTGCGGCCCATCTCGCCGATCGCGAGCAGGTTTCGCACGAGCCGCTTCGGCTTGTCGGTGGCGAGCTTGCCGAGCAAAGCGAACTTCGCGTCCAGGATGCCCTTCAGGTCGGCCGTGGTGTTGCGCGCGTGGCCGGCGGGGAACATCACGAGGCCGCTGTCGAAGGTCTCGCCGCTCTCCATCTCGATCTTCAGCGAGGTGGGAATGCCCTCGGGATAGCGACGGTCGTACTCCGCGCCGCCGTGCTCGAAGTCCATCTTCGCCATGAGTGCGCGCGTCGACTCGTTCTTGATCGCGGCAGGGTCGTAGTCGTAGGGCCCGAGCATGAGCGTCTTCCACGCCTCGTCGTTCGAGGTGCCGACCGAACCCTGCTTGGCCACGCGCTCCGACGCCTTCCGCAGCAGCGTGCCCACGATGTAGACCATGCTGTGGTCGGCGCTCTGGCGCGTCTTCGGATCGCGCTTGGCGGGGTCGCCGATGATGCCGAAGGCGGGCTCGTACGCGGTGATCAGGATGCGCCTGATCGCCAGCGGCTTCTGCGCGATCAACGCGTGCCTTTGCACCAGGTCGATCAGGCCCTGCAGCGCGCTCGCGGACTGGTGTTCATAGAGGCCCAGCTTGAAGTGCATGCCCATGACCGCGAAGTCGTCGCCGCCCATCGAGAGGTGCAGGTCGAACGGACTGTCGTCCTTGGTCTTCACGAACTGTCGGAACATGCTCTCCGGGTTGCGGAAGATGTCGCGCGGCCCGAGGAACCCGCGCATCGATCGCTGCATGCACAGGATCGCGAACTCGGTGCTGATCGCCGCGCTGGCGCCCTTGGAGTCGCTGAGCTGCTTGCCGGCGCGGATCGCGCGCCACGGAATCGCGTGCGCGACGAACATGCCGATTGCGCTCTCGATCTCCTCCGCGCTGGCGCCGAGCATCGCGCCGTAGACGGCCGCGCTGGCGATCGCGCCATGCACCACGTGGTCGATCTTCCAGGTCTTCAACGAGAACACCTCGGCGAGGCGGCCGCGGATCTCGTCGAGACACGCCATGCCGCGCAGCGCGAACGCGCCACCTTCGCCGGCCATCTGCGCCGCCGCCACCGGCACCGCGTAGAAGTCGTTGTGGCCGAATTCGCCCGCGGTGTGGCCGAGCTGCGGACGGTATCCGAAGTTCGTGCCGTTGCTGTCCCACTCGCGCACCGCCGCGCAGTTGGCGACGATCGCCTTCTCGGGCGCCACGCGCTTGCGGCTGCCGAAGACCGACACGCCCTTCTTGGAGGGGTATCGGAGCGCTTCCTGCCGCAGCAGTGTCGGGGCGTTCGTGCCGAGCGCCAACGCGCTGGCGCCGCACAGGACGGCGTCGGTGAAGAACAGGCCGGTGCGCTCCAGCACGCTCGCGCTGGGTGCGCCGTCGCGCAGGAAGTCGATGGCGTACTGGCCGATACCAAGGGCCTGGTTGGTGTCGCGACCGAGAATGCGGGTGTCGATGGACATGGGTGGCTCCGTGAAAGGGCCACCACTCTAGCAGCGCACAGGGGGTCGTTCAGCCGGGGAACAGCGCCTCGAGCAGTTCCACCACGCCCTTGCCCTGCGTGGCGATCGTCTCGAGGATCGGCCGTCCGGACGCGATGTCGAGCAGTTCACGCACCAGATTGGCCTCGCCGGCGTGATCGGCCTTGTTCGCCACGAAGATGTCGGCGATCTCGAGGATGCCCGCCTTGTCCATCTGCACGCTGTCGCCCATGCCGGGCACCACGACCACCGCCGTGCGGTCGACATGCTTTCGGATCGCGACGTCGTTCTGTCCCGCGCCGACCGTCTCCACGATCACATCATCGAAGCCGGCGTCGCCCAGCAGCCCGAGGATGTCGGGCAGGCTCACGTAGTCCTCGCCCACGATGGCCAGCGAGCGATAGAAGACCTTGTCATCGACCGCGTTGAAGTCGACACGGAGGCGATCGCCCAGCAGCGCGCCGCCGGTGATCGGGCTCATCGGGTCGAACGCGATCACCGCCATGCGGCGACCGCGACGTACCGCCTCGCCGACCATGCTGGCGACCAGCGTGCTCTTGCCCGCGCCGGGTGCACCCGTGATGCCGATCACGCGCTTCGGGCGACGACCCTGCAGCGTGCCCGTCGGCTTCGCGTGCGCCATGCTGATGCGACGCGCGAGTTTCGCCTCGGCGCTTGGCGACTGCAGCGCCGTGTAGCCCTTCACGGCCTCGCGCACGCTCTCCACGATCGCATCGAGACCCGTGCCGGTGTGATAGACGCGGTTCACGCCCGCATCGAGGAGCGGCTGCACGTCCTCCTGCGGAATGATGCCGCCCACGTTCACGACCATGTCGGGCCTGCCGAGCGCACGGCACTCCTCGAGCAGGCGCGGCACCAGCACCAGGTGGCTGTTGCTCATCATGCTGCAGGCGATGCAGTCGGCGTCCTCGTCGCGCGCACCGATCGCGAGGCTGCGCGGCGTCTGCCACAGACCGCTGTAGATCACGTGGATGCCGCTGTCGCGCATGAGTCGCGCGATCAGCTTCACGCCGCGGTCATGGCCGTCGAGGCCCATCTTGCCAAGCAGAACGCGTGGGCGGTGCGGCAAATCGCCGCATCGGTCGCGCTTCTCGATCGGGGTCGTGGGTTCGGTGGTTCCCTGCACGCCGTCGCTCCGTCCTCAGATCGGCTCGCTCGGCTTCGAGGTGCTCGAATCGATGCGCTTGGCTTCGATCGTCCACTGATCGGGATAAAGTCGGTTCGCGATCGCGCCGATGATCAAGTGCATGTTCTTGAAGTCGTGATCGTCCAGCAGCACGCGACGGCCGTCATTCAGCACCGCCTTGGCGGTCCACGTGCTGCGGCGATCGCCCGAAGGACTGCACCAACGGCTCATGTCGATTTCGACGATCTCGTCCGCCCCGATGCGCGCGTCCGGCGTGTGCAGCGTTCCGTCATCATCCAGTCGATAGGTACGACGGCTTGTGCGGATCACCGGCCACAGGAAAGAGGGCACACCCAGGACACCGCACCCGACCACGTACAGCCACAGCTGCATGGGACGGTCGTAGGCGGCGGGCTTGTTCGGAACGGCGCTTCCGTAGCGATCCTTGATGTCGGCAAGGACTGTTTCCGCGTCCTTCATCTGCTTGAGCTGGGCTTCGTTCAGCGGAGCACCCTCGGCGGCCTTCTGCAGCGACGCACGCGTGTCCTTGGCGGCCATGTAGGCCGAGGAGTCCTTCTCGAGCCGGGGAATCTTGACTTCGTAGTCGTACCAGCCCCAGACCGCGAAGGTGGCGCAGAGCGTGGCGAAGCCGAGGCTGCGCCAGAGCGTGAACGGCTGGATGGTGGTCTGGATCGCCATGAACCCGGCAGTGTAGCCCGATCGGAACGTGATGGATCAATGGCCGCGTGCGTCTGAAGCGCATGCGTTCATGAAACGAAACGCCCCCGCGCAAGGCAGGGGCGTTTCAGGAATCGCGATGGGGGCAGGCCCCGAAGGGGGGCCACTTCGACAGGTCCGGCTTCCGTTCCGGACCGTGCGGCCGCCGGTGTTGGCCGCAGTCGAAGGGTCGGGACAAGCGGTCTCCGTGCTCGTCCGACCAGTGCAAGGAGGGTCCATCCACTCGCCGACCTGGGTCCTCCTGGGGTGACTGTCCCCCATCGCGTGCGTGCGCCCGGCGCGTCGTCGGAGCAGTGACGAAACGCGCCAGGCGTTGTCCGTGGCTGCCTCAGCTGCAGCCCATGCTGTTGCCGCAGTTCAGGCAGCGGTAGCAGGTGCCGTTGCGCACCGTGATCGATCCGCAGGCGTCGCAGGCGGGCGCATCGCCCATCAGCGCTGCGTTCGACTGGTCAAGCACGCTGGCGGGCGCGTACCGATCGGCGACGACGGTGACACTCCCGGTCACCGCCCCAGCCGAACTGCCGCCCGTCGATCCGCCCGGCACGTTGAGCACCGACGTCTCCGACAGGATCACGGCGATCCTCTCCGTGCCGCCGGCGACCGACGCCGACGAGTCCGATCCGCCCATGACGCCCGGCGACATTCGATCGCCGCGGCTCGAGGCGCCGTCCATGCGCTGCTGCCATCCAGTGTCCTCCTTGACGGTGCGTCCGTGCGAGTCGCCCGCCGGCTCGGCCGGCGTGGCTGCGGCGAGCGACGCAGGTCGCCGCGGTGCGTTCTGATCGCGATAGCCCGAGATGAACTGCATGCCCATCCAGCGGAAGATGTAGTCCACCAGGCTCTTGGCGAAGGGGATGTCCGAGTTGGTCGTCATGCCCATCGGTTCGAAGCGCTGGTGCGCGAACTTGGTCACCAGGCTCTCCACGGGCACGCCGTACTGCAGGGCCACGCTGATCGCGGTGCCGAGCGAGTCCATCAGGCCGCCGATCGTCGAGCCTTCCTTCGCCATCGTGATGAAGAGCTCGCCGGGACGCCCATCCTCGTACAGGCCGACGATGAGGTAGCCCTCGTGGCCGGCCACGTTGAACTTGTGCGTGATGCTGCCGCGGGTCTCGGGCAGGCGACGACGCATCGGGCGCTCGATCACGCGTTCCACCACGCGCTCCACGATGCGCTCGACCATGCGCTCGCCCTCGGCGAGACGGCCGCTCTCCACCAGCACTTCCTCAGGCGAAGCGACGGTCTCCGCCGACGCCTCATCAAGGCCTTCGGTGTCCTCGTCCTCCCGCTCCACATCGGTCTTGGTGTTGAGCGGCTGGCTCAGCTTGCTGCCATCGCGATAGAGCGCGTTGGCCTTCAGGCCGAGTTCCCAGCTCATGCGGTAGGCGGCGCCGATCTCCTCGACGGTCGCCTCATGCGGCATGTTGATGGTCTTGGAGATCGCACCCGAGATGAAGGGCTGCGCCGCGGCCATCATGTGGATGTGGCCCTCGGGGCGGATGAACCGCGTGCCCGTGGGACCGCACTTGTTGGCGCAGTCGAACACCGGCAGGTGCTCCGCCTTGAGGTGCGGCGCGCCTTCCACCGTCTGCGTGCCGCAGATGCGGCGGTTGAGCGCCTCGATCTGCGCCTTCTTCAGGCCAAGCACCTTCAGGCCATTGAACTTCGGGTCGGCCTTCGCGGCCTCGGCATCGACGCCCGCGTGCGCCAGCACCGCCGCCGGCATGCTCCACGCGCTGAACGCGAAACCGAGCTCGAACATCATCGGGAGCTGGTTCTCCAGCGCCACCAGGTCGTCGCCGGTGTAGCCCGCAGCCGAGAGATGCTCGCGGAACGTCGCGCCGGACGCGGGGATGTTGCCCTTCGCGTCGGGCATCGGCGTGGCCAGGTTCAGCGTGCCCATCACGTGAGCCAGGATCTCGTCGGTCTGCGTGGCCGAGTATCCGAGGGACTTGAACGCAGGACGCAGGCTCTGATTGGCGATCTTGAAGTAGCCGCCGCCGGCGAGCTTCTTGAACTTGGTCAGCGCGAAGTCGGGCTCCACGCCGGTGGTGTCGCAGTCCATCAGCAGGCCGATGGTGCCGGTCGGGGCGATCACCGTGACCTGCGCGTTGCGGAAGCCGAATTTGGTGCCGAACAGCAGCGCGTCATCCCACGCGGCGAGCGACCGCGACAGCACGTCGCCGGCGTTCGCCAGCGGCACCTTGCCGGCCTTGAAGAGGCCGTGATCGATCGACACCGGACGGATGCGCAGGCTCTCCCACTCGTCCGAGCCGCGCTCGACACCGTAGGCCGCGCGGCGGTGGTTGCGGATCACCCGCAGCATCTCCTCGCGGTTCTCCTGGAAGCCGTCGAAGGGGCCGTGCTCGGCCGCCAGCAGCGCGCTGGCCGCGTAGCTGCGACCGGTCAGGATGGCGCTGAAGGCGCCGCAGAGCGCGCGACCCTCGTCGCTGTCGTACGGGATGCCCGCCTGCATGAGCAGTGCGCCCAGGTTCGCGTAGCCGAGGCCGAGCGTGCGGTACTTCCAGCTGAGTTCGGCGATCTCGCGCGAGGGGAAGGCCGCCATCAGCACGCTGATCTCGAGCACCACGGTCCACAGCGAGATCGCGTGCTCGTAGGCCTCGAGGTCGAAGGTGCGGGTCTCGGGGTCGTACAGCTTGAGCAGGTTGATGCTCGCGAGGTTGCACGCCGTGTTGTCGAGGAACATGTACTCGCTGCACGGGTTGCTCGCGTTGATGCGTCCGCCCTGCGGGCAGGTGTGCCATGCGTTGATGGTGCTGTCGTACTGCAGGCCGGGATCGGCGCAGCGCCACGCCGCATAGTTGATCTGGCCCCACAAGCCGCGCGCCTTCAGGGTCTTGGCGACCTTGCCGTCGGTGCGACGGGTGAGTGTCCAGTCGGCGTCGGCGTCGACGGCCTCCATGAAGGCGTCGCTCAGGCGCACCGAGTTGTTCGAATTCTGGCCGCTGACGGTGTAGTAGCTCTCGCCGTTGAAGTCGTAGTCGAGCTTCAGGTTCAGGCGCTTGACCGTCTCCTGAAGTTCAGGCGCCAGATGCTTGACGCCCTCCACAAGCGCGGCCACCTTGATCTCCTCGCGAACCTTCCAGTTCACGAAGGCCTCGATGTCCGGGTGATCCACGTCCAAGCAGACCATCTTGGCGGCGCGGCGGGTGGTGCCGCCCGACTTGATGGCGCCCGCGGCGCGATCGCCGATCTTCAGGAAGCTCATCAGACCGCTCGACTTGCCGCCGCCCGAGAGCGGCTCGTTGTCGCCACGCAGGTTGCTGAAGTTCGTGCCCGTGCCCGAGCCGTACTTGAACAGGCGCGCCTCGCGCGTCCAGAGATCCATGATGCCGCCTTCGCCAACGAGGTCGTCGCGCACGGCCTGAATGAAGCAGGCGTGCGGCTGCGGGTGGCTGTAGGCGTCGGCGGCGAGCGAGCAGGCGCCGGTCGCGTGATCGGCGATCCAGTGGCCCTGCGCCGGACCGTTGATGCCGTAGGCGAAGTGCAGGCCGGTGTTGAACCACTGCGGGCTGTTGGGCGCCGCGACCTGGTTCAGCAGCATCCACGCGATCTCGTCGTAGAACGCCTGCGCGTCCTTGGCGCTTGCGAAGTAGCCGAACTTCTCGGCCCAGTGGCGCCAGCAGCCGGCGAGGCGGTGCACCACCTGCTTCACCGAGCGCTCAGGGCCAAGCACGGGCTTGCCCGACGCGTCGACCTTCGCCGAACCGTCCTTCTGCAACTGCGGCACGCCGGCCTTGCGGAAGTACTTGCTCACCACGATGTCCGTGGCGAGCTGACTCCAGCTGGCGGGGATCTCCGCATCGGTCATCTCGAAGACCGTGCTGCCGTCACTGTTGGAGATCTTGCTGGAGCGGGTGCTCCACTCGATCGAGGTGTACACGTCCTGGTTCGGCTGGGTGAAGCGGCGGTGGATTCGCATGGTTCGTCCTGTCCTGCGATGGAAGTGAAGTGAGAAGCGACGTGAAAACGGGTCCGCCCCGCGGGGCGGCGTGGTCGAGTCAGGCCGAGGCCGGCGGCTTGAGGCCGTCGACCATCGGCAGGGTGAGTCCTGTCTGGTCCTGGTACTTGCCCGACTTGTCCGCGTAGCTGCTTGTGCAGGTGCGGCTGGCCTGCAGGAACACCATCTGGGCGATGCCCTCGTTGGCGTAGATACGGGCCGGAAGCGGGGTGGTGTTGCTGATCTCGATCGTGACCTTGCCGCGCCACTCGGGCTCGAGCGGGGTCACGTTCACGATGATGCCGCAGCGCGCGTAGGTGCTCTTGCCCACGCAGATCGCCAGGCAATCGCGTGGCACCTCGATCGTCTCGACGGTCTCGGCGAGTGCGAAGGAGTTCGGCGGGATGATGATGTGGTCGCGGCCGGTGCCGGCGAGCTCGACATCGATGAAGAGGTCGTTCGTGAAGTTCTTGGGGTCGACGACTGCGGTGCCACCGCTGGTGGCGTTCGTGAACACCTTGAATCGAGTGCCCACGCGCACGTCGTAGCCGTAGCTGCTGACACCGAAGGAGATCCTGCCCGGTCGCTTGGCCATGCCCTCGAAGGGCTCGATGCCAACACGTTCCTGGATTTCAGAGTCGCACAGCACCATGGCGGTCTCTTTCTCTTACAGTCCTGTCGGAACGCTCACGCCCCTCGGTCACAAGTCCGAGGGAATGCCTCCGCGAAAGCATCCGAACAGGATCCGAACAAACGGACTGCTCTCAACACCGAATCCGGGGCCTTTGCACGCCTGCAAGAGCCAAGGACGCGGCGGATCCTACCCCTACAGATTGGGCTCGCAAGATGGCGCAACACGAAATGTTGCGATTTCACGAAGACCGCGCACAACCTCAGGCGTTTCATGCGGTTGTGCATCGGCAGATTCTCTCACCCACCACAACAATTGGTGTGGAGAGGCTGTCTTGGGTCTCCGTTTCCGCAAGATCTTGTGGAACGCATGAGGCTTGAACGTGGAGAACACGCGGTTTTTCCCCTTCTAAACTCGGAGTCTCGATGTCAAGCCACGCGCACAGCCTGCTGGAGCGTCTCACCGAGCCCCAGCGGCAGGCGGTCGAGCATCGCGGAACGCCGCTGCTCGTGCTCGCCGGACCAGGTTCCGGCAAGACGCGCGTGATCACACATCGCATCGCGTACCTCGTCGCGTGCGGCGAGTCGCCCTCCAGCGTGCTCGCGCTGACGTTCACCAACAAGGCCGCGGGCGAGATGCGGCGGCGCGTGCAGGAACTCATGTCGGGTCATGGTGACGCGTCGCGCATCGTCGCGGGCACCTTCCACGCTTTCGGTGCGCGCGTGCTGCGCCGTTATGCAGAGCAGGCGGACGTGCCATCGGACTTCACGGTGCTCGACACCGACGATCAGGCGAAGGCCTGCAAGCAGGCGATCAGCGAGGCGGGCGAGGGAAGTGACCGCTTCACGCCGAATGCGGTGCTGTCCGAGATCGGCGGCTTCAAGGACCAGTTGCTCTCGCCCGACGCGGCTGCGGCGCAGAGCCGCGACTGGCGCGCGCGCACCATCGCACGCATCTTCGCCGCCTACGAAAAGGTTCTCGCTCGCAGCAAGGCGCTTGATTTCGACGACCTGCTGTGCCGCACCGCGCGTCTGCTGCGCGAGCACGAGGAGGTGCGCGAACTGCTGCGTGGGCGCTTCCGAAACATGTTGGTCGACGAGTACCAGGACACGAATCACGCGCAGTTCTGCATGGTCCACGAGCTGGCGCGCGAGCACCGGCGGCTCTGCGTGGTGGGCGATCCCGATCAGAGCATCTACGGCTGGCGCGGCGCCGACTTGCGCAACATCCTGCAGTTCGAGCAGAGCTTCCCCGACGCGACGGTGATCCCACTGGGCGAGAACTTCCGAAGCGTTCGACCGATCGTCGACGCGGCGAGCACGCTGATCCAGCGCAATCGCCAGCGGCGCCACAAGGAGTTGCGCAGCATGCGCGGCGAGGGTGATGCGCCGATCTACGTGCGCTGCGTGGACGAGCGCAGCGAGGCGTTGCGCGTGGTGCGCGAGCTCGAGGCGGGGCGCGAGCGCGGTGTGCCATGGAAGGGCATGGCCGTGCTCTACCGCATGAACAGCATGAGCCGCGTGCTCGAGGAAGCGCTGCGTCGCGCGGACATTCCGCATCAGGTCGTGCGCGGCACCGCGTTCTACGACCGGCGCGAGGTGCGCGACCTGGTCGCGTACCTGCGTCTGGCCGCGAATCCGCAGGACGAGCTTGCGCTCGGACGCGTGGCGAACGTGCCGGCGCGCGGTCTGGGCGACACCAGCCTCTCGCGCATCGAACTCCACGCGGCCAAGCGAGGCATGCCACTCATCGAGGCGCTTCGCATGCCGGAGGAGGCGGGAGTGACGGCGCGCGCAGCGAACGCTGCACGGAAGCTGGCGGAGCTGGTGCTGGCGTGGCGCCGCGAGGCGGAAGGTTCGCCGGCGGAGGCGCTGGGCGAACTCGTCGGACGCATCGCGCGCGAGAGCGGCCTTGAGGCGCACTATCTGCAGGAGGACCGCGAGAACGCCGACGAGGGCGAGAGCCGCGTGGAGAACCTGGCACAGGTGGTGAGTGCGTCGTCGGAGTTCGTGTCGGAGCGACTGGCACAGGAGGCGGTGGGCGAGGAGGAGGGCGTGCCGCCGCTCCGGACCGGACTCGACGCGCTGCGGGCGTATCTCGAACGCATCGCGCTGGTCGCCGACAGCGACGCGTTCGATCCCGAGAACGGCGCGGTCACGCTGATGACGCTGCACGCGGCGAAGGGGCTCGAGTTCCCGCTGGTGTGCATGGTCGGCCTCGAGCAGGGCAGTCTGCCGCACGCGCGCAGCATGGACACGCCGGGTGATCTCGAGGAGGAGCGCCGGCTGTGCTTCGTCGGCATGACGCGTGCCGAGGACCGGCTGCTGCTCACGAGCGCCGCAAGCCGCACGATGCGCGGTCAGCCGATGGCGACGATCGAGAGCATGTTCGTCCGTGAACTGCCCGACGAAGTCGTGCGCGAGGACACGACCGAGGATTACGGCGACGATGGAAGCGACGGGATCGACGCACCTGCGCCGCGCCCCGGCGGCCTGCGCGTGGGCATGCGGGTGCGGCATCCGCTCTTTGGTGTGGGCACGATCGAGGCCGTGAGCCCGCGCGGCGGCAGCACGGCGCTGCGCGTGGCGTTCGCGGCGGTGGGCCGCAAGACGCTCATCCAGGAGTTCGCGCGGCTGCAGGTGATCGGCTGATCATGCGGCGTGTGGGTTTGTGCGCTCACTTGCCCTGTGCGTACGAATCGCACAGGCCCGTGCGCCACATCAGGAAGGACCACTGGTCGACCTGATCGCGGATGCGTGCGGCGAGCGGCTTGCCCTGTCCGTGACCCGCGTCGCGGTCGACCCAGAGCAGCACCGGATTGCCATCCTGTGCGCTTCCCCGCATCGCCTGCATCCGCGCGGCCATCTTGCGCGCGTGCAGCGGGTGCACGCGGCTGTCGTTCTCGCCCGCCGTGAAGAGCACGGCTGGATAGGCCGTGCCCGGCTTCAGGTTGTGGTACGGGCTGTACGCGCGCAGCCACTTGAACTGCTCGGCACTGTCGCTGCTGCCGTATTCGGGCACCCAGTACTTCGCCAGCAGGAAGTTCTGGTAGCGCAGCATGTCGAGCAGCGGCACCGCGCTGATCGCGGCGCAGAAGAGGTCGGGTCGCTGCGTGATCGCCACGCCGGTGAGCAGGCCGCCGTTGCTGCCGCCCTGGATCGCGAGGCGCTTCGCGCTGGTCCACTTGTTGCCGATCAGCCACTCCGCGCAGGCGTAGTAGTCGTCGAACACGTTCTGCTTGCGGCCGAGCATGCCGGCCTCGTGCCACGCCTCGCCGTACTCGCCGCCGCCGCGCAGGCACGCCACCGCGTACACGCCGCCTGCCTCGATCCATGGCGCGATGCCCGGGTTGAATCCCGGATCCATGCTCACGTTGAAGCCGCCGTAGCCGTAGAGCAGGCAAGGGCGGTCACCGTTCGGCGTGAGGTCGCTTCGGCGCACCATGAACAGCGGCACCATCGTGCCGTCCTTGCTGGCGATGCGCACGCGCTCCACGGTCCACTTCGTAAGGTCCAGCGGCACCGAGGGCTTCCACCACGAGACGAGCTTCGGCGCGGCCAGGTCGGCCACGTGGTACGAGCTGCGCGGCTCGTTGTAGCTGGTGTAGCTGATGAACGCGTCGGAGCGATCCTCGTCGATCGACACGCCGGCGGCGCCAAGGCCCGGCAGCGGGATCTCGCCGAGGCTGCGGCCTGATCGGTCGAACCGCTCCATGCGCGTGCAGACGTGCTTCGTGAACGACGCGATCATGCCGCCCTTCGTCAGGCCGACGCTTTCGAGCACCTCATCCTTGGGCTCGGGAATGACGTCCTTCCAGTTCGCGCGCGCGGGTTGCGACAGATCCACCGCGACCAGCCGCGAGCGCGGCGCGTCGAGCGTGGTCATCATCAGCATGCGCGAGCCTTCGAAGCCGATCGGCGTGAAGCGCGCGGGCAGGCCCTTGGCGATCTCGATCAGCTTCGGATCACCGGCACCCTTGCGCCAGGCCTCGAAATCGGCGACCGCGAGATCGTTCGCCTGCCAGCCTCGGCTGAAGCCGAGCATCATCCAGCGACCGTCGCGGCTCAGGCCGGCGAAGGGGATCTCGCTCGGATTCGTCTGCTTCGCGAGCAGGCGATCGGTGGCTGGATCGGTGCCGAGCACGTGGAAGCGCACCTCGCGGCTGTACGGGTCCTTCGGATCACGCAGCGCGCTGTACAGGAAGCCGTCCTTCGAGGGCGTCCAGCCCTGGAAGCTCACCTTGCCGGTGATCGTGTCGGGCAGCGTCTTGCCGGAGGCGACGTCCATCACGCGAAGTTCGCTCATCTCGCTGCCGGATCGGCTGGTGCCGAAGGCGAGCATGGTGCCGTCGTCACTCGGCGCATTCCAGTCGAGCGAGATCAGGCCCTTCGCGTCCATCGCGTTGGGATCGATCAGCGTGCGCGCAGTGGCGCGCGAGGCGGGATCGGTGCCCCTCTGCACCTTCAGGACGCCCTGATTCTGGTCACCAGTGCGCTCACCGAAGAAGCACCATTCTCCGTGCATGCTCGGCAGGCCCACGCTCGGCAGCTTCAGCAGCGGCTCGAGCGTGGAGGCGATGCGCGAGCGGCACGGCAGCGCATCGAGCGTGGAGCGCGTGCGATCGATCTGCGCGGTGGTCCAGTCTGCGACGGCGGGGGAGTCCTTCTCGAGCGCCTCGAGCCAACGCCACTCGTCGGAGAAAGTCTCGCCGTGAAGCGTCTCCACGACGGGCGCAGGCGCGGAATCGGCTGCAAACGCGAGGACAGCGGTCAGGAGTGCAGTGAGCATGCCAGCAAGGTACCGATAGCGAGGGTCGGAGGTTGTTATTGACCACCTCGATCCGCGCGTTGTGACGGCGCAGCCCGCAAAGCGGTTTCGCGAAGAGCGCAGCGAGCCGATCGCATGTTTCCCCGGACCCGATTCGCCGAGCGGAGCGATGAGCGCTAAGCCGAGGCGGATGCGAAGCGGAGCCAAGGCGGCCGCGTACGGGCTGTGCCGTCACGACGCGCGTGGAGGAGTGGCAGGTGATCGATAACAACCTCCAACCCTCGTTCGCGGACTCAGGAGGCCACGCGCATCCGCACGGTCTCCTCCATGTCGCGCAGTCCGTCCAGCAGCCGCGGATCCTTGAAGCGGTCGACATCCAGGATCACGAAGCTCGTGTCCCGGTCGCTCTGCAGGAACTCCGCGTGGATGTTGATGCTCGACTTCGCCAGCAGCGTGTGCATCTTGCCGAGCACGCCCGGCACGTTGCGGTGCACGTGCAGGATGCGCAGCAGCCCATCCTTCACCTGCGGCAGGTCGACCTGCGGGAAGTTCACCGCCGTCGCCGTGGTGCCGTGCCGCCAGTATCGCGCGAGCTTCTCCGCCACGTCGATCGCGATCGCCTCCTGCGCCTCCTCGGTGCTGCCGCCGATGTGCGGCGTCAGGATCACGTTCGGCAGGCCGGTCAGAGGCGTGCGGAAGCCCTCGCCGTTCTCGGCCGGCTCCTCGGGGAACACGTCGGCGGCGGCGCCGGAAAGATGGCCGGAGCGCAGCGCGACGGCGAGCGCCTGAAGATCGACCACCTTGCCACGGCTGTTGTTGATCAGCGTCGCGCCCTTGCACATCTGCGCGATCTCCTTCGCGCCGATCATGTTTCGCGTGCGATCGGTGTCCGGTACGTGCAGGCTCACCACGTCGGATATCTCGAGCACCGCCTGCAGCGAAGGCAGCGACTGCGCGTTGCCCAGCGCCAGCCGTCGCGCGATGTCGAAGAACACCACGCGCATGCCCAGATCCTCGGCCAGCACGCTGAGCTGGCTGCCGATGTGGCCGTAGCCCACGATGCCGAGCGTGCGACCGCGCACCTCGCGGCTGTCCTTCGCGCTCTTGTCCCAGTGTCCGGCGTGCAACTGCGCGCTCTTCTCGAAGAGGCGTCGCGCCAGCGCGATGATCTCGGCCAGCGTCATCTCCGCCACGCTGCGCGTGTTCGAGAAGGGCGAGTTGAACACCGGCACGCCGCGCTGCGCCGCCGCGCCAAGATCCACCTGATCCGTGCCGATGCAGAAGCAGCCGACGGCCGCGAGCGACTTCGCCTGTTCCAGCAGCGGCCCCGGCAACTTGGTCTTCGAGCGCAGGCCGAGCACGCTCGCGTGCGCCACGAGCGATGCCAGCGTCGTCGCATCCGGACTCGCCGCGAGCCGCTCCACGTCGAAGCCCGCCTCGCGCAGCGGGCCGTCCGCCGACGCATGGATCGCCTCCACCAGCACCGCCAGCGGCTTGCCGCTCATGCCTTGCCTCCCACGATGTCCGGCAGCTCGTCCAGCGCCGCCGTGAAGTTCTCGCAACCATCCTCGGTCACCATGACGTCCGCCTCGTAATGCACGCTCAGGCTGCCGTCGGCGGTCCAGACGGGCCACGCGCTGCCCTGGGACCGCACCTCGGTGGTGCCCGCGCTGATCATGGGCTCGACCGCAAGCAGCATGCCCCGCTCGAAGGGGCGCCACGCCTCGGTCCACTCGCCGGGATAGCTCGGTGCGGTGTTGGCGATGTAGGGGCTCTCGTGCAGCGTGTGGCCGATGCCGTGCCCGCCCAGGCCGCGCACGAGATGGAAGCGGCACTCGCGCTCCACGTAGTTCTGCACCGCGCGCGCCCACTCGATCATCGGGCGCCCGGCGCGAATCGCCGCGATGCCGCGGCGCAGGCTCTCGCGCCCACATCGCTGCAGGCGCAGTCCCACCTCGGTGGCGCTGGCGATGGAGTACGTCCAGGCTGCGTCGCCGATCATGCCGCGATGCTTCACACCGATGTCCACGGCCAGCAGATCGCCCTCGGTCAGCTTGGTCGCGTCATGCTCGCCATGGACGACCATGTCGTTCAGGCTCAGGCAGGTCTGGCTTCGGAAGGGAGGATGGCCGCGCACCTTGTAGCCCACGAAGGCGCTCTTGCAGCTGAGCTTCTCGAAGAGCTGCGCACAGAAGGCGTCCACTTCAGCCAGCGTGATGCCCGGGCGCAGCCACTCGGCCAGCCGTCGGTGCGTCTCCACCACGCAGCCTGCGGCCGCGCGTGCGTCCTCGATCTCCTGGGAGGTCCGCAGAATCACGGCGCGATGGTAGCGGTGAGTGGCTCAGCCCTGCAGCACACGCCCACCGAGCATCACGAGCCGAGGCGGCGGTCCACCGAAGGCGTGCACCAGACTGCGCTCGTCGCGATCGTCCAGCACGACGAGATTCGCGCGCATGCCCGGAGCGAGCATGCCGACCTCATCTTCGGCGCCGATGGCGTGCGCGGCGTTCACGGTGGCCGCCACGATCGCCTCTGCGCAGCCGAGCCCCGCATGACGCACGGCCAGATGCATCGCGAAGCGCAGGTCCACGGTGGGGGCGCTGCCTGGGTTCGCGTTGCTTCCGATCGCCACGGCGGCACCCGCGTCGACCAGTGCGCGTGCGGGCGCATAGCGGCCGTCAAGCGCGTAACCCGAGCATGGCAGGATCACGGCGATCGCGTCGGATCCGCCGACGGCCCGCACCGTCTCGGGCGTGGCCGCCTCCAGATGGTCGACCGTCCGCGCGCCTTCCGCGATCGCCATCTCGGCGCCGCCCATGGCGGTGAACTGGTCGGTGTGGAGCCGTGCGGCGAGTCCCGCCGCGCGCGCGGCACGAAGGATCGCGCGGCAGGCGTCGACACCCAGCGCGCTCCGTTCGCAGAAGGCGTCCACAGCCACGTCGGGGAACTCGCGGGCGAAGGTCGGGATCACCTCGAGCGCGAGCCGCTCGGGCCAGCCCGCGTCCTCCGGAGGAATCGCGTGGCCGCCCAGAAAGGTGCGGCGCACCAGCACGGGCGAGGCCGCCGCCGCGTCGCCGATCGCGCGCAGCATGCGTGCCTCGCTCTCGGGCTCCAGTCCGTAACCGGACTTCGCGTCGGTCGCGCCAACGCCCAGCGCGGCCATCGCGCGCAATCGCCGTGTCACGCCCTCGGCGAGTTGCTCGCGCGAGGCCGCACGCGTGGCGCGCACGGTGCTCAGGATGCCGCCGCCATCGGCGAGGATCTGCGGGTACGGCACGCCCGTGCGGATCCGCTCCCACTCCGCCCAGCGATCGCCGCCCCAGCAGAGGTGCGCATGCGCGTCCACGAGCGCGGGCATGCACACGCACCCGTCCGCGTCGATCACGCGATCCCATGAGCCCTCGGGTTCGCCCGCGCCCACGCGCGCCACACGCCCTTTCCCGCACGCCACGAAGCCTCGCTCGATCACGCCAAGTTCACGCATCGCCGTGCCTCGGCGCACGCCGACACCATGCAGCGTGAGCACGCGCGCGTTGCGGATCGCGATCCGTTCCATACGGTGCAAGGTACCCGTGTGGTTACGATTCCCGTATGCGTCTGATCGTGATCCGACATGCCCGGGCGAAGGAACGCGACGCTGTGCAATGGCCGGATGACCGGGAGCGTCCGCTCACGAAGGGTGGTCGACGCGACTTCGCGCGACTCGCCGCGAGGCTTCCGTCCTGGATCGAGCCACCCGCCGTCGTGCTGAGCAGCGGCTGGGTGCGCGCATGGGACACCGCGGCGATCCTCGCGAACGAGACCGGCTGGCCGCACGCGGTGCGCGAGACGGCATTGGAGACCGAGGGTGGCGATGCCGCGGTCGATTCGATCCTGACGATGCTGCGTTCGCGCGATCAGCAGGCTTCGGTCGCGCTGGTCGGTCATGAGCCGGTGCTGGGCGAACTGGTGGGCCGTCTGCTCGGCGGCGATGCGGTGGTGGTGTTCCGCAAGGGCGCGGTGGCGCTTCTGGACATCGACGCGACCGAAGGCCGCGGCACGCTGCTGGCTCTGGTGCCGCCCGAAGCTGTGGAACGCCCCTGAACCAGCTTCTCCGTAGGCGTGGTATACAGTCGGATTCCCGTGAGGAGCCACGCATGAGCCAAGTACCCGCCGAACTTCCTGACAAGAAGAAGACCCCGCTGGTCGAGATCGACTGGAACGGCTCCGTCCTCATCCTGCGACTCGTGGGCCCCAATGTGGGCCAGCGCGAGAGCCCGATCATCACCGACGAGTTCAATCCCTACTTCAAGAAGCATGGCAAGTCGATCAAGCACCTGGTGCTTGACCTGACCAACGTGACCTTCATGAGCAGCATGGGACTGGGCATGTGCATCGCCTGCCGCAACCTGGCCAACGCGCAGGGCGCCTCCAGCATCCTGTTCGGCATGAACAAGGACCTACAGGCCCTGATGGCGATGATGAAGATCGAGAAGATGTACAAGATCGCCAAGAACAACGACGAGCTGCAGAAGCTCGTTCGCTGAGCTGGCCGACCTCTTTCTCAGCGCGAGGCTTGTGACGCCCGAACCGCTCGCTCTGGCGCGGTGTGGATCACCACATCGGCGCGATCGCGTTCCGCCGCAGCAAGCGCCCGCGCACCCGACGGCACCATCGCCACCGTGGTGACGCTGGAGAACCAGTGCAGCGCCCGGATGCGGCGCGAGACCTCGGCCAGATCGCACGACGCGGGGCACAGCACCACCACGCGCTTGCTGTCATGCAGGGCGTCGGCCGCCGCCTGCGCGCAGGCTTCCGCGTCGGTGCAGCCGTCGATCACGGCGGTCGGAGAGAAGGCCGCGCGCACGTCGTCGACAACCGCCGCGCGTACCACACCCTCATCGGGTCCGCCCTCACCGCCCATCACCACGACGTCGGTTCGGCGAACCAGTCGCATGAGGTCCGACCATGTCAGCACGCGTCCATTCACGCCGTCGAACATGCAGAGGTCGCGCGGCGCCACAGGCGTGTCCGGCACGGCGGTCGAGAACTGCATGGGACTCCCTGAGGGCTCCCCGAGACGATCACCGCCGGTGCACGCTGACACAAGAAGCAGGGCCGCGGCGAGGTGCAAGGGGGCGATGCGTCGCATGGAGGAAGATTGGTCCGAGATTCCCTCGCGGTCAAACGGACGCGCATCGGCACGAATCGCCACAAAACGGTGCCTCCGAGATGGCAGATGACCCGTTTGGGTCTACCTTGTGCGGGTGAAGACCCTCTCCACGATGGCTGTCGCTTGGGCGCTCTCCGGGATGGCGATCGCGGCCCCGCCCACCGACCTGCCGCCCGAGATCGCCCTGATCGAGCAGGAGGAGGCGCCGGTCCGCTTCGACGACGAGGTGGTGATCCGCGTCACGCTGCGCAATGCACGCGACCTCATGCTCATCAACCAGCTCAGCGACGATCCATGGTCGCACGCGCCGGGCATCGGCGCGCCGAGCGACTGGCGGGTGAAGCGCGACGCGCTCCCCACGCTGCGTGCCGCCGGGGTGCCCTTCGAGATCTTCATCGACGACATCCAGGGCCTCATCGACTCGGAGCGCGAGCGTCTGGCGCAGCCTCAGGAGGCCCTCGCGTGGTTCTCCGATTTCAAGAACCTCGCGGCGATCAACGCGCGGCTCGACGAACTCGTCGCGCTGCGGCCGGATCTCTGCACGATCGTGCAGGCCGGCAGCAGCATCCAGGGACGCCCGATCAAGGGCATCCGCATCTCGAAGCATCCCGCGGGCACGCCGATGCCCGCCTTCCTGTTCACCGCCACGCTGCACGCGCGCGAATGGGCGGTGCCGATGACCGCGATGTGGTTCGCAGATCGTCTCGTCGAGGACTATGGCTTCGATTCGCGGCTCGCGGCGATCGTGGACTCGAGCGAGGTCTTCATCTTCCCGGTCATGAATCCGGACGGCTACGAGCACAGCTGGACCACCAGCCGCCTGTGGCGCAAGAACCGCCGACTGAACTCGGGCGGCAGCTATGGCGTGGACCTGAACCGCAACTGGGCCACCGGCTTCGGCGGCTCTGGATCCAGCGGCACCCAGAGCAGCGACACCTACCGCGGCACCGCGGCCTTCAGCGAGCCCGAGACCGCGGGCCTGCGCGATTTCGTGAACGCGCGCCTGAACATCGCCGGCCACATCGACCTGCACAGCTATAGCCAGATCATCATGTGGCCCTACAGCTACACCAGCGCCTTGCCGCCGGAGTCGGCCACCTACACGCGCGTGAGCACGGCGATGGGCAACGCGCTGAAGGCGGTGAACAACCGCACCTACACCGTGGGCAACAGCTGGGCCGTCTACGGCGCCACCGCGGGCTGCATCGAGGACTGGACCAGCACCGCCACGGGCGGCATGGGCTGGTGCACCGAGGTCCGCGACACCGGCTCGTACGGCTTCATCATGCCCGCGAGCGAGATCCTGCCGAACGTGCGCGAGAACATGGCCAGCGCGACCACCATGATGGAGGAACTCCTGAAGGCGAGCACCATCACGCTGGTTTCGGGACCCAGCGCCACGACACCGGCCGACGCCACGGCGCAGGTGAAGGTCACCGTCACCGCGAACTGTGGGTCGCTGATCGCGAGCAGTCCCGTCCGTCTGAAGTGGAAGGTCAACGGCGGCGCCACCCAGAACGCGAACATGACGCTCGCCTCGGGTCAGTGGGGGGCCAACCTGCCCGCCACCGCCTGCGACAGCACGCTGACCTGGTGGGTCGAGGCCGAGACGAACTTCACGATCACGCGCTGGCCCGTCAATACACCCGTGTCGGTCCGCACCACGCAGACCGACGGCTGCGGTGTCGAGGGCGATCTCGATGGCGACGGCCTGGTCGGCCCGAGCGACATCGCGATGATCCTGCTGGATTTTGGCGTGTGCCCGGGCTGCCCAACGGACGTGGACGGCAGCGGCACGGTCGACGCGGGCGACATCGCACTCGTGCTGATTCTTTTCAGTTGACTCCGGTCATGCGCGATTTTCCGGGCTTTGTCACGCCTGAAAGAGGAGGGAGTCGGCGGAATTCGCTGGTCCGGAGCTCCACCGCGGATACCTTTTGAGACATGTCCGCTCGCGCGCTCATTCCCGTGTCGGTGCTGGCCGCCCTGCTGTCGTTCTCCACGGCGCGTGCGCAGGTGCCCGAGCTGGAGCCCATCGAACGCTACGACGGTGAGGTGGTGGTGCGTGCCACCTTGCGCAACGCGCAGGACCTGATGCTTCTCACACAGCTCAGCGACGATCCGTGGTCGCATGCGCCGGGCATCGGCGCGCCCAGTGACTGGCGGCTCCCGCGCGAGCGGCTCGCCACGCTGCGCGCGGCTGGCGTGCCCTTCGAGATCTTCATCCCCGACGTGCAGGCGCTGGTGCAGGCCGAGCGAGAGCGCCTTGCCCAGCCGCAGGAGGCGGCCGACTGGTTCGCCGACTTCAAGGATCTCGCTGCGATCAATGCGCGCCTTGACTCGTTCGTGGCGGCGCGTCCCGATCTCTGCTCCATCGTGAATCTGCCGGTGACCACGATCCAGGGACGCACCATCAAGGGCATCCGCATCTCGCGGCATCCTGCGGGCACCTCGATGCCTGCCTTCGCCTTCACGGGCACGCAGCACGCGCGCGAGTGGGGCGGCACGATGACGGCCATGTGGATCATCGATCGACTCGTCGAGGACGCCGACACTGATGCGCGCATCGGAGCGATCCTGGACGCGAGCGAGGTGTTCGTGTTCCCGGTGATCAATCCCGATGGCTACCTCCACAGCTGGTCCAACAATCGACTGTGGCGCAAGAATCGTCGCCTGAACTCGGGAGGCAGCTACGGTGTCGACCTGAACCGCAACTGGGGCTTTCAGTGGGGCGGGCAGGGCGCAAGCACGCAGCAGAGCAGCGAGACCTATCGCGGCACGTCGGCGTTCAGCGAGCCTGAGACACGCGCCTATCGCGACTGGGCCACGCCGCGCACCAACATCGCGGCGCATCTGGACATCCACGCCTACAGCGAGTTGCTGCTGTGGCCATGGGGATACACGGCCACGCTCCCGGTGGACCAGACCAGCTTTGACCGTGTCGGCGCGTCCATGCACGACGCCATTCAGGCGATCGAAGGTCGTGACTACATCGCCGGTCCCGTCTACACCACGATCTATCCATCCTCGGGGGGCGTGTGCGACTGGGCGTATGGCGCTCTTGGCCAGCTCAGCTATTGCGTCGAGGTTCGCGACACCGGCACCTATGGCTTCATCATGCCGCCTTCGGAGATCCTGCCCAACGTACGCGAGAACTTCGCTGGTGCGCTGGCGATGATGGAGGAGACGCTGAAGGCATGCACGATCACCTTGACCGTCGGACCCGACGTGATCATGACGGCCGACACCGCCACGCCTGTGCGCGTCAGCGTGGCGGCGAACGTCGGAACGCTGCTGGCGTCGAATCCGGTGCGCCTGAAGTGGAAGGTGAGTGGTGGCGCCGTGCAGGCCGTCACCATGACGCTCGCGTCGGGCCAGTGGGGAGCGAGCTTGCCGGCCACCGCCTGCGGCAACACACTGCAATGGTGGGTCGAGGCGGAGACGAACTTCAGCGTGACGCGTTGGCCTTCGAATGCCGCCATGAGTTCACGAAGCACGTCCACCGGGGCGTGCGGCATCGAGGGCGATCTGGACGGTGATGGCGTGGTCGGTGCCGGTGACATCGCATTCCTGCTGCTGCACTACGGTGCGTGTACGGGCTGCCCGAGCGATCTGGACGGTGATGGCGTGGTCGGTGCCGGTGACATCGCGGTACTGGTGCTGCTGTTTAGTTGAGTCGAATGACGGACCATGAAGTGAAACACCCACGCCAAGTCGGCGCGGGCGTCGTTCATTCAGAGGACTCGTGACTCAGGCGCGGCTCTGGTAGCTGCCGTCTTCGGTGCTCACGCGCACCTTCTCGCCGATGCCGATGAAGGGAGGTACGCGGGTCTTCAGACCGGTCTCGAGCTCCGCTTCCTTCAGCTGGTTGGTGGCGGTGGCGCCCTTGATGCCGGGCGTGGTGTCCTTCACCACGAGCTCGACCATGTTCGGCATCTCGATGCTGATCGCCTTGCCGTCGCACCAGTTGATGACCACCGAGGTGTTCGGAAGCACATACAGCGGCAGGTCGCCCACGAAATCGGCGCTCATCTCGGTCTGCTCGAAGTTCTCGTTGTCCATGAAGACGAACATGTCGCCGTTCTTGTACAGGTACTCCATCGGGCGGCGGTCCAGATCGACCTGCTCGACTTCCTCGCCCGAGCGCAGACGCTTGTCGATCAGGGCGCCCGAGTTCAGGTCGCGCAGCAGCACCTGCACGAAGGCGCGCAGGTTGCCCGGGGTGCGGTGCTCCACCTTGGTGATCAGGTAGAGGCGGTTGTCCATCTTCAGGGCGAGGCCAGGGCGAAGGTCAGTGCTTTTCATGGTTCAATTCCTCAGTGGCGGGAGGACGAGTCTACCGAATGGCCTGATGAACCGAACGCGAGCGCCTGTAAGGGCTTGAGATCGAAGGAAAGCGTCCATGACAACCTCCGACCCTTGTTCTCGGTCTGGAAATAAATACCCCCGGCCACAAGGACCGGGGGCGGAGGGAGGGAAAAGGGCTTGGTAAGTGACCGCTGTCGCGGTCAAGACATACGAAACCGCCTCTTTCTCGAGTCGAGTTTCGTCAGCCTGTCTTCGGTGGGGTTTTTCGCCTCAACCTCTGACTCCCGCAACATAGCCCGGCTTCGGAAAGGTGCAAGAAAGCCGACTGTGAAAATCTGCAAAATGGCGGATCCGATTGGGAGTGGGCTGCGTGGTGCGCTCCCGGCGGCATGATGAGGGTTTATAACCAACCGGGATGGCCTCTAGAATGGGTGCCTTGATCCAAGCAAGCCTGACTCCAACTGGTTCCAGTCGCCGCGTCGCAGTTCTTGCGGGCCTGACTCTGTGCGCTCTCGGGGTTGCGGGGGCAGCGGAGCGGCAAGGAACGCCAGCCGCTGGAACAAGTACATCAGTTTCCGGACCTTATCCGCTTCGGGCGGAGCCGGAGGCGCTCGACTTCGGTTTCGTTCGTCCAGGGCAGGACCGCACGGGGCGGGTCACGCTGACCAACACCACGCTGCAACCTGTCACGATCGCTGCGATCCAACCCACCTGCACCTGCACCACCACCACCGATCTTGCGGGAACGGTTGTGCCGCCGGGTGGAAACATCTCCTTCGACGCCACGCTCGCAGGTGCCGAGGTGCCTGGACCGAAGCGCGCCAGTCTGAAGGTGGTGGCGGAGGGTGCGCCTCGCGTGCTTGAAATCCGAGTGCGTGCCGAGGTCTCCGATGCCGTGCGCGCCGTGCCCATGGCGATCCAGCCGCCGCCGAACGGCCCGGCCGAGGGGCGCATCGTGATCGAGAGTCTGGATCGCCAGCCATTCTCGGTGCTGAGTTCCGATCGCCGCACGCCGAGTTTCATCGGTTTTGATCCGCGGCGATTCCATCCTGAATCGACGTACGTGATCCGCACGGATCTTGGCGAACTGGCGCCGGAGATGCTCCCCGCGCTCTGGCTCATCGAGACGGATCGCGCGGACTGTCCGGTGATCGCGGTGCGGGTGCGCGAGCCATCGAAGGTGGTGCCGTCCGTGCTGCGCTTGCCCGAGTACGTGCTCTCGCTGGGCGCCTTCCGCCCCGGTGAGACGCGCGAGATCGAACTGCTCAGCAACGAGCCGATGGAGCCGGACCCTCAGGTTCGTGGCGGTGATCCGATCGCGCTTCGTGTGGTGGGCGGTGAGCAGGCAGGGCGCCGATGGCGACTGCGCATGCAGGCGACGGCGCCCGCACAGGCTACGGGCGCATTCTTGACGGAGGTGGAGGTGCAGGTGGGCGACCGCGTGCAGCGACTTCCGGCCTATGGCACGGTGCGCGGAGAGCCTGCGCCCGATGCGTCTGCGGCCGCGCAACGCTAGATTCCCCCGACCATGGGAATCCTTGCAGGCAAGCGCGGTCTCGTCGTCGGCATCATGAACGACCGCAGCGCGGCGAGCGGCATCACGCAGAGCATCATCGAGCAGGGCGGCCAGTGCATCTTCACGCACCTGCCGGGCGAGAAGAACGAGCGGCGCGTGCGCGGCGCGCTCGAGGAGCTCGGCGTGAAGGAGCCGTGGCTGCAGCCGATGGACGCGGGCAGCGACGCCGACCTTGACGCGGCTTTCGCGCGCATCGCCAAGGACTTCGGCACGATCGACTTCCTCGTGCACTCGATCGCCTTCGCCGACAAGGAGTGGCTGAAGGAAGGCATGTTCACCGCGACACCGCGCCAGGTGTTCACGCAGGCGATGGACATCAGCGCCTACACCTACGCCGCGATGGCCAATCGCGCGGCGCCGCTGATGACGAACGGCGGCAGCATGATCGCGCTGAGCTACTACGGTGCCGAGAAGGCCGTGCCCGGCTACAACGTGATGGGCGTGGCGAAGGCGGCCCTCGAGGCCACGAACCGCTATCTCGCGATGGAGCTGGGCCAGAAGAACATCCGCTGCAACGTGATCAGCGCCGGCCCCATGCGCACGCTGAGTGCGATGGCGGTGGGCGGCTTCAGCGAGATCCTTGGCTGGGTCGAGAAGAAGGCGCCGCTGCGCCGCAACATCACCACCGCCGACGTGGGTGGTGCGGCTGCGTGGCTGCTTTCGCCGCTCGCCAACGGCGTGACTGGCGAGACGCTCTACGTGGACAGCGGCTACTCGATCATGGGCCTGTAGGTCCGTCGAAATCGAACGGTCGATCCAGCGCCAGGTCGGTCAAGGGCACCAGCCGCTCACGGATCGTGTGCGCCAATTCCCGCATGCCCTCGCCGGTGCGCGCGCTCACGCCAAGGGCGTCGCGGGCCGGCGCCAGATCGATCTTGGTTCGCACGCACAAGGCATCGGGCCACGCATCCGGAAAGGTCTGGTCGGGTGCGGCGAGCGCCACACGCAGGTCCGCCGCCGCGATCGCCCTGCGCGCGGTCTCGATGGCGTGACGCTCGATCGGATCGGCCGTCTCGCGCAAGCCTGGCGCGTCGAGCAGGTCGCAGGTCAGTCCTGCAAGCGTGACGCGGGCCGACACGTAGTCGCGCGTGGTGCCGGCTTCGGGCGAAGCGGCGGCGAGTTCGCGACCGGCCAGCGCGTTGATCAACGAACTCTTGCCGGCGTTGGGCACCCCCACGATCGCCACCGTCGGCGTATGGATCAATCGGCGCAGGCGAGCGCTGCGCTCGGCATCCCGCGGATCAGGCGGGCCATGTCGCCTCCAGCGATCCGGCTGCGCGAGCAGCAGCGCAAGCGCATCGTCACTTGCCGCATGAGGAAGCAGCGCAAGCACGCGTCGCATCACGGGGTCGGTGGTGCAGACGGACCAGTCCGCCGCCCCGTCACGCGCGAAGCGGGCGCCATCAGCCTGCAGCGATTCGGAGATCCGTTGTCGGATGCGCGGGCCTCCATGTGGAGTGACCAGCAGCATGTCGTGCGCCGTGCGAAGCAGCAGGCCTTCGTCCTCGCCGGGAAGTGCACGAAGTGACATCGCACCAATCTCGGGCAGCGGCACGCCGAGGGCGCGCTCGATCGCTTCGGGCGCTCCGCGAAGTTCCAGCACCGCGATCGCCGCGGCACCGCTTGGCGTGCACCAGCGTGCCTGGATGCCCGTGCCTTCGCTCACGCGCCTTCGTCGGCTGCGGCCTCGTCATCCACGCCCTCGGCGGCCTGGCGCGCGGCCACCGCGATGCCGTGCAGGACAAGCTCGGGCACGATGCGGTCCACCAGCTCGTCGCCGCGGAAGAGGATCTCCGCGTCGCCACCGGTGGCCACCACCATCGGGAATGCGCCGTAATGCTCCGCGTAGCGCTCGACCAGTCGCCGCACCATGCCGCGGATGCCCTCATAGACACCCAGCAGCATCGCCTCGGCGGTGTTGCGGCCGAATGGATCCTTGGCGTCGGGTTGCGCGAAGGCGACGCGAGGCAGCTGGTCCGTGTGCTCGTGCATCGCCTTCAGTTGGAGCGTGGCGCCAGGGGCGATCGCGCCGCCGTGGAAGGTTCCCTCGCCGTCGATGAAGTTCAGCGTGATCGCGGTGCCCGCGTCGATCACCACCACCGCCTGCTTGAGCGCGTCCCATGCGGCGGCAGCGGCCAGCAGCCGGTCTTCGCCCACCGTGGCATCGTCGTCCACGCAGGTGCCGATCGGGATGGGCAGGTCTCGGCGAATGCGATGGACCTCGGCACCGATCGCAGCCTCGATCTCGGGCAGCAGCCTGTCGGTCACCGCGGCGTTCACGCTGGCCAGCACCACCATGGCGTCCGAGTCTTCGAGCGCCTGCCAGTGCCGCTGGATGCCCTGCACGACCGACTTCAGGTCGGCGTTCTCCAGATGGTCGTGGCCCTGCAAGGTGTTGGCCTGGAAGTGACCGACCGCCGTGCGCGTGTTCCCGACGCTGATCGCCAGCAGGTTCTGCATGGCGGCGATTCTAGGGCTTCACGCGTGCACGGCCGCCGCGGTGATCCGTGCGCGCATGTCCTCGCGGATCGCGTCGAGCAGCCGCTGCGCCATGGGACCGGGTGCTCCACCGGCGAAGGGTCGTCCATCGAGCCGCGTCACGCTGGCCAGGATGCGCCGACTGCTCGCGATGAGGAGCTCGTCGGCCGCCCGCACCTCATGCTCGTGTACGCGCCGCTCCTCCACGCGAAGACCAGCGTCCCGCGCCGCCTGCAGCGCGATCGCGCGCACTGTGCCGTGCAGGATCGCGGGATCGTCGTCGACCGGCGGCGTGGCGAGCACGCCATCCTTCACCATGAGCACGTTGGAACTTCCGCCCTCGCTCAACAGGCCGTCGCGCACCAGGATCGCCTCCTCGCCGCCGTGCTCGCCGGCGGCCAGCATGGGAAGCACGGAGCCCATCAGGCTGATGCTCTTGATCTCGCAGCGATGCCAACGTTCGTCGGGCTGGATCGAAACCGCGATCGGCACCGGAGTCCGCAGCGAATCCAGCGGTCCCGTGGCCGTGGCAGAGGCGAACACCGTGGGCGTGACGCCTGCAGGTGGAATGTGGCTGCGTGCGGGCGGCGCGCCGCGCGTGACCTGCAGATACACCGCACCATCGCGAAGGCCCTCGGCCTCCAGCACGGCCTGCATCGCCCGCTCGGCGTCGGCCGCCGTGAAGCCCTCGATACGCACGAGCTTCAGGCTGCGCTCGAGACGGCTCATGTGCGCCTGCATCGCCATGCCCACGCCGTCGAAGAATCGCACGAGCTCGTACACGCCATCGCCGAACAGGAAGCCCCGATCGAAGGGACTGATGTGCGCCTGTTCCAGCGGCACCACGCGACCGTTCAGCCAGACCTTCATGCGTCAGCGGGCCTTGCGCGCGGCCTTCACGAAACGGCGTGCAGCGGCGGCGTCGACGGGGCGATCCCATCGGCCGCCGCGCTTGATCGAGCTGCCCACGATGATCGCGTCGGCATGTTCCAGCAGGTGGGGCGCGCTCTCGGCGTCGGCGCCCGAACCCACCAGCACCGGCAGGCGCGTGGTCTCGCGCACCTGTCGCAGGTCGCCCATGTCGACGGGCTCGCCGGTGGCGCTGCCGGTCACGATGACGGCGTCGGCACCCATGAACTCGGCGGTCTTCGCGTGTTCACGCAGGTCCAGGTCGCGCGTGATCGCGTGGCTGGAATGCTTCTTCATCACATCGGCCGCGATCATCACGCGCTCGGCTCCGATGGCGCGACGGAAGCGAAGCAGGGGGCCCGCGTCAGCCTCCTCGAAGAGGCCCTCGTCGGCCACGGCGGCAAGATGGAAGCCCTCCGCGCGGATGAACGATCCGCCACAGGCGTGCGCCACGCTGATCGCGGCGCGGTTGGCACCGGCGAGCAGCTGCACGCCGATCGGCAAATGCACCGCCGCGCGCACGCAGAGCACGCACGCGCTCATGGCGGCCACGATCTCGGGACCGACCTCACGGCGCAAATAGGGCAGGTCGTGCATGTTCTCCACCAGCACGGCGTCGAAGCCCGCGTCCTCCAGGGCCTGCGCCTCGGCGGCGGCAGCCTTCGCGACGCGCTCCACGCGCCATTCGCAGCGTGGGGTGCCGGGCAGGGCGGCAAGGTGCACCATGCCGATCAGGGGTCCTGGGGGGCGATGGGTCATGGAATGTCCGCAAGATTCGATTGATTCCAGTTCTGAAATTTTGAACTCCGTGCGCAGCGCAAGATCCAGTAGTTGAGGGAACGCATCACATCCGTTGGCAACCCTTCGCGGGCACCGAAAGCGATGAAGTTGACCGTCAGCGCATCGGGAAGCATGGCGAGGTCTCGGTAGAGCCCCTGATGCATCAAGCCTCGCATCGAAGCGGTGTCTACGACAGCGGCATCGATCTTTTGATTCTCCAAACTCGCCAGCATCGTTTCGACGTCTGGAAAGACCTGGAGTTTCAGACCCTTCTCCTGCGCCACCGCTTCCGAAGCCGCGTCAGCCACGACACCGCAGACAAGGGACCTGATTTGATCGATGCTGCGGAACATCGGTTGAAAACGCGAGACCGTGAGTTCACTGGCGATCACGCCAGCGAGCACCGTCATGAGCACGAAGGCCAGCAGCGTCCACATGGCACCGATCAGTCGACCGATGAAACTTTTCGGAACCCGATCGCCGTAACCGACTGTGGTCATCGTGGTCACGCTCCACCACAAGCTTTGACCAAGGCTCTCCATCCAGCTGCCACCGAAATGCTCCGGATTCTTGCTCCGCTCGATCCATGCCACAAGGATCGCCATGAGAAGGGAAATCACCAATAGAGCGCACATCATGCGCGGCAGGTGCGAATCCTTGACTTGGCGGGCAATCGTCAACAGAGGAGGTGCCCTGTTCACCCGCACCACGATGCTCACACCGCTCTGCGCGAAGGAACGGGTGAAATCCATGTAGCTCTCGCGCTCCGGCGTCACGCTCAGGCCTGTCGCGATAAGGTCGATCGCGTGATTTTGGACTGCCTCGATTGCGGCATGCACCGTGTCGAAGGACACCAGCTGGTAGCGCAAGTTCGCGCTCTCCGCGCACATGCGGAAGAATGCCACGGATTCGCCCGTCCACTGCCCCCCTGGGTGCGGCACCGAATAGGGCGGAGCCGGGAAGACGCCTACGCGCATGGTCGGGGCGCCCTCGGGCAGGACGGGGGCCGGCGCATTTGTCGTGGATTGCACCGCCAACGCGTCCGCGGCCAGAAGCAGGACAATCAAAATTGACATGAATGGGCGCATGCCCATGGCATGATAGTTGAAAGCCAGCTGTGCTAGGTTTCGGCATGGCTCTGGGCGAATTGTGCGGCAAGGTTGCGGTGATCACGGGCGCAAGCTCCGGCATCGGCGCAGCGACCGCACACGCGGTGGTCGCCGAGGGCATGAGGGTGGTGCTGGCCGCTCGGCGCGTGGAGCGACTGCATGCGGTCGCGGAATCGCTGCGTGCAAAGGGTGGTGAGGTGCACGCCGTCGCGATCGACGTGGCGGCGCCCGGCGCAAGCGCCCAGCTATTGGACGCGGCGGAACGCGCCTTCGGTCGCTTTGACATGGTCTTCGCGAACGCGGGCTACGGCATGGAACGTGCGCACCACGAGACCGCCGAGGTCGACCTGCGCCAGATCTTCGAGGTGAACTTCTTCGCCAGCACCGACCTGATCACGCAGGCCGCGCGACGGCTGATCGCGGCCAACCGCCCGGGACATCTGCTCATGTGCAGCAGCTGTCTGGCGAAGTTCACGATTCCCTACTACGGCGCCTACGCCGCAACCAAGGCCGCGCAGGCGATGACATGTCGCGCCATGCGATTCGAGCTCGAGCCGCACGGCATCGAGGTGAGCAGCGTGCACCCCGTGACCACCATGACCGAGTTCTTCGAGCAGTCGGCCGCGCGCAGCGGGCTTGACCCCTGCGGCACGAAGACGCCCGATCACGCGCCGAAGTTCTTCGTGCAGCCACCGGAACGCGTGGCCCGTGCGATCGTGTCCTGCCTGAAGCGGCCGCGCAGCGAGGTGTGGACCAGCCTCCTCGTGCGTCTTTCCGCCGGCATCATCACGGCCTTCCCATGGGTGTTCGACGGCGCGTGCCGACGCGAGGCCCGGCGCAGCCGGAAGCTGGCGACGCGGTCGCGGCAGGGCAGAAATCGACCCGTCGGACGCGATTCGTCGCGTGCTTGAGGGAAGTGACCGCGCGCCCTATCGTCTGTCCCCCTCAGGAGACCCACCCATGCCCATTCGCATCGGCATCAACGGATTCGGACGCATTGGCCGCCTCGTCTATCGCATCGCGGCGCAGCGCGGCAACTTCGAGATCGCTGGCGTGAACGATCTGGTGCCCGCGGACAATCTGGCCTACCTGCTGCAGCACGACTCGAGCCACGGCCGCTTCGCCCACGAGGTGAAGGCGGGTGGCGACGGCTTCACCGCCGGCACGCAGAAGACGCGCACCATGAGCGAGAAGGAGCCCGGCAAGCTGCCGTGGAAGGATCTCGGCGCGCAGTACGTGCTCGAGAGCACCGGCCGCTTCACCGAGTTCGAGGGCGCGAAGCAGCATCTCGAAGGTGGCGCCAGGCGCGTGCTCATCAGCGCGCCCACCAAGAGCGACGCCGAAGTGCCCACGCTCGTCTACAAGGTGAACCATGAGAAGTACGACGCCGCTCGCCACACGGTGATCAGCAACGCGAGCTGCACCACGAACTGCCTGGCGCCGGTGGTGAAGGTGCTGCTTGAGACGGTCGGCATCGAGGAAGGCCTGATGACCACGGTGCACGCGGTCACGGCCACGCAGCCCACGCAGGACGGCCCAAGCAAGAAGGACTGGCGCGGCGGCCGCAACGGCTACCAGAACATCATCCCGGCGAGCACCGGCGCGGCGAAGGCTGTGGCGCTCTGCCTCCCGGCGGTGAAGGGCAAGCTCACCGGCATGAGCTTCCGCGTGCCGGTGGCCAACGTGAGCTGCGTGGACCTGACGTTCCGAAGCACCAAGGCCACCAGCCTCGCCGACATCCACGCGGCGATGAAGGCGGCGGCCGCCGGACCCATGCAGGGCGTGCTCGGCTACACCGAGGACGAGGTGGTGAGCAGCGACTTCATGAGCGACTCGCGCAGCAGCATCTACGACGCGAAGGCGTGCATCCAGCTGAACGACCGCTTCTTCAAGCTGGTCAGCTGGTACGACAACGAGTTCGGCTACGCGACCCGCTGCGTCGACATGCTGCAGATGATGGCCGAGAAGGACGGGGTGCGCTGACGCGAAGGCGTCGCCGCGCCGCAGGATGTCCACGCTGGCCATGATGCCCAGGCTGCTGGCCGCCGCGAACGAGTTCGCGCAGCCGGTGCTGTTCCCGTTCGTGCCGTACTGGCCCTTCTATGCGGGCTTCACGCTGTTCGTGCTGGCGGTGCTGGCGCTCGACCTCGGTGTCTTTCATCGACAGGCGCACGAGGTGGGCTTCCGCGAGGCGGCCACCTGGAGCGTGGTGTGGGTGGCGCTGGCGATCGCGTTCGGCGCCGGCTTCTGGTGGTGGCTGCAGGGGAAGCTGCCAGCGCTCGGCAGTGATGCGCTGGTGGCGGCGGGCTATGCGGCGGATCCCCGCAAGGTGGCGAACCAACTCACGCTGGAGTACTTCGCGGGCTACGTGATCGAGCAGAGCCTGAGCGTGGACAACGTGTTCGTGTTCGTGGTGATCCTGCGCTACTTCGCCGTGCCGGCCAAGTACCAGCATCGCGTGCTCTTTTACGGCATCCTGGGTGCGGTGGGCTGTCGTGCGGTCTTCATCACGCTCGGCAGCGTGCTGCTGCAGTACGCCGCGGTCGTGTGGATCTTCGGCCTGTTTCTGGCCGGCACGGGCATGAAGCTGCTGTTCCCGCACCAGCAGACGAAGGATCTCTCGCGCAATCCGGTGCTGCGGCTGCTGCGTCGCGTGATGCCGATCGCGCAGGAGTTCCACGGTCAGAAGTTCCTGGTCACGCTGGACGGCGTCCGTCATGCGACCCCGCTCTTCGTGGCGCTGCTGGTGGTCGAGTTCACCGACATCATCTTCGCGGTGGACAGCGTGCCGGCGATCTACGCGGTCACGCGCGAGCCGCTTGTGGTTTTCACCAGCAACATCTTTGCGATCCTGGGCCTGCGGGCGCTGTACTTCCTGCTGGCGGGCGCGATGGACAAGTTCCACCTGCTGCACTTCGGTCTTGGCATCGTGCTCATGTTCGTGGGCGTGAAGATGCTGCTTCCGATCTGGGGCATGCACGTACCGATCGGCATCAGCCTGTCCGTGATCTGCGGCGTGATCGGCGGATCGGTGGGGCTGAGCCTGCTGTTCCCGAAGAGGACCGCGCACGCCTGATCCGGGCGTCCTAGCATCGCGGCTCGTCAGGAGCGCGCCCATGAGACTCTTCGAACCCCTTCGTCTTGGACCGCTCACGCTTCCCAACCGCGTCGTGATGGCGCCACTGACGCGCTGTCGCGCGAAGCAGCCGGGCAACGTTCCGTGGGGGTTGAACGCCACCTACTACGCGCAGCGTGCCGGCGCGGGTCTGCTCGTGAGCGAAGCCACGCAGGTGTGCCCGGAAGGGCAGGGCTACCTGTGGACGCCCGGCATGCACTCCGCCGAGCAGGGTGCGGGTTGGCGGCTGGTGACCGATGCGGTGCACGCAGCGGGCGGACACATCCATGCGCAACTGTGGCACGTGGGACGCATCTCGCACCGCAGCCTGCAGCCCGGCGGCGCGGCGCCCGTGAGCGCGAGTGATCTGCGCGCCAGCAAGGGCACCTGCTTCGCGCTGGATACGCAGGGCAAGCCCGCGCGCGTGGAGTGCGATCAGCCGCGTGCGCTGACCGAGGCCGAGATTCCCGGCGTGATCGACCAGTACGGCAAGGCTGCCCAGATCGCCAAGGACGCGGGCTTTGACGGCGTGCAGGTCCACGGCGCCAACGGCTATCTGCCTGACCAGTTCATGAGTTCGGTGGTGAACCGTCGTACCGACGCATGGGGTGGTGACTTGGTGAAGCGTGCGCGCTTTCTGCTGGAGTGCATGCGCGCCTGCGTGAAAGTCTGGGGCGCCGATCGTGTGGGCGTTCGACTCTCGCCCGGTAGTGGCAACGACGGGGACACCGTGGACATCCAATGGCGCGAGCAGCACCTGGAGGTCGCGCGCCAGCTGCAGCACGCGGGCGTGGCCTACGTGGATCTCGTGAACTACCAGTGGGCCTACGGCCGGCCGGGCTTCGACGACGCGTTCCTTCGCGACTACCGCAGTGTGTATCGCGGCGCGCTGTTCGCGTCGGCTGGCCTTACGCGCGAGCACGCGGAACGCCTGCTGCAAGACGGCCTGTGCGACGCGTGCTGCTTCGGTCGCGCGTTTATCGCGAATCCCGACCTGCCCGAGCGCTTTCGTCAGGGACAAGCGCTCGCGAAGGGCGACGAGGCCACCTACTACGGCGGCGCGGAGAAGGGTCTGACGGACTATCCGCGCGCCGACGGTTCGCCGGCCTGATCACTCGAAGCGCAGGTGCTTCACGCTCTCGCCGCGATCGCGCAGGTCGCGCAGTGCGTCGATGCCGATGTCGAGATGCTTGGCCACGAACCGCTCCGTGACCTCGCGATCGCTCTGCGTGGTCTTCACACCCTCGGGATTCATGGGGTTGTCGCTCACGAGAAGCAGGGCTCCCTTGGGGATGCCGTTGGCGAAGCCCACCAGGAAGATGGTCGCCGTCTCCATGTCGATGCCGATGGCGCGGATCTGGCGCAGGTATTCCTTGAAGCGCTCGTCGTGCTCCCACACCCGACGGTTCGTGGTGTAGACGGTGCCCGTGAAGTAGTCGCACTTGTGCTTCACGATGCTCGCGCTCACCGCCCGCTGGAGGCGGAAACTCGGCAGGGCCGGCACCTCGGCGGGCATGTACTCGTTGCTGGTGCCCTCGCCGCGGATCGCGGCGATCGGCAGCACGAAGTCGCCGAGCTTCGTCTTCTTCAGACCGCCGCACTTGCCCAGGAACAGCACCGCCTTCGGGTCGATCGCGCTCAGCAGGTCCATCACCGTGGCGGCCATCGCGCTGCCCATGCCGAAGCTGATGATCGTGATGTTCTCGGAGGTCGCCGAGAGCATGGGGTGATCGCGGCCCACCACGGGAACGCCAAATTTCGTGGCGAAGGCCTCGACGTAAGTGGTGAAGTTCGTCAGCAGGACGTAGTGACCGAACTCACCGGTCGCGCGACCGGTGTAGCGGGGCAGCCACTCGCGCACGATCTCTGCCTTGTCGCGCATGGGCGAATGCTACCGCCAGCATGCGGGTAGATTCCTGAGCATGAGGCTTGCCCATGTCGCCGTGATGACCGCATCGATCCTTCTGGCCGCTTGCTCGGGCATGACGATGCGCGTGAAGCCGGCGGGTACGCCCGATCCACGCATCCAGCACGTCGTGCTGGTGGAGCTCGACGATGCCTCGCGCGCCGACGAAATGATGCAGGACATGCGCGCGGCATTCGAGGCGATCCCCACCTTGGCGAGATGGCAGGCCGGGCCCAAGGTCGACACCGGACGAGCGCAGGTGCAGTCGTGGTACACGATCGGCATCGTGACCGAATTCGACTCGGTCGAGGACTACAGGGCCTACCTCGAGCATCCGCGTCACAAGTCGCTGGTGGAGAAGTGGAAGCCGCGTTGGAAGCGCAGCGAGATGTTCGACTTCGGAAACTTCGCGACGACGCGTTGATGTGCGACGACGGGCCCCGGACTGTTGCTAGTCTCCGACCATGAAGCGCACGACGGCATTCCTCACCGGTCTCACGCTGGTCCTTCCCCTCGCCTGCGGTCCACAGGCGGACTACGCGCAGGCCGAACGTGCACACGAGCAGCGCGAGGAGGATCGCCAGAAGCAGCTGCAGGAGCAGATGAAGCAGGAGCAGGCCGCGGGTCTGGAGCCCTCGAAACTGCTGGGGGGCGAATGGGTTTGCGTGACGATCGGCGGCAAGGCGGCTGGCGGTGGTCGTGCGCCCACGCTGACCTTCGGGGACGATGGCCGCGTGACGGGCTTCAGCGGCGTGAACCGCTTCTCGACCGACTACACCAGCGCGCGTGGCGTGGTGCGCTTTGGGCAGATGGTGAGCACCAAGATGGCGAGCGATCCCGATCGTATGGCCCTGGAGCGATCCTTCCTTGAGGCGCTGACGAAGGTGGACAGCTTCTCCGTCGAGGCTGGCCTGCTGCGTCTGCAGCAGGGCAAGGAGACGCTCGTCGAGTTCAGCCACTGATCCGATCGCGATCGCGTACCGTCGTCGCCCTGCCGCATCCGCTGGCGGTCCACACGCCTGGGTGACCATCCTCCATCGCGATTTTTGGTGCCGGCTGAGCCGGCATGAAGTGAAGGCAAGCTGCGTGCATGGGGGCTGACAGGAGCCTGCACGCATGGGACACTTCCGGCATGTCGATGGCGGGCGAGGACGGATCCACTCCACTTTCGATTCCTGGACGCGTTGCGCTGGTGGGAGGCCCGTCGCTCGGTGTGGCACTTGCAGCGCTGACGCACCCCGACCTTGGGGCGTGGGGCGATCTGTCACGGGATGCCGCGATCACGCTGGGACTGTTGGGATGGATGGCGTGCTGGTGGATGCTCGAGGCAGCACCGATGGCGGTCACGGCGCTGCTGCCGGCGATCTTGCTTCCGCTGCTGGGAATCGGCAGTTTCCGTGACAACGCCTGCCACTACGCCGACAGCGTGATTTTCCTGTTCGCTGGCGGTGGCGTGATGGCGCTCGCGCTGGAGCGTCACGGCCTCACCGACCGATTCACGCGCGGCCTGCTGGGGTTGGCGGGGACCTCTCCGCTGCGGGTGGTGATCGCGGTGTTCGTGGGTACGGCCGGCATGAGCGCATTCATCAGCAACGCCGCCGTGACGGCCATGATGATTCCGATCGTGGCGGGTTTGGCCTCGACGGTTCGGCCGCGTCTCGGCGTGTCCACCAACATCACGACTCGCGCAAGCACCAACTTCGTCACCATCACGACGATCGTGGTGGCGTATGCCTCCACCATAGGTGGTACGGCGACCGTCATCGGAAGCCCCCCCAACGCGATTGCAGCGAAATGGTTGAGCGACAATGGGGTCCCCATGGACTTTCTTCGCTGGGCGCAGTTCGCCACGCCACTGGCATGTGTCATGGGCGTTGTGTCCGTGATTGCGCTCGTGCGCCTGTTTCCAGTGCAAGGCATCCAGTGCGATGTGCCGTTGGGCCAAGCGCCACGCACGCGAGGCGCGGGCTGGATCACGCTTGCGATTTTCATGGCAGCCGTCGGGTGCTGGATCACGCCACCTGACTGGAACGCGCCTTGGCGACCGACCCTGCTCGCCGATGGCGTGATCGCCGTGATCGCCGCAGCACTCCTGCTGTGCCTGCCAGCTTCCACACGGTCTTGGGCTCCGGTGCTGCCGTGGCAGGCGACGCAACGGCTTCCGTGGGGCGTGTACATCCTCTTCGGCGGCGGTCTGGCGCTGGCGGATGCCATGCAGCGCACTGGACTGAGTCAAGCGATCGGACAGGCGTTCACCGGTCTCGGTGGCGTCCATGCGTTCCTCGCGCTTGGTGCGGTGGTCATGGCGATGGTCTTCGCCAGCGAAGTGGCGAGCAACACCGCACTCACCGCCACGGCGGTACCGATCGTCGGTGCACTGGCACCGGCACTCGGTGTGCCTCCGGAGAGGTTGGTGATCGCCACGGCGCTTGGTGCGAGTCTCGCCTTCATGCTGCCCGTCGGCACACCGCCCAACGCGATGGTCTACGCCACGGGACGCGTGAGCCAGCGTCAGATGATCCGGGCTGGATTCGCGCTTGATCTTGTCTCGATCGTGGTGATCACCACGCTTGCGCACATACGCCTTTGACTTCCGCGCTCACCATGGATCACATGACGTTGTGTTAGACTTTTGAAGTGAACTTTGCGGCGTCTGCCGGAACCCTTGAAGTCATCTGCGGACCCATGTTCGCGGGCAAGACAACCCTCCTGATTGAACGGATCGAGGCGTTGCGTCAATCGGGACAGTCGCTGCGCGTGCTCCGACCCGCGCGCGACACCCGCTCCCTGCCGGGCTCGATCCAGACGCATGGTGGCGCGCACGCTTCCGCCATCGAGGTCGAGCGGGGTGAAGAGATCCTCACAGCCGCAGGAAATGCCGAGATCATCATCATCGACGAGATCCACTTCTTCGGCGATCACGCCCTTGAACCATGTCGGGACCTGCTGCGCGCGGGCCGCATGGTGATCGTGGCGGGTGTCGAGATCGACCACTTTGGCAAGCCGTTCGATCCCTTTCCGCAACTCCTCCAGATCGCGGACAGCGTGCGGCGCCTGCAGGGGGTCTGCGCGCGCTGTGGCGCGCCGAGCACGCACACGCAGCGACTCATTCCCGCGTCGGATCGGATCGTGGCCGGCGGCGAGGAGAGCTACGAGCCGCGCTGCTCGACCTGCTTCGTGCCGTCGAGACCCAATCGGGGCGACGTTGGCGGAGGGCGACTGTCGTGACCCAATGGACGGGACTGCTCGGTGTGCTGCTGATCCTGGCGCTGGGCTGGATGCTGTCCGCGTATCGCGACCGTGTCCGATGGCGAACCGTGATGGTGGGGGTGCTGCTGCAACTGGCGCTCGCCTTCCTGCTGCTTCGATTTCCTCCGGTGGTCGCGGCCTTCACACTGTTCGCGACCGGCGTGACGAAGGTGATCGGCTTCGCCGACGAGGGCACGGCCTTCATCTTCGGAAAGACCGCGGACGCGTCTGGCGCTTGGGGCTTCATCTTCGCGGTCAAGGTCCTGCCCATCATCATCTTCTTCGCGGCGCTGATGTCGGTGCTGTATCACCTGGGAGTGATGCAGCGCGTCGTGGCGGGCGTGGCTTGGGTGATCCGGGGCACGCTCGGCGTGTCCGGCACCGAGGCGCTCAGCGCTGCGGCGAACATCTTCGTGGGACAGACTGAAGCGCCGCTCACGGTGAAGCCATTCATCGCGGGAATGACCCGCTCACAGGTCATGTGCATCATGGTGGGCGGATTCGCCACGATCGCCGGCAGCGTGATGGCCGCGTACATCAGCATAGTCGGGGGCGACGATCCCGCCATGCGCATCGAGGTCGCGAAGCACTTCATGATCGCCAGCGTGATGAGCGCCCCGGCGGGCATCGTGATGGCGAAGCTCATGCTTCCCGAGACGGAGACACTGCGCGCGGAGTCGCTCGACGCGCTTCGCTCGCTGCCGCGCACCACCGTGAACGTGATGGACGCGGCCGCCGAGGGCGCGACCGACGGCCTGCGTCTGGCGCTCAACGTGGGGGCCATGCTGGTCGCGTTCGTCTCGCTGCTGGCCTTGCTGAACTGGCCGATCGCGGCGTTGAGCGAGCTTCCCTCCGTGGCGCAATGGCGTGCAACCCACGGGCTGCCGGTCTTCACCTTCCAGAATCTGCTGGGCTATGTCTTCACGCCGATTGCCTGGTGTCTTGGCACCGGCCCCGACGCCGCGAAGGTCGGCTCGCTGATGGGTCAGCAGGTGATCGCGACGGAGTTCGTGGCCTACGTCGATCTGGCACGATCGATTCAGGATGGCTCGATCGGTGGGCGCGCCGCGAGCATCGCCACCTACGCGCTGTGCGGCTTCGCCAACCTCCCCAGCATCGCGATCCAGATTGGTGGCCTGAGCGCCATGGCGCCGCAGCGACGGGGTGACTTCGCCGCGCTCGGTCTTCGCGCCATGGTGGCGGGCGCGCTGGCCTGCTGGATGACGGGCGCGATCGCCAGCCTGTTCCTCTAGTTCATCGGCGCGGTCGCCAACGCGGGCATCTGTCGCACGCGTCCGCATTCCGGGCACGGTCCGCTCGCCTGACCCCGAAGGTCGTACCGGCAGGCGGGACACAGATCGTCGCGTACGGCAAGCACCAGCACCAACCCGCAGGAGCCGCACGCGCTCTCGCCCAGCTGCGCCACGCGCGGCGCGCTGCATCGTGGACACTTCATGGGAAGGCCCTCGATGGGCTTCACGAAGTCCTCGGTGTCCGGGCTGGAGCGCCGCGCCCGAAGCACCAGAACCACGGTCACCAGAGCGCTCGCATCGATGATGCCGAGCGCGATCGTGATGCGTATGGCGAGATCCGGCGGGCGTTCTTGAGTCGAGGCGACCGTCAGCAGGCCCGTCAGCGCTAGCGTGAGAGCGGTCGTCGCTGGAGGCAGAACTGCGGACCACCCGCGGAAGCGCACGGCCCTCAAGGAGCACCACAGCGCGCCAGAGATCGAGACACCGGTGCAGGCCACCGCAGGCGTCAGGAAGCGCTGCATCAGCGCCTCGCGAGCGAGTTGCGATCCCGCGTTCGGTGGCTCCAGAAGGTTCGTCGCCAGTGCCGCGACCGCCATCAAGGTGGCCCATGCGCCCAGCGTCGCGAGCACGCCGAGCGTTCCCGCCAGCCGGTCGATCGTTCCCGCCTGGTCCTGGGGCCGCGGCTGTCGGAAGCTCACGAGATTCGCCGCAGCGAGCACCACGCTCAGGATCGAGATGATGAACCCGAACGGCACGAACTCCGTGCGATTCGATCCAGCCGGCTCCATCGCCACCATTGCGCCCACGGCGATCAGGAAGCTCGCACCGGCGCCGAACACCGAGACCCTCGACGAGGCCGGATAGCTCACGGCGGTCGGCGTGGCGCGGCGTCGCAGGGCGGGCAACAGCACCATCGCTGTCGGGATGCCGAATCCGGTCCAGGAGAGGGTGGTCGCCAGCAGAAGATCGCGTGCGGCACCGAGGGGAGCCGCGTTCCAGATCAGTCCCAGCGTGAGCGCGGCGCCCACGCCGATGAAGCCGCTCCACAGGATCTCCAGCGCCGAGACGCGCCCATCGGTGTTCGGCCGGCTCAAGGGCAGCAGGCAGACCGACGCGATCAGCACGACCAGCGCGGTCCACGCGGTCCGCCCGGCCATCGAGCCCCGCTGCATGAAGACGGACGCCACGCCGGCCACCGCACTCGTCGCGAGTGCCAGCTGGATGGTGGCGATCAGCATGCTTCGTCGAAGCATGCGGTCAGGCTAGCGCGAGGTCTCGGAGCCGGGCGTGTGGCGGAGCCATGGAAGCAAGGCTAATCCAGGCAGGGCCGCGGCCACCGAGAGGGCGTAGAACGGCGAGTAGTCCAGATTCGCGACCATCCAGCCGCTTGCCCATCCACTCATCGCGCTTCCGATCGCCATGAACGAGGTGAGGAGCGCGTACTGCGTGGCGGTGGCCCGTCGATCGCACGCGCTCATCATGTAGGCCACGAAGGCGCACGCCACCATGCCGCCGCACCCGTTCTCCACGGCGATCGCCGGAATCAGCGACGAGACCGGCGCCGACGTCTCGGCCCTCACACCCACCGTCGCGCCATACTTCAGCGCGAGCAGCCAGAACGCGCCGTTGCTAAGCGCCTGCAGGACTCCGAAGACCCACAGGCATCGCGGGATTCCCCAGCGCGCGATCAGCCAGCCGCCGACCAGCGCTCCAAGCACGCTCATGCCGGCGCCGAAGCCCTGTCGCACCCATCCGATCGACTCGGTGCTGTAGCCAAGACCCTGCACCAGCAGCGGCGAGGTCATCGCACCACCCAGACTGTCTGGAAGGCGGTAGAGCATCACGAACAGGAACAGCACCAGAAGGCGACGCCCCCAGCCCTGTGCGAACAGCGTGAAGGGTTGTGCGACCGACGCGGCGAAGCCGTGCGCCATCCCGGCCGCCGGCTCCGGCTCGCGTCCCACGAGCGCACCTGCCATGCCCACCACCGTCGAGACCGTCAGCACGCCGATCGCGACGGCCCACGCCCACGGCCGCGTCGCGTCCGATTCGGCCATGCGGCTGGCGATGATGAGCGCCGCCGCGCCTCCCACCACGCTCGCGATGCGCGCACCCGTCACGAACATGCTGGCACCGGCGCCGAATTCCCGTGGCTGCAGCACCTCGGCGCGATAGGCGTCTGCCACGATGTCCTGGGTGGCACCCGCGAACACCAGGAGTCCGGTCAGCAGCAGCATCGCGTTCACGCCCAGCATGCCGCCGCGATCGTCCATGTTCCACGCGAGCACGCCAAGCAGCACAAGGCACGCCAGCTGCGCCGCCACCAGCCACGAGCGCCGGCGCCCCAGCCAGCGCAGGCCTGGAACGCCGCAGTGGTCGGTGACGGGAGCCCACAGCACCTTGAACGAGTAGGGCAGCTTCGCGAGCGACAGCCAACCGATCTCCACCACGCTCCAGCCCGCTTTCGCGGCCCACGTGGGCAGCAGGTTGAAGCTCATCTCCAGCGGCACGCCGCAGCTGTAGCCAAGTGCGATCAGCACCAGCATGTGGGGTCGCAGGTACAGAGGCCGTGCATCCCTCGGTTCCGCGTGCGACGCGTCAACGTTCGTCTGTCGCGGATCTCCGTCGCAGGCACCCATGCATATACGATATGGGATCGCGGCGCGATGGTTGTGTCGCGCTACGATCCACGCCGCCAGGGATTAGCGTATGAGCAACCCCGCACCACCGTTCCAGAAGGGTCAGCGACTCAAGCTTCACCTTGGCGGCTGGGAAGTGAAGCCGGACTGGCTCATCGTGAACGTGGAGGATCGCCCGGGCGTGGATGTGCGATCCAGCGTGACGGATCTCTCCATGTTCCCCGACGAGAGCGCGGTGGAGGTCTACGCAAGCCACGTCTACGAGCACCTGGGGTATCACCGTGAACTGCGCATGGCGTTGCGCGAGGCCTGGCGCGTGCTGATGCCTGGTGGCGTGCTGCGCGTGGCGGTGCCGGACCTTGAGGTGCTCTGTCAGCTCTACATGCAGACACGCGACAATCTGGACGCCCAGTTCGAGGTGCAGCGCATGATCATGGGCGGCCAGACCGAGCCCCATGACTTCCACAAGACCGGGTTCTCTCTCGGCACGCTCGTTGGAATCCTGACGTCGCACGGATTCACGAACTTCCGCCGCGTCGACGACTTCGGCCTGTTCAAGGACACCTCCACGCTGGTGTGGGGTGGTGTCCCGATCAGCCTGAACGTGCAGTGCATGAAGGACGCCAAGCGTCCGCCGCCGCCGATCCCCGACAACGCGCCGGACACCTGATCAGCCGCCGCCGGGACCCTTGCCGCCGGGCTTCGTCATGGCGGTCGCGTCGAGCAGCCGATCCAGCTGCGCGTCGCTCACGATCCCGGTACGGCGGCAGTACTCGCGGATCGTCTCGCCGGTCTTGAAGGCTTCCTTCGCCACCTTGGCGGCCGCGTCATATCCGATCACCGGCGCCAGCGAGGTGCACATCATCAGACTGCGCTCCACGGTGGCTGCCGCGGCGGCGTTCAGTTCGAGGTCCTTGATGCACCTCTCCAGGAAGGTGCGGCTCACGTTGGCAAGCAGCTCGATCGACTCAAGCAGACACTCGGCCACCACGGGCATGGCCGTGTTCAGTTCCAGCAGCGAACCCACGCCGCCGAAGCCGCCCGCCGTGATGGTCACGTCATTGCCGGCCACCTTGCAGGCGACCATGATCACGCTCTCGCAGATCACGGGATTCACCTTGCCTGGCATGATGCTGCTGCCGGGTTGCGTGGCCGGCAGGCTGAGTTCGCCCAGGCCGCAGCGCGGGCCCGAGCCCAGCCAGCGAATGTCGTTGGCGATCTTGCTCAGCGAGACGGCGATCGTCTTCAGCTGGCCGTGCGCCTCGACCACGCAGTCGCGCGTGGCCTGCGCCTCGAAGTGGTTCGCGGCCTCGCGGAACGCAACGCTGGTCGCCTTCGAGAGTCGCGCGCATACCTTCGCCGCGAACTTCGGGTGCGCGTTGATGCCGGTGCCCACGGCGGTGCCGCCGATCGGCAGGTTGTCGGCAAGCGCGGCCAGCGCCGTCTTCGCACGCTTCACGCCAAGCTCCACCTGCGCCGCATAGCCGCTGAACTCCTGGCCCACGCGGATCGGGGTGGCGTCCATCAGGTGCGTGCGCCCGATCTTCACCACGCGATCCCACGCCTTGGCCTTCGCGCGCAACCCCTTCGCGAGCGCCTCCAGAGCCGGCACCAGATCGTCCTGGATCAGCACCGCGCCCGCCACCTGCATGCTGGTGGGGAAGGTGTCGTTCGAGCTCTGCCCGTAGTTCACATGGTCGTTGGGATGCACAGGGAGTTTCGAGCCGATCGGCTTGCCGGCGCGTTGACTCGCCACGTTCGCGATCGCCTCATTCACGTTCATGTTGGTCGAGGTGCCCGAGCCGGTCTGGAAGACGTCGATCGGGAAGTGGCGCATGAAGTCCGGGAAACGGCCGTGCGCGTTCGGATCGGCCAGCCGGCGAAGGATCTCGTCGCATGCGCCGGCGATCGCCTTGGCCTTGGCCCGATCGATCTGCTTCAGATCCGCGTTCGCCTCGGCGCAGCAGCGCTTCAGCAGCACATGCGCCGCGATCTGCTCCAGCGGCACGGGCCGGAACGACACGGGGAAGTTCAGCACCGCGCGTCGCGTGGTCGCTCCGTACAGCGCGTCGTGTGGAACCAGCATGTCTCCCATCGAGTCGCTTTCGCGACGGGTGCGGGCGGCAGCGGCGTTGGTGCGGCTCGGCATGGAAATCTCCTCTTGGGGACGGGCCAATGAATCTGAAGCGGCGATGGTAACCCCGCTTCGGCTGCGCAAGCGAGCGTGCAATCCGGCATACTTCGCGCATGCCTCTCTCGGCGGATGTGCAATGCATGCAAGGTGCGGGTGCGCCCGCGACCTCGCAGGACATCTGTGTCGTGGGTGGCGGATTTTCCGGATGCGTGGTCGCCGCGAACCTGCTGACGCGATCCGCCGGACATCACGTTCCGTTGCGGGTGCACCTGATCGAACGCAGGCCCAACGTGGGTCAAGGCGCGGCCTATGCCACACGGGATCCCGTGCATCTGCTCAACGTGCCTGCGCGCAACATGAGCGCCTGGTCCGAGAGCCCCGACGACTTCCTGGAGTGGGCGCGCGCACGCAAACCGGAGGCGCAGCCATCGGATTTCCTTCCGCGGCGGCTCTACGCCGAATACCTGCTGGACACGCTTGCCCGCGTGGAGGCGTCGGCACAGGGGCGCTGTGAACTTCATCGCGTGCATGACGAGGCGATCCGCGCGACGCAGCGTCCTGATGGTTCATGGGAAGTCCACCTTGCGTCGGGTCGGACGATCCCATGCGACGCGATCGTGCTGGCGACCGGTCATCGCGCGCCAGGCGATCCGCTCGGCGGGCGCTGGAAGGGTCCGACCGAGCACTGGATCGCGGATCCCTGGCGGCCAGGGGCGATCGATCCGATCAGCGCGAATGAGGCTGTGGTGATTGTGGGGGCCGGCCTCACGGCGATGGACCAGCTGCTCAGTCTGGCGGCGCGGCAGCCGAATCGCTTGGCGCCGGTCACGCTGGTCTCCCGCAGCGGCCTCATGCCTGCGGTGCACGCACTCGTCCCGCAGCCTCCCGTCGACCCGATGCCGATGCTGAACGATCTCGCGCTTTCCGGGCGTGTGACGAGCGTGCGGGGACTGCTTGGTGCCGTCCGTCGCGTCATTCGGGGGTCCGCAGGTGCGCCGCCGCAGGAATGGCGCGCTGTCATCGATGGTCTTCGTCCGTACACGCATGGGCTCTGGAGCGCGCTGTCGCAAGTCGAGAAGTGGCGCTTCATGCGTCATGTGCGCGCGATCTGGGACGCGCACCGACATCGCATGGCGCCGGAGATCGGCGAACGCATCGAGGCGTTGCGCGCCAAGGGCTTCTTCACGGCCGTACGAGGCCGAATCCGATCCGGCGAGGCCGACGCCAATGCGCTGCGCCTACGCGTCGAGGTGTTCCAGCGGGGGACGCCCTCGACCGAGCGCATCATCGAGGCTCGATGGGCCATCAACTGCACAGGCCCAAGTCCGACCGCCGGCCATGCTGAGGACCGTTTCGCCGCGTCACTGATCGACGCGGGTCTGGCGCGCATGGATCCGATCGGGCTCGGTCTCGAGACCGATCCACTGGGGCGTCCGCTCGCGCGTTCCGGTCGATCGAGCGGCGGTCTGTGGGTGATCGGTTCGCTGCGCAGACCCGCGCTGTGGGAGACCACCGCGGTCCCCGAACTGCGGGGGCAGGCGGAATCCGTCGCGCGCGAGTGCCTTCAGGCGCTGGCCTAGTCGGTCGAACAGCGCCCGCAGGCGAGCATCAACGCACGGCGTTGTTCGCGTTCAGCACGCCACGGGTCACCGTCTTGCCCGACAGCGCCGAGATCGGTTTCACCGTGGAGAGGTTCTTACTTCGCACCTGTGAATAGCTCAGCGAGGGGTTTGCGCCCCACACGAGCGCCGCCACACCGGTGACATGCGGTGCCACCATCGAGGTGCCGCTGAGTTATGAGTACGAGGTGTTGCTCTTGCCGAAGGTGGAGTAGATGGTCACACCGGGTGCGCCAAGATCCACGCGCGTGGCGCCATAGTTCGAGAACGACGCCAGCCGGTTGTCGTTGTCGGTCGCGGCCACGGACAGGATGTTGTCCTGGCTGTAGCTGGCGGGATCGGACGGGCTGGTGTCGTTGTTGAGGCCGCTGTTGCCGGCGGAGCCGACGAGCAGGTGACCTGCGTTACGCGCATTCGTGATGGCCGAATCCATCGCACTGCTGAAGCTGCCGCCGCCCCAGCTGTGATTGCTCAGCTTGATGCCCTTGGTGATGCAATAGTTGATCGCGCTGATGCCTGCAGAGACCGACACCGATCGGCTTGCGGAGCCGATCTTGAGGCCCGCCATCCTCACGTTCCAGCATACGCCCGTGACGCCCTTGGCGTTGTTGCCGCGGGCACCGACCGTGCCGGCGGTGTGCGTGCCATGACCGTTGTCATCGGTGGGGTCCTTGTCGTTGTTCCAGAAATCCAAGCTCCAGGTGTCGTCGACATAGCCGTTGCCGTCATCGTCGACACCATTGACGGCTGTTTCGCCGGGATGGGTCCAGAGATTCCCCGCGATGTCCTCATGCGTTCCGCGGATGCCGGAATCGCACATGCCCACCACCATGGTGGTGGATCCGGTGGTCACATCCCAAGCCAGGTTGCCGTCGATGTCGGCATTAGCGGTGCCGCGGTCGCGGTTCACGATCTGGGCGGTGTTGTTGAGTCCCCACAACACGCCGTAGCTCATGTCATTCGGCGTTGCGGCGCTCGCGCTAGGCCTCGCGCACATCCACCTCTGCGGCTGCGGGTCCGGCCACGGCGCGGGTGTCTTGGGCACGCCCTGTGTCCTTCGCGCCGGCAAGCATCGAGCACGAGGCGAACAGGGGAATCGCGACGCGGATTGAGAGATGCGTGGGGTCGGGCTCCTTGCGCCGCAACGGGCGCAATCGGGTCTTCGGAACAGGTGCGTCTCCGAGACCGCGGTGTCCACTGGACGAACCGCGGAAGGCACAACCACGCCGATGGAGACTACCCCGGGCAGCCCCCCGAACACGGTTTTCGCGTGGATTCTGCATCGATTTCCCATCGGCGTACCCTTCACCGCATGGCCGGCGAGCCCCATACGGAAGGCGCTTCCAATGCCGAGGAGGCCATGCTGGAGTCGTTGCCTGAACTGCAGCGGCGGGTGCGTGACCTGAGGGTGCTGCAGGACTTCTCCCGCACGCTGCTCGATCATCGGCGCGATATCGATGACATCCTGTGGGATGTGGCGCGGCTGGCGGTGGCGCGTCTCGACCTCGAGGATTGCGTGATCTACCTGGTCGATCCGGAGCGCGGCGATCTGGTCCAGCGCGCGGCGCACGGCCCCAAGAATCCCCGCGAGCGCGAGATCTTCAACCCGATCCGCCTACAAATCGGCCGTGGCATCGTCGGCAGTGTGGCGGCCTCGGGAGAGGTGGAACTGGTGCGCGACACGCGCAGCGACATGCGCTACGTGCCCGACGACGAGATCCGACTCGCCGAACTTGCGGTCCCCATCTTCCACGACGGCCGGGTGATTGGCGTGATCGACAGTGAGCACTCGGCGTTGGGGTTCTTCACGGAATGGCATCGTGATCTCTTCGTCGCGATCGCCGCGATGACCAGCAGCCGCATCACTGCCGCACAACTCGAGCGTCAGCGTCTGGAGCTCGCCACGCGCGACGCGCTCACTGGTCTGCTGAACCGCGCGGAACTCTTCCGGGTGCTACAGGAGCGGCTGGATCGTTCCGATGGCACGGTGGCCGTGCTCTTCATCGACCTCGACCACTTCGGCGTGATCAACGATTCGCTGAGCCACTTGGCGGGTGACGAGACGTTGCGCTCGATTGGGCAGCGTATCCATGGCTTGCTGCCGGAGGACGGCGTGGCGGCACGCCTCGGCGGGGACGAGTTCGTCGTCCTGCTGGATGCGGACCTCGCGACCGCCCACGCTTTCGCGGAGAAGCTTGTCGCGGATGTGGTTCGTCCATTGCGCGGTGGCGTGATCGAGGGGCTGCACGTGAGTTGCAGCGTGGGTCTTGCGATCGGCATCTGCGGTCTCGCTGCGGCCGACGTGATCCATCAGGCGGACCTGGCCATGTATCACGCCAAGCGCTCGGGCCGAGCGCGGGTGCAGGTGCACGACCGTGCCATCGCCGGCGCGCGTCGTCGCGAACAGCAGATCGTGATCGACATGGTTCGGGCACTTGAGCGTCGAAGCAACGAGATATCGGTGCACTTCCAGCCGATCTATCACCTCGATCGTGGCCGCATGGTCGGTGCCGAGTCACTGGCTCGCTGGCGTCACCCAGACCTCGGGTCGATCGGTCCGGCCGAGTTCATCGTGGCGGCCGAGCGCACTGGAAATATCCGCGAGCTGGGGCGACATCTCTTCCAGAATGTGTTCGATCGCATCGGGTCGTGGGGCGCGGAAATGGAGGGGTATGTCTTCAACGTCAACGTGTCCCCGCTGCAGCTTCAGCACGAAGGCTTCGTGAAGGAACTGCTGGACATATTGGCAGGGGCCGGCGTGGATCATGGGCAAGTCGCTTGTGAACTCACCGAGTCTGCGCTGCTTGGCGACGAGGTGCGTGCCGGTAAGGCGCTGCGGGAACTCGCAGAGGCCGGCATCCGGCTGGTGCTCGACGACTTCGGCACCGGCTACGCGTCGCTCAGCACGTTGCTGCACCACCCCTTCAAGGGGATCAAGATCGATCGGCAGTTCGTGCTGGGGATCAAAGAGGACGCGGCGAGTCGCGCGGTGGTGCGAAGCGTGATCGCACTGAGTCGGGATCTGGGGCTCGACTGCACGGCCGAGGGGGTGGAGCGGCCCGAACAGCTGAACATGCTTCGCGAGTTCGGCTGTCCGCTTGCGCAGGGCCGGGGCCTGTGCGACGCGATCCCTCCCGAGGCCTTCCTGGATCGCAAGCGTCGGGAGTCTCACCGCACCTGAGTGCGCTGCGTCACTCCCGGATCGTGGCGTGGATCAAGCAGTACTCCTCGAACTCAGCCAGGAACAGTTCCACCAGTTCCGGGTCGAGGTGCGTGCCCTTGCAGCGTTCCATGTCGGCACGAACCCGATCCAGGGTCCACGCCTCCTTGTAGTAGGCGCGTTTCGACATGAACGCGTCGAACATGTCGGTGATCGCCACCAGACGGACGGGCAGCGGAATCCTCTCGCCGCGTGGCTCGGGAACCTCCGCCGCGTCGACACCAAGCTGCTGGAGCATCTGCGCGATCTCCTCGCGCTTGGGATAGCCCGCGCCGTCCCAGCGCGCATGATGGCACAGCGTGACCTCGCGGATGGTCTCGTCGATCGTGCTCACGCAACTGATGTCCATCACGAACACCTTGGATCGGGTCTCGGCGATCTTGGCGAGCGTCGAGTTCATCACCTCCTGTGTGCGCTGCGAGTCCAGGATGCCCAGCAGCGGCAGCAGCAGGATGCCCTCCCAGATCGGTTTCACCGGTGTCGACACCTCCATCAGCGCCTTCGAGCTGGCCGAGACCTTCTCCCGGTAGATCCGCGCGATCTCGTCGATCACCACGAAGATGTCCCGGAGAGGGAGCTTGTTGATCGAGTTGAACGTCTGGTCCACATCCGTCACCGCCGACTTGGCGGCGCGCAGTCTCTGCGCCATCAGGTTCGCGGAGACGGACATGCCTGCAAATTCGATGTCGTTCGGCAGGTCGAGGTGCCCGTGCAAGGCGCCCACGTGTCGTCGCACCTCGATCCAAGCCTCGTCCACCTCCAACTCCTGGAAGCCGACCCAGTTCGCGCACTGCATCTGCTTCATGCGCTCCAGCGGCGCGGGGTTCGAGCCGAAGGAGATCGGGTACTCGCGGCGCGTCGATATCCATCGATAGAAGTCCTCGATGAACGCGTCCAGGTCCCTCTTCAGCAAGGGCGCCGCGGCGCGGATACGCACGAAATCCGCCTTGCACAGGTCGAACTTGGCGAGGATCGCCTTGATGGCGGGGGTGGACATGGGTGGTTTGCTCCGTGGATGGAATGATGAATCCCCGGTCCAGAAGTGAAAGCATCGCGCGCCGGCCCACATCCGATCGACGAGCCGTAAGATGAGCACCTCGACATGGAAAGACGGTTCACCGACCCAGCGCTTGACGCGATCCGACGGCAGGTTCAGAACCGCGAGCCGCTGCGTCTGACCATGCTGTTCGCGCTCTTTGCGATGCTGGCGGTGCTCTCGCTGGGCCGTCGCGTGCTGGGCGACGAGACGCTGCAGGGCGGCGCCTTGGCCGCGCGCATCACGCTCCTCATTGGCGGCATCTTGTACTGCGCGAAGTGCATTCAGGTGGTCACGCGCGAGAACGAGGCTGGGCGAGTGCTCGGCGACGGCTTCTGGTCCACGACTGCTGGCGTGGAGATGGCGCTCGTGGTCGCGATGTTCGTGGCGAACCAGTTCTTCTGCGAGCTGAACGAATCGATCGAGCAGCTGGGTTCACCCATCGTGCTCATGATCCCGCTGCTCATCGCGCTGTCCGCGGTCGCCGGGTCCAGCGCCGCCACCGATCTGCTATCGCTTGCGCGCGCACTGCGCGAGGGCCAGGACCGGTGAGCGTGCCGTCGGGGGCGCGCCGCCTTGACGATCTCCGCCGGACCACCGAACTTGCCCGCGCCGCCCGTCTGGCCGAGGCCATCGCGATCACGGATCGGTATCTACGACCGGGCTCTCGTGACGCCGACTTCATGCGCTATCGCGCCATGCTAGAACGACATCGCGGTGATCTCGGCGCGGCGTTGCGATGGGCGGCGTCCGCCGAATCCATTCACTCGCATCCCGACACGTTGCTGATTCTGGCCACTGGCGACATGCGCGCCGGGAACACCGATGCGTCGATCGCGCGCTGTCGCGAGATCCTTCGGCTGACGCCCGGTCATGCACCCGCACGCATGCTCATGGCCGAGGCGTTCGAGTCCGCCAACCGCATCGACGAGGCGGAGGTATCGCTCGCCGACCTGCGTACCGACACACGCGGTTTCGACGCCGCCATCATGGATCGGATCGCGCACCTGCACGCCGTCCTGCTGGTGCAGCGACAGCGCCACGCCGAGGCGGTGGATGCGCTCGATGCCACGATCCTGAAGGCGTGCGCCAACCCGAAGGTCGTTCGCCGCGGGTGGTACCTGCGCGCGAAGGCATTGGACCGCATGCACCGGTTCGACGAGGCCTTTGAGTCGGCCGCGCGTGCCAACGCCATTCTGCAGGCGCCGTTCGATCCCGCCGCCTACCGCGACGCGGTCGACGGACTCATGCGCATCTGGACACGCGAGGCGATGCGCGACTTTCCCAGCAGTGGCGTCGATAGCGAGGTCCCGGTCTTCATCGCGGGCATGCCACGGAGCGGGACTAGCTTGCTCGATCGCGTGATCGATGCCCATCCGCAGGCCGCTGGCGTGGGCGAGATCAAGACCGTCGAGGTCTTCGCCGGCGAACTGGAGCGGGCGTGGAAGCCAGATCTTCCGGCTCCTGACTGCTTTGGCCCGATGCGCGAGCGCGCCTTCCGGAACGCCTCCAAGTCCTATCTCGACATGTGCACGCGTCGGGCGCCCGGCAAGTCCAGGGTGGTGAACAAGGCGCTCAGCAACAACCGCATGATCGGGCTGCTGGCGCTGCTCTTTCCGCGCACGCGGATCATCCATGCGCGGCGCGATCCGCGCGACGTGGCGATCAGTTGCTTCATGGGGGGCTTCAACAACGCCACGTATCCATGGACCACGCGACTGGACTGGATCGCCGCCGCATGGCGCGAGAGTGAGCGGCTCATGTCGCACTGGCGCAGCCAGACCGACCTGCCGATGCTGGACATGCGCTACGAGCAGCTGGTCACCGATCCTGGGGCTGCATTCCCGGCGCTCGTGTCGTTCCTGGGGCTTCCCTGGGATGACGCCTGCACGCGATTCCACGAGTCCACGCGCGCGGTACGCACGCTGAGCTATGACCAGGTGAATCGCCCGCTCTACGCCACCAGCGTTGCGCGTTTTCGCAACTACGAGAAGCACCTGCAGGGTGTCGAGTGGCCGGCATATTCGGCGGGCTGATGCGCCGCGTTTCGTCAGCGGCCGTGCGCGCCGTGACGCAGGATCGCCTCGAGCTGCTCCGGGGGAATGGGTCGCGAACACAGGTAGCCCTGCATGGAGTCACATCCCGCGCCAGCCAGCAGGTCCGCCTGACGCTGCGTCTCCACGCCCTCCGCGACCACTTTCACGCCGAGCTTGTGCGCCATCACGATGATGGCCTCGCAGAGGGCGGTCTCGCCGCCATCCTTGTCCAGCGAGGCCACGAACGCCTGATCGATCTTCAGCAGATCCACGTCGAAGCGGTGCAGGTAGGCCAGGGACGAATAGCCGGTTCCGAAGTCGTCGATCGCCACCTCGATGCCTGCCGCGCGAAGCGAGGCGAGCACGGACATCACGTCGACGTCGGTGTGCAGGATCAGGCCCTCGGTGATCTCGATCACTAGACTGTGCGGAGGCATCAAGGAGTCACGTGCCCGAGCGATCCACGATGCACGTGACCTGGCCGCCTCAGCGCGGAACTGCACGGGTGACACGTTCACGCTCACCTGGAATCCGGGAATCAGTGCGGCCCATCGTTCGGCCCATCGTGCGGCTTCATGGAAGACCCAGTCCCCGAGCTGCACGATCAGGCCGGTCTCCTCCGCCATCGGGATGAACTCCTCGGGCTGGATCGCGCCGCGCACCGCATGGTCCCACCGCACAAGTGCCTCCGCCATGTGGATGTGGCCCGTCGCCACATCCACGATCGGCTGGAAGTGCAGATGGAAGGCACCCTGCGCGATCGCCTCACGCAGATCGTTGACAAGGCGCTGACGCTCGTACGCGGCGGTCTGCAGGCTCTGGGTGAAGTAGCTGAAGCGATTGCGACCTTGACGCTTGGCCACGTACATCGCTTGGTCGGCACTCTTGAGCAGGTCCTCCACATCCTGAGCGTCCTGTGGATAGGTGGTGATACCCACGCTGGCCGACACGTAGCCGACGGTGTCCTGCAGCTGGAAGGGTTCGGCCAGCCGAGCGATGATCTTCGAGGCCACGTTTTCCGCGTGTCGCGCGTCGTTGAGCCGGGTCAGCACCACGATGAACTCGTCACCGCCGAGCCGTGCCACCGTGTCCGACTCGCGGGTGCAGGCGCTGATCCGGCGCGCCGCCTCGACCAGCAGGTCGTCGCCCACCTTGTGGCCCAGCGTGTCGTTGATCTCCTTGGAGTGGTCCAGATCGATCAGCAGCACGCCGACCGAGCAGCGGGCGCGATCGGCCTGTCGGATCTCGTGCTCCAGCCGCTCGCGCAGCATGCGACGGTTTGGCAACCCGGTGAGCGTGTCGAAGTTCGCCTGCTTCCAGATCAGGTCGTCCGCCTGCTTCTTCTGCGTCACATCGCGGCCGATGCCCACGAGCCCCAACGTGGTTCCGTCACTGGCGAAGTAGGGAGCGCGAAGCATCTCCAGACAGCGCCGTTCACCATTGGAAAGCTCGATCCATTGCTCCCGAAGGTCCGGTGCTCGCGAAGACAGCACTTCCTGCTCGATCCGGGTGACCTCATCCGCCATCTCACCCGGCAGCACATCGTGCACGGTCCGACCCAGCACCTGATCCTCCCGCAGCCCCAGCATGCGTTCAAAGGCGTGATTGCAGGTGCGATATACGCCATCGACCGACTTCACGAACAGCAGATCTGGCACGGATGTGGTCAGGCTGCGAAGCACCGCACGCTCGGCGTCGGTTCGCTCACGGAGCTTTTCATAGAGCGACTCGAGTTCCTCCGAGTTCACCGCCAGTGCGTTCTCGATCAGCACGCGGTCGCGCTCGACCTGTTCGTAGTAGTCGTTCACCAGCTCAAGCAGCGCGCCGAGACGGTCATCGGGCGTGAAGTCAGGACCCATCACTCGTCGGAGCTGTCGCGCGAGCAGTCGGTGGTAGGGCTTCGACAGGGGCCTACTCCTGCAGCGTGGTCATGCACATCGTCTGGTTGTGCAGGTCGCACACCAGACCCTTGCCCAGCGGCCCAAGTTCCCCGTACGAGTAGAAGCCGGTCATCACGACCTGATCACCCAGTTGGCGCTGCGCGGCCTCCAGCTCCTCGTCCACCATCTGGCCCAGCACGATCCGCCGCCCCACGCAGGTGAAGACCAGACAGAGGGCCGTGTCGCGCTTTGCCGGGATGACCGCCCTGGAGGCGGTGTCGACACTTGTGATCAGGTGGTCGATGTTGGTGCGCATGAGCCGACAGGTGCTGCCTTGGGGCACCTCGCCAGCGAAGGTAAGGCTCTGTGCAGCCTCATCCACCGCCAGCAGTGTGCGCGTGAGCGTGTGTCCGCTCGGCTTTGTGGTGATGCTGAGCGGGAACCGCATGCCGCTGGCGGGCAGGCTGCTGGACAGTTCGCCGAGGTACTTCTTGTACAGCCCCAGCGCAGGTTGGCTGTCGATCTCGTACACGACCTTGCCAGTCGCGCGGGTGACCAGGCGTTCCGCACCGAACTCGGTCCAGCCGGTGCAGAAGATGCTCTTGGCGGCGATGTCGCCGTACAGGCCCAGCAGCGCGACCTGATTCTGACGGGCAGGGCTGTCCGCCATGACCCACGTGGCCTGGAAGCGGTCTGCATCTCCGGCAAGACCTCCGGTCACGGTCACGCCACAGGCGTTCAGGCCGTCGGCCAGTTGGGTCGCGCTCACGTTCAGACCGTCGCACAGCGCAATCACGTGCCTCAGTTCTGGTGACTTGAGTTTCAGCGCAAGTTCGCGCGCGCGCGCGGACACGTCCTCGCCTGGCTGGATCTGGGCGCCGATCAGTCGCACCGAGCTTCGATCGAAGCGAACGGCCGTCGCCAGCACGTCTCCATCGGTGATCTGCGATCCAAGCAGATTTCCCGAGGATGAGCAGCCGATGATGCTTGCGGTCGGGAACTTCGCGCGCAATGCGTCGAAACACTCCGGCGTGTGGAAGTGGCCGTGCTCGCCGAAGACAAGCACCAGGTGCGCGTCCGCAAGGTCCGTTTCGCCGGTCCAATTCGATGCAGGGGTCCAGCGCAGGGTGGAGATCTGCATGCGAATATCGTATCAGGCTGAGAGTTGATTCCAAGGCACTTGCGCGGGTCGCGAATGCTGGGGTGGGGCAACCCGAAGCCTCTCTGGAGCACCCTGGGCTGGTCGACAGCGGTCCGTTGCGCTCGACGGACGTCTGTAGGCTGATCGATCTTGTGAGCCACGTTCCACCGAGCCTCATGCCCGACTGGCAACCCACGCTTCACGGTGAGAGTCTCACGCTTCGTCCGATCCACGCCGATGATCTCGACGCATTGCATGCGGCGGCCAACGATCCGCTGATCTGGGCGCAGCACTCCGAGACCAACCGCCATGAGCGCGCCGTGTTCGAGAAGTTCTTCGCCGGCGCGCTGTCGTGCGGAGGGGGGCTGGTGGCGTTGCACGCGCCCAGCGGCAACGTGATCGGTTCCAGCCGCTTCTACGACTGGAACCCATCCGACCGCAGCGTGGTGATCGGCTACTCGTTTCTTCGCCGGGATCAGTGGGGTGGTGGCATGAACCGCCAGATGAAGAGGCTCATGCTGGACCATGCGTTCCGCTGGGCGCGCATGGTCTGGTTCCACGTGAGCCCGGGCAATGCGCGTTCGCAAAAGGCGCTCGAACGCATCGGCGCCACGCTGAATGACCGTCAGCAGGTCATGGTGGGTGGCGTGCCGAGCCCGCGACTTATCTATCGCATGCTTCCCGGCGAATTCCGCGATCCCGCCCCGCGTCTCTGATTCCGCCTCAGGCCGCCAGCAGCACCAGCGCGCCCGCGCACAGAATGAAATAGGGGATCAGTGAGGCCGCGCCCGCGTAGTCCTTCGCGATTCGCTGCCCCAGAAACAGCATCACGATGTTCAGCGTGGCCAGGCGCGCGCCCCACAGCGCCAGAGTGGTGGTGTCGTGGATGACGAGGTGTAGCAATCCGGCCGCCGAAAGGGCGCCGGCCGCGACCTCGGTCACGGTGATGGAGAGCAGCATCGGCACCACCACGCCACGGAGCGGACTCTTCGCGAAGTGGCCGGTCAGCCAGGCCAGGTTGCCCTGGAAGTCGAACACCTTGTCCAGCCCCGACTGCAGGAACAGGATCGCGAGCATGGCCATGGTCAGGCACTGCGCGCAGGTGGTCGGTTCGAGGATTCGGTCGAGCATGTGCGGAGGGTAGCGCGTGCGCTTGGCCCATCGCGAGACCGTGAATGGCCCTCAACGGACCACGTGTGCAGTGGGCAGCCGTGCTAGGCTTCATAACCCAAATTCAGCATCACAGGAGAGAAGTCCATGAGTACCGCCCCGTCCAAGTGCCCGTTCTCGGGCTCGTTCCAGCGCACGACCGTCGAAGGCGCCACCAACCGCACCTGGTGGCCAAACCAACTCGACCTCATGCCTCTGGCGCGCAACTCGGTGAAGAGCGACCCGATGGGGCTCGGCTTCGACTACCGCACCGAGTTCAAGTCGCTCGATCTGGACGCCGTGCGCAAGGATCTTCACGCGCTCATGACGGACTCGCAGGCATGGTGGCCCGCCGACTGGGGCCACTACGGCCCGTTCTTCATCCGCATGGCCTGGCACAGCGCAGGCACCTATCGCGTGAGCGACGGCCGTGGCGGCGGCGGTTCGGGCATGCAGCGTTTCGCGCCACTGAACAGTTGGCCTGACAACGCGAACCTGGACAAGGCGCGGCGACTGCTGTGGCCCGTGAAGCGCAAGTACGGCAAGAAACTTTCGTGGGGCGATCTCATGATTCTTGCGGCCAACGAGGGACTTGAATCGATGGGTTTCAAGACCTTTGGTTTCGGTGGCGGTCGTGAGGATCTGTGGGAACCCGACACAACCTATTGGGGCAGCGAGCGGCAGTGGCTCGCCGATCAGCGTTATCAGGGCGATCGCGTGCTCGAGAATCCGCTCGCCGCGGTGCAAATGGGCTTGATCTACGTGAACCCCGAGGGCCCGGGCGGCAATCCCGATCCCATGCTTGCCGCGCACGACATTCGTGAGACGTTCGCCCGCATGGCCATGAACGACGAGGAGACCGTGGCGCTCATCGCGGGCGGCCATACCTTCGGCAAGACGCATGGTGCAGCGGATCCAAGCAAGTTCGTGGGGCGCGAGCCAGAGGGTTCGGCGCTGCAGGAGATGGGCCTCGGCTGGAAGAACAGTTACGGTTCGGGCAACGGCGCGGCCACCATCACCAGCGGCCTTGAAGGCGCATGGACCACCACACCCACCAAGTGGAGCACCAGCTATTTCGACCTGCTCTTCAAGTACGAGTGGAAGCTCACGAAGAGCCCGGCTGGCGCACACCAGTGGATTCCGACCGATCCGGCCGCCGCCACGCTGGTGCCTGACGCGCATGACGCATCGAAGCGCCACGCGCCGGTCATGCTCACCACCGACCTGTCGCTGCGCATGGATCCGGCGTACGAGAAGGTTTCGCGCCGCTTCCACAAGGATCCGGCTGCCTTCGCCGACGCGTTTGCGCGTGCGTGGTTCAAGCTCACGCACCGCGACATGGGTCCGAAGTCACGCTATCTGGGCAAGCTGGTGCCGAGGGAAGATCTGGTGTGGCAGGATCCGGTGCCGAAGGCGAAGGGTGAATCGATCAACCCGCAGGACATCGCCGCGCTGAAGGCGAAGGTGCTTGCGAGCGGCCCGAGCGTGTCGCAACTCGTCACCACCGCGTGGGCCTCGGCGAGCAGCTTCCGCGGCACCGACAAGCGTGGCGGTGCCAACGGCGCTCGCATTCGCCTGGCGCCGCAGAACGGCTGGGCGGTGAACAGCCCCGCGGGGCTGGCACTGGTGCTGAAGACGCTCGAGGTCATCCAGAAGGAGTTCAACGCGGCCAGCGGCGCAAGGCGGGTCTCGATGGCGGATCTGATCGTGCTTGCAGGCTGCGCTGCGGTGGAGAAGGCCGCAAAGGACGCCGGCTTCACCGTCACCGTCCCATTCACGCCGGGCCGCACCGACGCCACGGTCGAGCAGACCGACGCCGAGAGCTTCAAGGTGCTGCAGCCGGTGGCGGATGGCTTCCGCAACTACCTGGCACACGGCATGCCCACGCGCGCCGAGCACCTGCTGGTGGACAAGGCCGATCTGCTCACGCTGACCGCGCCCGAGATGACCGTGCTGGTGGGTGGCATGCGCGCCCTCGGGGCGAACTTCGACGGCTCCAACGTGGGTGTGTTCACCAAGACCCCGGGCCGCCTCACGCACGACTTCTTCGTGAACGTCCTCGATATCGGCATCGACTGGGTGCCTGCCAGCAGTGACGAGGAACTGTTCAACGGTCGCGACCGCGCCACTGGTCAGGTCCGCTTCACCGCGAGCCGCGTCGATCTGGTGTTCGGCAGCAACTCGCAGCTGCGAGCGCTGGCCGAGGTCTACGCCTGCGACGATGCGAAGCAGAAGTTCGTGAACGACTTCGTGGCCGCGTGGAACAAGGTGATGATGCTGGATCGGTTCGACGTGGGCTGACTCGACACAGTCGTAGTGTTCGCAAGACCAAGCCCCTCGGCACAGGCCGGGGATCTTTGTTGTGCGCTCAGCCTTCCACGCGGTCTTCGGTCAGGTACACCCCCGCCAGCACGGAGGTCTTCGCGAACGCGCTGTGTGCGTGGCCTTGTCCACCGCGAGAGGTGATCGAATGGATCCGCTCCCGCGAATTGTCGAACCAGCCTGGTCTGAGCAGCTTCCACTGGCAGCCGCGCAGCTCCCATCCTTGCTCGCCTGCGCACTTCTCGATGCGTGAGCGGTCCATGCCGTGCGTGATGAACCGCCCCAGGATCGCCACGACGACCACGCCGATGATCGCCAGTGTCGCGACCGTATTTCCGGTTCCGCCGCCGCACTTGTGCTCAAGGCGCTCGGCAATCAGGATCAACCCTTGCATGCACGAAATGCCAGTGCCACAGGCAACAGGGTGTTGCGGAGCGGGTCGAACGCTTTCAGGCATTTCGACGCATTGGGTCTTCGCTTTCAAGGACCCTCTCCCGCCGCAAACGTCACGCGCCCAGGTGCCAGGTCGCGCTCGGGCGATCGAACACGATCGTTCGTTCGCAGTCGCGATTCGCAGGTCCTGCGCCAAGTCGCACGCCGATCTCCAGGAAACCACCCCAGACCTTGGTGTCGTCTGGCATGATCTCCATCGTGACGGCTTGCAGCAGTTCGCAGGTGAGGCGCCGCGGCAGGCGAGGCAGGCGTCGTTCTGTCAGTTGGACCTGTGCATAGCCGGTGATTGCCTCCGAGACCAGACAAAGGGGAGCGGCAGGGTCCAGACTCTGGAGCACGAGTTCCTCGTCGAGGGATTGCAGGGTCCAGAGCGCCCGGACATCGGACTCGAGCAGATCCTGTTCAAGCCGTAAGGCACGCGCTACCGCCAACAGGTCCGTCTGGTCCACGCACTCGGGTGGCGCAGCAAGCCGTACGGCCGCCCGCGCTTGCAGCGAACCCTCTCGCACCAGTGCTGCGAGCGCGCGATCATCGAGCACTCGAACGCCCCCGGACATCTCGGCCACGATGGTGCAACCCTCCGTGAGCGTGCTGGCGAGGCAGGCAGCAGCCACCGGCAACGACCCCGGTCGAAGACGAAGTCGGTTGCGCTCGGGCATCAGATCATCCACCGGTGGAAGGGTGTCAAAACGCGCGTGCAGGCCGGCGCTCAGCCTTGCTGCGGACGCGTTGCGGCGGGCGGTCAACTCGGTTTGCTCGAAGCGTGCGGGTTCTGGGATGGATTCCATGGCGTGTCTCCGATTCCTTGATGTGGCCCAAGAACGAAACAGGCCCTGCTTTCGAGCAGGGCCTTGGTCGATCGGGCTGCGTGATGCGTGCGCTCAGCGAGTCCGTCGTGGTCCTGCTCGATCCTGCGAATGCATGAAGCAATCGTGCATGCAGGTGTGATCCATGCCATGGCACCAGCAGGCGCACATGGCACATGCCATGTGAGTCGACTGGAACCGGGAGCAAGGACTGGCGGACGACTTCATTGCATCGCCACCATAGGCCTGATTTTGATGCAGGCAAGTGCAGCCGTAAAAAAAATGAGCGGCGGGCGGAAATCCAGCATCTGGTCCCCCAGCGGGTTTCAGGCTGGGTATCAGCTCGTCCTTGCGTCGGGGTCTGGTGCATCCGCCCTCACCGACCCTCCAGCGATCAAGCTCGCGACTTGCGGGAAAGTGACCACCGACAGCATGCCCGCTGCCACCAGCGCACTGGCATCTGCCGTGCTGATCACGCCAAGTTGAAGCCCTGCCGCCGTGGCCACTGCGATGAAGGACAGGTTGGTGGCCTGAAGAAATCCCGCCGACACGCGCTCCCGCAGGGTCATGATGTGCCCGTACGCCAGCATCGCCGGTAGCCCACGTGCCAGCAGCAGCAGCGTCAGATACATCGGCACCTTCACCAGACTGCTGCTTGAGGCCACCAGACTTCCAAGATCGAAGCACATTCCCACCGACACGAAGAACACGGGGATGAACAGGCCGAATCCCATTGCCTCGACCTTGGCGTAGTACAGCGCGGTCAGGCTGTTGCGTGTGCGCACTGCACCCACCACGATGCCGGCAGCCAGCGCACCCAGGATCACCTCCACACCTATGCCATGCGCAGCCACCACCAGCCCAATGAGAATCACGAGGGTCTGGCGCATTGGAATCTGCGTGGTGGGCCGCTCATCGCGCGGGAAGTGTTCTCGCATCCAGCGACTGCCCGCGGTCCACGCCATGAACGCCGCGATCAGCGCCGCCAGCAGCACGATGCCCAACACGCGGCCAGCCTGCTGCATCGGGGTTGCATGATTCGTCGCGTAAAAAATCGAAAGGAACGTGATCGACATGACCTCGGCGATTGCGCAGGCCCCAAGCACGATTTGCCCGAACTCATGATGAAGCAGGCCGCGCTCCTTCAGGATCGGCGTGAGAATGCCGAGCGACGTGGACGACAGCGCAATCGTCACGAAGAGCGGGGACTCCATCGCCACAACCCAATGCAGTATCCAGCAGGCTGCGACCCCAAGCACGAGCGTGAGTGCGTACCCAAGCAGCAGCGCAAACACCCGTCGATGCCGAAGCACCCGCAGGTCCAGCTCCAGACCGGCAATGAACAGCACATACGCCATGCCGAAATTGGCCATCACGCGGATTACCCAATCCTGCGGATGCGCCCAGCCGAGTATGGACGGCCCGATCACGATGCCGATCAGGATTTCCGCGACTGATGACGGTACCGATACACGCCGAAACACACCCACGCCCACCACCACCAGCGTCGAGGCGATCACCACCAGAAACAGACCGAGGAGCGATATGGGGGACTCAAGCACACGAGGAGTCTAGTGGCAGACTCCTTGCGATCCCCTGGCTCCGGCAGCGTCATCTACCCTTCGCCGATGACTGTCGCTCGCACCCTGATCACCGGCATGCATGGCACGGTCGCACCCGTGCTCGCGGAGGAACTTCGCAGGCGTGGCGGTGAGACGATCGCATGGGATCGCAACGAGGTGCCTCCACACGACGAGCACGCTGTCGTTGATTTCATCCATGCTTCCTGCGCCACCGCGCTGGTGCACTGCGGCATGGGCGATCCGCGCTGGGCCGAGCACATGGCCGCGTGCTGCGCGCGGCGGGGGATCGCCTTCCTCTACACGGGTTCGGTGTCGGTCTACGGACATCACCAGACAGGTCCGCATGGCGTTTCCGCCGTGCCCGAGCCGCAGGACGATTACGGCCGCTACAAGCTTGCGTGCGAGCGGCACGTGCGCGCGGTGAATCCTGCCGCGCACATCGTTCGACTGGGATGGCAGATCGCGCTGCGACCGGGTGGGAACCAGATGGTGGACTACCTCATGCGCCAGCAGGCCGAACATGGACGCATCGATGCCAGCACCTGCTGGCTTCAGGCATGCTCGTTCCTGGATGACACCGCGCGTGTGCTGGCCGATGTGCTTGAGCGCTTTCCGCCCGGCCTCTATCAACTCGACGGCAATCCGGGCTGGAACTTCCACCGACTCGCGTGCGCGCTGAACCGCGCCATGGGCAACCCGTGGATCGTGCACGCATGTGAAGGTCTGCGCCTGAACAACATGGTGCGTGATGCGCGGCTGCCGAGCGTGTCGATCGAGGCAAGGCTCTCCGGCGCGTGATCCGAGGATTCACTCAGGCGGATCGACCTGCAGCCGGTGCAGGCTCGCCTTGCCAGGCCTTGGAGCGTTGGATCCGATTCATGGTGTCCTCGCTTTCGGGATCACCTTACGACGGCGCGGCGATCACGCAGCGAAACGATCGGCAATTGACGCACGAACACGCAGGCGCACGAGGCCGCGGGCGTCACGCCGCTTGCGATGCCGAGGGTCGCTCGTCGATCGGCTGCAGCGACGCGATCAGCGCCACATCGATCATGCACCAGCTCTCCAGATTCTCCATCGAGAACACGATCAGGTGGCGCCGGTTTGGAACCACCATGGCGAAGTCGGGGTGGTGCACCTCGAAGGTCCGCTGGTCGACCATTTGAAGGCGGAATGGCCGAAACGGCATCACGCGAAGCTGCTCTCGAATCTGTTCTCCGGTCACGCTCATGTCCTCCAGTATGAACCGAACAAAACGAGGCGCAATTCCGCTCCAGCCGAAAACTGCCGAATTTCGACTCCGAATCCCTGATCCGTTTCGAGTTGTTTCACATCCCCATACTCTCCGCACGAATCATGGACATCCTCTTCCTGCTCACACCCGGATTCACCGACAGCGCCCGCGACAGCGAGGGCAAGAAGTACTACTGCCCCGACTGCGCGTTTCTTGAGGGCGTGCTTGCCTGCTGCCCCGAGCTGCGCACGCGGCTCGACATTCGCTACGTCGCATACCCACGGCCGCGGCGCGAGATCGTGCAACTGGTCGGCGAGTCGCATCAGGGGTGCCCGAACCTCGTGCTCGACCCAGCGAGCCACGGGTTCGTGGACGCGACGAACTTTCACCGCTTCGGTGACCGCCTGCACACCACCGACACGAAGGTGATCGTGGACTATCTGGCCGCGTAGTATGGAGCGATGGTCGCGCATTTCTGAACGACCGAACCTTCGTCACAACTTCGATTCGAGTCAGTCGAAGAGGAAGTCCGTCAAGCGAGAGCGTCCAATGATGAACCCATTCAATCGAGTCGTGCTTGCTGCCTGCGTGCAGACCGCGCTCCTCGCCGTCTCCTGTCAGGCTCCGAGCGATGCGACTACCCAGCCACGAGCTTCCGATGCCGCTCAGGCGGCCAGCGTGCCGATCGATCCAGGCGCCTCGTCGCGGGAGTTCGTCAACAGCATCGGCATGAAGCTGGTGCGCGTTCCAAAGGGTGAGTTCGTGATGGGTTCGCGCCCCGGCAACCCGAATGCCGATGGCGACGAGCGCGCGCATGCCGTCACGCTGACCCGCGACTACTGGATCGGCGCCTTCGAGGTCACGCAGTCCCAGTACGAGCGGGTGATGGGGCGCAATCCCAGCCTAGGCCAGGGCCCGGGCATCGAAGATGGCGGCGCACACCATCCCGTCGATCGGATCTCCTGGAACGACGCGGTCGAGTTCTGCACGCGCCTGTCAGCACTCCCTGACGAGCGGGCCGCAGGCCGCGTGTATCGCCTGCCGACCGAAGCCGAGTGGGAGTACGCATGCCGGGCAGGCAGCCCGGGCGAATATGCCTTCGGCGACGACGTGCGAATGCTCGGCGAGTACGCGTGGTACGCGGAGAACAGCGGCATCGAGCCGCACCCGGTCGGCCGGAAGAAGCCGAATGCGTGGGGCTTGTACGACATGCACGGCAACGCGTGGGAGTGGTGCGCCGACTGGTACGAGAGGTACTCCGGTGGCCCCGCGATTGATCCGACTGGCCCTTCACAGGGAACCGATCGCGTCTATCGCGGCGGCAGCAACGGGTATGCCGCACCATACTGCCGTTCCGCGAACCGAACAGCGACGAGGCCATCCTGGGAGGGCTTCGTCAGTGTTCGGGTCGCGATGGATGCGGTGCCGGTCAGGCAGTGAGTTCAGGCTTCGCTGTTAGCCTGAATTGGCGGGAACCGACCGATGCACGACACGCACCCCTCGACCGGCTGGCACTGGATGACTCGCATCGCGTTCCGGTTGCTGTTCGTGTATTTCCTGCTCGCCTTCGCGTCGGCGCTCTGCGGCCTGGTGCCGCTGGGTGAGGTGGTGGGCGGATGGATCGACCTCGCCAGGCAGCCGCTCTACGTGTGGATCGGCCGCGTGGTCTTCGGCGTCGACATCACCGTGTTCCCCAACGGATCCGGCGACACCACCTTCAACTGGGTGCAACTGGCCTCGGAGCTGGCCCTTGCTTTCGGAGTCGCGCTCGTCTGGACCGCGTTGGACCGCACGCGCGTGAGTTACCCGCGCCTTCACGATGGTCTGTGGATCGCCATGCGCTTCGTGCTTGCGTCGGCGATGTTCAGCTACGGCTTGGCGAAGGTGTTTGAGATGCAGTTCCCGGCACCCGATGTCAGCCATCTCCTGAAGCGCTACGGCGAGGCTTCTCCGATGGGTCTGCTCTGGACCTTCATGGGCGCCAGCCGCGCCTACAGCATGTTCGCGGGCTGGATGGAGATCGTGGGTGGCGTGCTGCTGTGTTTCCGCCGAACGCAGCTGGCGGGCGCGCTGTTCACCGCCGGCGTGATGGTCAACGTGTTCATGCTGAACATGTGCTACGACGTGCCGGTCAAGATCTTTTCGTTCCAGCTGCTCGCGATCGCGCTGGTGATCGCTGCGCCCGACCTGCCGCGACTGGTCCGCATGTTCCTGCTGAATCGGCCGGTGCCGCGCGCCGACCTGCGAGGGCCGTGGACCAACCGCACGCTGCGGCGCGTCGCCTTCGCTGTGAAGTGCGTGTGGCTGGTGGTCGTGCTCGGGGCCATGCTGCTGCAGACGCACTCGATGCAGCGCATGTATATCTCGCGCGAGAACCGCGGTTGGCTCGACGGGTTCTGGAAGATCAGAGAGTTCCGTCGTGACGGCGAGCTGGTGCCTGGGCCGGGCCCCGATGCGCTGCGCTGGGAGTGGCTCGGTTTCGTGGACATGCCCGAAATGAAGAGCCTTGGCGTGATCGAGGTGGGCGGCGGCAAGCGCGGCTGGCGCATGGAAGTGAAGGACAACCTGCTCACACTGTTCGGTGCGCCGAGCGCGGCGCAGGGTGCCTCGGCGGAGCCCGCCGCGCCACCGCCATCCGTGGGCACGCTCGAGTTTGCGGGCGAAGGCGAGCGGGGGCTGCGCGTGAGCGGCACGATCGAGGGCGTGCGCGTGGAGGCCATCTGCGAGCGTCGTGAGCCGGGCGACTTCCTGCTCATGAATCGCGGCTTCCGCTGGATCAACGAGGAGCCGTTCAACCGCTAGCGCCCATGACCATCCCGGAGCAGCCCACCATCATCCTGTTCGACGGCGTCTGCAATCTTTGCAGCGGCGTGGTGAAGTTCCTCATTGCGCGCGATCCGCATGCGCAGTTCCGGTTCGCGGCGCTGCAGTCTGAGGCGGCGCACAAGGCATGCGCGGCGGTGGGCCACGAACTGCTCGCCTCGGGCACGCCAAGCACCATCGTGGTCATCGACCAGGGCCGCGCGCTGGAGCGTTCCGACGCCGCGCTCGCCATGGCGCGGCGCATGCCGTTTCCGTGGCCCATGTTCGGCGTGTTCCGCGTGCTGCCGCGGGGCCTTCGCGACGCGCTCTATCGCTTCGTGGCGCGCCGCCGCTACCGATGGTTCGGGCGCTCCGAGACCTGCATGGTGCCGACGCCCGATCTGCGGGCACGATTCCTCGACTGAGGCGCCTGCCCGTTCCGGCCTCACGCCTTCCGCGGCACACGCGACAGATCGAACCCAGGCGGTGGCGGACACTCCGGATTCACCCACTGGATCACCGCGGCCCAGCCCGCGCTCTCCTCGTCATGCGGCAGGTAGCCGCGGATCGCGGTGATCGCGTCCCACCCATCGTGCAGGTGCGCCGTGAGCACGGGGTCGCTCGCCTCGGCGCGCTTGACGCGCGCGATGTAGTCGTCGGGGGCGATCGTGCCGGACACCTTGCCGTGGCCGGGCATTCGGCTGCCACCCACCATGCGCCAGAGACGCTTGGCCTGCGCGAGCCCGCGAGTGGCTTCGGTGAGTGCGCGGCCGAGCCCATGGTGCTGGTGGCCGGGGTGCACGAACAGGTCCGCGCCATAGAGCGTGTGCCCCTAGGGGTCGTGGTCGGTGAATGATCCGCCCGCCGTGAGCGCCTCCCACGAGTCGTCGACATGGAAGTGCATCATGTTCAACAGCAGCATGAAGTGCGCGCCCGCGACCGCGCTCGACGCGACATGCTCGATCACGAACTGGCCCTCGGGAAAACGGGTCTGGTGCGTTCGCAGCTCGGCCTCGGTGTAGGGCCGCTCGGTCGGGTAGATCGTGGCGCAGATCGCCGACACCTCGGCGTGGTCCACGTCGCGCATGGTGCGGATCACGTAGCCGTCGGGAAGGTGGCGTTGGGCATGCTCGAGGGTCATGGGAGGTTCGATAGGTTACGGGTCGCGCGAAGCCATGCCACGGTGGAGGGGCCGCTGCAGTCGTTGTTCAGCGAACGCGCTCGAAGCGAGATCCATCGAAGCGGAACACGCCGGTGCCGCCGAGCCAGAGCACCCCGTCGCGGTCACGGTAAATGGCCATGACACTTGCGCTCGTCAGGCCGTCGCTCGCCGTGAATTGCCGCAAGCCACGCCCGTCGTACCGCCACGCGCCGCCGTCGATGGTGCCGATCCAGATGTTGCCGTCGCGGTCCTCGCCGATCGAGAAGACGCGCTGCAGCGATCGGTCACGGTTCACGGCCGCCGAGGAAGTCAGCGGCGCGCCCATGCACAGCAGTGCCTCGCCGGTCCCGGCGAGTGGGGCGAGGCCGAATGTCGCATCGCCGTCGACCACGACCACGCCGACGCCGTTGTTGCCGATTCACACACGCCCGCGGCTGTCCTCGAACACGCAGCGGACGTGCGGCATGCCTTCGCCCTCGCGCAGCCCCATCCGCGCGCCGTCTTGCCGAGCTGCGTAGGTGAACGGGAGGAGTTGGGGGGCGGCGGGCTCCGGTGCCGGCTCCCCGCCGATCACGCAGCCGACCAAGGCCAACGACGCGAGCGGCGGAATGAATCGTCGAAGGATCGCGCCACACAGCATCATGGACGGACACTCTACGCGGCGAGGCATCGCTCGGTCTCAGGCGCCAAGAGAGTCCAAGTCCCTCAGCAGCATCGTTCGGTGATCCGTGTTCTCGATGCTCTCCGCATGGAGTCGTGCATGCCGCAGCACACCGCGCGGCAATTCGCCCTTGACATATTCACGCCATGCGTTAATATTGCCAAGCGTGATTACCAGCCTCGCTGATCGCCGCACCAAGGACCTCTTCGGCCGGGAACGGGTCAAGGGCCTGTCGGCCGAGATCTAGCGTGCCGCGCTCCGCAAGCTCCTGATCATCGATGCGGCCGCGAGCATCGATGTCCGTGTGCCGCCGGGGAACCGGCTGGAGGCCTTGCGGGGCGACCTGCGTGGCTTTCACTCGATTCGCGTGAATGACCAGTGGCGCATCGTGTTCCGCTGGTCCGAAGGAAACGCCTCCGGCGTCCGAATCATCGACTACCACTGAGCGACTACTGCTGAACAAGGTCACCATGCCCAGCACCCATGCCAATCGCCACCGCCCCGTCCACCCTGGCGAGATCCTGCACGAGGAGTTCCTCGTTCCGCTCGGGATCTCCATGTACCGCCTTGCCAAGGACACGGGCATGCCTGCCGACCGGGTCGGACGCCTCGTGCATGGAACTCGCGCGTTCAGCGCGGACACCGCGCTGCGCCTGGCGGCCTACTTCAAGACGACCGCGGAGTTCTGGATGAACCTGCAGGCCCGCTACGAACTCGAGGTGGCCCGCGACTCGCGGGGCACCAGGACCATCGCCAAGATCAGGCCGTACAAGGCGGCGTGACATGCCACAGATCGAATCGAACCTCGAGCTGACCTGCTGGCGCGACGAGTTGAATCGCGCCTTTGCCGTCACCGGCGAGGCATGGGACGACATCGAGGCCATGACCCGGGATGATGCGGCACTTGACCGGCGCTTCGACGCAGGCTGGGGCACCACGGATGGCGATCCATTCACCGTCTGGACGAGCCGATTCGTGTACTTCCCGTGGCGTTACGACGGGTCGCAGTCCGTGGCGTGGGTTTCGCGAAACCCGGATCGCAGCGCGACGAAGCCGATCGGTGGCGGATGAGGGCCTCCGCCGCCGCCTTTGCCATCCCTGCGGTCATCGCCCCGAGCTTCCTGCGCTCGGCATCCACGTCGATTCGCTCTCCGGTCGCGGTCATCGTGCCTCCTCCGGCCGCGGGCGCTCCGCGACCGGCACAGTGACGCTCGACTCGGCCACGAGATCAAGGGATGTCGCGGCGGATTCCGCGGCGATTCGTCCGCGGCGGAGTCACCCCAACGAAAAATCTCGCCGCACCGCCCGAAGGCGGCACGGCGAGGAGTCTGGCCGCCGGCCGAGGCCGGCGTCAATGCACGAGGTGAACCTCAGCGGCGACGACGCGTGCCCGCGGCACCCGCGAGGCCAAGGAGCGCCACTGCGCCCGGGGCGGGGATGAGCATCCCGGCGCCGATCGTGCCCTGGGTGTAGGCAATCGCGTTCAGGGTGATCGAGTTCTGCCCGTTCATGGTGAAGCTCGCCCAGCCGAAGAAGGTGTTCAACCCAGTGCCGAAAGAGAAGCCCGCGTACTGGTTGGCGCCGAACGACGAGAAGTTGCCCGTGCC
>VGYX01000009.1 GCA_016872835.1 Planctomycetota bacterium | reverse complement strand
ACTCTTAACCAACCGGCGCGCCAGTTTCGCGCGCGCCTCTTGAAGTAGCGGGGACTGGATTTGAACCAGTGACCTCCGGGTTATGAGCCCGACGAGCTACCAGGCTGCTCTACCCCGCAGTCGAACCACGAATACTAGGGAAATTCAACCCGATCGTCAATGGCCTTGCCGACCGCGCTGCCGTGCGCGACATCACGCACGAGGCGAGCCTTGGTCGCGCCAGAGCGCCGTCATCCTCTGCGTCGACGCACGCACAAGCCCGCCAGCGCAAGCATGCCAGCAGCCCCAGGCGCCGGACCCACGAGCGGATTTACCGAGCCATTCACAAGCAGGTCAAGCCCCGAGCCCGCCGCAGTCTGGTTCAGGAACCACTGCCCGTTGCTCGTGAGCGCACCCCAACTCACCAGTCGGAAGGTCACCGTGGAGTTCGGCCCCACCGCCTGCAATACCGAGATACTGCTGAGCGACACCGCCGACTGCGCGTTGCCGGAGGCGGTGTAGTTGGTGCCCCAGATCAGGATCAAGCCGATGTCGGTGAAGGCGCCCGAGTCGATCTGGTACTGCCACTGACCATACGCCGGCCCGTTTGCGTCGCGCCGGATGTTGTACGCGCCGATCGAGTCGAACTGCGCCGACTTACCCGACGCCACGGTCATTGAGAAGCTCACGTACTCGCCATCCAGCGCCGCCTGCTGCGCGCTGCCGGCGCCACTGAAGCCAGTGCCGCCCCAGCATCCAGAAGGCACCGACACGTTGGAGGGTGTGGTCACGCCGTGGCCACGGGTCAGGCCGCTTGGAGACAGACCTGAGGCGGTCTGTGAGGCCGCAAGCGGCGAGGCGCCCCATGCACCAGTGCCGCCGATGAGGCCGGAGAAGTTCCAGCCGATCAATACCGAGGCTTGGGTGGAGGCGGTGGTGAAAAGCAGGGCGGCGGCAAGCGCAGACAATCGCATGGGGAACTCGTTGCTCATGGGCGGGGCGACGGGGGAACGCCGTCAACCTACTCCGTCATTGGCGAAGGGCAAGCCATGTGGCGGCCGAATTCAAAGAGAAAGACCCCCGCGCCGGTTGCCCGACGCGGGGGGTGAGGATCAAAGTGCTTCCCTGAGTGAGACTGGGGACAAGCCCCAGGTCTTCATCAGACGCGGCGACGACGGGCCAGCAGGCCAGCCAGACCGACGAGCGCAGCAGCGCCCGGAGCCGGGGTGGCGTACACAGCTAGGTTGCCGTAGTTCACGGTCACACCGCTGGTGTTGGTCGTACCGCCGTTGGTGGTGTAGTAATTGAAGTCCAACACGTCTGAGCCCGCGTGCGCGCCGGGGACGAAGAAGCCCAAGAAAGTGGTGCCGCTGTCGACGCTGTAGAAGAAATTCACTTCGCCGGTCGTCTTGTTGTACGAGGTCATGAAGACGGTCCAACCACCCGAAACGGCCCTCGGGGAGGTTCCGCCGGATGTCAAGGTAGCATCCGAGAGCTTGAAGCGGTAGTTGCCAAGCGCGCCCCCAGTGGGCTGGTAGTTGGCGTAACCATAGATGCTGCGCTGAGAAGTGCTGGTGCCCACCGTGCCCATGTCGACGGCCATGCCAGTAATGAACTTCGTCCCTGAGGTGTCAAAGACAAGCGAACCCGCGCGGTTGGCCGAGGTGCTCGAGGCGCTGGAGCAGAACTGAGTGTACTCGGCCCAGAAGATGTCGTCGCCTGCGTTGCGGGCAGCCCACTGTGCCGAGAGATCGGTATACATGAAGCGCGAGCCGGAGTTGGTGCTGCTGCCGGTGATCTGCAGACCCTGACCGGTCGCGCCACCGGGATGGCCGGCGGGACGGCCCGCGGAGATCTTGTAGTTCGAGAGCGCGGTGTTGTTGCCCGTGGTGCCCGTGCTAAAGGTGTACCAGCCACCCTGGCCCTGCGCGCCAGCCACGCTGGAGCTGATGTTGCCCACGGTGTAGGAAGCGCCATTGCTGTCGCTAGTCCAGTTGGTGGAGTAGAACGGAGAAGCCTTCGCAGCCACGCCGCGCATCGCATCGAGACTGGCGCGCGAGAAGGTGCCGAGCATGCGGGCTTCACCGCCGTCGATCACGTTCGAGAGCAGGGCCTCACGGTCCGTGTTGCCGGCCAGAGCGCTGCCCGACAAAACAACAGCCGCCACAGATGCAAGTCCGATCTTGTTCATTTGGGAACTCCGAAAGAGAGGGAAGGGAAGTGAGTGGGCTGGGAAAGCCCGAGGGGAACACTTTGACCTCGGCGGAGTGCGGACCTGCTGGGAATGCGGGGCCGAGAGCCGACGAAGGCCGGAGTAACCTAGCCCGATTTGGGCCGGGTGCAAAATCTTCATCAGAGTTTTCCGATTTTCATGCCCTTTACGGGGACTCAGGCAAGCGAACATGCGCGAATCAGGCCGAAAATCGCTGCTTCCTGAAATGGACGCGCGGGTCAGGGCGAGCAATGAACCGCATGAAAGTCTTATAAAAAATACATTTGGACCAAATAATGTCACTTTTGCACCAATTCAACTCACCGGTCCTTTGCCCCCGGACGAAATCTGTCGCGCTCGCTCCTTGGTCGTGCGTAGCCAACGCCGGGCGAACTCGAACTCCACGGCGAGGATCGCCAGTCCAGCGGGAATCACCACAACGGCGGGTCCGGGGGTGACGATCATGATCACGCCCGTCACCAACATCGTGCCTCCAATGATGCCAACCGCGATGCGACGCAGCATTCGCACGGTGCCGTTCAGTACATCCGATTTCTCCTGGCCGGATGGGCCCAACGTTTCCGAAGGACCGGTGGGCTTGTGATGGCCATGGCTAGCATCCGGCTTTTGGAGGTCCTGATCCATGCCTGCTCCTTCCAATACCAACGAGACCACCCAGATCATCTACTCCATGCAGGGAGTGACCAAGGAGATCGACCGAAAGCCGATCCTGAAGGACATTTCGCTGTCCTACTACTACGGGGCCAAGATCGGCGTGCTCGGCCTGAATGGCAGCGGCAAGAGCACGTTGCTGAAGATCATGGCCGGGGTCGACAGGAACTTCGAGGGCAAGGTCTGGGCCGCGCAGGGCTACGAGATCGGCCATTTGGAGCAGGAGCCGCTGCTTGGCGAGACCCGAACCTGCATCGAGGTGGTGCGCGAGGGGGCCAAGGCCACCTTCGACCTGTTGGCCGAGTACGACCGCCTGAACGAGAAGCTCGCCGAGCCGCTCGATGCTGACGAGATGGAGAAGGTGCTCAACCGTCAGGCCGAGGTGCAGGAGAAGCTGGACAAGATCGACGCGTGGAGCGTGGACAACCAGCTGCAGATGGCCATGGAGGCGCTACGCTGCCCGCCTGCGGACCAGCCGCTGAACACCTGCTCCGGCGGCGAGAAGCGTCGCGTGGCGCTGTGTCGGCTGCTGCTTCGAAAGCCGGACATCCTGCTGCTCGACGAGCCCACGAACCATCTGGATGCTGAGAGCGTGGGCTGGCTTGAGCAGTACCTGAAGCGCTACGAGGGCACCGTGATCGCGGTGACGCACGACCGGTACTTTCTGGACAACGTGGCTGGCTGGATCCTGGAGCTCGACCGCGGCGAGGGCATTCCGTACAAGGGCAACTACACCGGTTGGCTTGAGCAGAAGCAGAAGCGTCTGGCGATCGAGGAGAAGCAGGAGGGGCAGCGACAGAAGACGCTGGCGCGCGAACTGGAGTGGATCCGCCAAAACCCCAAGGGTCGGCAGGCCAAGAGCAAGGCGCGCGTGGCAAGCTACGAGCAACTGTTGGCGCAGGATTCCAAGGCCAAGGCGAAGGAGATCGAGATCTTCATTCCCGCCGGGCCGCGGCTTGGCAATGTGGTGGTGCAGGCCAAGGAGGCCAGCAAGGCGTTCGGTGACCGCATGCTGCTTGATGGCGCGAATTTCGAGATTCCGCCGGGCGCGGTTGTGGGCATCATCGGGCCCAACGGCGCCGGCAAGACCACGCTGTTCAAGATGATCACCGGTCATGAGAAGGCGGATTCCGGCGAGTTCCTCGTGGGCGACACGGTGAAGCTGGCATATCTGGAGCAGACGCGCGACACGCTGAAGGATTCGGAGAGCGTGTGGCAGGCGATCTCGGGCGGCAGCGAGATGATCCGGCTTGGCGGCGCCGAGGTGAACAGCCGCGCGTATGTGAGCCGCTACGGATTCACCGGGTCGGACCAGCAGAAGCAGGTGGGGGTGCTGAGCGGCGGCGAGCGCAACCGCGTGCATCTGGCGCGCATGCTGACGAGCGGCGCGAACGTGATCCTGCTGGATGAGCCGACGAACGATCTGGACGTGAACACCATGCGCGCGCTGGAGGAGGCGATCCAGAACTACGCGGGCGTGGTGCTGGTGATCAGCCACGATCGGTGGTTCCTCGATCGCGTGGCCACGCACATCCTTGCATTCGAGGGTGACAGCAAGGTGTTCTTCTTCCCGGGATCGTGGACCGAGTACGAGGAAGACCGGCGTAAGCGGCTGGGATTGGGCGCCGACGCCACGCCCACGCGCATCGCCTACCGCAAGCTGACGCGCGCCTGATAATGAGGGTCAGAGGTTGTCATTGACCACCGCGGTGCGGCACGGCAGTGCAGCGCGCGGGCATGCGTCGGCGGCGCACTTGCGTTGAATGCTCGGAGCGACGGTTCCCGAGGCTGGTCATCCACAAAGTCCGACCTCGCCGCCGACGCCTCGCCGTCACTTCCAGTCCAGGCCCTCGCTCAGGCCTCCACCAAGATTCACCGCACCATGCGGCGTGACGGCCACCGCATCCTCGATGCGGATCCCGCCGATCGCGTGGGAGTAGAGCCCGGGCTCGATCGTGACCACGTCGCCCGTGACCAGTTCTGGCCCGCCGCGGTCGAGAAGTGGAGGTTCGTGGACATCGAGACCAAGGCCATGGCCTGTGCCATGCACCATGCCGCACCAGGTCGCGGGTGCGCCGGCAGGAGGCAAGCCCATCCCGAAGCCGGCCGCCTCGATCACCGCGCGCGTCGCTGCGTGCACGGCTTCACCGGTGACACCGGTGCGGACCGCCGCTGTGGCCGCCGCCTTCGCCTTCACCACCGTGGCGTGCATGCGGGCGACCTCGGCAGGCACCGCGCCATGCACCACGCAACGCGTGCTGTCGCCCCAGTAGCCGGTGGCCTTGCTGCGCGGAAAGACATCCACGATCACCGGCTCGCCGGTGCGAAGCGGCCCGGTGCCGTCATGGTGGCAGTCGCCGCCCTGCGGGCCACCTGCCACGATCGATCGGGGATTGTCGAAGCCGGCGCGCGCCAGGAACGCGTCGATCTCGCCGCGCACGCGCTCGCTGGTCAACACCTCGCCCGCATGCATCAGCGCGCCATCCGCATGGGCCGAGGCGCGTGCGATGAGCCGACATGCAAGCTCGATCGCGCGCTCGGTCATGGCTTGCGAGGCCCGCATGGCGGCGAGTTCCTGCTCGTCCTTCGCGCGGCGATCCGCGATGAAGAGGGAGGGCTCGCAGCGCAGCGCGATGCCGGCTGTCGCAAGATGGTGCGCGAAGATCGCGGGAAACGTACGGTCGGACACGGCCCTGCGCACACCTGCACGGCGCAGGCACTCGGCCAAAGCCTGCGCGGTTGCGGTCTCACGGTCGCCGCTCAGGCCACCGGCGGGCTCGAAGTCGCGCGGGCAGGCGAAGGCGTCGGCACGCGCGTGGGCGCGCGCGCGGTCCATCTCGATATCGCGCAGGATCAGGGTACGTGCGCGCGTGCCAAGGCCCGCGCCCCACTCCATCAACGCCACCGGATCTCCTACGCGGAAGCGGATGCGATGGAACAGCAGCATGTTGTTGGCAGGGACACCCGCCATCACGATCGCCTCGTCGTTGCCGATCATGGACTGCAGAATAGGGTCGGAGGTTGTTATCAGCATCGTGATGGCGCAGACAAGTCCCAGCTTCGACATGACGAGCCCTTCATGTGTCACCCTCGTGTTCGCTGTGCCGCGCACGTGCGCCGACTTTTCAACGCCGCGGCACGGCTGGCACTTCGTCCCAATTGGCCGATCGCATCGAGTCGCGCTCGGACCTCTCGCATGACTGGGCCATCGCTCGCGCGCCGCGAGTCGCCGCCACTCGTGCACCATCGCGCGAACTCTCGCTCAAACTCCTCGGGAAACTCCTGAATCGGCCTCCACACACGCTGCCATGACCTCGTGTGCCGGTCCGCGGTCGGAATCCTACGGCATGCGTGGTCTTGAGCCGATGCATGAAGCTTGAGAGCTGGCGCGGGTGATCGGGGCGCAGCACAAGGTGCCAGTGGTTCGGCATCAGGCACCTGGACGTGATTTCCACCGAGTCCTCGCGCTACGCTCAGCCGAGGGGCGAGGCGAACTCGTCGTATTGCTGCCGGCTTCCAAACAGCGGCGTGCGGTCCACGCGTCGGTTCATGACGTGCGTGTGCTGTTGGCGCAGGAGAGGGCGTGGCGCGCGCAGCTTCGGCAGGTGGTCAAATGACAACCTTTGAACCTTGTTCTCGGTCACTCGCTCTCGTCGTCCTCGATGAGCTCTTCCTCAAGCGGATCAACGCTCTGCTCGGATCGCGTGAAGCCCTTCGCGGCCTCCTGACACAGCTCCGCGAGCGTCTGATGCAGCCCCTCGTGATCCGGATGCGCATCGAGCTTCGCCAGAACGTCGTCGATCTGCTTGTCGAGGTCGTGCCCCGCGTCGACCGTCTCGATTGCGAAGTTGCCGAGCTCCTCGAGGGCGTTGGCCACCCACGACAGCGTGGGCTTCGCGGGATTCTTCGCCGATGCGATGCGCGTGCGCACCGTGGTTCCACCGATCGCCACGATGGGGCAGAGGCCCATCTGGTTGATGGGCTCCCGGCACAGCACCGCGATCGAGATCTCGTCGCGCAGCGCGGCCAGCCGCAGGCGGCGCGCGTCGGCGCCGACGAGCGGCGGCTCCACGATGTAGCAGCCGGACTGGATCTTCATCTCCTCGACGATGCCCTGATTCAGGATGACGACCTTTTTCGCGTCGAAGGCCTCCTGCAGTCGCTGGCGTCGCGCCTCCTGCAGCGTGAGGCAGATCTCGGCCATCAGCGCGAATTCCTCGGCGCGTCGGGCCATCTCCAGACCCTTGTGCGCGCAGCGCTCGGCCTCGAACCACTTGCCGCGGCGCATCGCCGCCTCGGCCATGCGGGCCTGCTCGTCGATGCGTGCCTTGGTTGCGGGGGTGGTCATGGGGATCCTCTCAGGCCTGTGGTGCGCCGGGGGTGCCCACGCGAGTGCCACGCTTGTCGTCACTGCGTCCACTCTCCTGGGCGCGACCGTGTACGCCGCCAGTCGTCTCGAGGACCGCGTCGCACAGCGCCATCACGCTCACGCACGAACTGTAGTCCGCCCGCAGCGCGTCCAGCTTGGCCAAGATGCTGCCACCGCGGTCGCGGAAGAGTCGCTTGTACGCGTCCTTCATCGCCTCGACCTCGGCGTCGACCAGTCCCATGCGGCGCATGGCGATCGCGTTGTGGCCGCGCACCTCGGCGGGATTTCCCTCCACGATCATGAAGGGCGGCACATCCTTGCTCACGCGCGCCATGGCGCCCACGAAGCTGCGGGTGCCCACGCGCACGAAGTGGTGCAGGCCTGCGCCGCCACCGACGTTCGCACCGTCGCACACCGTGACATGCCCGGCCACCATGGCGTTGTTCGCCAGGATCACGCCCGAGCCGATGCGGCAGTCGTGCGCCACATGCACGCAGCCCATGATCAGGTTGTCGCTGCCGACCACCGTCACGCCACCGCCGTTGGCGGTGCCACGATGGATGCTGGCGTACTCGCGGATGTGGTTGCGGTCACCGACCTCGAGCGTGGTGCGCTCGCCGTGATACTTCTTGTCCTGCGGCGGACCACCCACCACCGTGAACGGATGCAGCACGTTCTCCCGGCCGATCGTGGTGTCGCGGTCGATCACCACGTGCGACACCAGCTCGGTGTCGTCGCCGATCGTCACGCCGGGCCCGACCACGCACCAGGGGCCGATCACAGCCCCGGAAGCGAGTTTCACGGAAGCGTCGACGACGGCGGTGGGGTGGATCTTCGGCATGAGGTCACGTCTGGTCCGAGTCGACCATCATAAAGCGGATCTCGGCCTCTGCCGCGACCTTCCCGGCCACGCTGGCGCGGCATCGCAGGCTGGCCGTGCGTGCGTTGGCGCGCAGCGTCTCGGCCTCGAGCACAAGCTGGTCGCCCGGCGTGACCGCCTTGCGCAGCTTCACCTTGTCCAGTGAGAGCAGCAGCGCCACGCGGCCGGTGTGCTCGAGCGTGCGGCTCATCAGCAGGCCACCGAGCTGCGCCATCGCTTCGACGATGAGCACGCCGGGCATGATCGGCTGGCCCGGATAGTGGCCCTGGAAGAAAGGCTCGTTCACGGTCACGTTCTTCACTCCCACCGCACGACGATCACCGTCCATCTCGACCACGCGATCCACCAGCAGCATGGGATACCGGTGGGGAAGCACACGCTGGATCGCCTTCGCGTCCATGACGCTGGTGGCCACCAGACTGTCGGCCAGATCGGCTGCCTTCATCGCGCGCAGGATCTGCTGGCCCAGTTGGCGGTTGAGGCCATGTCCGCTGCGGTAGGCGATCACGCGGCACTGCACGGGACGCCCCACCAGATAGAGATCGCCGAGCACGTCGAGCAGCTTGTGCCGCACCGGCTCGTTCGAGAAGCGGAGCGCGTTGTCGATCGGGCCATCGGGTCCGATCACGAGCGCCTCGCGCGGCGTGAGATGGCGGCACATGCCGGCCGCCCACAGTTGCTCCGCCTCCTCCTTCAGGCTGTAGGTTCGCGCGGGTGCGATCTGCGCGGCGTAGTCGTCCCGGACCGGGTCGAAGACCTGCGTCTGGCGTCCGATGCGCTGTTCACCCGGACCGTAGTCAAGGTCGTACACCACCTCCATGCCATCGTCGCCACGTGGCATGGCCACGATCATCGCGTCACCTTCCTCCACCACGATCGGCTCACGCAGACGGAAGACGCGGCGAGGCGCGTCCTGCTCGACGAGGCCCGCCGCGCGGATCGGCTCCACGAAGGGCAGGGCGCTGCCGTCACCCAGCGGGAGCTCGGGTCCGGCGATGCGAAGGATGGCGTTGTCCACGCGCAGTCCCGCAAGCGCGCTCAGGCAGTGCTCCACCGTGTCGATGGTGGCGTCGCCCACGCGCAGCGTGGTGCGGCGGGCGCGCGGCACGACATGCGAGACGAGCGCCGGAATGGTGACGGGCGGATCGAGATCGATGCGCTCGAACACGATGCCCGTACCAGGTGGCGCCGGCGCGATCTCGAGCGTCGCATCCTGACCCATCAACAGGCCCTTGCCACGCACGGTGACGGCGCTGGCCAGCGTGCGCTGGCGCTCGCCCGAGGGCGGGCGTGGGCCTGAGGCCGGCGCCGAGGCGGCGCTCACGACGCCTTCCCGTGATCCTCGATCAGCCGGCGGAACATCCGTGACCATTCAGGCAGTTTACGGATCGCAGTCACCACCCTCAATTCGGCCCAGACACTCTGGGCAGGACAGCCGCCCCAGGAGGCTCCGGCCGGCACGTCCTCCATCACGCCGCTCTTGGCGGCCAGGCGCGCCCCGTCCCCGATGGAACGATGATCGGCAATGCCGCAGTTGCCACCGATCTGCACCCCGTTTCCGATGTGCACGCTGCCGGCCAGGCCGGTCAGGCCCGCGATCACGGTCATGCGCCCGATCTGGCAGTTGTGCGCGATCTGGCAGAGGTTGTCGATCTTGGAGTGCGCGCCCACCACGGTGGCACCGAACTTCGCGCGGTCGATGCAGGTGCCTGCGCCGATCTCCACACCATCCTCGAGCACCACGGTGCCAAGGTGGGGGATCCGCACCAGGCTCTTGCCGTCGGCGGCCGGGCGATAGCCGAAGCCCTCGCTGCCGATCACCGCACATGCGTTCACGACCACGCCGCGACCAAGCCGGCAGCGTTCACGGATCACGGCGTTGGCGTGGATCACGCAGCCGTCACCCAGTTCGCAGTCGTGCGAGATCACCGCACCCGCGTGCACCACGCAGTCCGCGCCAAGGGTGGCGCGCGCGCCGATCACCGCGCGCGGGCCCACGCGCGCCGAGGGCGCAACCTTCGCCGACGGATCGATCACCGCCGAGGCGTGTGCGCCCGGCGCAGGCAACTCAGGTGCGGGCGCGAAGGCCTCGAGCGCCTTGGCGAGCGCCAGTTCCGCGCTGGGCACCCGGATCAGAGCGCGATGCGAGGGGTCGCCCACCGCCAGCGGCACGCCGTCCTCGACCACGGCCACGGTGGCCTGACTGGAGGCCCATCGCCGCGCATAGCGGTCATTCGTGATGAAGGTGGCGTCGCCCGACTTCGCTGCGTCGATCGAGTTCATGCCGCGGATGGGGGCGCCGGCGAAGCCTTCCAGCCGCCCGCCAACGAGTGAGGCGAGTTCCGCCGCGGTCGCCGGCGGTCTCGTCACTTCTTCCCCGCGGCGAACGAGGCGTTCATCGACTTGATGAGGTCGTCGGTGACGTCGAGCGCCGGGTTGAACCACAGCATGCGACGCCCGGAGATCTGCTGCGTGATCGGCCGCGGATCCGCCTTGTCGAAGGGAGGCGTGGCGTCGTCCATGAAGACGATGTCGATGTTCTGCGCCTTGCAGTAGTCGCTCAGCGCCGCCTTCACGGCCGCGTAGGTCGAGCGCACCAGGTTGGCGCGCTCGAACTCCATCTTGCGCTTCAGGAAGTCCTCGAACACCCGCAGACGGTCGGCAGAATCGCGCAGCTTGCGCGCGGTCTCGTTGTAGACCGGCGAGTCGTTGTTGAAGTTCTCCAACTCCGCCTGGATCGACTGCGTGTCGGCGACGAGCTTGTCGCGCTTCACAGCCTCGCCCTTCAGCAGCTCGTCCAGACGGCTCTCGCCCGCCTTGTGCTGGTCGAGTCCCGCGTACACGCGCTCGAGGTCCACGCATGCGACCACGGCAGGCTTCTCGGGGCGGACCATCGCCCACAGCAGGGCGAGCGTCGGAATGGCGGCGGCGATCAGGATTTTGTTCATGGCGTTACTCCGGTGGGGCGTCACTTGGCTCCCGCGGCGGCGGGGGTGCCGGCGGCGCGTGCATTGTTCATGCGTACGATCAACTTGTCCGTCAGATCGTGCGCGGGGCTGGCGAAGAGCACGCGTCGGCGCTGCAGCTGATCGAGCACCTGCTGCTCCAGCGGCATCTTGACCTCGCGGTTCGTGGGCAGGTCGTCGGATCCGTCATCGATGATGATGTAGTCGTAGCCCTCTGCCTCGGCGAGCTTGCCGGCCTCGCTGCGCAGGTTTCGGTAGATGCTGCGCCACATCAGGCTGCGCTCGCGATCCACGTCGGTCATGCGGCTGTTGGCCCACTGCTCAAGCTCGAGCTGCTCCACGATCAGCGGCTCCAGCTTCGTCTGGCGCTCCGGCGTGTCGGGCATCGCCTCGACCTCCTTCAGGCCGACCTCCAGCTTCTTCTTGCGCGCATTGGCCTCCTCCATGAACTGGTTGCGCATCGCGCCGATCTGCATCTCGAACTCCTGGCGCTCCTGCAACTTGTCGATCAGGCGGGCCAGGCTCACGCTGGCGGTCCGCGTGCCTTGGTTGGGATCGGCGGGCCGTGCCGTGCCGAAGGCGCTGGTGGCAAGCAGGGCGGCGGTGCCAGCGGTCACGACAAGCAGGATGGTCCGGACTCTGTGCAGCATGGATGGTGTCTCCGTGGGGAAGGCCGGGATTGTAGGTCTTTGCGTACTGCGCTGCAGAAGTGGCGCGCGCGTCAGAACGGCAGCTCGGCGCTGAAGGAGAAGACCTGCGTGCTGTCGAACTCCTGCTTCACCAACGGTACCGCGAAGTCCAGCGCGATCGGCGCGGGACCGAGCATCGGGATGTAGAGGCGCAGTCCCGATCCCACGCTCACGCGGTACTGGTCCAGCGTGACCGAGTCCTCCACCGTTCCCGAGTCGCAGAAGAACACCATCGTGACAAGATCCATGAGGATCGGTGTCTCGACCTGCGCGCCGGCGAAGAACAGGAACTGGCCACCGACAGGATTGCCCGGAGCATTTGGACTATTGATCGTGACGGCATTGTTGGGGTACTGGGTGTACGGAGGCTCGATCGGTGGGGCGGGCCAGGGCGGTTGGTTCAGCAGTGCCGCAGCCTGTGGGCTGACGCCACGGAATGCGAAGCCACGAAAGCTGCGGCCACCGAGGTAGTAGCGCTCGAAGACCGGAGCGTTCTCGCTGAACATGTAGCCCGCCTGACTGTTGAGCCGCAGCGTGGTCTTGCGGCCCAGAAAGTCCTCGTCAAGCGTGAGGAACGTGGTGTAGGAGCCGCGCACCGCGGGATAGGTGTAGTCGCCGAGGTATTGGCTGAAACCGATTTCCGAGATGCTGCCCGCGCCCGGTCGCTGACGGTTGTCGATCGTGTTTCGTTGGATGCCCGTTGAGAGCACCGAGAACACCGACGGTCCTGCCTGGTTGTAGATCTCGATCGGCGTGCCGGATTGGAAGTTGCTCAAGGTCACACGCTCAAGCCGCACATTGCTGCTGAAGTTCCAGTAGTCACCAAGGCGTCGACCGATGCCAAGCTGGCCATTGATGCGCTGCTCGTCATTCTGCGGATAGATACGGTCACGGTAGAACGCGCTCGCGGTGCCGGACCAGTCGCTCTCGAACAGGTGCGGATCACCCACGCCGATCGAGTAGGTGCTCACCTCGATGCCGGGCTGGATGCTGATGTTGAAGGTCTGTCCTGCACCGCGGAAGGCACGGCCACCCGCGAGTTCACCCAGGCTGGCTGGCGGATCGGCCAGATCGAAGTTGTACTGGTTCAGCGAGATCTCGCCGCCGAATCCCGTGTCGGTGCTCACCGCGACACCGAAGTTCAGGCTGCCCGTGTTCTTCTCCTTCACGGTCACCAGCACGTCACGCTCGCCGGGCCGGTCCGGATCCACGGGCTGGGCCGTCACGCGCTCCTCGTTGAAGAGGCCGCTCGCCTTCAGGCGCTTCTCGGTGTTCTCGATCTCGTTCGCGTCCATCGGTCGGCCCGGCTGAAAGCGCACGAGCCGTCGGATCACCTTGTCGCGTGTGATGAAGTTGCCCTGGATCTCCACCACGCCCGTCTTGAACTGCTCACCTTCGGAGATGGTCAGGATCATGTCCACATCGGGCTCCTCGCCGGCGCGCACGTACGTGGCGTCGACCCGCGCGTCGGCGTAGCCCATGGTGAAGTACGCGCTCTGGATCGACTTCACGCTCTGCTCGATCCGGTTCTTCATGTAGGCGTCACCGGGTCGCAGCAACATCAGTCCGCGCAGCTGCTCGGGCGTGAACACGCTCAGGCGGCCATCGGCGCCCGTTCCCTCGATGCGTACGGTGCGCAGGCGGTACAGGCGTCCCTCGGTGATCACGAAGATCACCTTCGCCTCTTTCTGGTCGGCGCTGAGTTCCACGCGTCGGTCCACACGCACGTCCACGTAGCCGCGATCCTTGTAGTACGCGTCCAGCGTGGCCACGTCGTCGACCAGACCCTCCTCGTCCAGATTGCCCTTGCGGAAAAGGAAGATCCATGGCTTGGTCTTGATCTGTGGGGCGAGCTGCTTGGCGGGGAAGGCGCGGTTGCCCGTGAATTCGATCTCGCGGATGCGCACGCGTGGTCCCTCGACGATCTTGAAGATGAGAATGCCATCGTTCTTCAGGCGGCTCTCGTCCACGGCCACCTCGACCAGATAGTGGCCCTTGCTCTTGTAGAGCTCCTTGATCTTGAAGACGCTCTGCTGCAGCAGGAAGTCGTCGCGCGGGCCCCCGGCGTAGAGCGGAATCACGGCCGCCAGATCCTGATCGCTCAACGCGTAGTTGCCCACGGTCTGGATCGCCTCGACGATCAGCTGCTCCACGAGCGTGTAGGTTACCTGCACGGTGCCGTCAGGCAGCAGCTTCGCGTCGGCGGTCACGTTGGCGAAGTGACCCAGTCGGTACAGGTTGGACACGTCCTCGCGCACGCTGCGCGCGTCGTAGGGTTCACCCGCCGACACGCGCATGTTGTTGCGGATCTCCTGCTCGCTGATCCGATTGAGTCCAAGGATGGACACCTGACTCACCGGTCGGTCCGCGAGTTGTTCGTCCTCGATGCCGTCGGCGCGCGCGGGGGTCAGGATCGCTAGCGCAAGCAGCCAAGCGATCCCGAAGGCGCGTCGGAGGGCTGCACCCAGCAGGAGCGAGCCCGTGCAGAGGGGTGGGCGGGCGGGGCCGGACATGCAGGCGGTCGCGAGGATAGCCGTGCGTGAAGAGCGCCGCCATGCGGCGACCGTGCTAGGCTGCGGACTTCATGAGACTGGACGAACTGGCCCGGCGCATCGGCGCCACGTTGCACGGCGATCCGTCGGTGCAGGTCCACTCGTGTGCACCCGTGGACCGCGCGTCGCAGGGGCAGCTCAGTTTCGTGGCCAACAACAAGTACATCGACCACCTGTTGCACACGAAGGCCAGCGCCGTGATCGTGGCGTCCGGACTCGCGGTGCGGGAGGGTGTCGCCCGACTCGAGGCGGCCGATCCGTACTTCGCCTTCCGCGAGGCGATGGTGGCGTTGCACGGCTTCCGGAAGCACCCGGCGCCTGCCGACGCCCGTCCGGACGCGCCGACTCGCTCGCCCGCGGCAGTGGTGCACGCCTCGGCGACGCTGGGCGAGGGTGTGACGCTGCATGCGGGCTGCGTGGTGGAGCGGGGGGCCACGATTGGCGCCCGCTGCGTGCTGTATCCGGGCGCGTACGTGGGCGAGCATGCGGTGCTTGGCGACGACTGCGTGCTGTTCCCGGGCGCCACCGTGTACGACCGATGCCGTCTGGGCCATCGCGTCACGCTGCATGCGCACGCGGTGATCGGCAGCGACGGCTTCGGCTACGCCACCCACGAGGGACGCCACGAGAAGATCCCGCAGGCGGGCGTCGTGGTGCTCGAGGACGACGTGGAGATCGGCGGCGGCTGCGTGGTCGAGCGCGCCGCGATGGAGGAGACCCGCATCGGCGCCGGCACCAAGTTCGCCGACCTCATCTCGATCGGCCATGGCACGCGCATCGGCAAGCACTGCCTGCTGGTGAGCTTGGTGGGCGTGAGCGGCAGCGTCGAGATGGGCGACTACGTGGTGCTGGGCGGTCAGGCCGGGGTGACCGGGCACCTGAAGATCGGCAACAACGTCCAGGCCTCGGGGAAGGCGGCGATCGTGACCGACCTGCCGGATGGTTCGCGCGTGGGTGGTATTCCCGCCATCGAACTCGACGCGGCCAAGCGCAACGCGCTCGCGGGTCGCGACCTCTACGGCATGGCCCGTCGGCTCAAGCAACTTGAGCGCGAGGTGCAACGCCTTCGCAAGCAACTTGATCCCACGGACACGACCTCGGAGACCCCATGACCACCGCCACCCTGCACAAGACCGTCTTCCATGGCCTGCACCTTGAGCACGGCGCCCGCATGACCGACTTCGCCGGGTGGGACATGCCGCTCACCTACGGCAGCATCCTGGACGAGCATCGCTGGTGCCGCAGCGCCGCGGGCTTCTTCGACGTGAGTCACATGGGTCGCCTGCACTTCAGCGGGCGTCATGCGAGACGCTTCCTGGACAAGGTCTGCACGCGCGGCATCCTGGGCATGCAGCGGGGCATGGTGCGCTACTCGCTGGTGTGCAACGAGCAGGGCGGCTGCCACGACGACGTGCTGGTGTACTGCCTGGAGGAGGACGAGTACCTCATGGTGTGCAACGCCAGCAACCGCGCGAAGCTGGTGAAGCACTTCGAGACGCAGAGGGCCGATCTGGCCTTCAAGATGGAGGACCGCACCGAGAGCACCGCGATGGTGGCGCTGCAGGGCCCGAAGGCGATGGATCTCATCGGCCGCTTCAGCAAGGAGATTCCCGCGCTGAAGCGCTACCGCTTCACCGAGAAGAGCCTGATGGTCGTGAAGCTGCTGGTGAGCCGCACCGGCTACACCGGCGAGGACGGCGTGGAGATCATCCTGGGCGCCAGCATGGCGAAGCTCGCCATGGGCATGTTCCTGAAGGACATGGGCAAGGCCGATGGCGTGGTGAAGCCCTGCGGTCTGGGCGCGCGCGACTCGCTGCGTCTGGAGGCGGGCATGCCCCTGTATGGCCACGAGATCAGCGAGACGATCGATCCGCTCACCGCGGGTCTCGACTTCGCGATCAAGCTCGACAAGGGCACGGGCGACGAGCGCGAGGGCCGCTTCATCGGTCAGGACGCGCTGCAGGCGATCGTGGCGGCGGGCGGCCCGAAGCGCAAGCTGGTGGGCCTGCTGGTGGAGGGCCGCCGCAGTCCGCGTCAGGGCATGAAGGTGATGGAGGGCGATCGCGTGGTCGGCGAGGTGACCAGCGGTTGCCTGAGTCCCACGCTTGATCGCCCGATCGCGATGGCGATCGTGGAACGCGCGGTGGCCGAGGGCAAGCCTGCGCTATCTGTCGATCTCGGTCGCGAGCGTGTGGGCGCCGCGATCACCCCGATGCCGTTCCTCAAGACCGTGCGCTGAGCGCGCGGCACGACCGTATCGCCGCGATCGGCGGTGTCCATGTCACGAGCTGCGTGAAGTTCAGTCCTCGACGACGCGCTTGCGGCCGCTTCCGGGCGGACGGCCGCGTCGCTTGGCCGGAGCCTGCGGCGGCTCGGGCTCGCTGCCCTCGCGGATCCACTGGCTCGGTCGGTCGTCGGTCAGGCGCGCATGAAGCTTCTTCAGCGCCTCTTCGGCGATCTGGCGCACACGCTCGCGGGTCAGGCCGACGGTCTCGCCGATCTGCTTCAGCGTGAGCGGCTCCTGGCCCTCCAGACCGAATCGCAGGCGCAGCACGCGGGCGTCGCGCTGATCGATCGAGTCCAGCAGCTTCAGGATGTAGCCCAAGTCCTCGCGATCGGTGACCTTGCGCTCGGGATCGGGCGTGCGGTGATCCTGGAACAGATCGCTGAAGTCCACGCCCTCGCCGTCGTCCTTCGTGGGCGCCTGCGTGGGCGTGTTGCGCGCCTTCACGGCGCGCTTCACGATCTCGAGCTTCTTTGGGGGGATGCCCATCAGTTCGCTCAGCTCGTGCAGGCTGGGCTGGCGCGCGTGCTCCTCCTCGAACTTCCGCTGCATCTGCTTGTAGCGCGCGATCAGCTCGACCATGTATGCCGGAATGTGGATCGGCTGCACCGCGTTGATGAGCGTGCGCTTGATCGCCTGCTTGATCCACCAGCTCGCGTAGGTGCTGAAGCGCGCACCCTGCGCGGGATCGAATCCCTCGACGGCGCGGATGAGTCCGATGTTGCCTTCCTCGACCAGGTCCGCCAGTGCGAGTCCGCGGTGCGCGTAGTTCTTGCTGATCGCGATCACCAGGCGAAGGTTCGCCTTGATCATGTGCTCCTTCGCGCCCTGGTCATCGTCGTTGATGATGCGCCAACCGAGCGTCTTCTCTTCCTCGGGGGTGAGAAGGGCGACCTCGTTGATCTGCTTCATGTAGACGTGCAGATCGGATTGGGTGCTGGGGCGGGGCATGACGGCGTTACGGAAGACCCGTGGGTGGGTCATGGTAGATCGGTGGGGTGGGGGTGTGCCAGCACCTTGAAGCCCAGATTTTCGTGCAGTTCCCATTAGCATGGCCGCAGCAGCCCCATGGACGACCTCACCCCGATCCTGTCGGAATGGCCCTGGGAGCCCGGAAGGCTCGATGTACGCCGCGTTCAGGGGGCCGATGGAAGGCTTCTGTTCCAGGTGCGGGTGGAACTTGGTGTGCTGCAACTTGAGGCGGAAGGGCGGCCCGATGGACGTGCCTACCAGGGGCACGAATCCGCCCTCGCGTGGGCCCGGGCGGGCGCGGCAGCACTGGGTCCGACCGCGGTCGCGGATCTGGCGACCGAAATGGGACAGCGCCGGCAGCGCGCACTTGCGTGCGCCATGCTGGAGGACTGGGTGCGCGTGCGCCACGATGCGATGGACAACATGGAGGCGATCGAGCTGATCGCGCGCCGAGGCGCGGATCCATCCGATCGCACACGCTTCGATGGTTGGCGGCCGCACGAGCATGCCATGCGCGCGCGCGCCGAGGCCGCGATCGCCGTGGCGTCAGGGCGTCGCGATCTGGCGCAGGCCGCGCTCGACGCCGGATTGCACGCCGTGCGCGAGGCGTGGCTCCGCGCTCGACGACCCGAATTCGCCGAGAACGGTCCAGAGGTCGCGCTGTTGCGCGCGCTGCTCGACGCGCTCACGCTCAAGCTTCCAACGAGCCAGCGCGGTGAACTGGAGCGCCGGCTGCAGCAGGCGCTTGCCGCCGAGAACTACGAACTGGCGGCGATCCTTCGCGACGAGCTGCGGCAGATGGGTGGTCGGTGGTGATCTGGTTGCACTATGCGGGGGCCGTGGGGTTCGCGCTGTCGGGCCTGCTGTCCGTGCTGCTCACGCCAGCGGGGGTTCCGGGCGCATGGATGATCATCGGCATCGCGGGCACCGTGGACGTGACCGCCATGCTCTTCGGAAGCGCCGAGCCACTGCCTTTCGGCCTGCGGGCGCTGGCGATCGCGATCGCGGCGGCGGCGCTGGGTGAGGTGCTTGAGTTCATCGCGGGCGCGCTGGGCGCGAAGGCCGGCGGCGCAAGCCGCGCCGGGATGGTGAGCAGCATGGTGGGCGGTGTGGTCGGCGTGATCGCCGGAACGATCCTGATTCCGGTGCCGATCGTCGGCTCGATCGTGGGCGCGCTGCTCGGCGTGTCGTTGGGCGCGCTGTTCGGCGAGATGGCGCTGCATGGTCGATTGGCGAGCGAGTCGATGCGTCCGGCGCTTGGTGCCGTGGTGGGCCGCGCGATCGGTTCACTCGCCAAGCTGCCGTGCGCGCTCGTGACGTGGATCGTGCTGGTCTACGACGCGTTCACCTGAGTTGCCGGGTCACCGGCGACCAGCGCGTCGCCCTCGAAGCGGATCCAGGCGTGCCCGCGGCGTGGATCGTGCAGTCGCTTCCAAGCGCCGTGCGCCACATGCCATCCGCGATGCACGCTTCGTACCCGACCCCGGGCGCCACCCAGCACATGCTCGCCCTCCAGGTGCAGGTAGAAGCCACGATGCGGCGCGATCGCCTCGACGCGCGTGCGCTCACCGGGCGCCAGCGTGAACGGATCGTGCTCGCAGCGCCAGGTCGGGACCGTGCGCGCGTCGTCTGGCACGCTGGCCGAGTTTGCGAGCAGCAGATCGAAATGCGCGGCCCCATCCGGGGTTTCATGGCGCAGGATCGCCATCGGAAGCGCATCGGCAGACGGGCTGCAACAGGCCACGCCGAACCCTATCATCTCCTCTCATGTCCCGAATCGACCGAGTCGCCCCGATCCTCCGCGCCCTCGCCGCTCCAGCGGCACTTCTGCTGACCGCCTGTCAGGGCCCGCCGCCCACCGAGAGCACCGTCGACAAGGCCGACTATCTGGTTCGCCATGATCGATGCCAAGAAGCGGCCGACATGATCAAGCCGGTCGTGGAGTCGAATCCGGGCAGCTGGGGCGCGCAGTACGCCTACGGCCGCGCGATGGTGTGTCTGGGCGACCTGAAGGAAGGCCGACGCGCGCTCGAGGTCGCCGTGGCGCGCAACCCGAACGACCTCGACGTCGTCTTCGCGCTCGCCGACTGCATGGAGAAGCAGAACGACATTCCGCAGATCTATCTCCTGCTGCGCAACACCGGCGCGGAACTGCGAAGCCCCGAGGCGTACTGCCGACTCGCGACCATCGCCGAGCAGACGAACGACCTCGATTCCGCCAAGCAGGCGCTCGATAGCGCGATCGAGTTCGATCAGGGCTACGACATCGCCAAGAGCACCGAGCCCTACTGGCGCATGGCCATGCTCCAGGAGAAGCTCGGCAACGAGGAAGAGGCCGTGCGACGCCTGCGACAGGCCTACGGCATCAACCCCGAGGATCCGCGCGTGCGCGAGGCGCTTCAGCAGCGCGGGCAGATCCTGGGTCCCACGCTGGGGCTGCCTCGCGGCAGCTGATCGCGCGTGGCGCGGGCATCCAGTCACGATGGATCGGCCGGAGATCCGGTCGAGTTGCTGGACCGCCTGGCCGCGATGGGCGACCTGGCGCGCTGGCGCGTGCTGGCGCTGCTGGAGCGTGAGGAACTCGGCGTGGGTGAGGTCGCGCGCACCCTGCAGGTGCCGCAGAGCACCGCGAGCCGTCATCTGAAGGCGCTGCTGGATGGGGGCTGGATCGCGCGGCGAAGCGAGGGACCGGCGGGGCTCTATCGTCTGGCGGGTCCTGCGATGCCGGAACAGGCTCGGCTGTTGTGGGAACTCGCGCGGCCCGCGCTTGTGCAGCATCCAGAGGCCTCGCAGGACCTGAAGCGTCTCGCCAGCGTGCTTGCCGACCGCAAGGTGGACAGCCGCTCCTTCTTCGGCCGGCTTGGCGGTGAGTGGAGCGAGGTACGGCGCGACCTGTTCGGTGATCGCGTGACGGCGCTCGCGCTGCTGGACTTGCTTGATCCCGATTGGAGCGTGGCAGATCTTGGCTGCGGCACCGGCGAGGCGTCGCAGTTGCTCGCGCCGTGCGTGCGGCGCGTCATCGCGATCGATCGCGAGCGTTCCATGCTCGACGCGGCGCGCAAGCGTCTGGCGAGTTGCGACAACGTCGAGTTCCGTCAGGGTGCGCTCGAGTCGCTGCCCCTGAAGGACGGCGAGGCCGACGCGTCGGTGATCATGCTGGTGCTGCACCACGTGCCGGATCCAGGCGCCGTGCTGAAGGAGGCCGTGCGCGGCGTGCGTTCGGGCGGCGGCACGCTGGTGGTGGATCTGGTGCCGCACGACCGCCGCGCCTACGCGGCAAGCATGGGCCATCTGCACATGGGGTTCTCGCGCGGAGAACTGGAGCAGATGGCGCGCGCGGCGGGGGTGCAACTCGCGCGTCACCGGGAACTGCCACCCGAACCGAAGACGGCAGGCCCCGGCCTGTTCGCGGCGCTCTTTCGCGCCACGCCGGCGCGGCGCGCGCGCTGACGTCGCGACTCAGCTGGGCTTCGTGGCGCGGGCCGCGTCGAGCTTGGCCAGCGTGGCTGCGACATCCTGTTCCGCCTTCGCCTGGCACTCCTTGCAGCACAGTCGAACCAGCCGGCCGGCCAGCAGCGTGTCCACGGGTTCCGCCGGAAGCGGTCGTCCGCTGATCGGACACGCCTTGAGGGGATAGTCCTTGGCCTGCGCCTCCACGGCCGCTCGCTGCACCTTCGCCAGCGCGCTGGTGGGGTTGCGCCGGACCTTCCGCTCGCACGAGGCGCAGCAAAGGCGCACAAGCTGGTTGCCCACCACGACCCCACGAACGTCCGCGGCCTCCGGCGTGCCCGGCGCCGCGAGTTTCTCGTCCGTCATGATGATGCAGACAGCGGAGGGGTACACGGCCTGCTCGCGCTGTACGATCAATGCGTCGGCCGCCTCCAGGTACTTGGCGCGGTTGGCCTCGAAGGTGTTCACGCACTTCTCGCAGCAGAAGCGCACCTCGCGGCCATGCACTGAGGCATCCTTGGGGTCTTCCAGCACCTTCACCACGGACTTGGCGCCCAGAGGCTCACCACTCACCACGCAGGTGGGCAGCGGCCATGCGTAGCCAACGCGGGGGGTCGCGGCGGGCGGCTCACCCGCGGCAAGCAGCAGGGCGGTCAGGCAGGTCAGCAGGAGCGATTGCTTCATGTTGGTCGCAGGGTCGTTGGCTTGGGAGGCGCCGAGAACGAACGCGGCCGCCGAATCGGGTTTCGATCCGGCGGCCGCGTGGTTTCACGCTTCGTGGGCGGAACTCAGTTTCCGTCCTTCACCTCATACTCGGCGTCGATCACGTCGTCCTTGCCGCCGGACTTCGCGCCACCCTCGGCGCCAGGCGTGGCGCCCTTGGAGGTGGCCTCGTAGACCGCCTTGCCAAGCTCGGTCGACGCGTCATTGAGCGTCTTCAGGGCCGCCGTCATGGCCGCCTTGTCCTCGCCCTTCAGCGCGGTCTCCAGGTTCGACAGCGCGGCCTCGATCTTGCCGCGCGCCTCGGCGCTCACCTTGCCGCCGTGCTCCTCGAGGGCCTTCCGCGTGGAGTACGCCGCTGCCTCGCCTTGGTTGCGCAGATCCACGAGCTCGCGACGCACCTTGTCGGCCGCGGCGTTCTGCTCGGCTTCCTTGCGCATGCGCTCGACCTCGTCCTTGTTGAGGCCGCTCGAGCCGGTGATGCGGATCTCCTGCTTCTTGCCGGTCGCCTTCTCGGTGGCCGACACGTTCAGGATGCCGTTGGCGTCGATCGCGAACTCCACCTCGATCTGCGGCAGGCCGCGCGGGGCCGGGGCGATGCCGCTCAGGTCGAAGCGACCCAGGCTGCGGTTGTCGCCGGCGAACTCGCGCTCGCCCTGCAGCACGTGGATGGTCACGCTGGTCTGGTTGTCGGCCGCCGTGCTGAAGACCTCCTTCTTGCTGGTCGGGATCGTGGTGTTCTTCTCGATCAGCTTGGTCATCACGCCACCAAGCGTCTCCACGCCCAGCGAGAGCGGGGTCACGTCGAGCAGCAGCACGTCCTTCACGTCGCCCTGCAGGACCGCGCCCTGGATGGCGGCGCCTACGGCCACCACCTCGTCGGGGTTGATGCTCTTGTCGAGCTCCTGCGTCTGGAAGATGTCCTTCGCCAGCTGCTGGACCTTCGGGATTCGGATCGAACCGCCGACGAGCACGATTTCCTGCACGTCCTTCGGGTTCAGCTTCGCGTCACGAAGAGCCTGCTCGCACGGGCCGCGCAGGCGATCGAAGAGATCCTTGCACATGTCCTCGAAGCGCGAGCGGGTCACGGTGACCTGCAGGTGCTTCGGGCCGTTCTGGTCGGCGGTGATGAAGGGCAGGTTGACCGCGGTCTCCATCTGGCTGGAGAGCTCGATCTTCGCCTTCTCGGCCGCCTCCTTCAGGCGCTGCAGGGCCATCGCGTCCTTGCGCACGTCGATGCCTTCCTTCTTGCGGAACTCCTCGGCGATGAAGTCGATGAGCCGCTGATCGAAGTCGTCGCCGCCAAGGTGGCCGTCGCCGTTGGTGCTCAGCACCTCAAAGACACCGTCACCCACGTCCAGGATGCTCACGTCGAAGGTGCCGCCGCCAAGGTCGAACACCGCGATGCGCGCGTTCTTCTTCTTTTCCAGGCCGTAGGCCAGCGCCGCCGCGGTGGGCTCGTTGATGATGCGCTCGACCTTCAGGCCGGCGATCTCGCCGGCGTCCTTGGTGGCCTGACGCTGGCTGTCGTTGAAGTACGCCGGCACGGTGATGACCGCGCGGTCGACCTTCTCGCCGAGATAGTCCTCGGCGACCTTCTTCAGTTCCTGCAGGATCATCGCGCTGATCTCGGGCGGCGTGTACTGCTTGCCGCGCACGTCGACCTTCACGAGGTCCGCCGGACCGCCGACGACGGTGTAGGGAACGAGCTTCTCCTCGCTCTCCACCTCGTCATGACGACGACCCATGAAGCGCTTGATGCTGAAGACGGTGTTCTTGGGGTTGGTCACCTGCTGGTGACGCGCGGGCTGTCCGACCAGCCGCTCGCCCTTCTCGGTGAAGCCGACCACGCTTGGGGTGGTGCGGGCGCCGGAGGCGTTGATGAGCACCTTGGGCTGACCGCCCTCCATCACTGCGACGACGGAGTTCGTGGTGCCAAGGTCGATGCCGATGATCTTTCCTGCCATGAGAGTGTTTCCTTTCGCCGGTCGGGGGTAGACCCGCGCGGCATGAAGAGGGAAGCAAGGGCGATGCCAAACTTCCAGTCCTGCGGAAATCGCACAATACAGGGGCTTCCACCAGCCTTCTGCAGGTCAATTTGGGGTTCATGACCCCCGTCAACTGCCATTTGGGCATTCATGCGATGATGTGCGGTCATGGCTCGCCACCGACTGCTGCGCTGGATGTCCAACGTGCTGCAGGTGGGCAGCATCGTCTGGTTCGGTGCCTGGCTGTCCGGACGCATGCTTGGTGATGCCTGGGCATGGTCCCAGTGGCTTTTCTGGATTCCATCTGTCACGGTGCTGGCAACCGCGGCGGCGGCGTTGGTCGTGAGGAGACTTGTCGGCTCCGCCCGACCGCGAGTGGGCGCGACCGTCCAGTCGGGGATCGCCCTCATCGCGTTGATCGCGCTGCTGCGATCCGATCTCGGTGTTCGGTCGTTGGATGTGGGCACCGACTCCGGCTCCGTGCATGTGCTGCAATGGAACACGAACTGGCCGTCGAGCGACGATTCACGCAGTCTTCAGGCTCTCGCGGATCGCCCCGCCGACGTGGTCTTGATCTCGAATCGTGGCGCGATCACCTCGCCCGATCAGGTTCGGCAGTGGGCCGGCGAGAGCGCGCGCGTGGTGGGCGCAGGTCCCTTCGCGCTGGTGACGCGATGGCCCGTCCGCGAAGCCGTCCAGATCGCAGGCGGCGGAGGCCCGGGCAGGCGTTGGTGGGTGGCCCGATTCGAGGTCCTTCCCCCAGCATGGGAAGGCGTGCCGTTGCGGATCGCGATGGTGGATCTGCCGAGTCGACCGTCGTTGCCCCGAAGCGCCGTCGCCGAGGTGCTGCACCAGGCGTGCGAAGAGGGGTCGCTTGGCGACGTGGACCTGGTGGCTGGCGACTTCAACGCCACCGATGGGAGCGTGATCATGCAGCGATGCTTCCCCGGTTTTCGCGATGTGTTGCAGCAGGCCGGCGGGGGCTGGCTCGCAACGTGGCCGCGGCAGTTTCCGCTCTGGCGTGTCGACCACCTGCTCACATCCGCGCGGATCGAGGCCGTGCGTGGCCACACGATCAACCCGGGCATCAGCAGTCACAGGATGACGGAGGCATGGCTGCGGCGGCGCAGCCCGCTGGTCAGCGGCTCAAGTCGTTGAACTCGCTCACGATGCGCTCGAAGATCCTGGTCTGATCGACCGGGTTGGAAAGTTCGCCAGCCATCGGCAACTGCAGCGTGACGAGGTCGTACTTCGTGCCGCCGATCCATTCCACCGAGCCATCGTTCTTGAGCGTGTTGCAGCCACCGCGATGGTTCAGGTCCAGACGGGTTCGAAGGCCGTCTGTCAGGACCACCTTCTCGAAGATGTTGGCCTTCGTGGTCCGCGTCGTGCCGGTGCGGCGCGCTTCAACTGCCCGGTTCCAGGCTTCCCAATAGTGGTAGTTGCCGTAGACCTTCTTGGTGGGTTGCTTGCCCAAACGGCGTCCGCCCGCAGCGTTCTTGGCGGTCGGTTCGAAGTGCTCCTGATACTCCGAGAGGGTGTGCCGCGACTGGTGGGCCGGGCAGTAGAAGGTCGATGCATCGCCGATCGCGGCGTTGCCGCCTCGCCACAACTTTCCAAGGCCATCCCAAGACGAGCGATTCGTCTTCGGGTCGACATCCGTCGAGAGTGCCATCAGTTCCTGCGGGCGCAGGGCCAAGGTCGTGGATCGTGCAGCGTGGATCGATTCCGGAAGCCGCTGCTGCCCCGAGTCCTCAGCGAAGGCCTGCAGCGCGAAGTACAGAGACCGCATGTTGTTCTGGCACATCAGCCTCCGCGCCATGTCATGCACCTTGGAGAAGGCAGGGAACATCATGCTGGACATGGCAGCAATCACAGCCAATGTGATCAGCAACTCGACGAGGCTGAATCCACGTGCTGGGCGAAATGGGCTGTGTAGGGATCGATCCATGAAGACCCTGAAGTTTCCGGACCCCCTTCCCTCGGAGCGCATGCAACCGCTGGCGCATGCAAGATGCCACGGGGTTTCATTGATGCGAGAAAAATGGGGGGAATATTTCTGACTTCCACGAAAGCCGGGCTAGATTGCATCCGGAGCGGACGCTGTGTCGTTCGCCCACACAATTCGAAACCTCAAATATGAGGAGTGGAAAAGATGGTCTTCCAATCGACGGATGAAGAGTGGATCCTGATGAGCCGTGTCGCTTCTGGCGACGAATCGGCCATTTCAGAGCTTTACGAGCGCTTCGGAGCGCTGGTCTTCAAGGCCTCCCGCCAAGTGCTGAACAGCCGGGCCGAGGCCGAGGATGCCTCGCAGGAGATCTTCGTTCGGCTGTGGAAGACCGCGGATCGCTTCGATCCTCGCCGCGCCCGACTGGTGACCTGGGTGATGCTGATCGCGCGCCGTCACCTGATCGATCGTCTTCGTCGCAAGGTCGCACGGCCTGAAGTTCTCGGACTTGAGACGGAGAATGAGGCCGGCTTCATTCCGGGGGGCTCTACCAAGGAGCAGGTCGCGCCAATGGAGGCGAACCCGGCCCTTTCGGCGCGGATCCAGGAATTGCCGGCGCTCCAGCGCGAGGTGATCGAGCGCACGTACCTGAAGGGTTTCACCCTGCGCGAGGTCAGCGAGCAGCTGAACGCGCCTCTTGGAACCGTGAAGAGCGCGCTCAGTCGCGGTCTGGCGCGGCTGCGGGAGCGCATGGGCGACGCCGAGCAGCACCTGGCCTGAGCCGGTCTCGAAATACTTTGGGAATGATGCACCCTTTCCGGGAGGGGGGTCGTACTCATCTGCAATCAGAGGGAGTGGCGGTTGCCGAAAGGCTTCCGGGAAGAACGCCGCACCCTCCTTGAGTGACTTTCGGTTTGTCACAGGGTTCGCGGCGCTCAGACGCCGCTCCTGCACCATGGCGGCGTCCGGTCCTGGATGGTTTGGATGCGAGAGGACGAGGACAAGTTCATGAACCCGCTGAACGAACTGCTGCGCCGTGAGGAACTGATCGAGCAGGCATCGCTGGATGCTCTGGGCCTTCTCGACGAGTTTGAGGCCGCGCACTACGCCCGCAGCTTCCATGCCGCCCCGGCATCCGTGCAGGAAGAGATTCGTCGTCTGCAGGCCGCCGTGGCGACCGATGCCGCGCTGCTTGCGGATGAGGAGCCGCCCGCCGACCTTCGTTCGAAGGTCATGGGCTCGGTCCGCGAGGCCATGGACGAGGAGGCTCGGGAACTCAAGCCCATCGCGACCATCGGCGCCAAGTCCGTCCGGGCCGCCGTCCGAGCCGAAACGGCCTCGGAGCTGATCGAGCGTGAGCGCCTGAGCCTTACCGTCCGCCGTGCCGAGCGTGTGGTGTCCGTGTGGCGTGCCGTATCCGTCGGGCTTGCCGCCTCGCTGGTCGCTGCGGTGGTCTGGGCGATGGCGCTGGACACGAACGTGCAGATGGTCGAGCGACTCCTGCAGAACGAGGTGGCGGCGAAGGATCTGGAGAGCAACAAGGATGTTGCCCCCACGCTGCGTTCCGTGATTCTTGCCCAGGGACGTTTCGTCTACTCGCTGCCCGGCGTGGATCCGAAGGCCGGCGTCGGCGGCCAGCTGTTCCACCTGCCCGAGGACGGAGGCAAGTTCTACATCCTCTGCTTTGGACTGCCGACCAACGGCGAATACCGCGTGCGTCTGATGTCCTCGTCAGGCTCGTACGACCTGGGATCCTTCGTGACCGGATCTGGCGTGACGGGATGCTGGCTTGCGAGCGCGGCACTCGATGGCGCGAGCGTGCTGCGCATCGAAGTGGTCGATCGAAACGGCGTCCCGGTGATGAAGAGCAGCATGCTCTGATTCGTCCTGCGAGCCTTCAGATATCCTTCCTCCTTTCCTTGCCGACGCCGCAGTTCCCCTGCGGCGTTGGCGCTTTTGAGGGCTGCGATACCTTCGCGAGATGATCTGCTGGCTCGATGGTCAATTCGTGGATGGAACGGACCCGCGCATCTCGGCGCTCGATGCGGGGTTCCAGCATGGGGTCGGGCTGTTCGAGACGATGCAGGCGCGCGGCGGCAAGGTGTTCCGGCTGCCGGACCACCTGGAGCGGCTGGCGGAGAGCGCGCGTGAACTCGGTCTGGCTGATCCGCTTCGGGTCGAGCCGCTGGCACAGGCCGTCGAGCAGGTCATGCAGAAGTGGGGGGAGTCACCAGCGCGCGTGCGCCTGACGATCAGTGCCGGCGTGGTGAACATGCTGCGGGAGGCGCGCGACGGGCGCCCGGTGCGCACGGATCCCACGCTGCTGATCGTCGCGACACCGCCCACGCCATTTCCCCAGCCGATGTTCGAGCAGGGTGTCGGCGTGGTGGTGGCCGATGACCGTCTGAATCCGCTCGACCGGTTCGGAGGCCACAAGACGCTGTGGTACTGGCCACGGTTGGCGGCGCTGCGGGAAGCGGCGCAGGCCGGTGCCGCCGAGGCGGTGTGGTTCGATGTGAGCAATCGCCTTGCCTGCGCGTGCACCAGCAACGTGTTCGTGATCAAGGGTGGCTTGCTGCAGACGCCGATCGCGCGCGGCGAGGAACCCAAAGGTGGTCTGCGAAGCCCGGTGCTGCCGGGCATCGCGCGCCGGACGGTGATGGGTCTGGCCGACGAGGCGGGCCTGCGCGTGGAGCGCGTGAGCCTGACGATCGATGACCTGCTTGGCGCGGACGAGGTGTTCCTGTCCAACGTGAGTTGGGGGGTGCTGCCAGTGGTGCGCGTGGAGCGCAGCGTGATCGGCGGAGGCGCGCCCGGGGAGGCGACGCGCGCACTGCGTGAAGCCTGGCTTGCATCATTCGCCACGCTGACGGCCGGCTGACCGGACTGTGGACAAGCTTTCCTGCGCTCAGGAACGGCTTGGGCCGCCCACTACCATGCGACGCGGGCGGCGGAGTCGCCCCTGGAGAAAGACCGCGCGGCCATGACGGACACGCCCAAGCCGAAGTTCGTGCATCTGCACCTGCACAGCGAGTACAGCCTGCTCGATGGAGGCAATCGCGTGGAGGCGCTGCTGAAGCGCGTGAAGGCGCTCGGCATGAACGCGGTGGCGGTGACCGACCACGGCAACCTGCACGCCGCACGCGAGTTCTACGAGGCGGCGCGTGGAACGGGCGTGAAGCCGATCCTCGGCATCGAGGCGTATGTGGCGCCGGGCGATCGGCGCGACAAGAAGCCCAACGGCATCGCCGACGGTGGCTTCCACCTGGTGCTGCTGGCGGAGACGCTGGAGGGTTGGCGCAACCTGATGAAGCTGAGTTCCGACGCCTTCCTGAACGGCTTCTACTACAAGCCGCGCATGGACCGCTCCACGCTGGGGCAGTGGGGCGAGGGGATCATCGCGATCAATGGCCACCTGGGGTCGAGCGTTGCACATTGGCTGCAGCAGTTCGCGCGCACGCAGGATCCGAAGCACTGGGAGGCCGCGCGCGAGGAGGCGCAGTGGCACGCGAAGTGCTTCGGGAGGAACGCCAAGGGCGAGCCGCGCTTCTATCTGGAGTTGCAGCGGCATGTGGAGGAGCAGTGGCAGATCGATCCCTTGGTGCGCAAGCTGGCGGCCGAACTGAAGCTGCCGCTCGTGTGCGACAACGACGCGCACTTCCTCCGCAAGGAGGACCACGACGCGCATGACACGCTCTGCTGCATCTCGATGGGCAAGACCAAGGACTCGCCCGACCGCCTGATCTACAGCGAAGAGCTGTACGTGAAGGATCCGGCGCAGATGGCGGAGCTGTTCGCGGACGTGCCCGAGTCGATCGAGAACACGCTGCGGATCGCCGAGCGCTGCAACGTGGAGCTGCCCAAGGGCGAGAACCACGCGCCGCTAGTGCGCGTGAAGCGTGTGGGCAAGGCGCCCGCGTTCGATGCCGAGAACCCGACCGGATGGTTCAATGCGTTCTGCACCGGCTTCGAGCTGCAGCCCTTCGAGGGTGTGGACGATGCGGAGAAGGGGCGTGCGAAGGCGAAGAAGGAATGCGACGAGGCGCTTCGCGAGCTGGCCGAGGCCGGCGCGCTCTGGCGCTACGGCCGGGATGGGATCACGCCGCCCGTGCGCGCGCGACTCGAGCGCGAGCTGAAGGTGCTCGCGGACAAGAGCATCTCGGCGTACTTCCTGATCGTGTGGGACTTCGTGGCGTGGGCGCGGCGCAACGGCATCCCGGCGCTCGCGCGTGGCAGCGGCGTGGGCACCATGGTGGGCTACGTGCTGGGTCTCTCGAACGCGTGCCCCGAGCGCTTCGGCCTGCTCTTCGAGCGATTCACGGACCCGGACCGCAGCGAGTACCCCGACATCGACGTGGACATCTGCCAGGACGGCCGCGGCCGCGTGCTTGAGTACGTGCGGCAGAAATACGGCCATGTGGCGCAGATCATCACCTTTGGCCGCCTGAAGGCGAAGGCCGCAGTGAAGGACGTGGCACGCGTGATGGGCCTGCCGCCCGCCGAAGGGCAGCGACTGGCGAACCTGGTGCCAGCGGAACTACACATCACGCTGGACGAGGCGCTGCAGAAGGAGCCGCAGCTGAAGCAGGCGGCCGAGAACGACCCCGTGATCGGCAAGGTGATCGAGCACGCCAAGGCGCTCGAGGACCACGCGCGGCACGCGGGCATCCACGCGGCAGGCGTGGTGATCGCCACGCGCCCGCTCGACGACATCGTGCCGCTGTGCCGCGCCGCGGGCGGCGGCGACGAGGTGGTGACGCAGTGGGACGGTCCGACCTGCGAGAAGGCTGGTCTGCTGAAGATGGACTTCCTCGGACTTCGCACGCTGAGCACGATCGAGCGTTGCGTGCAGCTGGTGAAGGCGGGCCTTCCGGACGAGGCAGTGTGGAAGGCGGTCGGTCGCACGCCAGGCGACGGCGGGGCGCATCCGCTGGATCTGGATCGCCTGAGGATGGATGACCAGCGCGTGCTGCATCTGTTCCGCCGCGGCGACACCATGGGCGTGTTCCAGTTCGAGTCGGGCGGCATGCGCAAGCTGCTGGTCGACATGAAGCCCGACCGCCTGGAGGACCTGATCGCCGCGAACGCGCTGTTCCGACCGGGTCCGATGGACCTGATCCCCGACTACAACGCGCGCAAGAGCGGCCGGCAGCAGGTGCCGAAGGTGAATTCCGAGGTCGACCGGCTCGTGAGCGAGACCTACGGCATCATGGTCTATCAGGAGCAGGTGATGCAGGTGCTGCACCACCTCGGCGGCATTCCGCTGCGTGCTGCGTACACGATCATCAAGGCGATCAGCAAGAAGAAACAGGACGTGATCGCCAGCGCGAAGGCCGACTTCGTGCAGGGTGCGGGCACGCGCGGCATGGACGCGTCGGGCGCCGAGGAGCTCTTCGAGCTCATCCTGCGCTTCGCGGGCTATGGCTTCAACAAGAGCCACTCGACGGGCTACGCGATCGTGGCCTATCAGACGGCGTACCTGAAGACCTACTTCCCGGCCTTCTACATGGCGAGTGTGCTGAGCTTCGAAAGCCAGGCGAGGAAGATCGAGGAGTGGTCGGTGTACCTCGAGGACTGCAAGCGCTGTCCGTGGCCGGACAGCACGCCGGTGAAGCCCCATGTCGGCGTGGAGGTTCGCCCGCCCGACGTGAATCGCAGCGCGGCGGACTTCGCGGTGGTGTTCGAGCCCGGCGAGGCGGTCGACGCCTGCCATGGGCACGTGCGCTTCGGGCTGCAGGCGATCAAGGGCGCGGGCACGAACGCGATCGGCGCGATCGTGCAGGAGCGCGCGAAGAGCGGACCGTTCCGTGACCTGCATGACTTCTGCGCGCGCGTGGACCTGCGGGCGGTGAACAAGGCCACGCTCGAGGCGTTGGTGAAGGGTGGCGCGTTCGACTCGCTGCATGGCGTGCAGGCGCGCGCCAGCCTGATGGCCACCATTCCCGACGCGGTGCAGGCAGGGCAGGCCGAGGCCAGCGATCGCCGCAGTGGCCAGATGAACATGTTCGGCATGGTCGAGCCGGAGGCTCCCGCGAGCGCGGCCGGCGCGACGGCCACGCTGAAGCAGGTGCCCGCATGGGACCGCATGACCACACTGGCGATGGAGAAGGACGCGATCGGCTTCCATGTGAGCGGGCATCCGCTGGATGAGCACGAATGGACCGTCCGCACCTTCTGCAGTGCGCGAACGATGGATGTGGCGGAACTTGGCGAGCAGGCGCCGGTCGTGCTGGGTGGCATCGTGACGCGCCTTCGGCCGACCGTGAGCCAGCGGGGTCGCGAGCCGGGTCGTCGCATGGCCATGCTGAGCCTGGCGGACCGGCATGGCCAGGTCGAGGGGGTGATCTTCCCGGACTCGTTCGCCAAGAGCGGCGAGTTCCTGCAGATGGATCGGCCGGTCGTCGTGGTGGGCAGCGTGGATCGCTCGCGCGCCGAGCCCAGCCTGATCGTGGACCGCGTGATCCCGATCGAGCAGGCGCAGGAGCAGCTGGCGACGCGGCTTGAGGTTCGGCTGCGCGGCTCGACCGCGGATGGCGAGGAGCCCTTCGCCACCGTGTGGCGCATGGCCGCGGGCGTGCTTCGGCAGGCGTCGGGCAGTTCGCAGTCGCTGCAGGGCCGACCCGTGGACGTGGTGCTGCGCGTCGAGATCGAGGATGGCCGTGACGTGGTGATGAGCGCGCGCGCGATCCGCGTGGTGCCGACGCAGTCCCTGATCGCGCGGTTGCGCGAAACGCTCGGGGCGCTCGGCGAGGTGGCCGTGCTTGGCGGCTGGGTGCCGCCCAAGAAGGAGCCGCGGCGCTGGGGCGCACCGCGCGGCGAAGGCGTGGCGGCCTGAGCACCCCGCGCGGCGTGTAGCCTGCAGTTTCCAGGTCCGGGGCGCCGGATCGCTCGCGAACCTCCACCGAGATCCTTCCATGGTCCTTCGTCGCTCGATCGCCTCCTTCGTGTTCCTGTCCCTTGCTGCCGGCACCGTGGCCTTGGCCACCCGTCCGCAGGACGCACCGGCCGTCAATCCGGCCGATGCGGCGAAGGCCGTGGACGCCGCCGCCGCGGTCGCGCCCAAGCGTGACGAGGCCAAGCGTCGCGAGATCGAGCGCCTGCTGCAGCTCAGCGGCACGCGCGAGGCGATGCGGGCGCAGATCGACACGATGACGAAGAACTTCGCCAACATGAACCTTCCGCCCGAGATGATCACGGCCATGAAGGAGGAGTTCAGCAACGGCCTCGGCGACATGGTCGAGATGACCGTGGATGTCTACGACCGCAACTTCTCCATGGAGGAGGTCAAGGCGTTCGTGGCCTTCTACGAGTCGCCCACCGGTCAGAAGATCTCGAAGATCATGCCGACCGTGCTGCAGGAGTCCACCGAGGCCGGCATGAAGTGGGGCCAGCAGATGCAGCCGCGCCTGATGAAGCGCATGGCGGAGCTGCGTGCGGCGCAGGCGAAGCCCGGTGCGGCCGGCGCGGAGGCTCCTGCCGACAACGACGGCTGAACCGCTCGATCACGGACTGAGACGCTGGATCGACCAGCCACCACCCGACCGCGTGTACACGATGCGGTCGTGCAGGCGGAACTTGTCTCCCTGCCAGAACTCGATGCGCTCCAGCGCGACGCGATAGCCGCCCCAGTGCGAGGGCCGCGGAACCGGCGCGCCCGCGAACCGGCGCTCGAGTTCCGCCTGCGCCCGCTCCAGCGCCGCGCGACTTTCGACCGGGCGGCTCTGCTGGCTGGCCCACGCGTTGATCTGGCTCTCACGCGGACGACTGTTCCAGTAGGCGTCGCTCTCGGCGTCGCTGGCGAACGACACCGCGCCCTCGATGCGGATCTGACGGCCGATCGGCTCCTGATCCCAGTGGAAGAGCAGCGCGGCATGCGCATGCGCCGCCAGCTGCGAGCCCTTGTCGCTCTCGCGGTTCGTGAAGAACACCGCGCCGCGCTCGTCGAACCCGCGCAGCAGCACGATGCGCGCATGGGGCCGGCCCTGCGCGTCGACCGTCGCCAGCGTCATCGCGTTGGGATTCGCGAAGCCCATGCCTTCGGCTTCCTTGAACCAGGCTCGGCAGGTAGGCAGCGGATCGGCCGGGGGGAGGTCGAAGTTGATGGGGCTCATGGGTCGGTCTCCTGATCCAGTCCGAATTCTCGAAGCCAGCGTTCCGTGGCGGCGTCGTCCAGATGTACCTCGCGGTTCGGTTCCACGGGTCTGTGCATTCGTCGCGCGTCCATCGCGAGATGCTCGAGAAATTGGTCGCTGGGCAGGACCCGCGCGCCGACGTGGCGGGCGGTCGCCTGCACGGCACGGTCGCTGGACACGACCAGATGCTTGCGCGCGTGGCTGCTTTCCTGCAGGGTGCGTCGGATGATCTCGTCGGCGCTCGTGGCGCCCGTCCATTGCAGGGCGATGCGGCCATCATGCGAGAGCGTCTGTGCGCCGGGCCGGGCACCATCGCAGACAAGCGTGACCGGCACGCGTCCATAGCGGCTCCGCTGCACGAGTTGCGCCAACTCGACCGGCTCGCCCACGGCCAGTTCCGGGGGCAAGATCCCCGTCACATGGAGCACGTTGCAGGCGTCGACAAGCAGCCGCATGGGCTGATTATGGCCTTTGGGAGGCTTTCGGGCCGCTTGCATGGAGGGCCCGATTCGGGGATCATGTTCGGCCCTGCCGACTGACGGCGGGATCCGACCGACACGCAACCCAAGGAACGACACGAACATGGCGATTCGAATCAAGGCCCGAGCCGGCGAGACCGCGGAGCAGATGCTGCGCCGCTTCAAGAAGCTGTGCGAGAAGGAGGGCCTGACCAAGGAGCTCAAGAAGCGTTCGCACTACGAGAAGCCCAGCGAGCGCAAGCGTCGCGAGGCGATCCGTGCGGCGCGTCCTCCGATGGCGTTCGCCAGCCGTGGCGGCCCTGGTGCGCGTGGCCCCAAGAGTGGCGCGCGAACCGGTGGTGCGCGTCGCCCCCGTCCGGAGTGATCCGGACGCGGCATGACGCGGACGAAAAGCCAGACTGATCCCGACAAGGTCCTCCGATTCGCCATCGAGGCGGCGCGGCTGTGTGCTGACCTGAAGTGCGATCAGGTGGCGCTTCTGGACGTGCGCGGTCGCAGTCAGGTGTGCGAATACATGATCGTGGCCAACGGCACCAGCGATCGCCAGATGCGCAGCGTGGCGGACGATCTGAAGCAGCTTGGCGCGGAACTCGGGATGGATCGCTGGAAGCGCGACCGAGACACGGGCGGCACCTGGGTGGTCGCCGACTTCGTGGACGTGGTCGTGCACCTCTTCGAGCCTGGTCAGCGAGCCTGGTACGACCTGGACGGCCTGTGGGCCGACGCGCCGCGGGTCACTTGGAAGCGTACGGCGGACGAGAAGCCTCGTCGTGCCGCGCGCGTGGTCTCGGACGACGAGTGAGCGCATGACGCAGGGCGACGCACCGGCGACGGACCTGCGGCCGTGGGGGCTGAACGCGAGCGACCTGCCGGATCCGGAATCGGGCCGCATCGGTCACGGCTTCTTCTTTCCGGGTCGCGCGGGCCGCCCGTTCGAGCTCGAGATCGGCTCGGGCAAGGGAACCTTCCTGGTGCAGGAGGGCGCCGCGCGCACGGACACCGACTTTCTTGGCATCGAGTACGCGGGCGAGTTCTTCCGGTATGCCGCGGATCGCGTGCGCCGTCACGCGATGGACAACGTGCGCATGCTGTACGCCGACGCGGGCGAGGTGGTGCGATGCTGGCTCGCCGACGCGTGCGTGCGCACCGTGCACCTGTACTTCAGCGACCCGTGGCCCAAGAAGCGCCACCACAAGCGACGCGTGGTGCAGCTGGACTCGCTGCGGGAGTTCCATCGCCTCCTGCAGCCGGGCGGCGAACTGCGACTGGTGACGGATCATCCCGACCTGTGGGCGTGGTACGAGGTGCACGTGTCACAGGTGACTGACCTGTTCGAGCGCCGGATGTTCGAGCGCCCGAGCAGCGCCGGCGAGGGCGAGGTGGTCGGCACGAATTTCGAGCGCAAGTACCGCCGCGAGGGCAGGCCTTTCCACGCGATGACGCTGGTCCGACGGGGCTGAACGTTCAGCGCGTCCAGCCTGACTCTGGATCGCGCTCGAGCGTTCGGGCGGAGCGGTCGCGGCAGCGGCGGCAGAGTCGCGCACCACCGGCCGACAGCGCCAGATCCTGCCGATCCTCGAGGCACAGGTTGCAGCGGAAGCCGGTGGGTGGGGTCTCGGGTGCCGCAAGCGCCTGACGCAGGCATGCACCGCACACGCACGAACCGTGATGACCCTCGACGAACGGCTGCGCGACCGACCAGTCGCGTCCACAGAAGTCGCACAGGAAGTCGAGCTCGGTCATGTCGTCGGGATCGCAGCCGGGGCGGTGCATGGTGCGAGCCTATGTCGGGGTTATGCTGGCCTGCATGGCCCTTCTCAGCCTGACCCAGCGAAGCCAGTTGGTCTTCGCGCTGGCGTCGGCGGGCGCGATCGCCGCGGTGGCGGCCGGGCCATGGATGAAGGCGCACGACAGGGCGATCGAGGCGCAGCGTGCGGTGTGGCGTGAGGTGGCATCGGCCTGGTGCGATTCGCCGGCGCTTGCGGGCGACGGCCTGCGTGTGGTCGAGGGTGGAACCGCCGCCGCTGCCGGGGGCGACCCGTTCGTGGAGGCGGCGTACGCGAACTTCCTGTCGGACCCGGCTTCGGAGGGATTCGACCGGCTCACCGGCGATTCGCCCGCACGGCTGTTGTTCGCGCGACCCTTGCGTGGCAACGATCTGAACCGTGCGCGCGCCGGCATGCAGGTGGGCCTGAGTTCCTCGCCCGCCGCGTGGAGCGGCGAGCCGCTCGTCGGCATGGTGGTGTTCGAGCGGCCCGGTGCGGCGGTGGCGCGGCAGATCGCGTCGGATCAGGTGGCACTTGCGATCATGGGCGCGTCGGCCTGGATCGCGCAGCTGGTGCTGGTGCGGACGCTTGTGGTGCGCGGCTATCTACGGGCGGTGCGGCGGCTTCGCGACGTCGCAGAGAATGTACGCACGGGTGATCTGAACGCACGCAGCACGCTGAACACCGGTGACGAGCTGCAACAGCTGGGCGAGGCGTTCAACCGCATGGTGGAGGCGCTTGAAGCCGCGCAGGCGCGTCTGGAGTCGATCAACAGGAACTTGGACCTGAAGGTGGGCGAATTGAGCGAGGCCAACGTGGGCCTGTTCGAGAGCAACCGCCTGAAGAGCGAGTTCCTGGCCAACGTGAGCCACGAATTGCGCACGCCGCTGAACAGCATCCTGGGCTTCGCCGACCTGCTGTCGGAGCTCGCGCGCAATGACACCACAGCGGATCCCAAGCGACTGCGCTACATCGGGCACATCCAGGCGAGCGGCCGCAGTCTGCTGGAGATGATCAACGAGCTGCTCGACATGGCAAAGATCGAGGCGGGCCGCATGGAAGTCTCGGTGGGGTCCGTCAGCGTGGCCGAGGTGCTCGAGGGGATCGCGGCGATCATGCGGCCTCTGGCGGAGTCGAAGGGCGCCTCGATCGAGGTGGAGCGCCCCGATGACCTGCCGCCCCTCGAGACCGATCCCGGCAAGCTGCAGCAGATCCTCTACAACTTCGTCTCGAATGCCGTGAAATTCTCGCCCGAAACCGGCAAGGTCCGTCTGAAGGCCGAGGCGTGCTCGCGCGACGGCCGTCCGGCGGTGCGACTGAGCGTCAGCGATCAGGGGCCTGGCATCCCGGCGGACATGCAGCAGGCGGTCTTCGAGAAGTTCCGTCAGGTCGACGCGAGTCACACGAAGCGACATGGAGGCACAGGACTCGGGCTTGCCATCTGTCGTGAACTCGCGCAGATGCTGGGCGCGGGCGTGGGACTTCAGAGCACGGTCGGCAAGGGGAGCACGTTCTGGGTGGAGGTGCCGGCGCAGTTCGCGGCCAAGTCACTTCCGCCGCTCATGGCCGGTCGAGAGGGCTGAGCGAGGCGCGGATCGCGCGATCGGCATCGGGGTGCAGTCGGCGCGCGTGGCTCGCGTCAAGGCGCGCGGGCAACGTGCGGTCACCGCGATGTTCAAGGATCCATCGGATCGCGCTCTCGGCCACCGCGGCAGGTGGTGCGCTTCCATCGGGACACCAGTGGTCGTAGTCGGCCCACGCGAGTTCCAGCGTGAGCGCCAGCAGTGATCCATCGGCCTGCATGGCCTGCGCCGTGAAACGCCAGCCACGCTCGATCTCCGTTTCCGTCAGGATCTCGATGGGGGGCGCCATTGGGGCAGGTTAGGGTGAATCGGGCACGGGCTCCCAAACCTCGACCGTGCCCTCACCTCCAATGAGCCAGCCCTGAAAACCGTGCCATGGGCGGCGATGCCGATGCCAAGCACGCGGTCTAGGAGACGACCGTCGCACGCACTGGGGTGCGCGCCGGTCTCACCAGCAGCACGAACACGCGCAATGCGCCCGAGAGCACGAAGATCCACGCGTAGGCGGTCGCGCTCGTGCCGAGCCAGCTGAGCAGCCCGGCGCCCAGCAGCGATCCCGCGACCTGCGCCACGCAGGTGAGGAGCATGTAGGTGCTCATGAGCGAGGTGCGTTCACGATGATCAAGCGTCTCGAGCATCAGCAGGAATCCGGCCAGATCCACGCACGCGAGCGAGGCTCCGGCCAGCGCCTGGATGAACAGGATCCACGCGAGGTGCGTGGAGACCGGAAGGAACAGCATCGCGATCGCGGCGCCGAGTGCGCCCATCGACATGGCACGTGATGTGCCAAGACGATGGATGAGTCGTCCCGCGACGGGCATGGCGACGCTTCGTGCCACGAAGACCATGGCCACGCACACCGTGAATCGCCACATGTCCATCTTCAGATGCTCGCGCAGCCATGGGGTGATGAACGGGCCACCACTCTGCAGCGCACCCTGCAGGCACACCAGAAACAGCATGACCCGAAGGTCGCCATGCACGAGGCGTCGCGGCAGACTCCGCCAGGCCACGCGCAGCACGTCGTGGGGCTCCAGACGCACGTCGCCCTGGGCCTGCAGGAAGGGAATGCTCGAGATCCGGGCGAGCGCCGCGCAGGCGAGCACCACCGCGAACGATCGCATCGGCCATCCACCCGCCTCGCCTTCGCGAAGGATCCAGCCAGCCACCAGCATGCTGACGAGCTGCACGATGTTGCAGAAGCGGCTGCGCGCCGCGAAGTACGGCGTCCGCAGTCGCGGTGGAAAGAGGCGGGCGACCCAGGTATTCCACGCAGGACCGGCACCGAGCGCGCTCGCCCAGTAGAGGGCGATGCAACCGAACACCAGCCAGGTCGGCATGGAGCCATGCCAGGCGCCGGCGGCCATCGCCAGCAATGATGTGCTTTGCAGCGCGGCGCAGCCTTGGATCCATCGACGCGGCGAACCGAGCCAGCGAAGACCGATGGGAGAGATGAGCTGCAGCAGCGATCCAAGCAGGTTGGGCACCGTGGCGGCAAGGCCCCCGAGCACGCTTCCCTTGCCGAGCGCAAGCGCGAATGCGCCGAAGTTGCCTTCGCACGCGCCGACCATCACGCAATAGGTGGCACCGTCGCCAGTGCAGGCGTTCAGGTCGCGTCGCAGGTTCGTCGACGGCGATGCGGGCGGTTGACTGCCACCCTCGCTCAAGGCTTGGAACTGCCTGACGCAGGCGCAGCGGGTGGCTTGGATCGCGGGCGTGCTCGTGGTGACTCGATCTGCCGATGCACGAAGTCGGGTGCGCGCACCACGATGAGGGCCTGGTTGTGCGTGATCGTGCAGGGTCCGCCGCGCGACTCCCAGGCCTCGGGTTCCACCGTGAGCTGGATCAGCGTGATCAGGTCGTCGCGCGCGGCCGCACGCCGGATCGCAGCCGCTTCGTCGACCACGTTGGAACTCCCGCCTCCACCATTGCCTCCTCCTCCAGAGCCGCCACCCACGCCGGAGCCGCCGCCCGTGCCGCCTCCCGCGCCGCCGCCACCGCTTGGCGCAGGCACGCCGGCCGACACGAATGCTGGCTTGTACAGAAGCAGATCACTCACGTCGTAGACCTTCACGCGCATCGCCGAGGGGCGCCACAGCAGGGAGCGTGGCCCGAACTCGATGCCGACACGCGCCTGTTGCCAGCTGACGGGCTCGCCCTCACGCGAGAGGGCGTCCGCAATCGCGTGCAGCGCGTCTGCACAGGTCGTTGGTGGCACCTCCATCACGATCACGCGGTCCGGATCAAGGCCGGGTCCGCTGTCGCCCTTGCGCCACAGGCCGGTCACAGGAACGTTGGCCTTGCGACCGATCTCGCTCAGCGCGTCGCGCAGCGAGCGCTCCTTCCGAAGATCCGGGCCGGGCGTGCGCTCCATCTGGATCACGGGATCGCCGGGATCGGCCAGCGGCGCCTGGCGCTCCGCCACCGCGCCGATCGTGCCGCTGGAACCGCTCTTCACGGCGTCAACGATCGGCGCCTGCGCCAGGCTGGCACAGGTGACAAGCAGAACAGGAAGGCCGGCACAAGCGCACCACATGCACGCATGTTACGGCGCAGGAGTGGCCGATCCATCCAGCGCGTCCGCGGCACGAACGGCCGCGAGAAGCGCGTAGGCGGACGCGGCGATCGGTTGCTCGCTGTCCCAGCACGAGGTGCGGATCCCGCCGCGTGCGCGCGCAGGATCGCGGAAGGCGTGACATGCGTCATCGTCGGCTTGCAGTTGGACAAGGAATCGCATCGCCTGACGAAGGCATTCGATCGCCTTCGCGCGCGCGTTTGGATCGATCCATTCCTTGCGCTGAAGCGCCGTGGCGAGTCCAAGCGCGGCACGTGCGGACTGGGCCTGCGGCCACGGCGACTGGCTGCCGGCGGGCCAGCCGCCGTCGAGGTCTTCTGCCGAGGCACCATCGATGCGTGCCACGAACTGCGAGTCCGTCAGTGGTGGAAGCGTTCGAGTCCAGGCCGCCGCGATGTCCAGCGCGGGCACGCGGCTTGCGGGCGCGATCCACGGTGTCGCGGTGACCACGCGCTCCGGCACGGCAGGATCCCAGGCGATCGTGCGCCATGCCTCGGGCATCGACTCTCCAAGCACGGCCCACGCCATCGCCGCGGTGGTGGGCGAGGGCTTGCTTGTGCTCGCGGGGCCCGTCCGAAGCGAGTCGGCGATGCCGCGAACCCAGGTGCGCATGCCCTCGTCGGTCCACGCCGCATCCGAGCGGTCGAGTGACGCGGCCGCAAGCCATGCTGCGGCGCAAGCGGAAGCGTCCGACACCGGATCCGTCTCGCCGTCACGTACGCGACGCAGCGACTCGAGCGTGGCGATCGCGTTGCCTCGGGCCTGCGCTCGATCCTCGGCACCGGCCCACACGCTGTTGGAGAACTCCGCCAGCGCAAGCGCGGCAAGAGCCTGATCGGCCGGTGGCGAGACGGGCTCGGGCCATGCGTTCTTCGCGGGCTGATAGAGCGCACGGGGACCCAGCGCGCGGAGCGCGTCGGCACTTTCCGCGGGCAGTCCATCCATCGATGGCCAGCGCTGGACAAGATGCGTGGCGAGTTCCGTCGCCATGCGCTGCACGCGTGCGCCATCGACGGACGAGGCGGAGACGACTTGACGCCCTCGAATCGACTCGAAGGGCGGGGCGTTCGCCGTGCGCTGGGCCAGACGACGCGTCGCGCAGCGATAGGCAGCCGCGCCGTCCGGCAACTTCAGATCCTTCGACGCAGCCGGATCCAGCCCGACGTCGCGTGCGAGCGTGAGGGCGAGATAGTTCATGAACGCCGATTGGCTGTGGGTCTGGATGGAGCAGGGCAGCGCGAAGACCCAGCGATCACCGTTGCGGATCGCGAAGGCGTCCAGCGCAGGCTCGATGCGCGCGGCCATCAGGTCGAGTCGGTCGCCGACCAGCGGCTGCGGTTCTCCCGCGAACTCCAGTTCCAACGCCAGGCGCGAACCAAGTTGCGCGCGCAGTTCCGCCGGCAGCGCCGCGATCCGCCGATCGGCGCGCGACTCGCCGAAGGCCTCCGAAAGCGCGCCTTCGATGGCGGCCGTTCCCGGACCTCGTCGCCAGGCCTCTCCCACGAGTCGACCGTCGAGGCGAAGGATCACCCCGACCGCCGAAAATCGCATCTCGGCGGCGGATCCCGCAGGCTCCGACATCGGCGATTTCGAGGGGTTTTCGCGCTGGGTTCCATCCTGCGCATCCAGCCACGTCCGGCACGCCTGAAACCACGCCTGCGCGTCCGAGAGCGAGGGCCGGTCGGTGGGTGACTGCGAAAATCCGGCGAGGAAGATGACCAGCACGCTGGACAGGCGCCAGTTTCGGGGCATGGTGGCAGCGTAGCCGGAGCCGCCGTCGTTCCGCGTTGGAACGGGGCGGCTCCGACAAGGCAACTGCGAAGAGACATGATGCAGTCCGTGCTGCGATTCCTGAGCCCTGAAGACCACCATCGTCGGCTCCTCAGCCTGGCGTTGATCGGTTTCATCGCGCTCTGCTGAATCCCCGGCGCGTCATGTCCCTTCGTGTGCGGGGGGCCTTCGTTCCCAGGCCCCCCGCGAGGTTCGTGAAGCAAAGCGGCCCCGGCGAGATGCCGGGGCCGCATGCGTTTTCAAGGATCAGGACCAGATCAGAACTTGATCTTGTCGGTGCCCAGCGCGCCGTGATCGTCCATGCCGCCGCGAGTCGGCGCCTGCTTGATGCGCGGGAACTCGTCGGCCGGAGCCGCCTCGCGCTCGCCCACCCCACCCGCACCCCACTGGGCGCGCTTGAGGCTGAGGCCGATCTTGCGGTCCGAGGTGTCGACGCGAAGGATCTTCACGTCGACCTCCTGGCCTGGCTTCACCACGTCGAGCGGGTTCTCGATCTTCTGGTCGCTGAGCTCGCTGATGTGGAGCAGGCCCTCGAGGCCCTCTTCCAGCTCGACGAACACGCCGAAGTTGGTGATCTTCGTGATGTGGCCCTTCACGATCATGCCGGGGCGATACGCGCCCGGGATCGCCTCGACCCACGGATCCTCGCTCAGCTGCTTGGTGCCGAGGCCGACGCGCTGCTTCTCGCGGTCCACGTCGAGCACCACGCACCTGACCGCGTCGCCCTTCTTGAACACCTCGTTCGGGTGGGCGACCTTCTTGGTCCAGCTGATGTCGCTGACGTGCAGCAGGCCGTCGATGCCCGGCTCGATCTCGACGAACGCGCCGTAGTTGGCCAGGTTGCGCACCTTGCCCTCGATGATGGTGCCCGGCGGGTACTTCTCGGCGACGAGCTCCCACGGGTTCACCTCGGTCTGCTTCATGCCGAGGCTGATCTCGAGCTTCTCCTTGTCGATCTCGAGGATGACCACGTCGATGCCGTCGCCCACGTTCACGACCTCGCTGGGGTGGTTGATGCGGCGGGTCCAGCTCATCTCGCTCACGTGCACGAGGCCCTCGATGCCGTCCTCGAGGCGCACGAACGCGCCGTAGCTCATGAGGCTGACGACCTCGCCCTTCACGCGGGCGTTGACCGGGTACTTCTGCTCGATCTCCTCCCAGGGGCTGGCTTCCTTCTGCTTCAGGCCAAGGGCGATCTTCTCGCGCTCGCGGTCGATGTTGAGGATCTTCACCTCGATCTCGTCACCGATCTTCACGATCTCGCTGGGGTGGTTCACCCGGCCCCAGCTCATATCGGTGATGTGCAGGAGGCCGTCGAGGCCACCGAGATCGATGAACGCGCCGAATTCCGCGATGTTGGTGACCGTGCCGCGCACGATGTCGCCTTCCTTCACGGAGCCCATCAGCTTGCGCTTGGCTTCCTCGCGCTCCTCCTCGATCAGCTTGCGGCGACTGATCACGATGTTGCGGCGCTCCTCGTCGATCTTCAGGATGACGGCGCGCACGTTGCGACCGATGTAGTCGCCGATGTCGCCGGGACGGCGCACGTCGACCTGGCTGGCCGGCAGGAACACCGGCACGCCGATGTCGACCAGCAGCCCGCCCTTGATCTTGCGCAGCGCCTTGCCCTCGACCACGTCGCCTTCCTTGCGGGTCTGCAGCAGCTGCTCCCAGCCGCGGATGCGGTCGGCCTTGCGCTTGCTGAGGATGAGGCCACCATCAGCGCTCTCGGTCTCCTCGACCAGCACCTCGACCTCGTCGCCCACCGCCACGCCGCCCACCTCATCGAACTCGGCCTTCTCGACCTGGCCCTCGCTCTTGCCGCGGATGTCGACGATCACGAAGTCGCCGCTGATCGCGACGACCTTGCCCTTGACGATGTTGCCGGTGCCGACCGCGGCGAGCTCGTCGCCCAGGATCGTGTTGATGTCGGAGGCGTCGCCGAAGGCGTCGCGAAGCATGCGGTCAGCGGCGTCGGCCTCGAGGGCCAGCATTTCGATGAGATTGTGGTTGACCATGGTTGTGAAGAAGGGGTGCGTGGATGCGCCGCTGTCGCTCGTGCGTCAGACCGGCTGGGTTTCGGAACGCCCGGACGCGCGCCCGGGCACCGGCGCGCGATGCGCCGGGTCGATGAGTGTAACCGAAAGCGGGGTGCGGCCGAAGCCCTAGGCCGATGCGGCCACGAGGGTCGTGACGGGCCGGCGGCGGGCCTTGCGGAGCATCACGAAGCCCCACGCGCCGACCACGTTGATCAGGGTGCAGACGAAGAAGGTCCACGGGGCCAGGCCCCATGCCTTCAGGCCCTCGTAGAGGCCCACCGCGAGAAATGGCGCGATCAGGCCCCGGATTCCGTTCAGCGTGACATGCACCGCCATGTACTCCGCGTCGCGCTCGGGTGGCGCGAAGTCCTGGTGTCCGATGTTCCAGGCCAGGCTTCCGCCTGCGAAGCCCACGCCAAGCAGCGCGCCCGCGAGATAGAAGAGCGGCATCGATCGCCACCATGACGCGAGGAACAGCACGGCGGTGGCGGCCACGAAACTCCACGCGTGCACGGCTCGGAAGTCGACCACATGCGACCGACCGAGCCGACGCGCCCAGAACGGGATCGCCAGCGGCATGACGAGCAGCGGGATCACCGTGGTCGCCAGGATGCCCTGCGTGTAGGTGGCGTGCATCTCGTCCTCGAGCACGATCGCCTGGGGTGCCCCGATCATGAGGTTGCCGAGGCCGAAGATCCACATCCACAGCATGAAGTGCGCGTAGGGGCGGTCCTCTCGCAGCGTGCGCACGATCGAGCCCGCGTCGATGCGGCGCGTGCCGGCATCTTCGGTCTCGGCGCGGAGCGAGCGCGCCTCGCCGCGCATGGGCACGCGTCGCCACAGCACATTGCCCACGATGCCCAGCAGCGCGAGCGCGGGGAAGATCATATGGAAGCTTCGTGGCGAGAGATCCATGCCCACGCCGAGGATCCATCCGCTGAGCGCGAGCACGAGCGACTGCACTGTGGCCATGTTGCCCGCGATGTGTGCACGCGCCTCACGCGGGTAGTTGGCGCGCCAGACCGCGGCGCGCACCGTGATCACTCCGGTCCATGAGGTGCGGGCGAGCGTGGCCAGCGCGCACAGGCCCCACAGACCGAAGCGGTTTTCCGGCATCGCGGCGATGAGTCCCACGGAGATCGCGGTGGCGGTCTGCAGCGAGGCGATGAAGGGGACCTTGCGTCGGCCACGCGCCCAGCCAGCCCACAGGAAGCTGGAAAGGTTCGCCACGTTCGGCGCCGCGCTGACGACGGCCACAGCAAGGTTCAGCTCAAGCGCCGAGACGCCGCACTCGCCGAAGGCCTTCTTCACGACCACGCCGAGCGCGCCACCCTCGACGGCGCCGAGGAACAGGGGCAGGAACGCCCAGCTGAGGATCTCGCGCATGTATGCGGGTCGCGACACCGCCGGTACCGAACGCGGATGGAAGTGTCGCAGGCCGGGAAGGGCCGCGATTCCGCGTCGAACTTGTGAGCCGGACCAGGACATCGAAGGATCACTCTAGGGGGGGTGCATCGGTCCGCGTGCAGGCATGGCGAGAAACAAAGCGACCCACCGATCGGCGGGTCGCTGGAGGTGCACCATGCGATTTCGAATCAGGGGTTGCCCGTCGTGTTGACGGTCGGATACGGCGAGAGGGGGCTGGGCTCGTCGGCCAGCCACATGCGGCCCAGATCGCTCCAGAACATGCGCGTCGTCTGGTTCGCGTTCACCAGCATGTTGCGCTGCACGTCCATGTCGCGCTCGCTCATGCCGGCCAGTTCGGGGGTGGGATTGTTCTTGATCGACTCGAAGCTCACGTCGTAGATGCCACCGGGCGCGTAGTCCTTGTCCGTCGCCGGGGCGATGTCACCGGACGGCAGATAGGTCGGCTTGGTATGGCAGGCAGCCAGCACGGCGATCACGAGCACGGAAATCGTGGGACGAATCATGGAGCGCAAAGGATAGCAGGAGGCCGCGGCCCCTTGCCCCGCCGAGAGGGCGGCCCGAGGGCCGCGGAAGCCGACGAGGAAACTCGAACCCCCGCTTGAACGTGGGATCCCCGGCCATCGTGCCCGACCTTCCACTCCACCCGCGAGGGCGTGAGGCTTGATCATCGACGCAGCCATTGAAGATGGGGAACCCTGGGAGTTCGCATCGGTTCGAGTGCATGGTCGGCCTGCCGCCCGGCGGGGCGAGAGGTCGCAGTGCCGTCAGTCTAGCCCCGGTCAGGGTTCGCGGCGACCGATGCGAGCGCCTTCGGCAGCGCGGCGCGGAACTGATCCGCGACGGCCTCGAGCGAATCGGGCACCACGCGCGCGCCTGCGATCGTGGCCATGAAGTTCGTGTCGCCGTTCCATCGCGGCATGACGTGCGCGTGAATGTGCTCGGGAAGACCCGCACCGCCCGCGCGCGCCTGATTGAGGCCGATGTTGAGGCCTTGCGGACGCAGGGCTTCCTCCACCAGGGCCGCGGCGACGTCGACGAGTTTCCAGAACGCCGCGCGCGCCTCGGGGCCGTACTCCAGAAGGCGCGGTCGCGCATCGCCCAGCGCGACAAGCACGTGCCCACTCGTGTACGGAAAGCGGTTCAGCATGATCAGGCCGTGCGCATCGCGATGGACGACATGGTTCGCCAGGTCGTCGGACGGATTGCGCCACGCCGCCAGCAGGAAGTTGGAACTCCCGTCGGATCCAGCCTGCGTCGATGCGTCGGCGACGCGTCGATTGAGATCTCGGATGTAGGCCATGCGCCATGGCGCCCACAGGTTGCGTTCCATGCGATGGATCCTAGCTGGTGGGCTCGGCCGGTTCGTCGATCTGGTGCGGCATGTCGGGAACCCAGCGCTGCATGCGCCGCTGAGGTTCCACGTCCTCGATGCGTAGCGGCATCTCGATGGTGCCGGACCACCAATGCGTGGCCGGCTCGCCAGCGTCGGGTTCGGCGGCGCGGCGCGCGAGCGACTCGTCCCCGCGGACGCGGAGCGTCCAGATCGACGAGGGTTCCGCCGTGAGCAGGCGTTCGCGATTCTCGACGGGCCGCTCCCATCCCATCGAGCGACCCGATCCGCCGCGCCACCACACGCGCAGCGTTCGGCGTGGCACGCCGGATTCGCACGCCTCGACCACGAGACCGAACGCGGTGTCGCGGAATTCGGAGGCCGCCGTCTCGGGCGGTCGGTAGCTGAAGGCGAATCGCGGATTGCGTCCGGCGCGTCGGCGCAGCAGACCCGGGTCGAACGCGGCGCGCATGGCCTCGTCGATCACGGGATCGGACCGCGCCGTCAGCGGCTGCCTTTCGGGTCGCACCTGCACCGAGATGGGAACATGCACGATGCCGGTGGTGGGGGACTCGGCGGACGCGGAGGGATCGATCACGCCCCATCGAATGACCAGCCGTCCGTCCAACGAACCGCTGCCCGGCGCAGGCAGCACGATCGGAAGCTCGGTCCCGAAGCCGCTCGAACCACGCCGGATCCATCGGTTGGAGCGGAGCGCCTCTCGATCCGCGTCGCTCAATCCCAGACCCTCGGCATCAAGCACCTCGATGCGCATGCTCATGTCTTCGGGCAGGCCGTCCTCGACGGCGAGCGTGACGGGAAGCGGCGTGTCGGGCCACCAGGTGCGCGGGTGCGACGCGGTGATGTCCGGAGGCACCGCGACGGCTGCCGCGCGGACTTCGGGCACGTTCGCGTAGGCGTTCCAGAACCCCGGCCCGTGCAGCGCCTGGATCCATGGCAGGTAGCGCGTGCGCCACGGCACGCTTCCCGGCACCGACACGGCATCGCCCTTGCGCGCGAGTTCGAACAGACGCACCACATCCGCAGGATCGATGCGCCCACAGACCAGCCGGTCGCGGAGCGAGGTACGCATCTCTCGCGCGTCCGCGGTGTCGCCCATCCATGGGCCGATGGCGATGAGCACGCGATCGGGCAGCAGGCTCCACCAGCCGCTCGCAGCCACGGCCGCCTGCACCCACGCAGTCTCGGCGCACAGACCGACCGCGCACATCACGGCAAGGACCCACTTGCGACGGGTACGCAGCAGTTCGCGTTCGCTTGCGGCCTGATGTCCGCACTCCGGGCAACGCAGGTTCGCGATGGCGGTGGTGCCCGGATCGTTCACGTGCCAGCACCTGGGGCAGCGGCGCACGCCACGCGAGCGATCGCTGAACAGGGCCCACCAGAGCGACCAGAGAAGGAAGAGCGCGACGACGACGCCTGCCAGCCAGCACAGGATGACGAGACTTTCGCGGCTCACACCGACGAGCCTAGCGCGTCCGGATCCAGCGGAGCAGTTCGCGCGGGGTGGGCGTCTTGCCCTGCATGAGCACACCCACGCGGAAGACGCGCGCGCCCGCCCACACGAGCGCCGCCACGCTGCCCGACGCCACGGCGAGCGCGAGGATCGACTGCCACACCGGAATCGGTTCGTTGGCCGCGGTGAGGCGGAGCACCATCACGAACGGCGACGCGGGTGGAATGAAGCTGAAGGCGACCGCGAGGCCACCGTTGGGGTACTCGACGATCGGCATCCAGAGGATCAGCGGCACCATCAGCGCGATCATCGCGGGACCCACGAGCGATTGCGCCTCGCGCAGGTCGCTGACCGCGCTGCCGACGCCCGCCATGATGGCGGCCACCATGAAGTACGCGATCGGGAACCAGATCAGGAACCAAAGCAGGTGCGACAGCGGCACGGTGTCGAGCATGGCAAGCGCGCCAAGGCCGCCGAGACCCGCGGCGCCGTACATCAGCAGCATGACGAGGCTGACGCCCGCCTGCCCGAGCAGCTTGCCCAGCAGCAGTTCCATCGGACTCACGGCGCTCAGCAGCACTTCCATGACGCGTGAGCTCTTCTCCTCGATGGTGGTGGTGAGCAGGTAATTCGCGCTCGTGAAGATCGCGATCCACAGCAGCATCATGAAGCCCAGCGGCACCAGCATTCGCAGCTCGGTCTCCTCGGGGCTGGGCATGCCCTCCGGACTGACGCGGAGGGTGGCGACCGCGCCGTCATCCATGAGCGCACGCAGGCGCGGGTAGTCCTGGCCCGCGGCGGCGACGCGTGCGCGAACGAGGGCCTGCTCGGTCGAGACCTCGAGGAAGCGGGTGTGGCGCGGGCTCGCGTTGCTCGAGACAAGCAGTTCCGCGCTGGGCCGCTCGTTCGGTCGGGTGATCACGAGCAGCGCCGTGAGTTCCTGACGACCGACCTGCGCACGCAGGGCGGCCTCGTCCGCGTCGGCGGGCGCCGCCTCGACGGTGGCGTCGAAACGGATGCGCGGGCGACGCTCGATCGGGGCGTTCAGCGGATCGGCGGGCTTCGGCGACGCATCGCCCGAAGGCTGCAGCGCGATGCGAAGGGCCTCAAGATGACCACCCACGCGGTCCAGGACCACGACGCGGCCCTCGATCGGGGGTGTCTCCGATCCCATGAGCAGCGGGATCAGCGGCGCGGCCAGGATCATGATCGCCGGCACCACGATCGCTCCGAAGATGAAGCCCTTCGTGAGGACGGTGTGACGGAACTCGCGCCAAGCCACGGCGCGCACGCGTCGCATGGCAGATCCCTCAGTCACCGGATGCCTCCTGTGCCGCAAGCACGCTCTCATCGCCACCCACCAGCCGCACGAAGACCTCGTCAAGCGTGGTCCTGCGAAGCTCCACGCGACGCATGGGCGCGACATCGAGCATGGCGCGCATCGCCGCACGCGGATCGCCGCCTTCGCGCAGGCGCACACGCAGCGCCTGCGACTCGTCGTGCCAGCGGGCCTCGGCCACGCCTGGCAGCGACTGGATCGCGGCGGTCGCGGCGGCACGGTCGCCGGTGGGTTCGGCGAGCACGGTGCGCGGGTCGAACCGCTGGCGGATCGAGTCCAGCGTCTCGTCAAGCAGCTTCTCGCCACGATGGATCAGCACCACGCGATCGCAGAGCTCCTCAGCGGTGCGCATCTGGTGCGTGCTGAACAGGATCGTGGTACCGCGCTCCTGCAGGCCGCGGATCTCGCGGGTGAGCACGCGTGTGTTCACGGGGTCGAGGCCACTGAAGGGCTCGTCCAGGATCAGCAGGTCGGGCGCATGCACCACGGCGGCGATGAACTGGACCTTCTGCTGCATGCCCTTGCTGAGTTCCATGCAGCGCTTACGACTCACGCCGGGCAGTTCCAGACGCTCGAGCCACTCGCCGATGCGCGCGTCGGTCTGCGTGGACGCGACGCCCTTCAGGCGCGCCATGAAGCGCAGGAACTCCGCGACGCGCATGGTGCGATAGAGCCCGCGCTCCTCGGGCAGGTAGCCGATGCGATCCTTCGCCTCGAGCGCGCTCGCGCCGAGCACCTCGACCAGGCCCTGGTCGGGCACGATGATGCTCATGATCATGCGGATGCTGGTGCTCTTGCCGGCGCCGTTGGGCCCCAGGAAGCCGCACACGGAACCGCGCTCGACCTGCAGCGTCACGCCGCACACGGCGTGCGTGGCGCCGAAGCGCTTGTGCACATCCTGCATTCGGATCACGCAATCGTCGGGCATGGGTGTGGAAGGATATTGGAGGCTTGGGTCTTTCAGATGCGTGTGCAGGAGAAACTATCTGCCGCCCGCAGTCGGCGGCGCGAAGGCCGCTGGATCGATCGGCTCGGTGTCGAACCGCGTGAAGCGCACGCGTGTGGTCGCGCCGTCGCGGATGGATTCGAACGCGGAGGGCACCAGCAAGGGCCCCACGGTGGTCCAGGCCGTGATGGTGGTGATGGTCATGGGCTGCGATCGACGTGCTTGCACGCGGAAGGCCCGCAGGCGGCCGGTGGCGGCGTCGAACCACGCGATGCCTGGCAAACCATCTCGGTCCTCCATGTCGAGCCGTCGGCACGCGACGCCGCCGATGGTCTCGTCGGTGCCGGGCTTCCGTTGCGGGAACCGGTCGGCGAGCGCCAGCAGCATGAGAGGCGGCACGATGCCGGCGTTGCCCGCCAGCACGGCGGCCGGCTCCACCTCGAGCGCAGCGGCGCGGCCGGGCACGCGCATCCAGCCGCGCGTGCCGTCGCAGCCCGACTCCGCGATCGATCCGTCGGGAAGTCTCTCGCGCACGATCAGCCGACGCGGCGCACGCGCGCTCCACAGCACCTCCAGCGTGCTGGTGCCTCGCTCGGTCTCGATCGATCCCTCGCACCGCAGGAACGGGACCCTGTCCACAGGTCCCACCAGCGTGATGGCCCTCGTGAACTGATCCTCCGGCACCGCGTCCACCGCGGCGGGCGTGGCCGGCGTCGCGCTCTGCAGGAGCAGCGTGGCAGCGACGATCGCCAGAATCACGGCGTGGAAGCCGGCGCTGGCTTGGGAGTGGCGCCGGGCGCCGGCTTGGCGGCCGCGCCGTTCCTCGCTGGGCGCGCGGCGGGCGGCGCACTGCGCTTGCCCGAGGCGACCAGCGCCTTCACGTCAGGGGGGAGTTCGAACACCTTCGCGTCGATCGGCGTGAAGTCGACCTTGTCCACCGTCATCGTCTGCACCGCGCCCATCGCCTCGATCTCGGTCTTGCTGGCGATCAACAGGCCGTCGAAGGGCTTGTATTCGACCATGCGCGTGGTGGTGGGCATCTTGCCCATCGGCGTCTCGACCTCGAGCCGCATGCCGCGCGCGAGCCCGTCCGCCACGCCGTAGAAGAGACTGCCGGCGCCCATGTCGCCATCGACGGCGATCTCGTAGCACGGCGTGCCACCGAACTCGGTGACGCCCTTCACGGTCGCGGTCTTCCACACCTTGCCGGGATCGAGTTCGCGGTAGAAGTCGGCGCTGCGACGGAGCTCGTCGAGCGTGCGGCCCTCGAGCAACTGCGTTCCCATCATCGGGTTGCTGGTCCAGCCCACGGTGCCGTCGAAGCCCTGCTTCATCGAGCCGATCCCGTCCATGTCGATCGAGGTGAGGAAGAGGTTCGGTGCGAGCGCCTGCACCACCATGCGGCCCTTCATGCCCATGGCCGCTGCGGCGAGCGTCCCCTCCATGCGCATGCAGGTGTGCTTGCGCACGGCGGCCTCGCCACCGATCGCCTGCAGGCTGCGCTTGAAGATCTCCGAGGCGCTCGGCAGGTTCGCAGGCTGCACGATGGGTGCTGCGGCGGGAGCGCCGGGCTCGGGTGAAGCGGGCGCGTCCTTGGTCGGCGGCGCGGTGGGCGTGACGGGCTTCTCGTCGGCCTTGGCGGGGGAGGCGCCGAACGCGCCATCCTGCGCCCGGGCGGTCAGCGTGGCGATCGAGAGCAGCAGGATGCAGAGCGTGGTGCGCATGGGTGGAGGATAGGTGGCTTGAGGATGAATGGATTCACTCGTGGCAGTCGCGGTCGCGAAGCGTCCTCGAGATCCAGTGCGTCGCGGCGCGAAGATCAGGATCGTTGCCTTCGCGCCACGCGTCGAGCGAGCCGCCGCACGGTTCATCGGGCACGACACCCTCGCCCTCGAGCGATCGGCCATTGGGCAAGGTGTAGTCGGCGAAGGCGAACATCATGCCGTCGCCGCTCGGGAGCCTTCGCATCTGCGCGGGCAGCGCCGCGCCGGCGCTGGTGCGGCCGAAGACGCGCCCTCGGCCGAGCGCCTGCAGTCCGCCCGCGAAGATCTCGCTGGTGCTCGCGGAGAGTGGATCCATCAGGATCGCGAGCGGACCGGCGAAGGGTTCCACCTCGCGGCCGTCCGCGGTGCTTCGTCGGGGATTGATCCGGAACTCGAGGGTGGTGTCGCGCGTTCGCATCGTGCCCAGACTGTCCGGCTCGTTCGAGAAGTGTCCCGCGACGCCCATCGCCATCGCGCCCACACCACCGGGATTGCCTCGGAGGTCCAGCACGATGCCGTCGCTGGCGCGCAGGCGATCGACCGCCGCGTCGAGCTCCGCCGCGAGCACGGGCATCCAGACGTTGAACGCGATCACGCCGATGCGGAGGTCCTCGGGCACCCCGAGCGCGTGCAATTCCTCCGCGGTCAGCAGGCGATCCGTGCAGGTGACCGAGAATTCGGGCAACAGGCCGAGTTTCGTGCGCCGACCGGGCAGGGACGCGCGCGTGATCGAGATCGCGTGCGGAGTGCCGGATTCATCCAGGAACGACCATCGCGTGGCCACGCCCGTCGCGCCATGATCGAGCGCGCGGATCGACGCGTTGTGGGCGTAGCGCTTCAGCAGGTTCTGCGTCTCGTCGCGCCATGCCGGATCGGTCGGCCGTTCATCGTCCACCAGTGTCACGCGCCAGCCGCGTCGCACGCCCGCCTGTGCGGCGGGTGAACCATCCTGCACGCCCGTCACGATCGCCTCGGATTCGATCACTCGAAGATCGAGACCGCAGGTTCCATCCTGGGCGGTCGCCTCGGGTGCGTCGGCAAGACGATCGCTCTCCTGATCGGAGAGGATTCCGAAGTGACTTCGGCCAAGCGTGGAGAGCATCTTCTGCAGCACGATGCGCAGCGATTCGCGCGTGGTGCACGCCTCGGCCTCCGGGGCGAAGCGGTGGTGCACGGCTTTCCAGTCGACTCCTCCATGTGCGGGATCCGGATCGCCCTTCTCGATCGTGCTCCACGCCTCCTCGAAACTCGCGCGCGCCTGCTCGCGGGTGATGGGCGTGCCGGAGGGGGCGCTGACGCTCGCGCAGCGAACGCCCGCGATCAGGATGACGGCTGCCGCGACACCGTGACGGACGCAGCGAACCCACATGGAGGACATGGGTCGAAAGTGTGCGGGGAGCGCGCGTCCTTTGGGGGGTTCAAGTCGGTGCGATTTGCAAATACTGGTCGGGGGTCCTCGGAAGCGGGGGCGCTTGGGCAACAACTATCGGACCTTCAAACCCCGAGCGGCCTGAAGTCATCCATATATCCGGATGAACGGTTGATGGTTGGCTGAATGCCCACTAACTTTCGAGCGCCATGAGCAGCCGCTTCCTCGACGCGCTTCATTCGCAGGTCCTGGTGTTCGACGGCGCGATGGGAACAAGCATTCACGCGTGCACCGACTGCACGCCCGCCGACTACCTGGGCCGCGACAACTGCACCGACATTCTGGTGAAGAGTCGCCCGGACGTCATCCAGCGCATCCACGAGCAATTTCTTCTGGCGGGTGCCGACGTGGTCGAGACCGACACCTTCGGCTCGAACAAGCTGGTGGGCGCGGAGTTCGATGCAGAGATGGTGGCGTGGACGCGTGAGCTGAACCGGATGGGTGCGCAGGTGGCGCGTGCGGCGTGTGACAAGCACGCCACGCCGGATCGACCGCGCTTCGTCGCGGGAAGCATCGGGCCTGGCACCAAGCTGGTCACGCTTGGCAACACCACCTGGGACCTGATGCTCGACAGCTACAAGGAGCAGGCGCTCGGCCTCATCGAGGGCGGCGTCGACTGCTTCATCATCGAGACGGCGCAGGACCTGCTGCAGGTGAAGTGTGCGATCAACGCGTGCCTGGACGCGCTGGCCGAGCGCGGCATGTCGCACGAGCGCATTCCGCTGCTCGTGAGCGTGACGATGGAGACCACCGGCACGATGCTGCTTGGCAGTGACATCGCGGCGGTGGTGAACGCGCTGAGGCCGTTTCCGATCGCGAGCCTGGGCCTGAACTGCGCCACGGGCCCGGTGGAGATGGCCGAGCATGTCGCGTATCTCTCGAAGCACTGGGATCGCGCGGTGAGCGTGGTGCCCAATGCGGGCCTGCCTGTGCTGGTCGAGGGCCGCACCGAGTACCCGCTGCAGCCCGAGGCGTATGCGAAGGCGATGCGTCGCTTCGTGGAGGAGTTCAAGGTGGACGTGGTCGGCGGCTGCTGTGGCACCACGGCCGAGCACATCCGCGCGCTGCGTGACGTGGTGGGAGCGCGCCGCGCGCGTGCCGCGCGCACGCTGGAGCCGCAGGTGCCGGGCTGCAGCAGCCTGTACGGCTTCACCGAGTTCAAGCAGGACAACTCCTTCCTGATCGTGGCCGAGCGCACCAACGCCAATGGCAGCCGCAAGTTCAAGCGTCTGCTCGACGAGGAGCAATGGGACCAGCTGGTGGGCATGGCGCGCGAGGAGATGCGCGACGGCAGCCATCTGATCGATCTGTGCGTGGACTTCGTGGGCCGCGACGGCGTGAAGGACATGGGCGAGGTGGCCAGCCGCATCGTGCGGCAGGTGAACGCGCCGCTCATGCTGGACAGCACTGAGGCGGGCGTGCTGGAGGAGGGCCTGAAGCGCGCAGGCGGCCGATGCATCGTGAACAGCATCAATCTGGAGGACGGCGAGGAGCGCATGAACCGCGTCTGCCCGCTGCTGAAGCGATACGGCGCGGCGTGCGTGGCGCTCACCATCGACGAGGATCCGCAGGCGGGCATGGCGAAGACAGCGGACAGGAAGCTGGCGATCGCCGAGCGCATCCATGACCTGTACACGCGCACGTGGGGACTGCACGAGAGCGACCTGCTCTTCGACCCGCTGACCTTCACGATCGCCACGGGCAACGAGGACGACCGCAAGCTCGGCGTGGAAACACTGCATGGCATCGAGCGGATCGCGAAGCGCTTCCCGAACTGCGGCATCCTGCTCGGCCTCTCGAACATCAGCTTCGGCCTGAAGCCCGCCGCACGCACGGTGCTGAACAGCGTGTACCTGCACGAGGCGCGGCAGCGGGGGCTCACCGCGGCGATCGTGCACTTCAGCAAGCTGCTGCCGCTGAACCGCATTCCACCCGAGCAGCGCAAGGCCGCGGAGTGGCTCATCTTCGACCGCCGCGGCGCCGAGCGCCCCGAGGGCAAGCCCGCCGAGTTCGATCCGCTGCTGCATTTCATCGGGCTCTTCCCGGATGGCGTGGAGCAGGTCACCGAGAAGAAGGGGCTCGCGGACCTTCCGATCGAGGAGCGCCTGCAGCGCCACATCGTGGATGGAGACGACACCGCGCTGGACGCGTCGCTGGATTCCGCGCTGGCGAAGTACCCGCCGCTCGACATCATCAACGACCACCTCCTCGCCGGCATGAAGACGGTGGGCGAGCTGTTCGCCGCCGGCACCATGCAGCTGCCGTTCGTGCTGCAGAGCGCCAGCGTGATGAAGAAGGCCGTGGCGCATCTGCAGCCCCACATGGCCAAGAGCGGCGTGGCCGAGAAGCCCAAGGCGAGCATGGTGCTGGCCACGGTGGCCGGCGATGTGCACGACATCGGCAAGAACCTGGTCGACATCATCCTGTCGAACAACGGCTTCAAGGTGCACAACATCGGCATCAAGCAGAGCCTGCAGCAGATCGTGGACGCGTGGCGCTCGACCGGCGCGGACTGCATCGGCATGAGCGGCCTGCTGGTGAAGAGCGTCACCATCATGGAGCAGAACCTGCGCGAGCTGAACCAGCTCGGCGTGACGGTCCCCATCCTGCTCGGTGGTGCCGCGTTGACGCGTCACTATGCCGAGAGTCACCTGCGTGACGTGTATGAGGGACCGCTGTATTACGGCAAGGACGCCTTCGAAGGACTGGCCGTGTGCGAGGCGCTGGCGCGCGGCGAGCTGGGCCGCATCGACTCGGAGGTGCAGGCGCGTCTGACGAAGCGCGCCGCGGTGGACGCGAAGGTGGGCCAGCGGCTGGAGACCGCAGACAGCGCCACCGCCACCGCACCCGGGCGCAGCGCGGTGCGAAGCGACCTGCCGGTCCCGAAGCCGCCGTTCTGGGGCGACCGACTGGTGGAATCTGTGGATCTGGACGAGATCTACCCCTTCGTGAACCGGACGGCGCTGTTCCGCGGCCAGTGGGGTTTCAAGCGCGGCGACCTGAACGACGCGGAGTACGCGAAGCTGGAGGCGAAGGCGGAGGAGGTGTTCGATCGCCTGAAGGCGCAGTGCAGGTCCGAGCACATCCTGCGCCCGGCCGTCGTGTACGGCTTCTACCCGTGCGCAAGCGAGGGCAACGATCTGGTGGTCTTCGATCCGGCGGATCCCGAGCGCGAGCTGGAGCGCTTCAGCTTCCCGCGGCAGGCGGGACGCGAGCGCCTGTGCATCAGCGACTTCTTCCGTCCTCGCAGCGCGAAGGAGCGCGACGTGGTGGGCTTCCACTGCGTGACGATGGGCGTGGAGGTGAGCCATCGCGCGAAGCAGCTCTTCGAGCGCAACGAGTACACCGAGTACCTCTACATGCACGGCATGGGCGTGGAGTGCGCCGAAGCCCTGGCCGAGCTCTGGCACAAGCGCATCCGCGCCGAGTTGGGCATCGGACTCGACGACAGCCCACGCATCAAGGAACTGTTCACGCAGAAGTACCGCGGCAGTCGCTACAGCTTCGGCTACCCGGCGTGCCCGGACATGAGCGACCAGGAGAAGCTCTTCCGGCTGCTCCGACCCGAACGCATCGGCTGCCGGCTCACCGAGAACTGGCAGATCGACCCCGAGCAGAGCACGAGCGCGATCGTGGTGCATCATCCCGAGGCGAAGTACTTCGCGGTGTGAGCGCGGTCAGGGCCGGTCTGCGAGCGTGTCGAGGATGAAGCGCGGGACCGCGCCGAGCGTGATGTACCGGTCCACGATCGATGCGGGGAGCCGCTCGAGGTTTCGCACCGTGCCACGGCATCCATGCGCGCCGCAGCGGCAGCGCATGGTCCATACGTCGTCCGCGCCGAGCAGCGTGCTGTAGTCGTGCAGGACCTCGTCGTCGGCGCGGATCGCGCGCAGCGCACGAAGCACCAGCTGGCCTCGCTCGCGAAGGATCGCCGCGTTCGGTTCGCACCCGTGGTTCGCGAACTCGCCCCACGCGCCGCTTGGGTCGAGGTAGCGATCGGCGTCGAAGCGGATGCAGTTGGCGGCGCGGCGTGGATCGCGCTCCCACCAGCCCCAGACCGTGCGCGCCGAGACCACGCGCCCGTGCAGTGGCGTGATGCGCTCGCCCGCGTGAAACGATCGGTTCGCCACCAGGCCACGGCCATTTCGAACGCGCTCCACGCGAAGCGGTGGCCGCGTTGTCGTCATGGCCTGGACTCTGCCACTCTTCTCAGGCGATGCTCGCTCTCGCGGCCCTTGCGACCTGTCTGCATCAGCACCACGCCGCCCAAGATGAGTGCCGCCGCAAGCGCGACGCGCGGGTGCAGCGTCTCCCCCAGGAAGAGCCATCCGAGCAGGATCGCGATGAGCGGATTCACGTAGGCGTAGGTGGCCACCGCCGCGGCGCTGGTGTTGCGCACCAGCCACATGTAGGCGGTGAACCCCAGCAGGGAACCGCCGCACACCAGGAAGAGCACGGCCAGCCACGCCGGATCCTGCGGCGGAATCCGCGTGACCGGTTCCCATCGTTCGGCCACGGCGCTCACGGCGAGCAGCATGGCGCCGCCCGCGATCATCTGCAGCGAACTTGCCGTGAGTGGATTGCGCGGTTGCGGCAGCGCGCGGCCCAGGATCGTGCCCGCCCCCCAGAAGAGCGTGCTCGCGGACACCATGAGGGCGCCCACGAGTTCAAGCGGCTTCGCGCCATCGCCACTCGCCATCGAGCCCCACACCAGCGTGGCCACGCCTCCGAGTCCCAAGCCCATGCCGATCATCACGCGCATTGATGGCAGGCCGCGGCGGGTCTGCATGCGATCCATCGTGACCAGCGAGATCGGCGTGCTTCCCACGATCAGCGCGGCGATCCCCGTTGGCACGGGTCGCGCCAGTCCCGCGCTCAGCAGGCCGTTCGCGAGCAGGAACAGCAGGCCGCCAGTCACGATCGCGGTGCGCCAGTGACGCCAGTTCGTCACGGCGCCGGGCTCAAGCTTGCCGAACGCGGTGACGCCGCCGAGGATCAGGAGGCCCGCGACCTCGAAGCGGAAGCCTGAGAGCAGCATGGGCGGGATCTGTCGCAGCGCGATCTTGTTCCCAAGGAAGGTGCTTCCCCAGAGCAGGTACACCGCCGCGAAGCAGAGCACGAGCATGAGGGTGTGTCGACGCGAGCGGGGGGGCACGAAGCGCGGATGCTAGGGGCCTGCGGGGGGTTGGGATGTGGCGATGAATCCCCTAGGATTGCTCCGAAGGAATCTCTCCATGAGCACGCGAACCACCTCGAACGCGTCCGCCACGAACGCCGCCAAGCCCGCCGTCGATCCGGAGGCGGTGACGCTGTCCGGCTACGTCGTGGAGGAGCGCTACGACCCGACGGCCGTGCCCACGCAGGACCCGAAGGACGCGTCGAAGCCCCACGCGCGCATCGGCGAGGCGGGTCAGTTCCCGTTCACGCGCGGCGTGCACAAGACGATGTACCGCAACCGCCTCTGGACCATGCGCCAGTTCGCGGGCTTCGGCAGCGCCGACGACACCAACAAGCGATTCAAGTACCTGCTGGAGAACGCGAAGGGCACGAAGGCCAACACCGGCCTCTCGACCGCGTTCGACCTTCCCACGCTCATGGGCCGCGACAGCGACGACGTGTTGAGCGCCGGCGAGGTGGGTCGCTGCGGTGTGGCGGTGTGCACCATCGAGGACATGCACCGGCTCTACGCCGACATTCCGGTGGGCGAGGTCACCGTCAGCCAGACCATCAACGGTCCGGCATGCGTGATCTGGGCCATGTACTTGGCCATGGCGAAGGAGCGCGGCATCGGATGGGACAAGCTGGGCGGCACGCTGCAGAACGACATCCTGAAGGAGTTCCACAGCCAGAACGAGTTCATCTATCCGCCCGAGGCCAGCGTGAAGCTGGTGGTGGACACGATCGAGTTCGCGAGCCAGCACCTGCCGAAGTGGAACAGCGTGTCGATCAGCGGCTACCACATCCGCGAGGCGGGCAGCAGCGCCACGCAGGAGCTCGCCTTCACGCTGCGTGACGGCATGGAATACGTGGAGGCCTGCCTGAAGCGCGGCATGGACGTGGACGCCTTCGCGCCGCGCTTGTCGTTCTTCTTCAACAGCCACAACGAGTTCTTCGAGGAGATCTGCAAGCTGCGCGCGGCGCGCCGCATCTGGGCGAACGCCATGCGCTTCCGCTTCGGCGCGAAGCAGGAGCGCAGCTGGCTCATGCGCACGCACGTGCAGACCGCGGGCTGCTCGCTCACCGAGCAGCAGCCGCTGAACAACATCGTGCGCGTGGCGTTCCAGGCCATGGCGGGCGTGCTGGGCGGCTGCCAGAGCCTGCACACCGACAGCATGGACGAGACGCTGGGCCTTCCCACCGAGCAGGCCGTGCGCGTGGCACTGCGCACGCAGCAGATCCTGGCGCACGAGACCGGCGTGCATCGCACGGTCGATCCGCTGGGTGGCAGCTGGTTCGTGGAGGCGCTCACCGACCGCATGGAGGCTGACGCGAACCAGCTCATTTCCGAGATCGACGACATAGGTGGCGTGGTGAGCGGCATCCACAAGGGCTACTTCCGCCGCCAGATCGCCGAGGCGAGCTACCGCTTCGGGCAGGAGATGGAGGCGGGCGACCGCATCATCGTGGGCGTGAACGCCTATCCCGAGGGCAACGAGGAGCGGCAGGTGTCCATCCTGCAGATTCCGCACACCGTCGAGACCGAGCAGTGCGAGCGTCTGGCGAAGTTCCGTCGCGAGCGCAGCGCCGACACGGTGAAGGGCTGCCTTGACCGCATCCGCCTCGACGCGCGCGAGGGCCGCAACGTGATGTCCGCGCTGGTGGAAGCCGCGCTGGGCCGCTGCACGCTGGGCGAGATGGTTCAGGCGATGGGCGACGTGTACGGCCGATATGCCGGCGGCCCGGAGTGGTGATGCGCCGCGCGGTATCGTGCCGCGTATGAGCGACCTGCAGACCATCCGCGACGCGCATCAATGGGTGCGATGGCTGACCGACCGCACCATGAAGGCCTCGCGTGGGCTCTCGTCGGAGGAACTGCACCAAAAGTTCCCGATCGGCATCGAGACCGTCTTTGAAACGCTGCTGCATCTGCTGGGCGCCGAGATGGTGTGGATTGGCGTGCTGAACGGCACCGTGGACAAGGTGGTGTGGCCCACGCGCGATGCGTACCCCGACCTCGACGCGATCGGGCGAGCTTGGAAGGCCACGCGTGCCGACTGGGACCGCTGGCTCGCCGCCCTCACGCCCGCCGAATGCGCGCGCATCGTCGAGCGCACGCGCGACGGCAAGACCTACCGCCAGCGCGCGGTCGATGCGGCCATGCAGGTGCCCACGCACGCGCTCTACCACAATGCGCAGATCAGCTTCATGTTCCGCAGCATGGGCAAGTCGCTGCCCGACTCGAGCTGGATCGGCTGGGCGCGTGAGCGTCTCGCCTGATTCCGAGAACGAGGGCCAGAGGTTGTTGCGGGCCACCTGCCAACTGGTCCGGAACAACCTCAGACCCTCGTTACCGGTACCTTGGCGGCATGCCGATGCGCTTCCTCCTGTCCGTCGTGTTCGGCGCGGTGCTCGTCCTCGCGTGGGGCGGTTTCGCATGGGCGGGCGGCCTGTACAAGCGGTTCATGCTGCCGATGCCGGGCGGCGACGCCGTGGTTCAGGTGATCGACAGCGCTGCGCCGCGGTCCGGGATGTACGTCCATCCACCGGAGGCGGACCTGGAGCGCGCCGGAACGCTCACGGACGTGGAGCGCGAGCAGAAGGCCCGTCAGGACAAGTTCCGCAAGGGACCGGTCATCATGATGGCCCTCACGAAAGGCCCGCAGGATCTTGACGATCCGCGCATGTTCGTGCGTGGCTTCTTGATCGAGTTCTTCGCCACCGCCATGCTGGTGTCCGCGATCGGGCTGGCGGGCTCCGCGCACGGTCGGCTGCGTCGCTTCCTCGCGCTGCAGGCGATGGTGGTGTTCATGGTGCTGGCCACGCACATGATCTTCTGGGCGTTCATGTTCGCCCCCAACGACTGGACCGCGGTGCTGGTCTTCGACAGCTGGTTCGGCTGGACGCTCGCGGGCCTGCCTGCCGTCTTCCTGATGCGCGCCATGCGCGAGGGTGACACGTCCGCCGCCTGATCGCGCGACGCGCCGCCGTACACTCGACGCATGGCCGTCACCCATCAGGGCCCGAAGGGCACGCGCGACTTCTATCCCGACCTGATGGCGGTGCGCCGCCACATCGAGGGCGCTTGGCGGCACGCCAGCATCGACTGTGGTTTCGACGAGATCGAGGGCCCCACCTACGAGCACCTCGCGCTCTACACCGCCAAGAGCGGCCCCGGCATCGTGAACGAGCTGTTCAGTTTCCGCCGCGCGGGCGGTGACGATGACTACGCGCTGCGCCCCGAGTTCACCCCGACGCTCGCGCGCATGGTGGCCGCGAAGGCGGGAAGTCTGCCGCTGCCCGTGAAGTGGTTCGCCATTCCCGTGCACTTCCGCGCGGAGCGCCAGCAGCGCGGTCGCCTGCGCGAGTTCGTGCAGTGGAACGTGGACCTGCTGGGCGTGGAGGGCGCGCCCGCCGATGTGGAGGTGATCGCCTGCGCGGTGCTGGCGCTCGAGCGCCTGGGACTGAAGCCGACCGACGTGCGCGTGCGGCTTTCGCATCGTGGCGCGGTGGGTGCGGCGCTCGCGGCCGCTGGCGTGCAGCCCGATCGCGTGGGCGACGCGTTCGAGTTGCTCGACCGTCGCGACAAGCTCGAGCCCGCCGAGTTCGAGAAGCGTGCCGCCGCACTGGGACTCTCCGCCGAGGCGCGCGCACGCTTCGACACGATCGCCGCGGCACGGCTGCCGGTCGACGCGGACGCGGGCGCGCTCGCCTTGCGGCTGGGCGTGGATCAGGCGTCGCTCGCCGGCGTGCTCGGACTGGCGGAGCGGCTGAAGGCGATGGAACTCGCCGCATGGTGCGAGTGGGACTTCGGCATCGTGCGCGGACTCGCCTACTACACCGGCACCGTCTTCGAGATCCACGAGGCGAGCGGCAACGAGCGGGCGGTGGCCGGCGGTGGTCGCTACGACGGACTCGTGGAACTCTTCGGCGGTCCGAAGATGCCGGCGATGGGCTTCGGCATGGGCGACGTGGTGCTGGGTCTGGTGCTCGGCGATCGCGGCCTGCTTCCCAAGGACGCGCTCGCGCTGCTGCCCCGACCCGACGCGTATCTGATCGGCGATGGCAGCGAGGCCTCGGAGCGCGAGCTTCCACGGCTTCTGATGCAATTGCGGCGCCAGGGGCTTCACGCCCGCGCGAGCTGGAAGACCACGAAGAACGTGGGCAAGCTGCTGGGTGATGCCGCGAAGGCGCGCGCGCGTTTCGCCGTGATCCTGGGTGCCGAGCTCGCCCAAGGTGCCGTGGCGCTGAAGGATCTCGACGGCGGCTCGCAGGAGCTCGTTCCGCTGGCACAGGCGGCCGCGCGCATCGCCGGGGCGCCACGCCCGTGAGCGCGCGACTGCTGATCGTGGCGGCCACCTCGAAGGAGGCCGAGGCGCTCGGCTGCTCGAAGGCGCACGTGATCGTGAGTGGCATCGGGCGCACGAACGCCGCTGCGGCCACGACCGCCGCGCTGCTGGAGGAAGGTCCCTTCGATGGCGCGCTGAGCGTGGGCATCGCGGGCGCGTTGCCCGGTTCCATGCTGCAGTCGGGTGACATGGTGGTCGCGAGCGCCTGCATGTACGTGGAGGAAGGACTGCAGACGCCGACCGGCTTCCTCGACACCGCGGCGATGGGCTTCCCGCTGGGTGACTTCGCGGGCAACAGTGTCCCGACCGAGCCGCGACTCACCGCCTTCCTGCCGGGACCGCTGCATCGCGGCGTGATCGCGACCGTGGCCACCTGCAGCGGCACGGACGCGCTTGCGGCCGAGGTGGAGCGACGCACCGGTGCGCTCGCCGAGGCGATGGAGGGTGCGGCGGTGGTGCATGCGGCGCACAGGCTCGGCATTCCCGGTGGCGAGGTGCGAGTCATCTCGAACTCGACCGGCGACCGCGAGCGTCAGCGTTGGGACATGGCACGTGCGATGGCCGCGCTGCACGCGCTTGGCGCGCGACTTGAAGCCGCCGCACGCGGCTAGTCAGTTCTTTCCTGTGGGAGCGGCACGCTCGATCGCATCGAAGGCGGGGCGGAAATCCGCGCCACCGAGATCCGCGTCGATCGCACGAAGGCGGTTCAGCCGCATGCGCGCGCGCTCGTCGAAGCGATCGGCCGCCTGCAGGATCTGCAGTTGGCGCAACTGGCTGAGCCACCACGCCCGATCCTTCGTGGCCTCGTCGCCGCCCATCTCGCGGCCCGCGAGCAACCGACGGTGGATGCCCATGGCCTCGCTCCATCGGGCCTCGCCTCCGAGCGCGAAACTCGCCTCGGCCAGGCCTTGCAGCGGTTCCAGCGCATCCGGTTGAAGTTCAAGCGCCTGCGCGTACGCCGCCCGCGCGAGTTCCGGCTCGCCCGCGAGCCGCAGCAGATCGCCGATCCGCGACCAATCCGAGGCAGCCACCGCCGTGGAGGCGCGCACGGCCGCCGCGAGTCGACGCGCGCGCGCGGCACCCGCGCCCGCCGAGTTCGGGACTTCCACCGGAAGCCGCTGCTCGGGCACATGACGAGCGGCGTGGGAGATCGCCGCGGCGCTCACGGCGTCCGCCCTCGCGGCGGCGATCTCGGTGTCCGCAAGCACGTCACGATCCAGTTCGGCCAGCGCACCCATGCGCGCGGCGAGTCGAAGATCCGCGGCCCGCCCGGGCACTGGCGGCGCGGTCGATGCGAGCGCCTCCAGCGATTCCTTCGGCTGGCCTCGCTGCAGCGCGGTCCACGCGCGCGCGCTCGCCAGTCGCGCGCGAAGGCCCTCCACGACCGGATCGGCCGGTGCGGGAAGCAGGGGATCCACATCCTTCAGGTCGCAGGCACGCGACTCCGCCGCGGCCTCGGCCGCGAGCACCTGGCGTTCAAGTTGCCAGAGCGCCTGATCCGCATGTTCGGGGTAGCCCGCCAGGCCAAGCGCCACCGCACGCTCGAGCCGCTGCCGTGTGGATGCGTCGGCGCCGTCGGCGGCGCGATCGAGTTCGCGCGCGATGCGCACGGCAAGCGACATCGCTGGAGCGCTGGACGGATCCAGCGGGAAACCGCGCGCCAGCGCAAGCGAGCGGTCGGCGGCCTCGGCCCATCGGTCCGCCGACATGTCGATGCGCGCGAGCGTCCGCAGCGCACCCGCACGCAGCGAGGCGGGCGCCAGGGGATCTTCCGCGAGCTTGGCCAGCGCCTCGGTGAGCGGTTCGACGGACTGGCCCGCATCGAGGGCGTGCTGCGCGGCGCCGAGGATCGCCATCGGCTCGCCGTCGGGCAGAGGCGTTCCGTCACGGAGCACCTCCGCAAGTCGCGCGATGGCGAGGTCGCGCATCTCGCCGGCCCGATCGGCCTTCGTCCGTCGCAGCAGATTGGTGAAGGGAGAGGTCCACGCCAGCAGTCCGCTCGATGGCGCGCCGGCCGTCTCGCCCTCGGCCTGCCTTCGAAGTCGCGCCTCAAGTTCCGTGATCGCGAGCTGTCGCGCGGTGGTGCCCGCGCCGCGAAGCACGCTGGCGGCCTCGGCCGCGCTGGCGGGGCCGCGCAGCAATCCCGCGGCGCGCAACGCGGCCAGATCCGCGAGCGTCGTCAGCGCCTCGTCCTCGCCCGCCTTCTGCCGCGCGAGCGACAGGAAGCGATTCGCCGCGCGCTCCTCGCCGATGCGCGCGGCCGTCAGGCCTGCGTACCGAGCGACCACGCTGGCGGTGCGATCGTCGAGTTCAGGCAGCAGCGTGTCGATGCGCGCGATGGCCGACTCCGCGAGCGCGCGCCGGCGACCCGCGTCGAACTCCGCCATCTCGACCTGCAGCACGTCCGCGAGCGCGCGCACCAGCGGAATGCGGCGCGGCCGCTCGACCGTCGTCAGGCGTTCGACCAGCGGCGGGGGGGCCGCATCGGCGCCGGTTCGGTCCAGCACCGCCTTGGCGGCGACCTCCGCCTGCTCCGCGGCGGCCGCCATGTCGACCGCGAGCCGCCGCACGCGGCGTCGCGCGTCGGGTCCGGCCAACCCGTAGAGCGTCCGGTCCACGTCGCCGCCCGCGGGCAGCGCCACGGTGAAGCACTCCTCCGCCTGGTCCGCCAGCCACACCGGCACGCGCGGATCGTTCGCGTTCGCGCGGACAAGTTCCGCGCGTGCGGCCAGCATCGCGTCGGCCGCCTTGCGCTGGCCCGCCTCGGTGGCTTCGGTCTGCACGCGTCGCTTCAGGTTCTCCACCGACGCCAGCGACGCGTCGACGGTCGGTGCGTCCTGTGCCAGCGCGCCCAGGGCGATGCAGGACGCGCACGCGAACGCCACCCAGCGACTCATTGCGGCCTCGCGAAGCTCACGCGGGTGTAGCCGGCGCGCGTGATGGCGTTGAAGGCGGCCACGGTGTCCTCCCATGGGGCGTCGGCCGAGGGCGCCAACTCGATCGGGTGATCCGCGGCGAAGATGCCCGCTGGATTCTCGGGACCGTATCGACGCGAGGCGAGCAGGAAGCCGAGTTCCTCGGGATCCTCGGGCTGCGGCATCGGCGCCAGCACCTGCACGCGCGTGCGGGCGTCCTCGCGACGCAGTTCCACGCGCAGCGGCGGCTCGTCGAGTGAGAGCGCGTCCGCGGGCATCGCGCCGCCGCGCTCCGACAGGTCCGCGCGCAGCAGACCCTCCTTGTCGAGCGCCTTGGTGGTGCACACGAAGAACACCAGCAGCAGGAAGGTCACGTCGATCATCGGCGTCAGGTTCAGCTGCAGACCGCCGAGCGCGCGACGCTTGGCGCGCGCTTCGCGAAGCCGCCTCTCGGCGTCCTCGTCGTCCGCCAGCTGCGTGCCGGACATCACGTCGTCGCGCAGGCGGCGCAGGTGCGCGGCGATCGTCGCCGGATCGCTCATGACCGCGGCTCCGGCTGCACGGCCACACGCAGGCGAGCGGGCGTGCCGGGATTGGCCCTCGTGGCGGCGCGGCCCACCATCTCGATGGCCGGCGCGATGTCGGCGTAGCGCAGATCGGCGTCGGCGCGCAAGTGCACCTCGACCGAGGGCTGCGCGCGGAGCGCCTGCGTGACGGCGTCGCCCAGCGCGGCAAGCCCCGCCGCGTCGGGCGCATGCTCCACGCCCGCGAACCGCCATGCGCGCACGCGGCCCGTGCCGTCGGAGAGGGCGTTCACCACGCAGCGCGGCTCGCGGCCAGGCGAACTCGCCGCACTGGGCGAGGGCTTCGGAAGTTTCATCGGCACCAGATCGGTGGCACCGATCTGCGACACCAGCACGAAGAAGACGATCAGCAGCATCGCCATGTCGATGAGCGGCGTCATCGCGGCTTGGGGCCGCGCAGGTCCTCGTGCGAAGACGCTTCTCACATGGCGGGCCGGAAGCGTGCGATGGCGCGCTCGACGCGGCGCACGCACTCCAGCGTGGCGGCGTCGACGGTGTTGCGGATCGCGGCGTAGGCGCTCAACGCGGGAATCGCGATGAGCAGCCCCCAGAAGGTTGTCACCAGCGCCGTACCGATGCCCGAGGCGAGCATGACGGGATCGGCGTTGCCACCGGTGCCGGCGATCGTCTGGAAGGCGACGATCATGCCGTACACCGTGCCGAACAGCCCGATCATCGGGCTCACCTGCCCGAGCACGTTCAGCCATTCGAGCCGTCGGAAGCGTCGCACCGCAGCCTCCTCGCCCGCCTGCTCCGCCGCGCGCAACATGGCCGCGTGGCCCGCGCCCGCCTGCTCCAACGCCGAGCGCAGCACCAGGCTGTAGTCGCTCGCCTCGGCACACACCAGCTGCACGGCCTCCGCGTCGCTGCCGGCCTCGATCAATCCCTCGACCCTGCCGGCGAAGCGCTCGGGCAGGATGCGGCGGCGGCGATTCACGCTCCAGAGCACGCCCATCATCGAGACGTTCACCACGCTCAGCGCGATCAGCAGCCAGATCATCGCGCTGCCGACCCACTCGACGCGCGTCTGGCCGTCCGCGCCGGTCTCGGTGGTGTAGAAGAAGATGCTGCCGAAGCCCTGGCCCGCTGCGGCGGTGGCGACGGGCAGCAGCAGGGCGGCGAGGGCGATCGATCGTCGTTGCATGATGGAGTCCTTCATCGGTCGGGGTCCAGGCCAAGTTCGGCGCGGCCAAGGTAGCGGTATCCGTCGTCGCCGCCATGCTCGCTCGCAAGACGCTGCAGCGTGCCGACGGGATCGGGGTCGAGGAACTGGATGCACTGGATGCGCACGGGGCGACGGCCGGTGGCCGGGTCCTTCGGGTTCAGCTGATCGAGGTCGTCGAGCAGCTTGCGCTCGGAGATCTCGAACTCGCCCGCGCCGGTGATGTCGGCGGAAAGCAGGAAGATGATCTCGGGCTTCAGCGCGAGCGCGGCCTCGATCGCCGCGATCGGATTGCTGCGGCCCGTCGGCACGACCTTCGCGTCGATCCACTTCATCGCCTCGGACAGGCGCTCGGGCGTGGCCGGCTGCAGCGCGCCACCCGGCGGCACCGTGAGCGCCTCGCCGCGCTGGATGAAGATGATGCCGAAGTTCTGGCGCGGATCGAGCTTCATCACGCTGCGGCGCAGTTCCTCCAGCACCTGCGGGAAGCTGCCCACCAGACTGCCGCTTGCGTCGACCACGTAGACGATGCGCCGCGCGTTCGTGGCACGCAGGCCCACGAAGTCCACCTGGATCGGGCGCGACTCGCCGCCCAGCTTGCTCATGCGGTGCGCCGCGAGCGACAGCGACGGTTCCGCGCGACGCATCGCGGCGAGCGCCTGCTCGGCGGCCGCACGGAGTTCCTGTGCGGCCAGCGGTTCCTGCGGCTTCGATTCCGCGGCGCGCGGCGTGCGGACCGTGTCGGCCAGCGTGCTGGTGGGCGCATACACCGGTCGCTGGAAGTCCATCACCAGCGCGGGCGGGGGCGTGGGCTTGGCGGCGAAATGCGCGGCCGTCGCTGCGAACACGATCACCGCCACGGCGAGTCCGCCATGCAGACCCATCGAGGTGACCCACGCGAAGATCGACGCCAGGCGCCGCCGTCCGACGGGCTCGCCACCCATCTCGCGCACCACGCGCGGGTCGATCGATCTCTCCATGGATCCCTGCGTTGGCATGCGAATTCGAGAGGTTCAGGCCGGTGGTGCCGCGGGCTTGCCGCCACCCTTGCCGGACTTCTTGCGACCACCCAGCATGCGATCGATCGAGGGAGCGCCGGGCCCCAGCAGCGTCAGCGAGATCGGCAGCAGCGTGGCCGCAAGCCATGCGGCGGCCAGCTGCGATTGCCCAGCGGTCCAGGTCCACGGCAGGCGGGCCCCGAGCGCGGGCCACACGACCGTCCACAGCGTCATCGCGCCGATCACCGCCAGGGGTGCCGCGAAGACGCGCGTGAAGAAGCCCAGCAGCACCGCGACCGAACCTGCAAGTTCCACGATCGCCACCGCCCACGCCACCGTGACCGGCGCGGGCACCTTCATCGCGTCAAGCCGCAGCGCGATCCGGTTGAGCGCACGGAAGCTGGTGCCGTCCTCCGGCTCCGGCTCCGGCGCGGAGCGCATCGATGCGGGCTTCGTGTCCTTGCGATCCAGCATCTTCTCAAAGGGTGCGGCGGGCGAGCCGAGGGACTCGATGCGCTGTGCCTCGTCTGCGCTGAAGCGTTCCGTGCCGAACAGCGCGTGCGCGCCCGCGGGCAGGAAGACCACGCACACGATGAGTCGCGCGAAGATCTGGGTCAGGTTCTGTGCCACGCGCGGCGCTGCCTCCATGCGGTTCGGCGGTCCGTTCCAGTCACGAACCGCCCGCCGTGCGCGGCATCCTATCGGCAAGTCCTGCATGGGAAGGTGCTACGATCGCGACACCGCGCGGGCGTGGCGGAATGGCAGACGCGCTGGATTTAGGTTCCAGTGGGCGCAAGCCCGTACAGGTTCAAGTCCTGTCGCCCGCATTCCGATCACGACCTCCGGAACCGCGATGCCCAACCACCCGACGCAACCCGAATGGTCACCGGACTCCTGGCGCGCCCTGAAGGCCGCGCAGCAGCCTGCCTATCCCGACCCGGCGGAGCTGGAGGCCGCGGTGACCGAGTTGGCCAGCCTGCCGCCGCTCGTGACCAGCTGGGAAGTGGAGTCGCTCATGCAGCAGATCGCCGAGGCGCAGGAAGGCAAGCGCTTCCTGTTGCAGGGGGGCGACTGCGCGGAGACCTTCGACGAGTGCCGCAGTCCCTCGATCGCAAGCAAGCTGAAAATCCTGCTGCAGATGAGCCTGGTGCTCACGCACGGCAGCGGCAAGCCCGTCATCCGCGCGGGGCGCTTCGCCGGTCAGTACGCCAAGCCGCGCTCCGAGGACACCGAGACGCGCGACGGCGCCTCGCTGCCTGCGTACCGCGGCGACATCGTGAACGCGCCCGACTTCACGCCGCAGGCGCGCCGCCCCGATCCGTGGCGCATGGTGCAGGCGCACGCGCGCAGCGCGATCACGCTGAACTTCATCCGCTCGCTGGTGGACGGCGGCTTCGCCGACCTGCACCACCCCGAGTACTGGGATCTGGACTTCGTGCAGCACAGCCCGCTGCGTGACGAGTACCGCCGCATCACGCGCGAGATCGGTCAGAGCCTGCGCTTCATGGAGACGCTCGCCGGCGCACCCGTGCACGAGATGCGCCGCGTGGACTTCTTCACCAGCCACGAGGGGCTGCTGCTCCCGAGCGAGTCCGCGCAGACCCGTCGCGTGCCCCACAAGCCGGGCTGGTGGGATCTCAGCACGCACCTGCCGTGGATCGGCTACCGCACGGCGGTGCCTGGAGAGGCCCATGTCGAGTTCTTCCGCGGCATCCGCAATCCGGTGGGCCTGAAGGTCGGTCCCGGCACCACGCCGCAGCGGCTCGTGGAACTGCTGGCTGCGCTGAACCCCTCCGACGAGCCCGGCAAGATCGTGCTGATCCACCGCTTCGGCGCACATGAGATCGCCAAGGGACTTCCGCCGCTCATCGCGGCAGTGCAGGCCGCGCGGCGTCGCGTGCTGTGGATCTGCGACCCGATGCACGGCAACACCGACCGCGTGACGATTCCCTCGGGTCCGCAGGCCGGCACGCAGGTGAAGACGCGCAAGTTCGACCACATCCTGGCCGAGGTCGAGCAGGCCTTCGAGATCCATGGCATGAAGGACTCGGTGATGGGCGGCGTGCACTTCGAGCTGACCGGCGAGGAAGTCACCGAATGCACCGGTGGCGCGCGCGGCCTCTCCGACGAGGGCCTGATGGCCGCCTATCGCAGCCGTGTGGATCCCCGTCTCAATTACGAGCAGGCGCTGGAGATGGCGCTGCGGATCGCGCGTCGCCTTGGCCGCTGAGGCGGTCGGCGGCGCAACTCGGATCGCGCTACATTCCTGGACTTCCATGCCCCGCCAGAACCGACGCGTGGTCATCACCGGCATCGGCCCGATCGCCCCGCCAGGGCTGGGCATCGACGCGATCTGGTCGGCGCTCCTCGAGGGCCGCTCCGGCGTGGGCCCGTGCTCGATCTTCGACATCTCCGGCTTCCGATGCCCGTTCGTGGCGCAGTTGCCGGCCGACCGCTTCGACGTGAAGCAGGTGGTGCCGAAGAGCTACCGCAAGGCCACCAAGGTGATGAGCCGTGACATCGAGCTGGCGGTGGGCGCGGCGTACGAGGCGGTGCGCGCCGCGGGCCTGATCACGAAGGCGCACGAGCCCGCCGACGGCAAGGTCACGATTCCCGCGGATCGCATGGGCTGCCACATCGGCGCGGGCCTGATCGCCGCCGAGGAGAACGAGCTCACCGCCGCGCTGGCCACCAGCCGCAAGGCCGACGGCGGCTTCGACATCGCCGCGTGGGGCGCCACCGGCATGCAGAACCTCACGCCGCTGTGGATGCTGAAGTACCTGCCGAACATGCTGGCCTGCCACGTGACGATCTGCCACGACTGCCAGGGCCCCTCGAACACGATCACCTGCGGCGAGGCCAGCGCGCTGCTGTCGGTGGGCGAGAGCATGCGCGTGATCGGTCGCGGCGCGGCCGACGCGTGCCTGTCGGGCGGCGCCGAGAGCAAGGTGAACCTGATGGCGATCCTGCGTCAGCAGTTCGCGGGACGCCTGGCGCAGGCGACGGCGAGCGACGATCCCGCGCGCATCGTGCGTCCCTTCGCCAAGGACGCGATCGGCGGCGTGGCGGGCGAGGGCGGCGGCATTCTGGTGCTCGAGGCGGCGGAGAGCGCGGAGGCGCGCGGCGCGACGGCGCTTGCGGAACTTGCTGGTTTCGGCGCCAGCCAGAGTTTCTGCGCGGACACCGTCGGCGCCGATCCGGGCCGAGACGGCGAGGGCATCGCCGACGCGGTTCGCGCCGCGCTGGATGATGCGGGCGTGAAGCCCGATCAGGTGGACGCGGTCGTTCCGTTCGGTTGTGGCACGCCGGCGCTCGACGCCGCCGAGGCCGCGGCCATCCGCGGCGTGTTCGGCGCACGCGCGGCGCAACTGCCGCTCCTCACGATCTCCACCATCACCGGCAACTGCGGCGCCGGCTTCGGCGCCGTGGCCGCCAGCGTGGCCGTGCAGGCGCTTCGCACCGGCATGCTGCCCGCGCGCGTGAACGGCGACGCGAGCCAGGGCGTCGACGCGGCGCCGGTCGCCGCGCGCAAGGCGGACCTGAAGACCGTCGTCGTGTACACGCCCAGCCTCGGCGGCCAGAACGCCGCCATCGTGCTGCGGAGGGCCTCATGAGCGAGCCGCGCATCGTCGTCACCGGCATCGGCTGGGTCACCGGCCTCGGCCACTCGATCGAGAGCGTGTGGAAGCGCCTGCTCGCCGCCGACAGCGGCATGGAGCCCACCACGCGCTTCGACGCGCGCACCTTCCCCACCAGCTTCGCCGCCGAGGTGAAGAAGGACTTCGACTTCCGCAGCTTCGTGAAGGATCCCTCGGTGCATGCCACCGCCGGCCTGAACAGCCAGTTCGCGCTTGGCGCGGCCAGCCAGGCGTGGAAGCAGAGCGGCCTCGACGTGAAGCCCCCGAAGGATCCGCGCCGTGTGGGCCTGTACCTCGGCGCCGGCGAGGGCGTGCTCGACTTCGACAACTATGTCGCCACCATGCTGCACGCGTGGGACGGCGCCACCGGCAAGATCGACGGCGTGAAGTGGGCCGCGCGCGGTCTGGCCTCCATGGATCGCCTGAAGGAGATCGAGCAGGAGCCGAACATGCCGCTGGCGCACCTGGCGCGCGAGTTCAACTGCCGCGGCCCGGCCTACAACTGCCTGACCGCCTGCGCGGCCAGCACGCAGGCGATCGGCGAGGCCTTCAGCATCCTTCGTCGCGGCGACGCCGACGTGATGATCAGCGGCGGCACGCACACGATGATCCACCCGCTCGGCGTGACGGGCTTCAACCGTCTCACCGCGCTCAGCGAGCGCAAGGGCGACCCCACCGAGGCGAGCCGTCCGTTCAGCGTGGATCGCGGCGGCTTCGTGATGGGCGAGGGCAGCGGCATGGTGATCCTGGAGACGCTCGAGCACGCGATGGCGCGCGGCGCCACGCCGCTGGCCGAGGTCATGGGCTACGGATCGAGCTGCGATGCCTACCGCATCACCGACATCCAGCCCGACGGTCGCGGCGCCGCTGTCGCCATGCTCGCGGCGCTGCGTCAGGCGGGCATCGATCCGCACGCGCGCGACGCGCAGGGCCGCCCGCCGATCCAGTACATCAGCGCGCACGGCACCGGCACGAAGGAGAACGACTCCATCGAGACGAAGGCCGTCAAGCGCGTCTTCGGCGACATGGCGAGGGACATTCCCATGAGCTCGATCAAGAGCATGATGGGACACCTGATCGCCGCGGCCGGCTCGGTCGAGTTCATCACCTGCGTGCTGGCCATCCGCGACGGCATGCTGCCGCCCACGCGCAACCTGAAGAACCGAGATCCCGAGCTCGACCTTGATTACGTGCCCAACCAGACGCGCGCGGCCAAGGTCGACGTGTGCCTGTCGAACAACTTCGGATTCGGCGGCCAGAACGACGCCCTCGTCGTCACGCGCTTCCGCGGATGAGCGACGCCGCGCCAACGCCGGCGCATGTCTCCCTGCCTCGACGGCTCGTGCGCACCACGCTCGTGGGGCTGCTGGTGCTGCTCCCGGTGCTGGGCGTGTGCGCGTCGCTCGCGTTGCGCACACCCGCATGGTGGTCGCCGATTCCGCGCACCGACGCCGCAGCCGCCGAACGCGGCGCGCAGGTTGAGCAGGCGCTTGTGTCGGAGTTCACGCGCGTGCGCAACGACGCGCCGGAGTGGTCCATCCGCATCGAGCAGCGTGACGCGAACGCATGGCTCGCCACGCGACTGCCGGCGTGGCTGGAAAGCCGCGGGCTGCCGCAGGCGGGGCCCGTGCAGGCACTCATGGGTCCGGGCTGGGTGCGCGTGGGCGTCGAACTGCCGCAGGCGATCGTGTGGTGGCAAGCCTCGCCGGTCCCTCAGGCGGGGGGCTGGAAACTGCAGGCATTGCGGATGGGAGCGGGACGGCTGCCACTGCCTGGTTTCGGTGCCGCGACGTTCCCGGGGCTTGATCAAGCCAGCGTGGAAGGCCCCATCCGCTTGGCCGATGGCCGCCAGGTGCGGGTTCTGGATGTGGAAGTGCTGCCTGGCGAGGTTCGACTCCGCCTTCGGACCGAGCCTGCGCAGGCTTCCGAACGCTGACTGGACCACGCATTGCAGGGCAAATCGGCGATGTGCCGGGGTTTCGACCGTGAAATCTCGTGCGGGCCGCAACCGCATGTGATCGTGGAACGGACATCATTGCACACTCTTCACCCTGCGTGGAGAGGGAGAGAAGGAGGAGCCGCAAGGCTCAGGGATGTGTCGTGCGCTCCGGGAAAGGCGCACGGCAGCGACCCCGTTTGGGAGAGACGGGGCGAAGGTCGGAAACGAACAACAGCGGTCCCCACAAGATGGGCCCGCGAGGGGGGAAAGGGAAATGAGGATGCGCCGTCTCTGCGCCATCACATCTTTGGCACTGATCGGATGTGGCTTGGGCCTCACGAATTCCGCGACCGCGGATGTCGTGCTGCTCACCCAGGAGCGCTCCGCGATGGCCTTCAACGGGACGACGACGCGATCGTCGACTGCCGCTGGATTCTCCGACTTCTCGGCCAACCGGCTCTTCCATCAGTCGGGCACCAATGGCTACTGGAACGGCGCCTCGCAGTATCAGCTCGGGGTCGGCTTCGCCGTCCCCAGTCCATCCGCCCTCTGCATGGTCGCGCTGAGCGCCTTCCTGCGGCGACGCCGCACCTGAGGCGACACGAAATTCTGGACTTGTGGGCGGGAACCACGGGTCCGTAGTGAACCACTCCCCGTGACGCACCCGTGGCCTCTGGCCGCGGGTGCGTTTGTTTTGGGCGCGCTAGACTCCGGGTCTCGGCCCGGCGGGCCGCCACACCATGCCCCAGATCACGATCAACGGCGTCAAGCACGAGTTCAACAAGGGCGAGACCATCCTGCAGGTCGCCCTTCGCGCCGAGCAGGAGATTCCGCACTATTGCTGGCACCCGGGACTCTCGGTGGTCGCCAGTTGCCGCATCTGCCTGGCCGAGGTGTGGAACCCTGACGCGAAGACCGGCAAGCTGATTCCCGCGACCAAGCTCAGTCCCACCTGCCAGACCCCGGCGATGGACGGCCAGGTCGTCTACACCGACAGCCCCAAGAGCGTGGCGAACCAGAAGGCGGTGATGGAATTCCTCCTGATCAACCATCCGGTCGACTGCCCGGTGTGCGATCAGGCGGGCGAGTGCCACCTGCAGGACTACAGCTACCAGTACGGCCGTGGCGAGAGTCGCTTCCAGGAGGCGAAGAACAAGCGCCCCAAGAAGGACGTGGGCCCGAACGTGCTGCTCTACAGCGACCGCTGCATCATGTGCACGCGGTGCGTGCGCTTCACGCGCGAGGTCACGGGCACCGGCGAGCTGATGGTGCAGGGCCGCGGCAGCGTGGAGGAGATCGACGTGTTCCCCGGCCTGGCGCTCGACAACGAGCTCTCGGGCAACGTGGTGGACATCTGCCCGGTGGGGGCACTGCTCGACAAGGACTTCCTGTTCCAGCAGCGCGTGTGGTTCCTCACGAAGACGGCCAGCGTCGACGGCCTGACCGCCAGCGGCGACAACATCAGCGTGGAGCACCACGACGGCCGCGTGTACCGCGTGAAGCCGCGCGAGAACACCGAAGTCAACAAGTGGTGGATCACCGACGAGGTGCGCTACGGCTGGAAGTTCGTGCACCGCGAGGATCGGCTGAAGCTGCCGGCGGTTCGCGGCATGGACGCGTTCGCGATGGAGCAGGCGCCCGAGGCGTGGGAAACCGGCCTTGCGAAGGCGAACGACCTTGTGGGCGGCGCGGCGCGCGCAGGCAAGCGCCTTGGCCTGCTGGTCAGCCCGATGCTCAGCTGCGAGGACGCGTGGCTGCTGGCGAAGTGGGTGCTGGCGCAGGATCCGCAGGCGGAGCTCGCCGTGGGTCCGGTGCCCGTGCATGGCGCCGACAAGACCTTCCCCGGCGGTTTCACCATGTACGCCGAGAAGGCGCCCAACGCGCGCGGCGTGCGCCGGGTGCTCGAGGCGCTGGCCAAGGGCCGCGCGGTGCATGATGCGGCCGCCTTCGAGAAGGCGCTCGCCGGCGGCTCGATCGGCACCGCCGTGATCACCGGCAACTATCCGAGCGACTGGGTCGGCGCCGGCCTGCGCGAGGCGCTCTCGCGCGTGCCGTTCCTGCTTGTCGACACGCTGCCGACCTCGCTGACGCCGCTGGCTTCGGTGACGCTGCCCGGCGCCGTGTGGCTGGAGAAGTCCGGCTCGTTCGAGAACGCCAAGGGCCGCCTGCAGGGCTTCGACCGCGCCGTCCAACCGACCGACTTCGCCAAGGGCGAATGTCAGATCGCGCTGGATCTGCTTGCGGGTCGCGACGGCATGCGCGCCGCCGCGTTCGACGCCGCCGCCGTCCGGGCCGAGATGGCCCGCACGCCTGGCCTGGAACGCTTCGCCACCGAGCACCATGCGACCCCCGCGAAGGCAGCGGCGGAAAGCGACATGGTGCTGGTGGAGCTGTGATCGGGGGCGAGCCCGTCATCGAGTACATGAATGTGCCTGCGCGCCACCCGGTGCGTGAGGTGTGGTCGCAGGCATGGCCCACCGTGCTCACCATGCTGAGCTTCACGGTGATGCAGTTCGTGGACTCGCTCATGGTGTCGAAGGTGGGGCCGCTCGAGGTGGCGGCGCAGGGCAACGGCGGCATCTGGGCCTTCACGCCGCAGTCGTTCCTCTTCGGGTTCCTGTCGGTCGTGAACACGTTCGTGGCCCAGAGCGTGGGCGCGGGCCGACGCGACGCGATCGCGGGCTACGGCTGGGCGGGCGTCCATCTGGCGCTCGCGAGCTGGGTCGTGGTGATGATCCCGTGGTCGCTGGCCTTGCCCTGGTTCTTCGAGTCGCTGGGCCACTCGCCCGAGCTGTGTGCGCTGGAATTGCAGTACGCGCTGGTGCTGAGTTACGGCTCGATCGCGGGCCTGGTGGGCAAGGCGATGAGCAACTTCTTCTTCGGCCTGCAGCGGCCGCGCCTGATCACCGTGGCTGCCATCTCGGGCAACGTGGTGAACGTGCTGCTGAACTACGTGCTCATCTACGGCGAGAAAGGCCCGGAGGACTGGGGCTGGCCCGGTGTGCCGGGCGTGCCCGCGCTGGGCGTGTATGGCGCGGCGATCGCCACCGTGTGCGGCACCCTGGTCGAGGCGTGCGTGCCACTCGCGGTGTTCCTGTTCGGCCGGCTGGCGAAGGAGCTCGACACGTGGCACGCCGCGCGACCGAAGGCGTCGTCGCTGCGTGGCCTGATGCGTCTGGGCTGGCCGGTCAGCGTGCAGTTCGGCAACGAGATCATCTGCTGGGCGATCTTCATGACGGTGCTCGTGGGGCATTTCGGCGAGTTTCATCTGACGGCGGGCTGGAGCACGCTGCGGTACATGCACCTCTCGTTCATGCCCGCGGTCGGCTTCAGCGTGGCCACCACGGCGCTCGTGGGCCGATACATCGGCGCGGGCAAGCCCGACCTTGCCGCCAACCGTGCGCACTGGGCGCTGGGCATGGCGATCGTCTACATGACGGTGTGCGGACTCGCGATGGCGATCTGGCGCGACTCGCTGGTCGGTGTGTTCGTGGACGCCGACGATGCCGCGGTCGCCGCCGAGGTGATCACGATCGGCTCGCGCCTGATGATCTGCGCGGCGATCTTCCAGACCTTCGACGCGATCGGCATCGTCTACACCGGTGCCCTGCGCGGGGCTGGGGACACCCTGGTGCCCGGTGTGGCTACCATCGTGCTCAGCTGGAGCCTGATCGTGGCGCTGGGGGCGTGGCTGGCGTGGAACCGGCCCGATTGGACCAGCGTGGGGCCCTGGGTGGGCGCCAGCCTGTACATCATCGTCTATGGCGTGTGGATGGCGCTGCGGTTCGAGCGGGGGGCCTGGCGGCGGATCCGGCTGCTGGAGCCGATCGCGTCGGCGCGGTAGACTCATCGGCCGTCCGTTTCGCTTCCGTACCCCACGAATTGCAGTCAGGGAGAGCCATGGCCAACGCAGGTCTCGACACCGTCATCGGAGCCAACCGCAACGATCCCGCCGCCGCCGCACCCTTCGTGAAGAAGGCGCAGCAGGCTGAGGCGGATGGTCACTGGGTCCAGGCCCTCGAGGCGTGGAAGGAAGCTGCCGCGAAGGACCGCACCGCGAAGAACATCTTCGCCTGCGCGCGCCTGCAGGACCGACTCGGCCTCGACGATGATGCGCTGCGCACCTACGAGGAGTGCACGCGTCTTCCGAGCCCGCCGATGCAGGCCTTCGTGAACATGGCCGTGCTGCTGGAGGACGCGGGCCAGTTCACGCGCGCCGAGAAGATGCTGAAGAAGGTGCTCGAGGTCAACCCGACCCACGGACGCGGCCGTCTGTTCATGAAGGACGTGAAGGCGAGCAAGGACATGCTGTACGACGAGGAGATCGCCCGTGAAGGCGCCCGTCGTGACGCGCTCATGGACACGCCGGTCACCGATTTCGAGCTGTCCGTGCGTGCGCGCAACTGCCTGAAGAAGATGGCGATCCGCACGCTCGGCGACCTGCTTCGCATCAGCGAGGCGGAGCTGCTCAGCTACAAGAACTTCGGCGAGACGAGCCTGGTCGAGATCAAGAGCATGCTCTCGGCCAAGGGCCTGCGTCTGGGCCAGCAGCTCGATCGCGGCCACTACGACAAGATCCGCACCGAGATGCTGGAGAAGCTGAAGGACTCCGTCGGCGAGGAGATCCTGAACAAGTCGCTCGCCCAGTTCGAGCTGTCCGTGCGCGCTCGCAAGGCGATCCAGCTGCTCGGCATCCATACCATCGGTGACCTCGCCGCGCGCACCGAGGCCGAGCTGATGGGCGTGAAGAACTTCGGCCAGACCAGCCTGGACGAGCTGCGACAGGTCCTGGCCGCCAACGGCCTGACCCTGCGTCAGCTCGACTGACCCTTCCCGCCGCGGATGCGGCAGAGGAGCCCGTCGCATGGGCGACAACGGGTGGCGCATTCCCGCCTCGTACCACCGCTGGCTGCTGGCCGCGTTGGGAACGGCCGCCGTCGCGTGGAGCGTGGTGCTGCTGCCATCGGGCTGTCAGGGATCGGGCGTTTCGCGCTCCCCCTCGCTGCCACCCAGTCCGCTCGAGAGCGCGCGTGCCCCGTCGTCGCCGGCGGGACCTGTCGTGGCCGTGCAACCCAAGGCACCCGAGCGCCCCAAGCCACCGGCGCTGCGTCCGACGCTTCCCACGCAGGAGCCCGTGATTCGCGTGCGCGTGGCCATGGTGCGCAACGAGCCGATCGTGCTGTCGCATCCCTCGGGCTGGCTCTTCGTGAAGCCGGATGGCGAAGCGGCAGGCCGCACGTTCCGAACGCCCGTCTCGATCCGTCCCGCTGCGCAGGGTTGGTCGGTGGCGGAATCCGGTGACGGCGCCTCGCGCGTCTCGGTGGCAGGCGATGGCCCGCTTCACATCGAGCCCATGAAGGGTTGGAACCGCGAGATCCAATGGAAGGGCGGCGACTGGCCCGGTGACGCCACGCTGGTGCGCCGACCCGACGAGGGTGGCGACGCGGCCGATCTGGTCTTCGCGGTGCCGATGGAGACCTACCTGCCCGGCGTGCTTGCGAAGGAGCTTTACAAGGGCTGGAGCGACGACGCCTATCGCGCGCAGGCCGTGGCCGCGCGCAGCTACGCGCTGTGCGAGCACGCGTGGTGGGCAGGTCGGCGCCATTACGACGTGGTGGCGGGGCAGGCCAGCCAGGCGTGGATCGGCGCCACCGCTGACGCGACCAGCCGCCGCGCGGTGCAGGACACGGCGGGCCAGTACCTGATGTTCGACGGTCGCGTGGTGCCGGCGTACTACAGCAGCTGCTGTGGCGGCGCGCCCGCCTCGGCCACCGAGGCGATCCGTGAGGGCAGCTGGATGGACATCGTGCCGTTGACCGTGGATGGCCGTGAGGACGCGCGTCCACGCGGATGCTGCGAGAAGGCGCCGACCGCACGGTGGAAGGTCGCGCTGGGAACGACCGAATTCGCGCGCAGGCTCGATGCGTGGGCCACGCGCGAGGGTCGCAAGGATCTTGGTGGCGTCTCCGGCGTGAAGTCGATCACCACCGCCGAGGAGAACGCGGCGGGCAGGCCCGTCTCGTTCCGCATCACCGATCCGCGAGGACGCAAGGTGGTGTGGGACTCGGAAGACCTGCGTTACGCCGTGAACGCGGGCGCGAGCGGCTCGAAGGATTCGCTGAAGAGCGGCTTCGTGGCGCCGCGCATCGAGGGCGGCAAGGTGGTCTTCGAGGGCCGCGGCCACGGCCACGGCGCTGGCATGTGCCAGTACGGCGCCGAGGCGATGGGCAAGTCCGGCCGCGGCTACCGCCAGATCCTTGCGCGCTACTACCCGGGCGCCGACGTGGAGCAGGGCGGCACCGGTTCGGTCGCAGGCGCCTCGGCCAGCCTTCCAGGAGGCGAGTGAGCCATGTTCACGGGCTTGATCGAGCAGCAGGGCCGCGTGCATGCCATACAGGCCACGCCCACGGGCGCGCGCGTGGTGATCGATGCGGCGGGCTGGCCGCCCGAGCCTCGCGATGGCGAGAGCATCGCGGTGAACGGCTGCTGTCTCACGCTGGTCGTGGCGGAGGGCGGTCTGCTGTCCTTCGACGCGATCCCGCAGACGCTTTCACGCACCACGCTGGGCGCGTTCAAGCCGGGTGACCGGGTGAACCTCGAGCGCTCGCTCGCCTTCGGCGCCTCGGTCGGAGGTCATCTGGTGCAGGGCCATGTGGAATGCGTGGGAAGCGTGCTCGGAGTCTCGCGTGCAGGTGGCGAGTGGCGCACGCGTGTGGCCGCGCCGGCCGAGGTGCTTGCGATGCTGGTCGAGCGCGGCAGCGTCGCGGTGGATGGCGTCAGCCTGACCGTGGCCGCGTGCGGTCCCGGCTGGTTCGAGGTGGCGCTGATTCCGGAGACGCTGGAGCGGACCACCTTGCGCGAGCGTCTCGATGGCGCGAAGGTCAACATCGAGCCCGACATGATGGCCCGCATGATCGCCGCCGAGGTGCGCCGACAGCTCGATCGGCACGCTAGCGGGCGCGCAGCGCCAGCATCGTGATGTCGTCCAGGGTCGACGCGGACGGTGGCGCGCGGTCGATGCGCTCGCCGATCCTTCGCACGATCTCCGCGGGTTCCGTGACAGGAAGCATGGCGCGATACCAGGCCAGATGCTGGTCGATCTGGGTGCCGCTACGCACCGCCGGATCCTCGGGCACCGCAGCCTCCAGCCCATCCGAATGCAGCAGCAGGCGATCGCCGGGGGACAGATCCACCTCGATCTCGTTCCAGGATTCCTCCTCGAACACGCCAAGCACGCCGCCCTCGGCATGCAGCACCTCGAGCGCGCGATCGCCACGCAGCACCACGGCGGCCGGATGGCCCGCGCTTGCCAGCCGCACCCGCAGCGTGCGCAGATCCAGCACGGCGTAGACGGCCGTGGCGAAGCGCGTCGAGCGGCTCTCGCGGCGCAGCAACTCCTCGTTCACGCGCGCCAGCGCCTCGGCCGGCGGCAGGATGCGGTAGGACGATCCGCTGACCTCCTTCGAGACCAGCGTGCGCGAGATCACCATGGTCATCAGCGCCGCGGGCACGCCGTGGCCCACCGTGTCCGCGATGAAAAGCCCGAGGTGGTGCTCATCGATCCGGCGCACGTCGTAGATGTCGCCGCTCACCCAGCTCGCCGGCCGCCACATGGCGGCGGCATGCGCGCGCGGCAGGTCCGGCAGCGTCTTGGGCAGGAACTCGCGCTGCACCTGCGCGGCCAACTGAAGTTCATCGTGCACGCGGGCCAGATCGCCACGGAGGCCGCCTGCCACGCGCTCGGCGCCGACGGCCTGCTGGCGAAGCCGGTCGATCTCGCCTTGGCGAGCCAGCATTCCCGAAAGCGCGGCGGCCACGCGGTCCGCAGGCGTGCCCAGCGGCAGGGTGCCCGGCGTCAGACGCTGCCGGGGATCCGCGGAGAGCAGCAGTCTTGGCGTGCCCCAACGATCCGAGGCATCAAGCAGACTTGTGAGGCCGTGCGTCTCATCGCGCGGATCCAGCGCGATCAGCAGGGCGTCGGGCGCGACATCGGGCTGCGGTTCCTGCAGCGTGTGACACGTGCCATGCCAACCGATGGGAGGGCGCGTGAGGGTCTCCCGAAGCGCGTGCATGGCGTCCATGCACGAGGGCGTGGCCACGATGCGCACGCTCGGGCCACGCATCGCTTCAGCAGGTGGCGCCTCTTCAAGCATCGCGGCGCAGCATATCGGCGGCGGTGTCGTCGCCCGCCAGCCACGCGCGCGCCGCGGGCGTGATTCGCAGGCCGCCTCGGCGCGCGAGTTCGCGCAGTCCGTGCACCGCGGCCTTCGTCTCGAACAGGCTCGGCAGTCGCTGGCAGGGGCATGGCGCGAGCGGCGCGAGGCCGGCGCTCCACGCGACCAATCCCACGATCCGATCGGGCGTGGCGCCGCGGTCACAAAGCGAGTCGAGCCCCTCGTCGCCGTCGCGCTTGGCGAGTCTCCTGCCTGCCGCGTCGCGCACCAGCGGCACGTGCCACCAGCGGGGCGACGCGTGTCCGAGCAGTCGATGCAGCAGTTGCTGCGGTGCGGCGCTCGGCAGCAGGTCCACGCCGCGCACCACGTCGGTCACGCCGAGTTCCGCGTCGTCCACCGCGCACGCAAGCTGGTAGCTCGGAATGCCGGCCTTGGTCCACACGATGAAGTCGCCGTGCGCCTGCTCCAGTCGCACCGAAGCGTGCCCCGCGATCTCGTCCGTGACTTCGATCGGATCGGCAGGCACCGCGAGCCGATGGTTGATGCCCGCATCGTGGAAGCCCCAGTCCAGCCCGGGTGCGGGGCGCAGTGAGCGGGGAAAGAGAACGGCCGTCTCGCCTTCCTGCGGAGCGCCCGCCGCCAGCGCGGCCTCGCGCACTTCGCTGCGACTGTGCGGGCTGCGGAACACCACACCCGCCGCCGCAAGCCGGTCCATGGCGTGCCGATAGGCGGGCATGCGCGCGCTCTGCAGCACCGGCTCGCCGTCCCAGTCCAGCCCGAGCCAGCGCAGCGTTTCAAGCGGGTCATGCGAGCTCGAGGCCACCCGCGGCGCGTCCAAGTCGTCCATCCGAAGCAGCACGCGCCAGCCCAGCCGCCGCGCCAGCGCCCAGTTCACCAGGAAGGTGAAGGCATGCCCCAAGTGCAGCGCCCCCGTGGGACTGGGCGCAAGCCGCGTGATTCCGCCGCCTTCCTGCATGCGCCACAGGGTAGATTGGGGGCGCCATGAAGGCCTTGACGCCGCGCCAGGTGACCAACCGCCTGGCCAAGTTGGACCAGTGGGCGGAATGCGGTGGATCCATCCAGCGCACCTTCCAGTTCCAGGATTTCGTCGCCAGCATGAAGTTCGTGAACGACGTGGCCGCCGCCGCCGAGCGCGTGCAGCACCACCCGGACATCCTGGTGCGCTGGAACAAGGTCTCGCTCACGCTGTCCACGCACGACGCGGGCGGCATCACCGACAAGGACTTCGCGTTCGCGGCGGACTCGGATCGCATCGCCGCGGCGCTGATGCCCGCTGCGCCTGCGGCGGTGGATCCTGTGCCGCCTGCCCAAAGCTGACGTCCGCGTAACAGGGTCGGAGGTTGTTATTGCCCCCACCCACGGCCGATCGGAACCAAGCGGTTCCCCTTGCTGCACCCTGTCGTGCTCGCTTCGGGACACCACCAAGGATCCGTCGCCAGTCAATCGCTCTACGCTCCCGCCCTCACGCTCGCAACGCCCGCCGCACCAGCGCCGCCCGCGCGATGCGACCCTTGTCGTCGTCGGTCGCGGTGGCGTCGATGCGCGCCAGATGCGCGGGCTGGACCTGCAGCAGCAGGCGCTGCACCAGCTCCAGCGAGACGTCGGGGATCAGCTCCATGCAGATGCCCAGACGGATGTTCGCCAGCAGCTTGGTGGCCTCCTCGGAGCCCAGCAGTCGCGCCGCGCGCAGCGTGGCCGCGGCGCGGAAGACCTTGTCCTCGAGCAGCGGCCGGTTCGACTCGACCAGCATGCGGCGCGCGGTGCGCTCGTACTCGACCAGCTGCGGCACGGTCTCCTGCGTGAAGCGGCGCAGCAGGTCGTCCTCGCTGAAGCCCAGCGTGAGCTGGTTGCTCACCTGATAGAAGTTGCCGACGGCCTCGGTGCCTTCGCCGTAGAAGCCGCGCATCGCCAGATGCATGTCCTTCGCGGCGCGCTTCACGCGCTCCATCTCGCCGGTGTAGCGAAGCCCGGGCAGATGCAGCATCACGCCCACACGCACGCCGCAGCCGACGTTGGTGGGGCAGGCTGTCAGGTAACCCCAGCGCGCGGAGAAGGCGAAGTCGATCGAACTCTCGATCTCCTGATCGAACAGACGGGCACGTTCGAAAGCGTGATCCAGGCGCGCGCCGGGCAGGATCGTCTGGATGCGCAGGTGATCTTCCTCGTTCACCATCACGCTGAGCGTCTCTTCGGCGTCCACGCCCACGGTGCGGGGCACGGTGCTGTCGGCGAAGTGACGCGACACCAGATGGCGCTCCACGAGCAGCTGCCGCTCCTGCGGCGTGGTCTGCGCCATGTTCACCCAGGTGAGTCCGCCGCCGAAGGCCTGGCCAAGCGGCGCACGCGTGACCATCTGCAGCACCTCGTGGCGCTGCGCGTCGCTGGCGCGCCCCACGAACGGGAAGCCGGCGAGATTGCGGGCCAGCCGGATGCGCGAACTCATCACCACGTCGGCCTCGGGACCGACCTGCACCGTCGAGGATTCCTCGCGCAGCCGCATCAGGTCTCCTCGCCGAGGTTCTTCAGGCGGTCACGAAGGCTCGCGGCACGCTCGTACTGCTCGGTGGTCACCGCGGTCTCGAGTTCCTGCAGCAGCTTCGATCGCATCGCGGCGCGGTCGGCAAGTCCCTCCAGTCGCACGGGCGCTCGCCCCACATGGCTCACGGCGCCCGCCTGCGCGCGCTCGATCACGGCGCCGATCTGCGGCATGAACGCGTCGTAGCAGCCGGGGCATCCAAGCACGCCGGTCTGGCGGAACTCCGCGAAGCCAAGCCCGCAGACGGGGCATCGTGCAGGCGCCGCAGCCTTGCGCGATTGGGGCGTGGCGATCGACGGCACCTGACCCGTGAACTGCGCCAGCAACTGCGTGACCGGCACGGGGGGCACCTGATAGCCCTTCTGCGCCGCGTGCTCCGCGCACAGATGCACCTCGCTGGTGACACCGCCCTTGATCACCACCTCATGCACCACCGCTGGCTTGTCGCAGTGATCGCACTTCATCGGACGGCGATTCTAGGCGCGCCCCACGGTTCGATCGTGCGGTGCGCGATGCGCATGCACCGCCCACGCGCCCGAGGACTGCATCGCGGCACGGATCGACACCAGCGTGCGAAGCAGCGCCGGAACCTCCTGCAGCGGCAGCATGGTGCTGGCATCGCTGGCGGCCTTCGCCGGTTCGGGGTGGCACTCCAGGAAGATCGCATGCACGCCCGCGGCCACGGCGGCGCGCGCCAGGAGGGGGCCGCGCTCGGGTCGACCGCCGGTCCGCTCGCCCTCGGCCCCAGGCAGCTGCGTGCTGTGCGTCACGTCGAAGCACACGGGATGTCGGTCGTCGAGCATGTCGCCGATGCCGATGAAGTCGTTCACCAGACGGTGGTAGCCGAAGGTGGTGCCGCGCTCGGTCACCATGACATGACGGCATCCGCCATCCACCAGCTTCGAGACCGCGTTGCGCATCTCGCGCGGGCTCATGAACTGGCCCTTCTTCACGTTCACGGGTCGGCCGGTGTCCGCGGCCGCCACCAGGAGGTCGGTCTGCCGGCACAGGAACGCAGGGATCTGCAGCATGTCGAGCACCTTCGACGCGGGCTCGCATTGCGCGGGCTCGTGCACATCGGAGGTGACCGGGCACGACAGTTCCGCACGCAGCGCTGCGAGCCGCTGCAGGCCCGCCTCGATGCCCGGTCCGCGCACGCTCTTGCCGCTCGAGCGGTTCGCCTTGTCGAAGCTCGCCTTGAAGCAGAAGTCCAAGCCTGCCTCCGCGCACGCGTCGCGCAACGTCAGGCCGATCCTTCGGTTGATCTCGTCGGTTTCCAGCACGCACGGACCGGCGATCAACAACAGCCGCTGTCGCGGGTTGGTGAAGAAGGATTCAAGGATTCGGGCGGCCTGAGGCATGGGGGGGTGAAAACCCGGAAATTCGGAGGAGAACCGCTTGGGACGATGCTTTCCGGATCGGAAGTTAGCACCAAGCGACCACCCCCGTATGGAGTGGCAAGGAGGCAGGGCATGAGCGAGGCATTCCCGAACGGACCCGAGGCATTCGCCAGTTACGCCGAACGCGTGTTCCGGATGCACTGGCCGGACCGCTCGATCGAGGTCGCCGGCCCGATGGACCTGATCGTCGAAGGCCGTCACCTGAGCTTGGACAACCTGTGGCGACTCGCCAGCCGCGATCCGTCGCGGGGCGAAGCGATCGTGCACCACTATTTCGAGAAGCTCACGGAGGGCGACGCCATGGGCAATGCCGCCATGCCCTTCGCGCTGGTGCGCTCGCGCATCATGCCGCGCATCCAGCCGCTCTCGATCTTCAATCACTTGGATCGCGAGCAGGTCGCGTACATTCCATTCGTGAACGACACGGTGATCGTGTTCGTGGTCGACATGCCTGAGGTGACCGTGAGCGTGACCGTGGAGCAGATGGTGCGTTGGGGGGTGCAGGCAGAGGATCTGGAGTTGCTGTCCAGGGAGAATCTGGCACGCTATCAACCTGACCTGAAGGTGAAGCTTGTGGAGAGCGAGACCGGCGGGCGTGCCGCGATCATGAGCGTGCTGGACGGCTATGACGCCGCACGACTGCTGCTGGACACGCTGCACCGCACGCTGGCGCCGCAGATGAAGGGCGACTTCTACGTGGCCACGCCCGCGCGCGACATGTTCGTGGCCATCAGCTGCGATCCACCCGAGTTCGTGGACAAGGTGCAGCGGCGCGTGATGCGCGACTTCAAGCGGCTGCCGTATCCAATCACCGACGCGCTGTTCATCGTGACGCGCGATGGTGTGGCGGGCACGCGCGAAGCGGCGTGAGTTCGGCGCGCTAGCATCACGCCGCCGTGGTGCTGCTGATCGACAATTACGACTCGTTCACCTGGAACCTGGTACATCGCATGCAGGAGGTGCGGCCCGGCCTGCGCGTGGAGGTCGTGCGCAACGACGCGATCGACGAGGCCGCGGCCGAAGCGCTGAAGCCCACGCACCTGGTGATCTCGCCCGGACCCTGCACGCCCAAGGAGGCGGGGGTGAGTGCGCGCATGATCGCGCACTTCCGCGGTCGCATTCCCGTGCTGGGCGTCTGTCTGGGGCATCAGACGATCGGCGACCAGCATGGGATGACCGTCTGCCGCGCCGCCGCCCCCATGCATGGCAAGACCAGCGCCGTGCACCACGATGGCAAGGGCGTCTACGCCGGGCTTCCGAATCCCTTCACCGCGATGCGGTACCACTCGCTGGTGGTGGACCCCGCCACGGTGGGGACCGAGTTCGAGATCAGTGCGCGCACCGAGGACGGCGTGATCATGGGACTGCGCTGGAGGGCGCTCGCCGGTGCGAAGCCGCTCGAGGGCGTGCAGTTCCATCCCGAGAGTTTCATGACCGACGCGGGGCCGGCACTGTTGGCGAACTTCCTGGCGATGGCGTGAACGCGCCCGCTGCTGGATCGCGCGCCTGATCAGCGCACGCGCTTCATCGTGAACACCAGCGGCTTCCCGGCCGGCTTCGCCGGATCCTTCGGCGCGTTCGGCGTCACCGTGAGCACCAGCGTGTCCGGGTCCTTCAGTTCGTAGCAGATGCTCGCCATGTCCTGCGCATTCGCCTTCAGCGGCGGCTCGACCGGCACGAACGTGGCGGCGTTTCCTTCGATCCTCTCCAGACGCATGCGCATGAGGTCGGTGCGCTTGGGATCGGGCTCGAAATTGCCGTGGACATGGATCTGCCTCAGGATCACCATGTCCTTCTCGGCCATGATCTGCGTGAGCTCGTAGAAGGGGGTCGCGCCATTGCCAAGCGTGCGGCGGAAGGTGCCCACCATGCTGTTGCCGCGGGGCGCCATCCAGTGCTCCTCGATCACGGCACCGTTGGGCTGCTGCTGCGTCCAGCGACCCTCCATGAAGGCGAATTTCGCCATCGTCTCGGTCAGGTCCTTCATCGAGGGGCCTGCGGCCTTGGCGGCTGCCTCGGGTTTTGCCGGTGCGGCGGCGTCCTGACGCGCCGCGGCGCAGCCGAGGGCGATCGTGAGCGTGGCGAAGGTCATCGAGGCGCGGAACAACAGCTTCTTCACAGGCGCGCGATGCTACCGCCTCGTGCTGGATACCATTCCGCTCCATGCATACGACCGACAGCGACCTGGTCCGCGGCACGCTCGAGAGCGCCAACGGAAACGAGATCACCCTTTCGTTGCCGGGTACCGACTACCGACTGCGCTTCACGCAGGCGGGACCCACGGCCGTGCATCCGGGCAAGCGCGTGAAGGGCGTGGTGCGCGTGAAGGCGCTGCGCATGCACAAGGCCGAGGCCGGTGGCGCTTTCATCGAGCCCATAATGGGCCAGCCGCGCATCGTGCAGGGCGTGGTGCGCGGCGTGGACGCCGGTGCCAACCGTCTGCTGGTGGACGTGGTGGTCCCCATGTGGGTCGAGCCGTTCGATGGTCAGCAGGCCACCGAGTTCGCCGCCGGCGACATGGTGAACTTCTACGTGCAGTCGGGCGCCAGCTTCACGCCAGTCGCCTGAGACGTGGATTCACGGCTTGGCCGGGGCGCTGATGACGCGCTTCTGCTTTCCGTCTTCGGAATAGACAGCTATCTCGGGCTCGGGCTCGGCGCTGCCTCGCACGACCTGCGTGCCGTCGCCGTTGCGGATGCTGAACAGGCCACCCGTGCCATCGGCTGCGGATCCGGCCACGAACGCCGCCTTGCCCTTCAGGTTGAACAGGTTCAGCAGGCCACCGGTGGCGCTGCCGCCAAGCGCGGCCACGCGGTTCGGTCCGGCGTAGACCTGCACCGTGCCGCTTTCCTCCTTGCCCTGATCCATGAACGCCGCGATCTGGCCAGTCGCGGTGTAGGCCGCCACGCGGCCGCCGTTGTTGTCCTGCACGCTCAGGCTGGCTGCACCCTTCCCGTCGCCGTTGCGCGCTTCCATGAAGCCGCCCTTTTCGGAGTTGCCAAGCACGGCGCCACCCTGGCCGGTGTTGTTGCGCGCGAAGAGCTCGCCGCCGTGGTCGCCGGCGCCTGCTTCGACCATGCTGGCGCCGCCCGCGTTCGAGAGGCGCATGAGGCCCGCCTTCGACTGGTCGCCGCCGAGATAGGCGATCTCCTTGTCGCCGTCGCCGAGCACCGTGACCGCCGCACCCTTGCGCGTGGCACCGAAGAGCAGCACCGCGTGTTCCTCGGCGTGTGCAAGCAGCGCCTCGGAGCGGTCCTTCGTCACGCGGAACCGCGACGCCGCGTTCTCGCTGCCCGCGCGGCTCATCGCCAGATCGCTGCCTTCGGGAGTGGCTTCGAGATAGCCCGCGAGTTCGCCGTCGCCGCGGCTGACTTCCACGCGGCCGCCACCCGAGTTGGCGAACAGGCCCGCGACCGGCTTGCCTGCGGTGTTCCACAACGACATGTCGCCGCCCGATTCCGACGCAGCCAGGCGCGCCACGTTCGCGCCGCCCGTCGCCCAGATGTCCAGCTGTCCGCCGTGATCGCCCGCGGTCAGCAGCGCCGCGACCTTGCCATCGGCGCCGACCAGTTCGATGCGACGCGCACGCAAGACCTCGGCCACCTCGTCGGCCGCGAAGCCCACGAGCGTTCCAAGCACCGCCACACCGCAGGCCACCAGCGTGGCGCGACGCCAGCGTGCGTGACTGCGTCGGAGCGTGCGAACCTCGAGTTCAAGGCGGTCTAGGCGAGCGTTGGTGGCTTCGTGCATACGGGGTCTCCAGAATGGGGGCGTTAGCATACGAAAAGCGGTGCGATCGGTCGTGCCGCAGTACGTGGGCGCCGCGCACGGAACGCGAACAGACAGGAGCAGGCATGGCACGGAAGGCACGTGGCGCGCGCGGCAGTTCGCTGGGAGTGGCCTTGGTCGGTACCGGCTTCATGGGTCGCGCGCACGCCAACGCATGGCGACAGGCGCCGTGCTTCTTCGACCTTGCGCCGCGACCGGTGCTGCAGGCGGTTGCCGGCATGAAGGCCGCGCCAACGCGCACCTTCGCCGAGCGGTGGGAGGTGGCGCGTGCGAGCACCGACTGGAAAGGCGTGCTGCGTGACCCGAAGGTGCAGCTCGTTGACGTGCTCACGCCCAACCATCTGCATGCGCCGGTGGCGATCGCCGCGCTGAAGGCGGGCAAGCATGTGGCATGCGAGAAGCCGCTCGCCGGCACGCTGGAGGATGCGCGCGCGATGGCGGTCGCGGCCGCAGCGGCGAGGGGACGCACGTTCGTGTGGTTCAACTACCGTCGCTGCCCGGCGATCGGGCTGGCGCGGCAGCTGGTGCGGGAAGGGCGCCTGGGCACCATTCGTCAGGTGCGTGCGCGATACCTGCAGGATTGGGGCGGCGCCGCCACGCCGATGGCTTGGCGCTTCGACGCGAAGCTCGCCGGCAGTGGGGCGCACGGCGACCTGAACGCGCATCTGGTCGACCTGGTGCGTTTCACCACCGGGCACGAGATCGCCGAGGTCTGCGGCGCGATCGAGGCGACCTTCGTGAAAAGCCGCCGCGCCGGCACGCGCACGAGCGCCAGCACCGTGGATGACGCGACGCTCTTCCTCGCGCGGCTCTCCAACGGCGCCACCGCGAGCTTCGAGGCCACGCGTCTCGCGACCGGCAACCAGAACGCGAGCCAGCTGGAACTGAACGGCACGAAGGGCAGCGTGCGCTTCGACTTCGAGCGCATGAACGAGCTTGCGTGGTGGGATCACACGCTGCCCGCACGCGAGCGCGGCTGGAGCCGCATCATGTGCACCGACGCCTCGCATCCGTGGGTGGGTGCGTACTGGCCCGCGGCGCACCTGATCGGCTACGAGCACTGCTTCACCAGCATGGCCGCCGACATCGCACGCGCGCTGTGCGGCCAGACGCCGGTGCTGCCGCTGCCGGACTTCGCCGACGCCTTCCGCACGCAATGCGTTCTGCACGCGGCCACGGTGAGTGCCCGCGAGCGGCGCTGGGTGAAGCCGGCCGAATTCGCCTGAAAACCAGCGCCGGCGCGGGGTTTCCGTATACTCGGTGATCCCCATGAGCGCCCTTGCCAGTGAACCCTCAGTCGACTCGCTTGCTCGCATCCGCGAAGCCGTGACGGCCGCGCAGGGCGCGCTGGCCCGCCTGCAGAAGAAGGACGGCCACTGGTGCGCCGAGCTGGAGGGCGACTCCATTCTGCAGAGCGAGTACCTGCTCATGAAGTGGATCCTGGGGCAGGAGCAGCAGCCGCTCGTGGACGGCCGTCCCGGCTACACGCTTCGCAAGATCGTGGAGCAGCTCCGTAGCCAGCAGCGCCCCGATGGCGGCTGGGGCCAGTACCCGGGCAGCGGCATTGACATCAGCGCCACGGTGAAGGGCTACTTCTGCCTGAAGCTGGCGGGCGATTCGCCCGAGGCCCCGCACATGAAGCGCGCACGCGAAGTCATCCTGCGCATGGGTGGCGCCGAGCGCTGCAACAGCTTCACCAACTTCTATCTCGCGTGCCTCGGCCAGATCTCATGGAACGCGGTGCCCGCCATCCCGCCCGAGATGGTGTGGATGCCGAAGTGGTTCTACTTCAACCTGAACAAGATGAGCGCGTGGAGCCGCACCATGCTGCTGCCGCTGGCGATCGTCACGGTGCTGCGCCCCACGCGAAAGCTCTTGCCCACGCAGGGCATCGACGATCTGTTCGTGAACCACTCGGCGCGCCACCGTCTGAAGATGCGCCCCGACGTGCCTGCGTTCTGGCGCGGCTTCTTCGGCACCGTCGACTGGATGCTGAAGCGTGTGCATGACGTGTTCGGCACGCGCTGGCGCCGCCGCGCGATCGAGCGCGCGTTCCAGTGGAGCGCCACGCGCATGGGGCAGGAGATGCCTGCGCCCACGAGCGGTCTCGGCGCGATCTTCCCGCCGATGGTCTACATCCAGGTGGTGATGCACGCGTTGGGCTTCGCGCGCAGCGAGCCGATCGTGCAGCGATCCGAGCGCGAACTGGACGAGTTCATGATCGAGGAAGGCAACCGCATCCGCCTCCAGCCGTGCTTCAGTCCGGTGTGGGACACGGGCATCGCGCTGTATGCGCTGGCGGACTGCGGGCTGGATGTGTCGAACCCCATGGCTGAGGCCGCGGGTGAGTGGCTGCGCTCGAAGGAAGTGCGCCACCGCGGCGACTGGGCCGCGAATGTGGCGCCCGGTGTGGAGCCAGGCGGCTGGTTCTTCGAGTACGCGAACGCGTGGTACCCCGACGTCGACGACACGGTGATGGTCGCGATGGCACTGCGCCGCATTGGCGGGCCGGCGAATGTCGCCTCGGCCGAGCGCGGCGTGCGCTGGATTCTCGCGATGCAGAACGACGACGGCGGCTGGGCGGCCTTCGACAAGACGAAGCATCGGCAGGTGTACGAGTACGTTCCGTTCGCCGACCACAACGCGATCCAGGACCCGAGCTGCCCCGACATCACGGGTCGCGTGCTCGAGTGCCTGTCATGGCACGGCCTGCGGAACGATCGCCCGGCGATCCGTCGCGCGGTGAAGTACATCGAGTCGAAGCAGGAGCCCGAAGGCTGCTTCTTCGGCCGCTGGGGCGTGAACTACATCTACGGCACCTGGCAGGCGGTGATCGGTCCGATCCGCTGCGGCGTGAGCCGCGACGCGGCGTGGATCCAGCGGGCCGGCGCGTGGGTGAAGAGCGTGCAGAAGGCCGACGGCAGCTTCGGCGAGAGCGCCAACAGCTACGAGGATCCCAGCCTGAAGGGGAAGGGCCCCAGCACCGCCAGCCAGACCGCGTGGGCGGCCATGATCCTGCAGGAGATCTACGGGCCGAACGACCCCGATCTGCGCCGCTCGATCGACTGGCTGGCGGCCACGCAACTGACCGCCGCCGACGCGGCCGATCCGCTCAAGAACCCCGACGGCGACCCGGCGGGCTCCTGGCGTGAGACCGAGTTCACCGGCACGGGCTTCCCGAAGGTCTTCTACCTGCGTTACCACCTGTATCGGCTGTACTTCCCGCTGATGGCGATGGGGCGGTTCCTGCGGGCGCAGGCAGGCGCTTGAGGGGATCCACGGCACTCAGGGCGGCCCTGAGGCCTCATTTCATCGTGGTGAAGGGCCTGATTTTGTCGGAGTTTGCCTTGCGCGCCGCATGCCTTGGGCTCTTCTGTGCGCCTCCGGCGGATTCCCTCCGCCTGATGCTCCCTCACTCGTTCCCTCATTCCCAAACCTTAGTCAGCGCACGCACGCCGGGAGGCTTTGATTTGCGGATCCCGCGATTTCGGTTGATCGGGATGTGCATGCTGGCAACGCGGTCTGCGCAGAGCGTTCAGTGACCGGTTTCGCGCAGGCTCGTTGCCACCGCGGGCAGGCGCGTGCGCACCAGATTCGCGGCACTCGGCGGCAAGCGATCAAGCCACATGGGCACGATCACCGTGTCCTCGCGGCCCGGATCGCCCGCATCGCGACCGTACTTGAAGTCACTCGTCAGTCCGCCATGCGTGTCGAATTGCGTACCGGACCATGCGGGGTTCGCCACGGAGATAAAAAAGAGATCGCGCTCGGTGCCGCACTTGGAGTCGGCGGGCAGTCGCAAGCCCGACGATGCAAGCGATCGCCACAGGTCCTGCGCGGTCCAATGGGCCGGATCGACCACAAGGAGCTTGTCCGACACCAGCGTGCCGAAGGGGGTGGATCCGTCCGCGGCCTTCTCGGCGCGAAGTCGCGCAAAGGCCCCCACGATCTCCGACTCGACCAGCGGATAGTGCGTGCAGCCGAGCACCACCGTGTCGATCGGCGCACCGGGCGACTTCGCGCGCTCCCTGAGCAGCGCGCGCACCTCCGCGTCGATGATCTGCTCGGAGGTCTCCCGGACGGCAGGATCCCCCTCGATCGAGGCCGCGAGCGAGCCGCTTCCGCGCTGCGCCACCTCGGGCGCGTTCGGCAATGCCTTCGTGATGGCCTTGGGATAGGCGTTGCTGGCGCAGGTCGCCTTGGTGGCCAGCACCGCCACGGCGCCCGTGCGGCCCCCGCGTGTCGCGGCCAGACCGTGTGCGCCCGCCTCGACCACGCCGACGGTCACGACCGGAATTCCCCATGCCTTCGTCGCGGCTCGCACGTCATCGAGCCCCCAGGCGGTGGCCGTGTTGCACGCGATCACGATCGCCTTCACCGGAGGCTTGTCCATGCGCGGCGCGGCGTCGACCGATTCGCGCCAGCGGCGGCCGAGCAGGAACGCCGCGTCTTTCAGGATCAGCTCACGCAGGAAATCGGTCTTGCCCGCGGCGCCGTAGTTGCCATAGGGCATGTTGGCCTGGTCGCCGAAGTAGATGAAGCGCTCATCACGGAAGTCCGGCACGCCGTCGGCGCGGGCCGCACCCGTGGCGTTGTCATGCGCGTCGAAAGTCTTCAGCGCCTCGAGCACCGTGAGTCCGCCCACGCCCGAGTCGAACACGCCAATCGGCAAGGTGCGCAGGTCATCGGCATAGTCAGCAAGCACGAACGTCGCGGCGGCGTCGCCCTGCGGATGTGCGAGCTGATGCTCGATCGCACGGGCGAGAACCGGGTTGGTCGGGGAGCGCGCCACGAGGGCGATCGCGAGGAACAGGGCGAGGATCGCGATGGCTCCGAGTCGCTGCATGCGGGCATTGGACACCGGGCAAGCGCCGCTGCGCAAGTGAAGCGCCACTCGATCTGACACGATCCGCATTCCGTGTCCGTGAATCCGCTGATGCAATCCGCAGTCACAGGTTCGAACCGCTCATGGATCACGCGCGCACCGCTGCGCTCGGCGGATGTCACATCGCTTGACGCGCAGGCGTGAGCGCTGGGGTCAATCCCGGAATGGATGCGGCGCGGTATGGGTCGCGCCCTCGAAAACCAGCGTGCTTGCGTGCAGGCAGAGACGCGAGGCGGCGTTCACCTGTGGCTCGGGGGCGTAGAGGTTGTCGCCCAGGATCGCGTGCCCAAGCGAGAGCAGATGCACGCGCAACTGGTGGCTGCGGCCGGTCAGGGGTTCCAAGCGCACCAGCGTGCAGGGTTGCGGGGGGTCCGCCACGCCACGAACGGCCGTCGGCACGCAGGCCAGCCGCGATTCCACGAACCAGCGCGTCTGACTGGGCCGACCCTGATCATGGCAGACGATCTGCTTCGCGCTGCCCAGCGCCTCCTTGCGAAGTGGAAGATCGATCAGGCCCTCGTCGGCGCGCACATGTCCGGCCACCAGCGCGTGGTAGGCCTTCTGCACCTGGCGAGCCTCGAAGGCCATGCTGAGGCGGCGATGCGTGTCCGCGTCGGTGGCCAGCACCATCACGCCGCTGGTGTCGCGATCCAGTCGATGCACGATGCGCGCACCGGGAAAGCGCTGCGCCACACGCGCGACCAGGCAATCCGCCTTCTCGGGTCCGATGCCGGGCACGCTGAGCAGTCCGCACGCCTTGTCCACCATCACGAAGCCCGCGCCCTGTGCGAGCACGCGGTAGCCATCCTGCGATTTCGGCGTGGGATCGTTCATGCGTCCGCGAGGGTAATGCCTTCATGATGACACGTCGGAGAGTGCGGCTTGATTCGCCCTTGTGCATCAATCCTGAACCGGCTGTCCCTATGCTTGCGCCCCGTGCCCACCGACACACCAGCCGTGAAGGCCTTGAAGCTGGCACTCGACAACGCACGACTGGGTCGCGAACACTGGTGGCTGTGGGGCATCGCGGGCGTGTGCATCCTGGTGGATGGCTACAGCATGTTCATCACGGCCGTCGCCATGCCGCTGCTGCAGAAGCACTTCAGCTTGACGGCCGCGTAGCAGGGGTTCGCCAGCGCTGCGCTGGTGATCGGCGCCATGATCGGCGCAACGCTTGGTGGACGGCTGAGCGACCGCTTCGGTCGCCGACGCATGTTCATCGCCATTCTGGTCGCGTTCCTGATCGGATTCGTGATGCAGGCCACGGCGCCCAACCTGAACGCGTACCTGTTCTGGCAGCTGGAGCTCGATGCCGCCATCGGCGTGGGCTATCCGGTGTGCGCCACCTACATCAGCGAATACATGCCAACGGTCCTCCGTGGACGCATGCTCATCGGCCTGTTCGCCTTCCAGGCGGTGGGTGCGCTGCTCGCGTCACTGGCGGGATCCAACATGATCCGCGTCGTGCAATCGGTGGAGGCGTGGCGCGCGATGATCGGCGTGGGCGCGGTTCCCGCGGTGGTCGGTCTGCTGTTCTGCGTGCGCATGCCCGAGAGTGCGCGATGGCTCCTGGCGCGCGAGCGCATTCCCGAGGCCACCGAACTGGTCAAGCGCTTCATCGCGCCCACGCCGTTGCCCGTTCTGCCACCGGACGCGCCGCGCAGGCCAACCTGCTGCTCAGCGTGTCACTGCTGATCGGATTCGGCGTGAACTGCTGGATGATCGATCGCGTGGGCCGCATGAAGCTGCAGGCTTTCGGGTTCCTGGGCATGGCGGCGTCGCTGGGCGTGCTGGGCTGGTTCGCCGCGATGGCGCACGCGAATCCGGGTGACCCGACGCCGGTGCAGTTGATGTTCTTCGCGTTCACCGGTTTCAACCTGTGCCTGAATATGGGGCCCAACGCGACCACCTTCATGCTGCCGGCCGAGCTGTTTCCCACACGCCTGCGCGCCTCGGCGCACGGCGTCGCCACCAGCGTGGGTCGCATGGGCGCGGCCAGTTGCGTGCTGGTGGTGCCACTGCTGCAGAGCGCCTTCGGCAACGCGGTGATGCTGTGGTGTCTGGTGCCGCTGGTGGGGTTGGCCAGCCTCGTCACCTTGCTTTGCTGGCATGAGACCAAGGGCGTGAGTCTTGAGGACATGGAATCCTGATCGATCGCTCGAGAGGCATCGCGCGCGTTGCTACCCTATTGCAATGCGACTACACCTTCGGGATTCCCACGCGCAGACGGCCCTCTTTTCCACCATCGTCGCCTGCATCGCCGGCTGCGCGAGGTGGGGTGGCGAGGTGCTCAGGGACAACCATGTGGCCTTCAACACCTCCGTCGCGCAGGCGATGGATCGTCAGATGCTGCTGAACATCGTGCGGCTTTCGCGCGACGAGCCCACGCAGTGGATGACGGTGAGCGCGATCAACGTGAACACGAGCGTCGGGATCACGCCCGCCGGAACCGCCACCATCCCGTCGAACGGCTTGGTGAGCGGCACCGCGGGTGGCGCCGCGAACTTCAACTACACACCCAACATCACCTTCGTGCCGCGGCAGGGCGAGCAGCTCGCCAACGAGCTCATGTCGCCGATTCCGGTCACCAGCATCGAGCGCATGGTGAGCTCGAGCTGGCCGATCAGCTGGATCGTGTTTCTGTCATGCGAGCGCGTGCAGGAGATCGACTCGTTCGACGTGACCAGCGGCTACGGCATCTACGCCACCGATCCGAACTTCGGTCGTCTCATGCAACTCTTCGACGCGATGCAGAAGACGCAGGGCATCTCCTTAAGCCAAATGCCGGTTCCGTTCGCCTGGAATCGCCACCCCATCGTGAAGAAAGAGGTGACGCTGAAGCGCCTGATGGAAGCCAAGCGTGAAAACGCTTCGCTGATTCCTCGCGAGGATGGCGGCTTCGACTTCGTCTCGATCGAGCCCGCACCGGTGCTGACGGTCTATCCCGGCGCGGAGACGCAGCCCGAGGGCAAGGAACTGCTCAAGTTGCTGCAGGTCGGCCACAAGTCCGGCAACTGGCGCGTGGTGAGTCTGGAGCACCGAATGCCCGGCCAGTACATCACCGTGCGCACCCGCTCGCTGCAGGCGCTGCTGCGCCTGCTCAGTTTCGGCGTGGACACCGCGCGCGACGCGCCGCCGCCGCCGACTGACGTGGACTCTCCGGAGGAGCTCTGGAAGCTGATGATCGAGAATTCGGGTGACAACGCGGTCGACCTCTCGCAGTATGTCGACGCCGTGTTCCGCGTGCATCGCAGCACCTCGGAACCGGCGGAGGCGGCCGTGAGCGTGTTCTACCAAGGCGATTGCTACTGGATCAGCTCGAGAGACACGACGGCAAGACGCGTGTTCGCGCTGGTACGTGATCTTTTCGATCTGCAGGTGGAGGCGAAAAGCGAGACGTCCCCGGTGCTCACGGTGCCCGTGGGGCGTTGAGGCGACGGGCTGGGCACCGCCCGGATCGCGTGAATCGAGGGCCGGGTCGACCTACACTGCGGGTTCATGCGAACGGCTTCCACCTGCATGCTTCTGGGCCTGATCGCGGGCTGCGCATCGGCGCCAGCCGCCGCCCCCGATGCCACGCCCGTCACCGTGGATTGGCGCACGCAGGAGCGCGGCCTGGTGCAAGCGACCCAACTCACGTTTCCCGACCGATTCACCAAGGCTGGTGAGGCGTACTTCGATGCCGCTGGGAAGCGCGTGGTGTTCCAGGCCATCGAGCGCAAGCCCGACGGCGACCCCGAGGGCCCGCATTACGCGATGTACGTCGCCGAACTGATTCGAGCTGACGCCGGGGAACGAGGCCTCGACCGGGCTTTCGCGCTGGCAAATGTGCGACGCGTGAGTCCGCCCGGCAGCGCGAACACCTGCGGCTGGTTTGATCCGCGTGATCCGAACACGCTGTATTTCGCCAGCACGGTCACCGCGCCCGCCGATGGTCCCACTCCCGGATACCAGCGCGACGGCCGCACCTACCGATGGGCCTTTCCACCCGAGATGCGCATCGTGAAGGTGGACCTTCGCGAGGCTGACGGCAGCGCGACCTCGCTGAAGCCCGTCACCGGTGACGGCAAGGGGTACGTGGCGGAGGGCGCGCTGTCGGCCGACGGGCGCACGCTGCTTTTCACGCGGCTGATCGACGGCGAGGGCGATCTGTTCACGATGGATCTTCCGACGGGGCAGGTCACGCAGATCGTGCAGGCGCCGGGCTACGACGGAGGCGCCTTCTTCAATCCGGACGGCTCGCGCATCGTGTGGCGTGGTGATCGCAATCGCGACAATCTGCTGCAGCTGTATGTGGCGCGTGTGAAGCGCGACGCCACCGGACGCGTGACTGGTGTGGAGGGCGAGCGACCACTCACGCAGGATGAGCACGTGAACTGGGCGCCGTACTGGACGCCGGATGGTCACATGGTGGTCTACGCCACCAGCCGCGAGGGCCATCGCAACTACGAGGTTTTCGCCGTGGAGATCCCCGACGAGGCCGACACCGCGTTGCCGCAGCCTCGTCGCGTGACCACGGCTTCGGGTGCCGACCTGCTGCCGGCGATCTCGTCCGACGGACAGTTGTTGATGTGGACCGCCCAGCGCGGCGAGGACCGCACCAGCCAGCTGTGGATCGCCCGCATCGGACCTGAATCGCCGCTGGCCCGCTCCACGAAACGCTGAACATGCCCGATCGCCCGCTGCTGATTCCTTTCCGCTCCTCGCTGCTGCCGCAGATCTTCTGCGACACGGTGGTGGTGGGTTCCGGCGTGGCGGGCCTGCGTACCAGCATCGCGCTGGCCGATCGCAGCGACGTGATCCTTCTGGCAAAGGACGCGCTTGACCTCTCGAATACCAGTTGGGCGCAGGGTGGCATCGCCGCCGCGCTGTCGCCCGAGGACACCTTCGAAGGCCACGTCGCCGACACGCTCGAGGCCGGCGCCGGCCTGTGCGAGCCCGAGGCCGTGCGCACGCTGGTGGAGCAGGGGGCGGACGAGGTCCGGCGACTGCTGACGTGGGGCATGCGCGTGGATCGCGACGCCGCGGGCGCGCCGAAGCTTGGACTGGAGGGGGGACATCATCACCATCGCATCCTGCACACCGATGGCGACGCGACCGGCACCGAGCTTGCGCGCTGCCTGATCGAGCGCGCACGACAGGCCGCGCGTCTTCGCATCTTCGATCGTTGCTTCGCGCTCGACATCGTGGTCGACACACGCGGCGGCTCGCGACGCGCTGCAGGCATGCTGACATGGCATCCGCGGCATGGTCTGCAGATCCTGTGGGCGCGATCCATCGTGCTTGCCACCGGCGGCTGCGGCCAGCTCTGGCGCGAGACCAGCAATCCGCGCGTGGCCACCGGCGATGGCGTGGCCATGGCCTGGCGTGCGGGTGCCATGCTGGCCGACCTGGAGTTCATGCAGTTCCATCCGACCACGCTGTATGTGGCGGGCGCGCCGCGACACCTGATCAGCGAGGCGGTGCGAGGTGAGGGCGCGCAACTGGTGGATCGGCAGGGCCGCTCCGTCATGGAAGGCGTGCACGAGCTGGGTCCGCTGGCCACGCGCGACATCGTGAGCCGCGCGATCATCCATCATCTGGCGCGCACCGGCGAGAGCCACGTGCTGCTCGACGCGCGCGCGATGGGCGGCGACGGCTTCCGTTCGCGCTTCCCCGGCCTTGCGCGCATGCTCGCCGGCTACGGTCTGGACGCGGGGCGCGATCTGGTGCCGGTACATCCTGCGGCGCACTACTTCGTGGGTGGCGTGCGCACCGACATCGACGGTCGCACCGACCTGCCTGGCCTCTATGCCTGCGGCGAGGCCGCAGCGACCGGCGTGCATGGCGCGAATCGTCTGGCGAGCAACAGTCTGCTGGAGGGGCTGGTGTTCGGCGCGCGCGTGGCTGCCGCGATCGAGGCCGACGACGCAGCGCAGGCCGGGCCCTTCGCGATCGTGCACGAGGTCGAGACGACCGAGCGCGGCGAGCTGGACCTCTCCGACATCCGCAGCAGCCTTCGCAGCGCCATGTGGCGAAACATTGGCATCGCGCGCGTGGGGGCGCGCATGCAGGACGTGCTCGGCATGTTCGACTTCTGGAACCGCTACGCGCTGGAGCGTGTGTTCGATGCGCCCGATGGATGGGAACTGCAGAACATGCTCACGCTGGGCCGGTTGATCACGCAGGCCGCGCTGGCGCGCACCGAAAGTCGCGGTACGCATGCGCGTGGCGACTTCCCGGATACTGCCGACGCACTGCGCTGTCACCTGCTGTGGAGGCGCGGCGCGCCCGCGCCGATCCGCGCCGAAGTGGGCGCGTTGGGCACGCTCTCGTCGATCACCTGATGCGCGTGCAGGTCCTCATCCTGGCCAGCACGTGGCTTGCCGGCTGCAGCACGGAACGCACCGAGTACCACTACCGGCCCGACTACGTGGCGATCAATCAAGGGCGCCCACTCGAGGAGACCTACTGGCGCCCCGACGGCACGAAGGTCGTGATCACCTCGAGGGTGCCGGGGCTGGAACAGGTGCCGGTGGCGACACGCTCGCCCGCCGAGTCGAGTTCGCCGGTGGACGAACGCGGCGCGCCGAAGGAGGCGGTGCTGCAGATCCACACGCCCGACATGGTGGTGGAGACCTTCATGCAGGGGCTGCGCGACCAGGACTACGCCGCGCTGTACAGCCATCTGGTCTCGCCGCAGCAGCGCGATCGAATGGGCGGCGAGCGCGGGCGCGAGGAATTCATGAAGTTCTGCGAGGCCAACCGCCGCGAGCTGATGGCCTCGTCGATCCGGCTGGTCTCCGCGATCCGCGGCAACTCCGCGATCATCACCACCGTGAGCGGCGACATGACGCGCTATCAGCTGCCCGAGGCCGATCGTGGCCAGTTCGGCTTCTCGATCGTCGAGGTCGAGCGTGCCGCGGACGGCAACCTGCGCCTCGCCGGCGTGCGCTGACGCCAAATAGCGAACCGCCCGTCGCGCGGGGCGACGGGCGGGGGATTCGCTCCGTGGTTTCGGGCCTCAGGCCTTCGCAGGCTCGGCCGGCGGCGTGGCGGGCTTCGCCGACTTGGTGAAGGAGAGGTGCTCCTTGCCCTCGTCGCGCGTGACCAGGATCGTGTCGCCCGCGGTGAACTCGCCGGTGAGCAGGTTCTCCGCCAGCGGATCCTCCACGTACTGGCTGAGCGCGCGACGCAGCGGACGCGCGCCGAAGTCCGGGTTGTAGCCCTTGTCGATCAGGAAGTCCTTGGCCTTCTGGTCGATCTCCATCCCCATGCCCTTCTCGGTCAGGCGCTTGATCAGCTTGGCCAGCTCGAAGTCGATGATCTGGTTCAGGTCGTCCTTCACCAGCGGACGGAACACGATCAGGTCGTCGAGGCGGTTGATGAACTCGGGGCGGAAGAACTTCTCCACCTCGCTCGTGAGCGCCTTCTTCATCTTCTCGTAGTCCTGCACCTCGGCACGCTTGGTGAAGCCGAAACTGCTGCCGCCCTTGATCACGTCGGCGCCGAGGTTGCTCGTCATGATGACGATGCAGTTGCGGAAGTCGATGTGACGACCGAACGAGTCGGTCAGGCGGCCTTCCTCCATGATCTGGAGGAGCATGTTGAAGATGTCCGGGTGGCCCTTCTCGACCTCGTCGAGGAGCACCACGGCGTATGGACGGCGGCGGATGCGCTCGGTGAGCTGGCCGCCCTCCTCGTAGCCCACGTAGCCCGGAGGCGCGCCGATGAGCCTGGAGACGTTGTGCTTCTCCATGTACTCGCTCATGTCGAGCGTGATCATGGCTTCGGCGTCGCCGAACATGAACTCCGCGAGCGCCTTCGCGAGCAGCGTCTTGCCCACGCCGGTCGGACCGAGGAACAGGAAGCAGCCCATCGGCCGCTTCGGATCCTTCAGGCCGCTGCGCGCCTTTCGGATCGCGCGGCTGACGGCCTTCACGGCCTCGTCCTGGCCGACGACGGTCTTGTGCAGCGCGGCCTCGAGCTGCAGGAGGCGGGTGCTCTCCTCCTTCTCCAGTCGGGTCAGCGGCACGCCGGTCATCTTGCTGACGACCTCGGCGATCACTTCCTCGTCGACCGTGCCAGTGGTCTCGTTCATGCGGTCACGCCACTGCTGCTGCAGGCGCTCCTTCTCCTTGCGGAGCTTCTCGGCCTGGTCGCGCAGTTCGGCGGCCTTCTCGTAGTCGGCGCCCTTCACGGCCTCGTCCTTCTCGACGGAGAGGCGCTCGATGCGCGCCTCGAGGTCCGCCAGATCGGGCGGCTTGGCCATGGTCTTCAGGCGCAGGCGCGCGCCGGCCTCGTCGAGCACGTCGATGCTCTTGTCGGGCTGCACGCGGCCGGGGATGTAGCGGCCAGACAGCTCGACGGCGGTGCGCAGCGCCTCGTCGGTGTAGTTCACGCGGTGGTGCGTGGCGTACTTGTCGCGCAGGCCCTTCAGGATCTCGATGGTCTGCTCGGCGTTCGGCGGATTCACCGGGATCGACTGGAAGCGGCGCTCCAGTGCGGCGTCCTTCTCGATGTACTTGCGGTACTCGTCGAAGGTGGTCGCGCCCACGCACTGGATCTCGCCGCGCGCCATCGCGGGCTTCAGCACATTGCTTGCGTCGATCGCACCTTCGGCGCCGCCGGCGCCCACCAGCGTGTGCAGCTCGTCGATGAACAGGATGATGTTCTTCGCGCGGCGCACCTCGTTCATGACGGCCTTGATGCGCTCCTCGAACTGGCCGCGGTACTTGGTGCCGGCGACCATCATGGCGAGGTCGAGCACGACCAGGCGCTTGTCGTGCAGCAGGTCGGGCACGGTCTGGCTGACGATCTGCTGCGCCAAGCCTTCCACGATCGCGGTCTTGCCCACGCCGGCCTCGCCCAGCAGCACCGGATTGTTCTTTGTGCGGCGGCAGAGCACCTGCACCAGGCGCTCGATCTCCTGCGCGCGACCGATGACGGGGTCCAGCTCGCCGTTGCGGGCCAGCTCGGTCAGGTCGCGACCGAAGCTGTCCAGCGCCGGAGTCTTGCTCTTGCCGCGGCGGGTGGTGCCCGGGGCGGCCTCGGTGGGTTCGGGTGCGGCGGCCTCGGCGGCCTGCGGCGGGTTCTCCTGCTCGCTGTCACCACCGGCGCCGAGCAGGTTCAGGACCTCCTCGCGCACTTCCTCGAGCTTCAGGCCCAGGTTCAGCAGCACCTGTGCCGCCACACCGTCCTGCTCGCGGAGCAGGCCAAGCAGCAGGTGCTCGGTGCCCACGTAGTTGTGGTTCAGGTTGCGGGCTTCCTCGATCGCGTACTCGATGACCTTCTTCGCCCGCGGGGTCTGGGGCAGCTTGCCCATGGTGACCATCTCGGGGCCGCTCTTCACGAGTTTCTCCACCTCCAGGCGGACCTTGCGCAGGTCGATGCCGAGGTTCTTCAGCACGTTTGCGCCGACCCCGCTGCCTTCCTTCACGAGGCCAAGCAGGATGTGCTCGGTCCCGATGTACTCGTGGTTGAAGCGCTGGGCCTCCTGGTTGGCGAGGGCCATGACCTTGCGTGCGCGATCGGTGAGACGTTCAAACATGAAGAAAAGACCTCCTGCGGGGGTTGGGATCGACAGGATCCGACCCTTCCTTGAACGATGGTAGCCGGATAGGCTGCAAACCGTGGCGCCGCGACCATCCATTTGCAGGGGCGTGGCTGCCATCCTGACATGCGCGTTGTGCGTCGCCGCGTGGGCGGACATCACCCCGTGCACCCCGTTCAATCTGCGGGTGAAGCGGGTGGACGGAACCTTGGTCAGCGGAACGGTTTCCGGCTTCGACGGCGAAGGCTGCGAGGGCAGTTTCGGTCGCGTCGACTGGGCCGACCTTCCCGCCGCCGAGGTGAACCGGGCGATGCGCCGTGTGCTGGACCTTGGCAAGGCGGAGCAGATGGTGCTGTTGGGGCGCGCGCTGCTGAGCGCCGAGGACGGACAGAACATGGGCGACTCGATGCTGCGGCAGGCCGTCAAGCGTGACGCCTCCGTGCAGGAAGCCGCCGACGCCGCTCGCACGCAGGGCGTCGAGCTTCGTCGCATGGCGGCCGAGCGGCGTGTGCGCTCGGCCCTGCCGCAGGCGCGCGAGGGAAGCGGTGTGCGGCCATGGCCGATCGCCACGGACGCCGCGCGAGCGGAGGCGCTTGCGGAGTCGAAGGCCGAGGCGGAGAGGGCGCTGCACGCAGTGAACGCGCGCTGGACGCCGGTCGAAAGCGAGTACTGGGTGGTCTACGCCGACCTGACGCGTGGCGACGCGCAGGAACTCGGGCGCCGCATGGACAACATGTACCGCAAGGTCGCCGAGATGTTCGCGCTTCCCAAGGGGCTGAACCTCTTTCACGGCAAGGGCGTGTGCATCGTGAGCGCCGACGAGAACCGCTACCGCGCGATCGAGCAGGCGGCCTTCGGCATGATGCCCCCGCCGGGCGCGGTGGGACTCTGTCACATGATCGGTCCACGCGTGATCGTGAACGCGTGGCGCAGTCCGAACGACGACGAGTTCATGTCCACGCTGGTGCACGAGGCCACGCACGGCGTGATGCACCGCTACGGCACGCCGGTGAAGCTTCCGATCTGGGCCGAGGAGGGCTACGCCGAGTTCGTGGCGGCGCGCAGCTTCGACACCTCGCCGGTCGACGCCGGTCGGCGGCCGCATGGTCTTGCGTTCGTGCGTGCGGGCGAGAGCACGCTTCCGCTCCTGCGCAGCGACGGCCGCGATGGCGTCTGGCCAGGACCGGGCGCGGTGGGCTACTCGATCGGCTACCTCACGGTGTGCATGATGATCGACCAGAAGGGCGCGGCGTTCGGCGAGTGGGTGAAAGACGTGAAGACCGGCATGCCATGGGAGCAGGCGCTACGGCGTCACTTCGGCACCGACGCCGTGCGGCTCGCCCAGACGATCGAGGATTGGTATCGCGTGAACGACCTGAGCCGCTGAGGTCGGCTTCAGCCGTCCACGCGGCCGTCGGTCAGGCGCACCACCCGGTCGGCGCGCGCGGCCACGGCGGGATCATGCGTGACCATCGCGATCGAGAGGCCCTTGCCGTGCAGCTTCGCGATCATGTCCAGGATCTCGCCGCCGGTCTTCGCGTCCAGGTTTCCGGTGGGCTCGTCGGCCAGCAGCACGCGGGGCTCGTTCGCCAGCGCGCGCGCGATCGCCACACGCTGGCGCTCGCCGCCGCTGAGTTCACGCGGGCGATGCGCAAGCCGGTGCGACATGCCGAAGGCGTCGAGCAGTTCGCGCGTGCGACGGTGCGCCACCTCGTCGGCTCCGCCTGGCGCCACGAGTCCGCGTGCCACGCTGCAGGGCAGCATGGCGTTCTCGAGCACCGTGAGTTCCGGCAGCAGGTGATAGAACTGGAAGACGAAGCCCACCGAGAGATTGCGGTAGCGGTTGCGCGCGGCGCCGCGCAGGCCGGCCACAGGCGCGCCCTCGAACCACACGCCGCCGCTGTCCGCGTCAGGCTCGTCCAGCAGGCCCAGCAGATGCAGCAGCGTGCTCTTGCCGCTGCCTGAACTTCCCAGGATCGCGACCCACTCACCGCGCTTCATGCGGAAGTCCGCGCCGCGCAGCACGGGCACACCGACCTTGCCGAGGTGGTAGGTCTTGCGCAGGTCGCGCGCCTCGAGTAGCGGGGCCTCACTCATAGCGAAGCGCCCTCACCGGGTCGATGTCGGCCGCCTTCGCCGCGGGCACGCTGGCGCCCAGCACGCTGAACACCACCGCGCCCACCCAGGTCAGCGCCGCGGTGAACCAGTCCACCTTGTTCGGGATGGTGCTGAAGTAGTAGACGGCGGGATCCCAGATCAGCGTGCCCCGATGTGCAAGCAGGCCCGCGCCGGCCAGACCCATCGTGACGCCGCCCACGAGCCACAGCAGCGTGGGCAGCAGCGCGCCGCGGTGCGCCCCCCGCAGGCTCATGACCAGCGCACCCACCGAGAGAACGAACGCCAGGATCCAGGTCCAGCGCGGCGCGTCCTCGCCGATCGTCTCGTGGATCGCATTGATGTTGTCGATCACGAGCCAGCCCAGCCCGATCCCCACCACGCCGCCTGTCGCGCCGATCACCAGACCGTACTGCAGGAAGATCCACAGCACGCCCGGCCGGCTCGCACCGATCGAGCGCAGGATGCCGATGTCGCGGCTCTTCTCCTGCACGATCGCCCAGAAGATGCTGAGGACGAGCCCCGCGCACACCAGATACACGATCGAGAACAGGATGCGCATCATCTCGCGCTCCTTCTCGACTGGCCCGATCAGATCGCGCAGGTGCTGCTCCCAGGTCAGGATGCTCACGACCTCCGGTCGCGGTGGCTTCACCACCTTCGCCGGATCCGCGGCGGCAGCCATCGCGAAGCGCGCGTACGCGTCCTGCACCGCGTCACGCAGGGTGGCAGGGGTGACGCCGGGCTTGGCCCGCACGAGCACCCGATGCACGCGCGCCGGACTCTTGCCGAGCACGGGCTGCGAGCCGTCGGCGTTCGGAGGCGCGTCGAGGTCGTACTGCAGGCCCTCGTCGAGCCGCAGCATGCGCTGCGCCTCTTCGAGTGGAATGAGCACGCGGTTCTTGTCGATCTGATAGACGCCGCTGCGGAACTCGTTCACCACCGGAAAGATCCGCTCGGTCGGCTCCGCCACCGTGCCCTTGCCGCTGATCGGCACCAGCGTGAGCGTGACGCGCTGGTCGGGCATGAACCAGCCGGAGCGCGTGCGGTAGCTGCCGTCACGCATGCGCTCGTTCACGATGCTGACATGGATGCCCATGACCAGCCCCGGAATGTCGGTGCCGAACTGCCGCAGCGATCGGCCGTCGGCCTCGATCTGCGGCGCCAGCACGCGGCGCGGATCGTCCGGCGCCATCGAGGCGGCGGCGGCCTCGTCCTTCGGAGGCTTCCAGTAGAGCGAGCGGCTGAAGTCGGTCACGCGCTCAAAGCCCCTCGGCTCGATGCCCCACACATTCGCCGTCACGACCTCCTTGTCGGCGCCGGGCGGATAGGGCATGCGCACGAGTCCATAGGTGTCGATCAGCGGCGTGGCGGCCTCGGCTTCGGGCAGCTTGCCGATCTCCGCGATCAGCTCGTCGTACCACGGCAGTCCGCGCACGGGATAGTTGATCACCACGTCGCCCATGAGCGTGCGGCCACTCGACTTCAGCATGTTCAGGAAGCCGCTCATCACGCTGACCACGATCACCACCAGGGCCACGCACAGCGCCACGGCGCCCACGGCGATCAGCGGAATGATCCGGCTGGTGAGGTAGCGGTTGGCCAGCTGCGCGGGGTACACGGAGCGCGGATGCTAGCCGTGAAGGTCGGACGAGATGACGGCGTTGCCGCGGCGGTTCGGCTACGCTCGCGCGATGGACGCTCGGCTGCTGGCGCTCTGGATCCTGCTCTTCGCCGCCGGCGCGGGCCTGGGCTGGTGGCTGCTCGTGGCGACCCGCGTGCTGCGCGACCTGCCCTCGATCCCGCGTGCGCCGGAAGGTCTGGAACTGCCCGTGCCCGATCCGGCGCCACGCGTGTCGGTGGTGGTGCCCGCGCACAACGAGGAGGCGCATGCCGCCCGCGCGGCGCGAGGCATCCTGGCCAGCGACTGGCCGCACCTCGAGCTCGTCATGGTGCTGGACCGCTGCACCGACGGCACGCGCGCCACGCTGGAGCCGATCGCCGCCGCGGATCCGCGCCTTCGGATCGTCGACAACCACGACTGCCCGCCGGGATGGGCTGGCAAGTGCAACGCCGCGCGCGTGGGCGCGCACCTCGCCTCGGGTGATCTGCTGCTGTTCACCGACGCGGACGTGGAGTTTCACCCGACGCTGATCCGGGCGAGCGTCGCGATCCTGCGGCATCGCGGCCTGTCGTTGCTGTCGCTGCTGGCCACGCCGCGCGTGCGCCACTGGTTCGAGGCGGTGGTACAGCCGGTGGCGGCGCTCATGCTGATGCGCATGTACCCGATCCCGCGCGTGAACGATCCGCAAAGTCCGCGGTCCTTCGCCAACGGCCAGTTCATGCTTTTCGAGCGTTCGATGTACGAGAAACTCGGCGGCCATGCGATCGTGCGCGAGGACCTGCTCGAGGACATCGCCTTCGCCCGACGCGTGCGCGATGCGGGCGGCCGCGGGGGCCTGTGCACCGCCGAGCATCTGCTGTTCGTGGAGATGTACGAATCGATGGCGGAGTTCCATCGTGGCTGGAAGCGGATCTATCTGGAGGCGGCGGAGCGGAATCCTTCGCGGCTGCATGCGCTCGCGTGCGAGTGGCTGGTGGGTGGCGTGGTCATGCCCGCCTGTGCAATCGCCGCGATCCTCGCCGGGTTCGCATGGACGGGCGGATCGCTCGATCCGTTGGCCATCGTGACCGCGTGGCTGGGCGTGGCGAGCCTTGGCGCGTTCCTGCTGGTCACCGCATGGTTGCACCGCATGTGTCACGCGCCGCGCGCCGCCGCCGTGTTCCATCCGCTGGGCGCATGGTTGGTCGCGCACTGCATGCTGGAGGCCGCCGTCGACCTCGATCGACGCCGCGCAGTGCGGTGGGGCGGCCGCGAATACACCCTCGAGCCGCGGCCGACGGGCGGCTACGGCCCGCCTCCTGAACCCCTTCCGGACTGAACACGCGCATGCGAATCCTGCACACGAACGACGACGGCATCTCCGCGATCGGCATCGCCTCGCTGCACGAGGCGACCGCCTCGCTGGGGGAGCAACTGGTGGTCGCTCCAGCGAGCGGTCGGAGCGCCGAAAGTCACGGCATCACCTTCCACCGACCGTTGATGGTGCATCGGGCACGGCTGGATTTCGGCGGCGAGGGCATGGCGGTGGAGGGCACGCCGGCGGACTGCGTGAAGCTGGCGCTGCGTGCGCTCTGGCTCGAACGGCACGGTGCGGGCACGCGTCCCGATCTGGTGATCAGCGGCATGAACCACGGCGCGAACGTGGGCATCAACGTGATCTACTCGGGCACGGTGGCGGCGGCGGTCGAGGCGGCGTTCCTGGGTGTGCCGGCGATCGCGGTGAGCCTGATGCTGGGCGACAAGTCGCGCATCGAGTGGCGTCGCGCCGCATGGATCGCGCGCCAGGCGATCGACCGTGTGCTGGCGGCGAAGTTGCTCGATGCGCATCGCGTGATCAACATCAACGTGCCCTGCACCGAGAGGCCTGACGCGCCCATGCCCGAGATCTGCGTGGTTCCGATGAACACCGCCGCGGGCGTCGACGGCTACGAGCGGCGCACCGCGCCCGATGGCCGCACCTACTACTGGCCCGCCGGCAACGGCATGGAGTTCGTGCACACGGCCGAGGGCAGCGACGTGGAGCGTCTCTACGGCGGCGCGGTCACGATCACGCCGCTCTTCTACGACCTGAGCGACCGCACGCTGCTGGAGCGCATGCGGCGTGCGCTGGCGTGAGCGCCGCTCAGTTCAGCAGCAGTCGGATCGTGAACTTCAGCGTCTTGTCCGCGGGCAGGTTGCGCAATTTGGCGCTCTTGGAAGTCACCGCTGTCCAGCGGTAGAGCGAGTCCTCGAGGGCCTGGTCCCAGTTGCGAAGACCCGTGGGCTCGAGCAGCGTGACGTTCACGACCTTGCCAGCGCGGTTGAACTCGATCAGGGCCAGCGCGCTCATCGGCCGCCCGCTGATGGCGGTGAGCTCGTCGATCTCCGGTCGAACGGTGCGCAGTTCAAGACCCTGCTGCGCAAGCGGCCGGCCCGGCTTCCAGTCCTTCGGCGGCGAGGCCTTCACGCTGGTCGCGTCACTCTCTCGATCGCTCAGCTCGCCGTCGGCCTTGGGGCCTGGCTTGGCGCCGGGCCGCGCGCTCGGATCGGGACTCGGGCCAGTGGTCGGCGAGGTGCTGGGCTGCTGCAGTCCGGGTGCGGTCTGTGTGGGCGGTGTGGCGGCAGGGGGTCTCGGCTGCTGCTGCGGAGGCTGCGGCGTCGGTTGCGCGGGCTGCGGCGGTTGCGGCGTCGTCGGCTGCGCGGAGGGGGGCGTCGGTTCGGCGGGTTTCGCGTCGGGCTGCGGCGCCTCCTCCGGTTTCGCGGGCGGCACATCCTGAGGCTTCTCGGCCTGCGGCGGCGGCGGCGCGTCGGTCGGATCCTTCGCGGCGTTCTTGTCGGGCGCGCGTTCCACTGGCTGGATCGTGGGTTCCACCCGATTCTCGTCGGCCGAGGGAATCGGGATGGCCGTCGGATCCTTGGTCGGCGCGGTCTCGCGCGTCGCGCTGGTGTCTGGAAGAGGCGCGGGTGGTCGCTCCGGCGTGGGCGCGGGGCGCGTCTCGGCGGGCGAGGGCGGCGGCGGCGCGGCTGTCGCGGGAGGCGTGGGTTCCGCCTGCGCCGGGATCGGCTTCGACTCGGATTGCGAGCTGGGTGTGGGAGGTGGCGTGGGTTGCGCGGCCGACGCCGGCCCCGGCGAGGGCTCGCCCGGCGGCGTCGAAGTTGTGTCCGGCGCCGGTGGCGCGGCGGGTTGTGCCTGCGGTGTCTGCGGAACCTGCGGCGTGGCTGGACGCGCGGCCGGCATCGGCTGGCCACCCTCGTCGGTGTCGCGGAAGGCCGCCTGTTCCACGGAACTCAGACGCGCCAGATGCTCCTGATAATCCTTGTAGCCGATCCAGGTCATCGTGGACTGCTGCGCGCCGTCCTCGATGCCAAGGCGGAGCATGTCCTCCCGTTCCTGCTGCTGCTGCTCGGGGGTGAGCGGCGCGCGCTTCTCCATCTCCTTGTCCAAGCTGAACGACGCCTGACGCGAGCGATCGATGCCGTCGTGAACATGCGCGAAGAAGTCCCGCACCTGCGGCACCAGCAGCGCGGAGTGGAACATCACGCTCGCGCCGATGCCGATGAGCAGGGGCCACGAGGCGCCCCGGTCGGTCTCGAGCGCGTGCAGCGTGGCCTCCAGCCGCTGCCGCGTGGCGGCATCGATGCCGATACCAACCGCGGTCACGACGTGGGCTTCCCGTCCGAGGGCTTGCCCACGAAGTTCACGGCCACGCCAAGATCCTTCAGTCGGTCCCACAGGTCCTGCAGGATCGGCGCGCGGTCGATCTTGCCCTGACCATGGTCGACCGCCAGATACACGATCGTGGTCGGATCGGCCTCACGCGCCGCCTTCACGCGTGCGGCGACCTCCTCGACCGTGATCTTCTCCTTGTTGAAGTAGACGAGCCCCTCGATGTCCAGGCTGATCGTGGCGGCCGGCGCCGGCTTGGCCGGCTGGCCGGTCGAGAAGCGCTTCAGTTCCATCGGCACCATGTCCACCCGGACCATCATCACGACGGCATAGATGAAGAAGGTGAGCAGGAACGTCATCAGGTCGATGAGCGGGTTCAGCTCGATGCGCGCCTCGGGCGGCTCACGCCGGATGCGGCGCATGGCTCAGCCGATCCCCAGTTGGATCGACGCGAGCGCGGTGCCCACGTCGGAACTGGTCTCGAACATCTCGTCCAGTCCAGCGGTCAGGAAGACCGCCCAGATGCGGTCCGACACGCGCGCCACCACCAGCCGCTTCTTCGACAGCTTCTGGATCTTGCGCAGGCGCAGCAGCGAGGCGATGTTCGACGAGGTGAGCATGCGCACTTCCCTCATGTCGAGGACCACATGCCGGGCCTGCGCTCCCGGACCGTCGAGCGAGGTGATCAGCGCGCCCAAGTCGTCGGAGAGGTGCGGCTCCTGGCCAAGGTCGACCAGCGCGATGTCGTCAGACCATTCGGTGATGGACATGACAGGATCCTACCGCCGCGGGCCGCTCAGGCCGCAGAGGCCTCGTCGCTGTCGGCCACCATCGCCACGCTCATGACCGCGTCGCCTTCGCGCAACTGCATCACACGCACGCCCATGGTGTTTCGGCCGATGCGGCTCACGTCGGCGGCCGGACTGCGCACGATCATGCCGTCGCGGCTGATCAGCATCATCTCGTCGCCTTCCTGCACGCTGCGCACCGCGACCACGGGACCATTGCGGCCCTCGGTCTTGATGTCGATGCGGCCCTTGCCGCCACGGCTCTGGCAGCGGGTGCTGCCGTCCTCCTGCCGCACCAGGTACTCCGCCTGGTTCGTGCGCTTGCCGTAGCCGTTCTGCGTCACGGTGAGCAGGTCGGCGGTATCGTCGCAGCGGATCGCGCCCACCACGGTGTCGCTCTCCGTCAGGTCGATGCCGATCACGCCAGCCGCCGCGCGCCCCATGACGCGGGCGTCGTTCTCGTCGAAGCGGATCGCCATGCCGCTGGCCGTGGCGAGCAGCACCTGATCCTTGCCGCTGGTGAGCAGCACGTTCACCAGGTCGTCGCCGTCATTCAGGTTCAGCGCGATGATGCCGCCCTTGTTCACGTTGCGGTAGTCCTGCAGCGCGGTGCGCTTCACGCGGCCCTGCCGGGTGGCGAAGAACAGGAAGTCCTCGCGCGTCTCGAAGCCGGAGACCGGCAGGAACGAGCGCACGGTCTCGCCCTCGCGCAGGTCCAGGATGTTCTGGATCGCGCGGCCCTTGGCGGTGCGCGCCATCTCGGGAATCTGCCAGGTCTTCATGCGGAAGACGCGGCCGGTGTTCGTGAAGCACAGCAGATCGTCGTGGCTGGAGCCGGTGAAGAGCTGCTCGATGAAGTCGCCGTCCTTCGCGTCGCTGCCCTTGATGCCCACGCCGCCGCGACCCTGCGTGCGATAGGTGTCGCTCGGCAGGCGCTTCACCCAGCCCGCGTGCGAGATGGTGACCACCACCTCGTGCTCGGGAATGAGATCGGCCATCTCGAAGGCCTCGGCCTCGCCCGCCTCGATGCTGGTGCGGCGCTTGTCCGCGAAGCGCTCCTTCAGCTCGACCGTGTCCTCGCGCACGATGTCGAGCACCAGCTTCTCGTCGGCCAGGATGGCCTCGTAGCCCTCGATGTCCTCGAGCAGCTTGCTGAATTCGGCGGCGAGCTTCTCGACCTCAAGGCCCACCAGCTGGATCAGGCGCATCGCGCCGATCGCCTCGGCCTGCACGCGGGTCAGCGTGGCGCCGTCGCCCTCGCGGGTGGCGGCCACGATGCGCTCGGGGATCATCTTCTCGTAGCGATGGCCCTTGGCGATGCGGAAGCCGCGCGCCATGAGCTTCTGGATCGCCTCCTCGCGCTCGCGGCTCTCGCGGATGATCTTGATCACCTCGTCGATGTCGCAGACCGCGTAGATCAGGCCTTCCAGCCGGTGCGCCTGCTGCTTCGCCTGACGCATCAGGAAGGCGGTGCGACGGCGCACCACGTCCTTGCGGTGATCCACGTAGCAGTGGATCAGCTGCTTCAGGCCCAGCGTGCGCGGCTGATGGTTGACCAGCGCGATGTTGATGATGCTGAAGGTGCTCTGCAGCGGCGTGAATTCGTAGAGCTGCTTCTCGACCACCTCGGGGTCGGCGCCCTTCTTCAGCACGACCAGGATGCGCGTCTGCGCGTCGCGGCCCGAGTGATTGCGCACGTCGGCCACGTCGGGAATGCGGCCTTCGCGGCTTGCGTCCACGATCTTCTCGATCAGGTTGCTCTGCACGACCTGGTAGGGGATCTCGAAGATCTCGAGCGCCTCGCGGCCGCCTTCCTTCACCTGCCTCACGCGGCCGCGCAGCGTGATGCGGCCGCGGCCGCTCGCGTAGGCCTCGACGATGCCGCGGCGGCCCACCACCACGCCCCCGGTGGGGAAATCGGGGCCGGGCATGCACTGCATGAGCTCTTCCAGGCCGACCTCCGGGTTGTCGATCACCTTCACGATGGCGTCGCAGGTCTCGCCGAGGTTGTGCGGCGGCATGCTGCTCGCCATGCCCACGGCGATGCCCGAGCTGCCGTTCACCAGCAGGTTCGGGAAGCGCGCGGGAAGCACGGTGGGCTCCTGCAGTCGCTCGTCGTAGTTGGGCTTGAAGTCGACGGTGTCCTTGTCGAGATCCTCGAGCAGGGCCATCGCCTCGGCCGTCATGCGCGCCTCGGTGTAACGCATGGCGGCCGGCGGATCACCCTCGATCGAGCCGAAGTTGCCCTGCTTGTCGACGAGCATGTGACGCGTCTTCCACACCTGGCCGAGGTTCACGAGCGTGGGGTAGATCACGCTCTCGCCGTGCGGGTGATAGTTGCCGCTCGTGTCGCCGCAGATCTTGGCGCACTTGATCTGCTTGCGTCCCGGTGACAGGTTCAGGTCGTTCATCGCAACCAGGATTCGCCGCTGGCTGGGCTTCAGGCCGTCGCGCACATCGGGCAGCGCGCGGTCCATGATGGTGCTCATCGCGTAGGTCAGGTAGCTGTCGTGCAGCTCCTGGTCGATGGGGGTTTCGACGACGCGATCGATGGGGGCCGGGGTGTTCGCGGGGGCTTCGCTCATGGGAAAATCGGGGTTCCGAAGTCTATCCGAAACGGGCGTGTCCCACCTGCGCCGAGGCCCTTTTTCGCCCGAGGTTTTCCGCTGTTTTCAGATTCGTCGCGGCGCGCGCGAAGGGGTCGTCGCGTGCGCGCGCCTGCAGCGCTCAATCGTGCCTGGTCGCGCGCAGCAGCATGAGCCATTCCATGTTGCCCGGCGAGCCTGCGCGCTTGGCTGTCTTGCCGCCGGTGATGGGACTCGCAGTGTCCGCGAGCACTTCGGCGCCAAGCCCACGCATCTCGGCACGCACGCGATCGACGACTTCCGGCACGCGCGCATGCGGCAGGAAACCGCGCTCGAGCCACGCCTTCTGGTCGTCGCGAAGTTCGTAGTGCGGCTTCACCAGCGACACGATCCGGCCGCCACGCTTCAGCCATCGCAGCGCGGCGGGCACGGCGAGGCGCTGCGGGGTCCATGCGAGATCGAACACCACGAGGTGCACGCCGTCCTCGGGTCGCTCCGCATGCAGCGCGTTCGTGCGCTCCATGGTGACCACGCGCGGATCACTGCGGAGTCGCCATGCCAGCGTGCCGTAGCCGGTGTCCACCGCGAACACCTTCGCGGCACCCGCGCGCAGCAGCACGTCGGTGAAGCCGCCCGCGTTGCAGCCGAAGTCGGCGCAGGTCATGCCTGCCACGGGGAGCGTGAAGGTTTCAAGCGCGTGGCGCAGTTTCAGGCCGGCACGGCTGGCCAGCGCGGGCTCGTCGGGGGCCGACCTGGGATCCTGCGCGCTCACGCCGCGATGCTACGGAGCCTGAAAAGACGCACGGAACCGACCCCGGTGGCCGGTTCCGCGCTGCATCTCTTTCCCAAGAGAGTCGCGATCGATCAGGCGCGGCGTCGGCGGGCCATCAGGCCAGCCAGGCCCACGAGTGCCGCGGCACCTGGCGCCGGCACCGAGCTGACCGAGAAGTTGTCGGCGAAGCCGAAGCCGTTCGCCGTGGTGCTGCCGCTGCCACCGTTGTCGGTGGTGGTGAACAGCTGGACCGCAAACACGCCGGCCTTGTTGGTGGGGGTGTAGTCGGCGATCAGGGTGCCGTTCAGGTACGCAGTCGCGTTGCCCGACACGGTGTCCCAGAAGATCAGGAAATTGTGCCAGGTGTCCAGCGCCGTGGTGGTTCGGTTGGTGCGGTTGGCCACGGCGTAGCCGTTGTTGGCCGTCCACACCTGACCCGTGTTGCTGATCATCATGCCGCAGCTGTAGCTGAAGCTGGTGTCGCCGATCATGATGCCGTAGCTGCTGTTGATCGTCTGGCCACTCGCGACGTAGATGTTCACCTCGGCGCGAAGCACCTTGGTGGCGCTGTTGGCGCCCGTGCTGGCCGCGGCCCACTTGCCGCTGTTGCTGAGGTCGAGATAGCCCTTCGTGCGGCCACCGGTGTTGAACTTTTCGGTGGTCATGCGCACCGACCGACCGCTGCCCGACGGGTTCGAGGTGACGTAGAACGCGGTCTGTCCGGTGTTCACCGAGCCGGTGGTGGCCCAGTTGCCGCCGGTCCCGGTCCACGCGGTCTGGCCGCTCAGGTTGGCGTTGTTCGTGTAGGTGTCGAAATTGGTGGCGTAGATCAGGGCAGCCTGGCTGGAAGCGCAAGCCACCACAGCCGCGGTGGCGGCAAGGGTGAACTTCATTGTCGTGACTCCGGGAATGGGAAAGGGAAACGGGAAAGGGAAGCACGGCGGTGGGAATCCGCCAGTTTCAACTTACCCCGTTTGCAAATGTTTGCAAATGGAACCGCATGAAAACGGGTTCTTCCTCAGATTTTGTGGGCCATGAAAACGCGTCAGCGACCCAGAAGGGCCACGCCAAGACGGTCCGCGGCCTGCACGACGGCGGGCCTGTCAACAAGGATGACTTGTCCGGAACCCACCGCGATGCAGCGGCAGCCGGCTGCGGCGACGCGCTCGATGGTGGCCACGCCGATCGTTGGCACATCGGCGCGGCGGTCGTGTGCGGCCTTGGCGGTCTTCAGCAGCGTCCACCCGCGCGCTCGGCACAGCGCGCCCGCCCGCTCGATCATCGCGTCGGTGCCCTCGATCGCCTCCACCGCGATCACGTCGCGATCTCGCACCGCCATCGACTGTCCGATGTCGAGTTCGACCGCCTTCAGCAGCAGCGGCCAGCCGAACGAAACGTCGGCCATGCTGGCGGCATCGGGTTGCGCGCGGCCCATCACGCCGGCGCTCGCAAGGTGATCCTGGATGAAGGTGGTCGAGTCCATCAGGGGGATGCCGCAGGATGCCAGTTCATCGGCCACCGCGGCAAGCACCGCGTGGTTCCTGCGATCGTGTCGCAGACGACGGTACCACAGCCATGCGGCGCGCAGGTCGGGCACCTGTCGGAAGAGCTTCCACGGATCGTGCATGCGCGTCTTGCGCACGCCACCCACCATGATCGCCTGATTCGCGCCGCCGCGACGCAGCAGGCGGACCCATCGGCCGATCTGCACCAGGCCCGCGCTGTCGAAGCGATCGCACAGCGTGGGCAGCCGCTCGTCGAACGCTCCGTGAATGCCCACGCAGACCACGCTGCGACCGGCCGCGCGCGCCCCCCGGGCCACCAGGATCGGCAGCTCGCCGCTGCCTGCGATCAGTCCCAGCGGCTGCATGCTCAACCCTTCCCCATGGGCAGGAAGCGGTCGGGGTCGATGTCGAACGGCGTCGCCGTCAGCACGCCGTCCAGCACGTCCTCGGGCTTCTCGTGCACGTGCAGCAGGTCGTGCACGGCCGGCTTGATGAAGCGATGCTCGATGCCATGATCGATCAGCGTGATCAGCGGGTCGTAGTAGCCGCCCAGATTCACCAGTCCGATCGGCTTGCGGTGCTCGCCGACCTGACGCTGCACCAGGACCTCGAAGAACTCCTCGAAGGTGCCGAGTCCGCCCGGCAGCGCGATGAATGCGTCGCCGTACTGCGCCATGAGCCGCTTGCGCTCGCTCATGGTGTCGACCACGACCAGTTCGTCGCAACCTTCGAAGCCCTGTTCCAGGGCGAGCAGTCGCTTCGTGATGATTCCGTGCACGCGCCCGCCGGCCTTCTTCACGGTGCGGGCGATCTCGCCCATCAGGCCAAGCGAGCCGCCGCCGTAGACGAGCTCGATGCCGCGGGTCACCATCACGCGTCCCAGTTCGGTGGCGGCCGAAAAGAACTTGGGGTCCAGGCTGGTGCTGCTGCTGCAGTAGACGGTGATGCGCTTCATGCGGAAACCCTAGATTAGTGACGTGCCGTGGCTCGCGCCCACCCTCCTTGTGATCGGCCTCGCGATTTCGCTGCCACTCACGCGCTTCGCGATCGCCTGGGGCCGACGTATGGGCTCGCTCGATTCGCCGGGCGCGCCGGGACACCGGAAGTCGCTGCGTGACGTGCCCAACACCGGCGGCATCGCGATCGTGTTCGCATGGACGCTGCCGATCGCCGCCGCACTGGCATGGCTGCAGTTCGGTGGCGCGGTGCCGGAGGGCATGGATCTTGCGCGCGTGCGCGTCGGAATGCCCGCGACATGGGCCACGGTGGTGGCGGCGCTCTGGCTGCATGCGGCCGGTCGCTTGGACGATCGTCGAGCCATGCGTGCGGCTCCGAAGCTGGCCACGCAGCTGGTGCCGGCCCTTGCGCTGGCGTGGGCATTCGACCTGCGTCCGCTCACACTGATGGATGCGTGGGGCGCGGCAGGGCAGGCGCTCAGCGTGACGCTGGGTGTGGCGTGGATCGTTCTGCTCGTCAATGCGATGAATTACCTTGACAACATGGACGGCCTCGCAGCGGGCGTCGGCATCATCGCGGCGCTGCTGCTTGCCGGTGCGCTGATGGTGGTGCATCAATGGTTCGTCGCGGCGATGCTGGCGCTGCTCGCTGGGGCGCTTGCGGGCTTCCTGGTGTTCAACTTTCCGCTGCATGACGGCGGGGCGCGCGTGTTCATGGGCGATGGAGGCAGCCAGCCGCTCGGACTTCTGCTCGCGGTGCTCGCCGTGCGCGGCGTGTACACCGATCCTGCCGATCCGGACTACGCGCTGGGTGGAGCGTGGTACGGCGTGCTCACGCCGGTGCTGGTGCTGGCCGTCCCGATCTACGACCTGCTTGCGACCAGCTGGATTCGCCTCCGCGAGGGGCGCCATCCGCTCGTCGGCGACCAGCGCCACCTCTCGCATCGGCTGGTCTCGCGCGGCTTCTCAGCGCGGGGCTCGGTGCTGATCATCTGGACGCTCAGCGCGATCATCGGGCTGGGTGGCGTGGGACTGGGCGCGCTGGCGCCGTGGCACGCGGCGCTGGTGGCGCTGCAGGCGCTTCTTGCGTTGGCGCTGCTGGCGGCGGCCGAGGGAGTGCTGCGCCGATGAGAGGTCTGCTGGCAGCCGCCGGTGGTGCCGCGCTGGGGGCCTTGGTCTCGTTTCGCACCATCGTCGCGTTCACGGACATGCCGTGGTTCGACGTGGATCCTTCGCTTGATCCGAACGCGTTCGCGGGGCTTGGACCTGCGGGTAGCCTGTGGATCGACGCGGGCATCGCCGCGGTGAGCGCCGTACTGGTGGGCGTGTTCGCCGGTCGCGCCGCCGCGTTGGTGGCGGTGGTGGCGCTGGCCGTGCTGGTGGCCCGACTGCGCTCGGAGTCCGATCTCGGCGCGATGGGCTGGCGCGGCCTCGACTGGATGAGCGCATGGTGCGCGTGCGGCGCCGCGGCGGCCGTGGCGCGAAACCCGCGGCCGATGGCGCGGCTGGCGTGGAGTTCGATGGTGGCGGTCCTGCTTGGGGTCTGCTGCCTGTGGCTGGCGCGTGGCGCGTGGCAATGGTTCCACGAGCATGGCAGCACGCTGCGCTATTTCGAGGAGCAGGCGCGCGAGTCGTTCTTCGCGGACCGAGGCTGGGATCCCGACGGCCCGCAGGCGCTGAGCTACCAGCGGCGCCTGATGCAGCGCGAGATGACCGGATGGTTCGGACTGGCGAACATCTTCTCCGGCGTGATGGCCGCCGCCGCGGTCGCGTTGGCGGGGCTTCCGCGGATGCAGGGCCGAACGGGCGCATCCTGGGGCATGCTGTCGGCCGCGTGTGCGGTGGCGGTGATCGCCAACGGCGGCAAGGGAGCGATCGTCGCGATGGGCATCGGCTTCGCGATGCTGCTGCTGCTTCGCAGGTTCCGAGTACGGCCGTGGACGCTGGCGGGTGCGGCGAGTGCCGCGGTGATCGTGAGCGCCTCGGCGGCGTGGTTGCGTGCTGGACCGCTGGCCGCTGTGCTGCCCGGCGAGCGCAGCATGCTGTTCCGATGGCACTACCTGCAGACGGCGTGGGACGCATGGATGGAGAGCCCGTGGCTTGGCACGGGGCCAGACCGGTTTCAGGATGCGAGTGCGCGCCTTCGTCCGCCGGAGGCCGTGGAGCTCGTTCGCAGCGCACATGCGGTGTTCGCGGATTGGGTGGCGCAACTCGGTGTGGGTGGATTCGCGTGGATCGCGGCCGTGATGGCGCTGTTGGTGTGGGCCGCGCGCGGTGCGGCGATGGAGCCGGCGCCCTTGCCCACGCCCGAGGCGCGTGATGGAAACGCGCAGCGCGTGGCCATGGTGGCGGTGCTGGTCGCGGTGCCGCTGTCCATCGTCACGGAAGCCTCGGCCCTGGATCCGGCGTCGACGCTCATTCGATGGGTTGGCGGTGCGGCGTGGGCCGGCGCCGCGGTCATGCTGCTGCCGCGGCTCTGGTCGGCGCGCGCCAGCGGCTCGCACATGCTCTTTCCTGCGGCGCTCGCGATGCTCTGCCACGCGCAGGTGGAGATGACGCTGTGGAATCCGGGCTCGGCGGCATGGCTGCTGGCGCTGCTTGGTGCCGCGGTGCCTTCGCACGCGCTCGATCCCTCCTCTCAGGAGTACGACCGCGCGCCGCGTCTGACGCCGCGGATGGTGGGTGCGTTGGCGTGCGCGGCGGTCGCGTTCCTCGCGATCGCGGGCGCGTCGCGCCAGGCGCGCATGGAGCGATCGCTCGAGGCCGCGGCGATGCGTCTGGTCGACGGCTTGCGCGCCTCCAGCGGACGTTCGCCGGAGTCCGTGCGCCGCGAGGCGGCTCAGGCGCTTGCGCCGTGGAGCCGCGTCCTGAGCGCCGAGCAATACCTGCGTGCGGCCGATTCGGCGGGTTCGGCTGGAGCCTCGGATCTTCTGTCGGCCTGCGAGGCCTCGGATGCCGCGGTGCAATCGGGTGCAGGGCTCGTGCCTGCCTCCACGCTGGAGGCGCTGCACGCTTCCGCGTATGCATGGGAGCGTCGCGCGCTCGTGACCGCCGAGGCGCAGGATCAGGCGGTGGCCCTCGACCGCGCGCTCGCCGTCACGCGGTACGACGCGGGCTCGGCGTCCGCATGGTTGCGCGCGGCGCGGCGTGCGGCGGCGCTGGACCGGCCCGAGACAGCCGCGCTGGCGACCGAGGCGATCCGTTGCGACGACGCGATGGGACTGGATCCGCTGCTTCGACTGTCGCCGCCCGATCGTGCGCTTGCGGAGCGGCTCGTCGGCGTCAGTCTTGGGCCGCCTGCTTCAAGGCGTTGAGCACCTGTTCGGGCGTGTAGGCGTCGCTCTTCAGCAGCACCTTGCCCTCCGCCGACTGCACCACAAGCAGCGGAATGCTCACGCGGTCGTAGGCGTGCAGCAGATTCCAGCCGTCGCTGCGACGGTTCGTGATATCCACCTTGATGGCGACCACCTGAGGCACTGCGAGCGCGTCGACCACGTCCGCGCGGTGCAGCACCGCGCTCTCGAGCGCCTTGCAGTTCAGGCACCACTCCGCGGTGAAGTCGAGCACCACGACCTTGCCCTCGGACTTCGCCTTCGCGAGCGTCTCGGCGGAGTAGGGGATCCAGCCCACCGACTCCACGCCCAACGCACGCGTGATGCCCACGCTCAGCACCGCGATCAGCAGGCCAAGCGACACGAACAGGGCGCGTGTCAGGTGCCGGCGTGCCAGCCGGATCGTGCGCCATGCCAGCCAGAGTCCCGCGGCGACGCCGATCGCGCCCACAAGCCACCAATGCTCGGGGCCTGGTGTCGCTCGCAGGCCGTTCAGGCCGGCGCCCACGAAGAACGCCGCCGCGGCCAGCAGCAGCAGACCCATGACCTGCTTCACCACCTCGCTTGCAGGGCCGCTGCGCGGCATGCCTCGCGTCAGGTTCGGATACGCGCTCAGCAGCAGGTAGGGCGCGGCCATGCCGGCGCCGATCGTGCCGAACACGGCCAGCACCGTGGGCATGCTTCCACTGCTTGCGGCCCATCCGGCCGCGGCGCCCATCAGCGGCGCGGTGCAGGGCGTGCTCAGGACGGCCGTCATCACGCCCATCACGAAGCTGCCACCAGCGGTCTCATGACTCGCCTCGATGCCGTGCACCCACTGCGGCAGGTTCACGCTGAAGAAGCCCGCCATGCCCAGCGCCATCACCGCGATGAAGAGTCCCAGTGCGATCGTGAACGCCGGGTACTGGAAGAGCTGATTCGCCGCGGTGAAACTGCTGATGCCGCCGACCAGCAGGCCAAGGCCCAGCCAGAACGCGACCACGCCCGTACTCATCACCAGCCCCAGACGCAGGCATCGCGCGCGATCGCCTGCGGCGGCGCTGAGCGACATGATCTTCAGCGGGATCACCGGCAGCACGCAGGGAGTGAAGTTCAGCAGGGCGCCTCCTACGAACGCGACCAGCAGCACCAGTAGCAGCCCCGTGCCGCGCGGGTCCACGTCGAAGTTCGCGCCGAAGAAGTCGAAGCGGATCGCGCCATCGATCGGTTCGGTCGCGGTGGACGCGTCCGCGCCCGAGTCCGCGACCATGCGCGCGGGGTCAAGGCTCGCGAACGCCGCGCCCGCGGCCGGAGCCGCTGCGCCCACCTGCACACGAACCTGTACGGGAACGCGCACCTCGCCCGGCGGCAGGCAGTTCGTGGCGTTGCACGCCTGCACCGAAAGCACCAGTTCCGTGGCGACCTCGCCCTGGGCATCCGACGAAGCCTGCAGTCTCGCGAAGATCGTGCCGCTGCCCTCGTAGACCGCGTAGGACCGTGGTCCCTCGCCCACATCCGCCTTCGCCGTGTGCGGCGCGGGCCACTGCACGCCGATCAGGCGAAGGCCGCTCGTCTCCGTCGCCAGCGACAGCGTGGTGAACAAGGCGCCCTCGAACACGGCCACGTCGGGCAGCGCTCGCGCCTGCGTCTCGTGGACCCAGATGTGCCAGCCCGCGGGAATCGTGAACGCGATCGCCACATCCACCGTGGCGCCTGGCGCGACCGAGGGCGCCGACTGGGTGGCTGTGACCTGCACCAGTTCCGAGGATTCGCTTGGTTCGGCAGCCGCCTTCGTGGCCGTCGCGCCCGCCTTTGGAAGGCTGAACCCCTTGGTGCCGATCTGCGCGTGGGCCGTACAGGCCAGCAGCAGGGCCGCTGCGGCCCCGATCCAGGCGCCAAGGAACCTGCTTCCCATGCGCCGAGCGTAGCAATCGCGTTCCATCACTCGCCGAAACGCCTCCAGTCGCGGCTTGGCTTGAAAAAATCGGCAAAATCGGCTAACCTTCCTCCCTCGGTCGGTTGTGCGACCGATTCCGTCCGTTTCTCGATCGAATCGAATGCTTCAAGTCATGAACATCGCTTCGTCCAGCACCCTCGTCCGATGACGCGCGCTCGCGTCCAGGTCGCGGCTGGAGTTCCCGTCGGCACGCCGACGGCTTTCGAGAGGTGCCCGAAGGAGGCTCGCCGGTAGGCGGCTTCCGACAGGGCGTCCGGCGGCACCTTCGGGTGCGGCCTTCGGACGGGTCACGCAGGGCTCGGCGCCCGGCGTGACCCGCGCTCGTTTTCGGTCACTGACATTCCAACATCCCACCATCCCAAGCGACACAGGCAACACCCATGAACAGCGAAACCCTCCGCATCCTCGACAGCATCGCCCGCGACCGCAACATCGACCGGGAGATCCTGATCACGGACCTCGAGCAGGCCATGATCAGCGCGGCGCGCAAGCACTTCAACAGCCTCGACCTCGAGGAGTTCGGCTGCTCGATGGACCGTCTCAGCGGCGCGCTGCGCATCTGGCGCAATCTGCCCGATGGCGCGCAGGAGGAAGTCTCGCTGGCGAGCATGGGCCGCATTCCGGCGCAGACCGCGAAGCAGGTGATGATCCAGAAGTTCCGCGAGGAGGAGCGCAACAGCCTGCTCGAGGAGTTCGTGAAGCGGCAGGGCGAGCTGGTCACCGGCACCGCGCAGCGCTACGAGGGTGGCGCGCTGGTGGTGCAGGTGGACCGAGCCGAGGGCTTCATGCCTCGCAGCGAGCAGATTCCGGGCGAGCAGTTCCAGCCGGGTGACCGAGTGCGCTGCCTGATCCTCGACGTGCGCGACGCCGGCCATCAGGTCAAGATCGTGCTCAGCCGCGCGCACCCCGACTTCATCCGCCGACTCTTCGAGGCCGAGGTGCCCGAGGTCGCGGACCGCGTGATCGAGATCAAGGCGATGAGCCGCGAGCCCGGCTTCCGCACGAAGCTCGCGGTCAGCAGCGTGGACAGCAAGGTCGACGCCGTTGGCGCGTGCGTGGGCGTGCGCGGCAGCCGCATCCGCAACATCGTCGACGAGCTCGGCGGCGAGAAGATCGACATCGTGCGCTGGAACGAGTCCAGCCAGGTGCTCATCGCCAACGCGCTCAAGCCCGCCGAGGTCGAGGAAGTCAGCCTGTGCTTCGAGCTGGGCCGCGCCACGATCATCGTGCGCGATGACCAGCTGAGCCTGGCGATCGGTCGCCGCGGCCAGAACGTGCGTCTGGCGGCGCGCCTGACCGGCTGGGACGTGGACATCCTCACCCCCGACGAGTTCAGCAAGGGACTTGCGATCCTCGAGGAGACCGTGCGTCCCGTCGAGGGCGTCACCGACGACATGCTCGACAAGATGGGCGCGCTGGGCCTCATCAGCGTGTTCGACGTGGAGGAAGTCGGCCCCGAGATGCTGGAGAGCGAACTGCAGGCGACCCCCGAGATCGCGGACGCGATCGTGCAGGCCTGCAGCGAGAAGGCCAAGGTGGTCGCGGAGCAGCAGGCCAAGGATCGCGAGGAGGCCGAGCGCCTTGCCGCGGAGGAGTCCAGCGCGGCCGATGCGCTGCTGGGCGGTGGCGAGGGTGGTGCGCAGACCGACGAGGCGTCCGAAGCCGCGGCCGACGACATTCTGGGAGGCGGCAAGGCCTGATGGCCTGACGCCTCGATCACGACCACACAGGAGAACCCGTGAGCAAGATCGCGAAAGTCCGAGTCTCGCAGCTGGCCAAGGAACTGGGCGTCCCGTCCAAGGACATCGTCGCCCGGTGCACCGCGGAGGGCATCGATGACGTGAAGCAGCCGCAGTCGACCGTTTCGGCCGGCCTTGCGGCGACGATTCGCGAATGGTTCGCGGGTGCAGGTGGCGTGGCCGTGGCGGAAGCGCCCGCCGTCGAGAAGGTGGCGAGCGAGGCGGCCGAGGCCGACGCGCCGAAGAAGGCACGCAAGGGTGTCGCCAAGAAGATGGTCGAGGCCCCGAAGGCCGAGCCTGCGCCCGCGCTGGTCTCGAAGCCCGTGGAACCCAAGCCCGTCGAGGCGAAGCCGATCGAGGGCAAGCCTGCGGATGCGAAGCCCGGCGGGACCAAGCCCGTCAAGGTGAAGGTCGCGCCGATCGTCACGCCGCCTGTGGCACCGACCGTCGCGAAGCCCGTCACGCCGGTGCAGCCGCCCCGGCAGGGCGGTGAGGGCGGCGCTCCGATCAAGCCGACCACGCCGCAGCCCGCGCGTGGCCCCGTGCTGAAGCCTGGTCCGCCGCCGGTGATCAACGTTCCGGCGCGACCCAAGGAAGTGCGCCCGGGCGGACCTCGTCTGGAGCAGCCGGTGAAGACCGCGATGAGCGGCCCCAAGCTGATCCGCGTGGAGCAACCCGAGAATCTTCCCACGCCGCGACCCCGCACGGGTCCGCCGATGTCGCGCGGTCCGCGCCTTGGTGGTGCAGGTGCTGGCGCCGGTGGTGGCGCGGGCGTCGCGCCGCCGGGTGGTCGCACTTTCGGCGGCGATCGTCGTGGCGGCGCGGGTGCGCGTCGTGCGAAGGCGGGCGAAGGCGGTCGTGCACGCGAGGAGGGCGGCGGTGGCGGTGGTGGTGGCGCGGAGCCGTGGCGCGCGCAGGACCTCGCCGAGCGCGAGGATCGCCTGAACCGCTCCGGTGGATTCTTCCGCTCCCACAAGCGCACGCCGGACCGTCGCGTTCCGGTGCCCGCGCAGAAGCAGGCGGGCCCACCGCAGGGTCCCGTGAAGATCGCCGAGCCGATCCACATCAAGGAACTCAGCGCGGTCACTGGCGTGAAGGCCGGCGACATCCTGAAGAAGCTCTTCCTGCAGGGCACGGTCGCCACGATCAACAGCGTGATCACCGCCGATCAGGCGCTCGAGACCATGCTGGAGTTCAGCGTCGAGCTGGAGATCGAGGAGGCCAAGAGCGCCGCCGAGATCATCGAGGCCGGCTTCAAGGAGCGCGTGCGCAGCGACGAGCGTCCGCGCAGCCCCGTGGTCACCATCATGGGCCACGTCGACCACGGCAAGACCAGCCTGCTCGACAAGATCCGCAACACGAACGTGGCGGCGGGCGAGGCGGGCGGCATCACGCAGGCCACGCGTGCCTTCCAGACGCGCGTGAAGGCTGGCGAGAACGACCGCGTGGTCACCTTCATCGACACCCCCGGCCACGAGGCCTTCACGAACATGCGTTCGCGCGGCGCGAAGGTCACCGACATCGTGGTGCTGGTGGTCGCGGCCGACGACGGCGTGATGCCGCAGACGGTCGAGAGCATCAACCACGCGAAGGCGGCCGGCGTGCCGATCGTGGTGGCGCTGAACAAGATCGATCGCCCCGAGGCCACCGAGAACAACATCCAGCGCATCTTCGGCCAGCTGGCCGAGCATGGCCTGAACCCGGTGCCGTGGGGTGGCACGACCGAAGTCATCAAGACCAGCGCCACGGCCGGCACGGGCATCCAGGAACTCCTGGACGTGCTCGACTATCAGGCCGAGCTGCTGGGCCTGAAGGCCGACTTCAAGGGCGTCGCGCAGGGCACCGTGCTCGAGGCGCAGGTCGAGGAGGGCCGCGGCCCCGTGGCGCGCCTCATCGTGCAGGAAGGCCTGCTGAAGCGCGGCGACTTCGTGGTCATCGGCCGCGCCTTCGGACGCGTGCGCGACATCGTGAATGACCGCGGCCAGCGCGTGGACGAGGCGGGTCCGAGCACGCCGGTGGCGATCAGCGGCATCGACCTGCTGCCCGACGCGGGCGACAGCTTCTTCTGCACCAAGAGCGTCAAGGAGGCCGAGGAGGCCGCCGAGGAGCGTCGTCGCATCGAGCGCGAGCGCGAGCTGGCGGCGCCGAAGATCACCCTGGACAACATTTTCGAGCACATGGGCAAGGCCCAGGTGAAGGAAGTGGCGCTGGTGGTGAAGGCCGACGTGCAGGGCAGCGCCGAGGCGCTGCGCAGCGAGCTGGCGAAGATCAAGACCGACGAGGTCGCGGTCAGCGTGAAGCACTGCGCGGTGGGCGGCATCAACGAGAGCGACGTGGCGCTCGCCAGCGCCACCGGCGCGATCATCGTGGGCTTCAACGTGACCAGCAGCGGCAAGGCCCGCACGCAGGCCGAGCAGAAGAACGTGGAGATCCGCCTCTACGAGGTGATCTACGACCTCGTCGACGACGTCACGAAGGCGGCGTCGGGTCTGCTCGCCCCCGAAATCAAGCTCGAGGTGCTGGGACACGCCGAGGTGCGACAGGTGTTCAAGATCAGCAAGGTCGGCATGATCGCGGGCTGCTACGTGACCGACGGCACCATCGAGCGCAACGCGCAGATCCGCGTGACGCGCAACGGCATCGTGGTCGAGAAGGACCGTCGTCTCGAACAGCTCAAGCGCTTCAAGGACGACGCGAAGGAAGTGCGTGCCGGCAACGAGTGCGGCATGAAGATCGTGGGCTACGACGACATCAAGGAAGGCGACGTGCTCGAGTGCTACCGCACCACGACCGTGAGCCGCTCGATGCCCGAGAAGCGATGAGGCACCACCGCGACGAGTCCGGCCACGAGCGCGCCGACGGGCGCGTGACCAGCGCGCTCACCCGCGCGCTGCGTCAGGCCCTCGTGGGAGGGCTGTCCGATCCGCGCCTTGACGGCACGCTCGTCACGGTGACCGGTGGCACGCTGTCGCCCGATGGGCAGTCGTTCACGGCTGGCATCTCGGTGCTGCCGGAGACGTCGGGCGCCCTGGCGCTGCAGGCGCTGCGCCACGCGTCGGGCCACCTGAAGCAGGGCATGGCGCGCCACGTCGAGATTCGCCGCATGCCACGACTGGAATTCCGCCTGGATGACTCGTTGAAGCGCCAGGCGGCGCTGGACGCATCGCTGTCTGGGGATGCCCCGGAAGCAACGCACGAAGGAACCCCATGACCGCATCCGCCATGAAGAGCGACCTCGCCATCGGTAAGTTCAAGGAGCTGCTCAAGTCCCACGCGTCGGCGCCGCCGACTCCGAGGACCGACCTGGTCGAGCTGCTCATCGAGAGCTTCATGATGGCCGACGCCACCGACGAGCAGGGCTCGACCGCATTCGACAAGCTCATGCGCGGCAGCGTGGACGTGAACGACCTGCGCGCCATGCTGGTGAAGGAGCAGGTGAGCCTGATCGGCGTGCGCTACCCGCTCGCGTGGGATCGCTGCGTGCTGATGCGCCGCACGCTCATGGACATCTACAAGCGTGAGCACAAGGTCAGCCTGGAGCGCCTGCGCAACCTCTTGAAGAAGGAGGCGAAGACCTACATCGAGGGACTCGCCGGCATCACGCCATTCGTGGCGGCGCGCACGCTGCTGCTGGGCCTGAGCATCCACGCGGTGCCGGTCGATCAGGCCACGGTGGACGTGCTCAGTGAGGCCGAGGTGCTGTCCGACGCTTCGGAGCCTGTCGAGGTCGCCGCGCTGCTCTCGCGCCATGTGCTTGCCGAGGACGCGCTGGAGGCGCATGCCGCGCTTCGCAAGGCCACCGATCGCTTCTTGGCCAGCGGTCGTGTGCCGCGGCTGGGCAAGAAGCGCAAGTGACGCGACGCCGCATGCCGGCCGGTCCGCTACGCATCGTCGCGATCGCAGGATCCGTCTGGTGTGCGCTTGCGCATGCGGCACCGCAGGTCACGGCGACCCCAAGCGTGCAGCCCGGGACGGCCGCGGCGCCGGCCCTGGTTCCACCCGGTGCGCTTCGTCCGCTTCCGGTGGGTGATCCCCAGCTCATGCATCGATCGCTTGCGCAGGTCGCCGAGGCGATCGCGCCGCTTTGTGGGGAGGCGCCGCCACTCGACGCCCCTGAGCCCAACGCGTCGGTGCGCGAGGCGCGTCGGCTGGTCTCGACGGGACAGCTCGAGGCCGCGGTGCAGTTCCTGGCGGAGCACCTGCGTCGGGACAGCGGCGACCTGCAGTCCTGGCGCGAGCTCGGTCGCGTGCTCGACGCCGCAGGTCGGCGCGATCTTGCCAACGAGGCGTGGGATCGTGTGCTCTCGATGCAGCCGCTCGATCCTGAGGCGCTCGCCTCCGGTGGCGTGGACGCCGCGAGCGCGCGACAACCGCTGGCGGCCGCGGAGCGCCTGCTTCGGCTGCGCCAGATGGTCCGTGTCGGCGAGGCGCCGCAGCCCGAGCCGCGCGAGGCGATCGGTCACGCGGTGGCGCTTGGACTTTCACTGCGCGAACTGGGCTACCTGCGCGCGGCCATGCAGTGCCTGAACGAGGCATGGCAGTCGAGTCAGGCGTGGAAGGGTCCGGAGGCCGCCGCGCTGAAGCGGCAATCCGCGGACCTCATGCGCATCGCCGGCGAGTGTGCGCTCGCCTCGGGCGATGCTGAAGCCGCGGCGAAGGCCTTCGAGTCGGCGCTCGCATCGGCGCCGGTCGAGGATCGCGTGTCGCTCGGTCGACTCGCGTGGGCGCTGGTGCAGTTGGAGCAGGGGGAGAAAGCCTCGGAAGTCGTCACGAGATCGTTCGCGCAGCCCGACGCGCCTGGACGGTCCGGATTGCCGACTGCACTGGCCGCGCTTCCAGACGCCGCCCGTGAATCCATCGCCTCGGCGGATCCCGCCGGTCTCGATCTGTTGGCGCTGCGGGCACGCGTTCCGTCGGGAGGCATCGCCTTCGTGAACGATCTCCTGGCTCGCGGCACGGATCGCGTTCACTTCGGCCCTGCACTCGCATGGCTGGCCGAGCGCATGGGAACTGCGCAGGCCGTCGAGATGGCGTGTCGTCGCGCGCAGGAAGCGCCGTGGCTCGCGGCCGAGATCGCGGCGGGTCTGCGTTCAACGGCTGCCGCGCCGTCGTCGCTGCGTGCGCAGTTCGCGTCGCGCAACGATGACGCGTCGCGCCTGTTGCGCGCGCACTTCGAACTTCTTGGCGGCGAGGCGCCGCTTGCCGCGGATCTGGCGTCCACGGGCGCCTTGGCGGCGTACGCCGCGCCCATGCGCGTGGTGCAGGTGCTGGCCGCCGGCGCGCTGGAGGATGGCGCCGGACTTCGACGGATCGCTGGCGAGCCGGTCTCCGACGCACGCGTGGCCGCAGCGCTGGCCGATGCCTTCGTGGCACTTGGGGACCGCGAAGCCGCGAATACCTGGTCGGAGAAGGCGATCGAGCTCGATGGCGACGGGCCCGAGGCATGGCTCGCACGGACACGCGCCGACCTGATGACGCCAGCCGAGTGGGAGCGGCCGGATGGTCCGCAGGCTCGGCTTGCCGAGGCGCGGCTGGCGGCCGAGCGCGCCTGGGAGGCGGCGCCGTCGCGATCCGACGTCACGCGCACGCTGCTCCAGCTGCTCGCGCCGGACTCCGCGCAGCGCAACGAGATCGTGGATCTGCTCCGCCAGCCCCCGCAGCAGGATGTGGCCCTGCGTGAACTGGACCGTGCGGAGGCGCTGCGCCGCGTGCAGGCCGGGCAAGGAGAGCCAGCGCTCGACCCGCTTCGAACCCTGCTGCTCGAGGATCCGCTGGACGCGGAGGTCGCGCGCGCCATGGTGTCGGCGGGTGCGGCGGCCGAGCAGATCGACTCGGTCGAGCGACTCCTGCAGGATCTCTGCAAGCGCCGCCCCGCGACGGCCGTTCCGTTGGAGGCGCTCTTCAGCGTGCTGGCGAAGCGGGGCCGCATCGACGCGGGCGTGCTGCTGCTTCGGCAGGCGGCGCTGGACGAGCCTGAGAGTCTGGCGCGAAAGCTCGCTTGGGCGCGAGCACTCGTGATCGCGGGACGCTCCGACGAGGCGTGGGCGGCTTTCGATGCGCTGCCCGAAGTTCGCCACTCGCCTCGCCTCACGTTGGAGCGCGCGGAGTTCGCGTTGCGCGCCAAGCGCGAGGACGCCGCCATGCGGGCATTGCGCACCATTCAGGAGACGCCCTTGCTCAGCTCGGCGCAGCGGCTCACCGCCCTCACACTGGCGCTGCGGTTGTCGGCGGAGCTTCCGAACCGTCGCGAACTCGTCGGCACGATTGGCACCGCGGCGCTGGAGTCGCCCGATGCGGGTCCGCTCGCGCTTGTGGCAGCGATGCTGGCTGGCGATGACGCGGGGGCGGCGAAGCTCGCGCGCTCGCACGCGCGCGCATGGAGCGCGAACGCCATCATGGAGGCCGCGCAGCGCCTGATCGACGAGGGCGAGGCTGACCGTGCCGCCGCGATGCTGCAGGCCTGCGCATCGCGAAGCACGGCGTCGGAGCGGGTGCCGCTGCTTCGCGCGTCGCTCGCGGCGCTGGCGGCGGCTGATCAAGCGCAGCCGGCGCTCGAACTGCTCCGGAGCGAACTCGCCACCAGCAAGCGGTCGGTCCTCGTCGACGCCACGACCCCCGACGAGGCCACCGAGATCAACGAGCTCGCCGGCATGTTCCTGATGGCCGGTCGCGACGCGTCCGCGATCATGCTCTTCCAGACCGCGGTCGGATTGCGTCCGGATCTGGGCGAGGCGCTCAACAATCTGGCCTGGATGCGCATCGTCGCGGGCCAGCTCGACGCCACCACGGCGGAACTGGTCCGTCGCGCGCTCGAGGCCGGACCCTCGGAACGAAGCACCCTCGACACCGCAGGCTGGTGGTCATACCTCTCGGGCGCGCCGGTGGCGGAGGCGCTTGATCGCCTGCGTCGCGCGACCGACGGGTCCGATCCCGGCATGGAGCCGCTCGATCATCTGGGCGACGCGCTGTGGGCCTCGAACTTGCGCGAGGAGGCCACCACGGCATGGCGTCTGGTCGTCGAACGCGGCCGAGGCAGCGCCTCGCGTGCCGCGGCGATACCGGCCTTCGATCGCATGCAGTCGCGGCGCACCGGGCTTCGTGCATGGAGCGCGGCTTCCTTCTACGATGCGCGAGACGGCGCCGCGATCGCGCGTGCGCAGGCGAAGCTGCAGGCGATCGCGGAGGGGCGTGAGCCCCCGATCGCACCGCGACCGCCCGCCACGTCCGCGCCCGCCGCCGTTCCCTGACCATGGCTGGACACAGCGCCTGGAAGAACATCAAGCACCGCAAGGCCGCGGTCGACGCCAAGCGCGGTCGCATCTGGAGCAAGCTCAGCCGCGCGATCATCGTGGCCGCGCGCAATGGCGGCAGCGATCCGAAGTTCAACGCGGTGCTTCGCCTGGCGATCCTGGACGCGAAGGCCGGCAACATGCCGCGCGAGACCATCGAGAAGGCGGTCAAGAAGGGGGCGGGGGAGACCGACGGCGAGCGCTTCGAGTCCGTCCGCTACGAGGGCTACGGCCCGGGCGGCGTGGCCGTGATCGTCGAGGCCCTCACCAGCAACGTGAACCGCACCGCGCCCGAGATCCGCGCCATCTTCGACAAGAACGACGGCAAGCTCGGCGTACCGGGCAGCGTCGCCTTCTCCTTCCAGCAGCGCGGCGTGCTGCTGGTGTCGGCGGCGGCCGCGACCGAGGACAAGCTCATGGAGATCGCCATCGAGGCCGGGGCCGATGACGTCTCCAGCATGGACGAGGGCTTCCAGGTGCTCACCGAGCCGGCGCAGTTCGGCGCCGTGCGCGAGACGCTCGAGGCGCGCGGCATCGCCACCGAGAGCGCCGAGGTAGCCTTTCTCCCCGTGAGCCCCGTGGAGATCGACGAGACCATGCGCGCGAAGCTCGAGAAGCTGGTCGACGCGCTGGAGGAGCACGACGACGTGCAGAAGGTGCACACCAGTGCGGCGTGACGTTCGGGCGATCCTTCGCTGCATGCTCGCGTGCCTGCCCGCGCTGCTGGCGGCATGCGGTTCGATGGAACGCGAGTTTCCCGGCTACAACCGCGATCAGGTCTGGCAGGCGATGGTCGCAACGGCCGAGGATCCTCGCTATCCCGACTGGATCGTGGTCGACAACGAAGTGTTCCGCGACGACGCCTCGGCCACGGTCGAGATCCGCCGTGATCTGCGCCGAGATGTGGTGATCGTGGGCCAGAAGCCGCGTCGCGAGGAGCGCGAGTGGCGCTTCACCGCGAACGTCACCCCGACCGAGCCGCCCTCGCTCACCTTCGCCAGTCGCTCGGCCAGCATCCCTGCCCACTTCTGGCTGCAGGGCCAGCAGTTCATGAACGAGGTCGAGCGGCGCCTCGCCGGCATGGCGCTTCCGCCGCCCAAGACGGTCAAGCCGATCGAGCGGCCCGGGGCCGAGAGCGTGGCGCCGGTCCAGCCGCTCGTACAGACCGCGCGCGGCGCCGAGGTGCGTACATCCGGTTCCGAGCCTGCGGTGCCAGCCGACATTCCAGAGGCCACGATGCGGCCGTCGCGTGTGGTCGTCCCGTCACCCGCACGCGCGCCTGCAGCGTCACCGTCGCCTGCGCCGACGGCGGAGCCTGTCGTCGAGCCGGCGGTTGTGCCTGCCGCCCAGCCCATCGCGCAACCAGCAGCAGAGACGAAACCCGAATCTGCACCCGAGCCCGCGCCCGCGCCCGCGCCTGCACCCGAGCCCGCGCCTGCACCCGCGCCTGCACCCGAGCCCGCGCCGGCGCCCGCGCCGGCGCCGGAGCCCGCGCCTGCGCCCGCGCCTGCCCCCGAGCCCGCGCCTGCACCCGAGCCCGCGCCCGCACCCGAGCCCGCGCCTGCGCCCGAGCCCGCGCCCGCACCCGAGCCCGCGCCCGCGCCT
>VGYX01000008.1 GCA_016872835.1 Planctomycetota bacterium | reverse complement strand
AAGACCGCCGTTTACTGGTTGCTTGTCATGTCGGGTGTGGGGTTTGCCGGCACTGGCGTCATTCCTGCGGAGATGCGCCACGGTTCGCCGTTCATGCAATCGCCGTCTACGTCGGTCATGTTGTGATGACTCTTTTGTCTAGTATTCCGTGGACAATCGCGGCCTTTCTGGTCGTTGCCCGGGTCAACCAGAATCCAGCGTGGCAACATGTTCGAAGAATCAGCATCATTCTCGCCGTGGCGTCTGTCGCTGGTTTTGCCCTGCCCGTTCTTGCCCCGTCATTGCCGGGTCTTGCCAACCGACCGGGGCTTGGGCAACGCATCTCCTTCGGAATCTATTTCGCCTGGTTCCTCATCATGGCAGGCCACCTCCTTGCGGTGGTTCCGCGAACCCGACACATGCCGGAGGCTGCATAACAACACAATGGAGCCGCCGCGCCCGACCGTCGGTGTGATCATGCCGCTGCGGCGCGCGGCTCATTGTGATCGTTCTGTTCCCCCACACGCCAACCAATGCCCCTCCGATGAACCGCATCTTTCCATCCTTGGCCCTCCTGGCCCTGCTCCTGCTGACCGCCTGTGCCGCTGACCCCGGCCAAGACGCCAAGCCGGGGGAAATCGTTGGCCGGGTGGTAGGCGTGACGGACGGCGACACCATTGCCGTTCTCAGCCCCACCAAGACCCAGTACAAGGTCCGGCTCTACGGCATTGACGCACCCGAGAGCCGGCAGGATTTTGGCGGCCGCGCCAAGCAGGAACTATCGGGGCTGGTCTTCAACAAGGACATGCGCGTCTTGGTCATGGACACCGACCGCTATGGCCGGACCGTGGGCAAGGTTTACGTCGGCCAAGGTGACGGCGCAGTCTACATCAACCGGGCGATGATCGAGCGGGGTATGGCCTGGTGGTATGCTGAGTATGCGCCCAAGGACACCGACCTACAGGAGGCGGAAGCCAAGGCGAAGGCGGCCAAGTTGGGGCTATGGGGCCAGGGCACCCCGACCCCGCCCTGGCAATGGCGCCGGGCCAGCAAGGCCAGCAAGGCCGGCGAACCTGGCGCCGACGAGGAGGCTGAACCGGAGAACGACACCAAGGCAAACGCCACGGACGCCACGGCCAACGCCCAGCCCACCGCGCCCGCCGGCCTATGCTGGTTGAACACCGGGAGCGGGGTAAGGCACAACGAAAAGTGCAGGTACTTCAACAAGACCAAGGCGGGCCGGCTGTGCGGGCCGGACGAGGGCAAGCCGTGCGGGGAGTGCGGGGGGTGACAGGACCGTCCGGCTTGACGACCGTGGCGGCCGGGGTAGGGTAGACGGCACAACGCCGCCGTCTGGTCGGTCGCAAGTGGCCGGCTGGTCGGCAGGGAGGTTCACGTGGTCAATGGTGGACCGAGTCGGTCTTGGCCAGGTGGCCGCTGTGCGTGACGTATATCAAACTGTTCGACCGGCAGAATGAAGACCCCTCAACCACGCCTCACGGGCGCACAACCATGACAACCGCAGGGGCCGACTCTTTCTCGGAGATGATCGAGCGCTTCCGAGCGGACTCGACCTCTTGGCTCTCCCTCTCAGAGTCTCGCTACGGCCACGATGGCACCTCCCCGCCGCTCGCTATGGCCCGCCGCTGGGCGGCGCTGTCCGCCGAGCCCGTCGACTGGGACGCCCTCCTCGCGATTAGTCGTGACGCGCAGAGAATGGGAACACAGATCGCGGACGTTGCCTTTCACGCCTGGTGCAACGATGTCCTTTGCATGCGGGAGGGTCTCTGGAAAGCATGGCTGGCGCGCGACACCGAGTGACGCTGTCGACCCGAGTGCGGTCGAACAAGCCGTTGGAGCTGACGAACGGCGCCATGGCTAGACTGGAGGCGCCGTTCGCAGTTCAACGGCAGCGTTCCTCAAGAGCGTCACCGGTGGTACGCCAAATAAGCCAACTCGCGGCGTTAACTTCCTTGCTGTGTTTTTAGCAGCAGATGTGGGCCGCGATGAGCTTCAGGCGTATGTTGCCGAGACTTTCGCGGCTGATGGCACGCAATCACCCGTGGCGCCGCCGGCAGAAAGATTGTGGTGCCTCCAATGGCATTGGCTGCATCTGGCCTGCTCATGGCAATGTCTGGAATATTCCCCGGTGACTTCGTTCACCGAACGTCAGCCACGATGTTCCTGCATACCGTCGGAAGTCTCGGGTCTTTCGTCGCCTTTCTCGTCGCAGGCTTTTGGCTGCCGACCTTTTTTCGCTCCCGGCCCGACTGGCATTGGGTTTCTTGGCCTTCGCTTGCGCTTGTCATCGGTTCAATCGTGACGGGCCTCTTGCGCTCCGGCCGATCACCAGGTCTTGGCCAAAGACTCGGGTTCGCCTGTTTCTTCTTATGGGTCGGCCTTGTCGGCTTTGGATTGTTCCGTGCAAACAGCAGACCGAATGCCGCACAGCCAGCCGCTTCACCACGACGCGCCAGTCACGCGCGCCAGTCGCGCGACTGAGCGCCGGCGTCGTCGACCCGTCTGGACCAAGTAAACTGCAACTTCGACCAGTGAGGAAACACCGGATGCGGTTGCGGAACGGCATCGACATCACGCGCGAAAGTTGGCAGGTCTTTGCGAGGGACCGACATCTCTTGGTCTTTCCGATACTCAGCATGCTGTCGGCCACCCTGATCGTGTGTACGGTTGCTTCCATTCTGCTTTTCCCGGCAGAGCTCAATCGATGGGTGACCGAATTGGTTGTCAGCTTTGGACTCGATGCGACCGACGCCCAAGTCGTGTGGCTCGTTGCGTTCGCCTGCCTCTTCGTGGCCTTTTTCGTTCAGCACATCATCGTCATCTACTGCAACACTGCACTGGTTGGCTGCGCGGTCATCCGTTTTTCGGGCGGCGAGCCAACCGTAAAGGACGGCATCCGCATTGCCACGAAGCGCTTGCCACAAATCGTTGCGTGGGCAGCCTTGAGTGCTGTGGTTGGCGCGATTCTTTCCGCTGTGGAGCGACGGCTTGCCATTGTCGGGCAACTCATCATGACCGCCATTGGACTGGGTTGGATAGTGGCCTGCTACTTTGTCGTTCCAGTTCTCGCGCAGGAAGGGACCGGACCGATCACCGCTCTCAAGAGGTCAGTTGGCTTGCTGCGAAAAACCTGGGGTGAAGGCCTGACAGGAAACATCGTGATCTATGTCACATCATTCTTCGTAAAAGCTATTTTGCTTGCATGGCTCGGGGCCGGTCTTCTGTTGGCCCATCTATGGGACTCTTTCGATCTTGCGGTCGTGACCGTTGCAGTGTTCCTGCTGTGTGCGTTCTCGTTGACGATCTTCACGAGCGCATTGCGTCAGATTTTTCTGGCTGGTCTTTACACATATGCCCAAACGGGAAGCGTGCCTCATGGCTTCTCGGAGAATTCGGTGCGTCATGCCCTACTCCCGTCAAAGTGAACCAAAGCGGAACAACCCCTTGCACTGGGGCGGCGATCACCGCGGAATCATGATGTGCCATCAATCGTCGCCGCCCGGTTACGGCGGACGTTAGGCGGCGGAGATTCCATGCAAGAACGCTACATCCACCTTGATGGCGAGTGGCTCTTTCTTCGACACTCGTCCATTCGGCCCGATCGCAGGACGCTGCTGTTCGTGCACGGTTTGGGCGAGTCTGGCCTCTGTTTCCGCGAAGCCTTCGATCGCCTCGGGTCCCTGGATTGCAACCTCCTGGCTCCGGACAATGTCGGCTACGGCCGAAGCTCCGCTGCACGACAAGGCGACTACTCCTTCCGCACCCAGATCGTGCGACTGACGAATCTTGTCGCTCACCTGAATCTCCGGCGGCTGACTGTCGTTGGTCATTCGCTTGGTGGCATCTTGGCAACGTACTGGCCAAGTACTGAGAATTCGATGGCGTTGGAGGGGTTGGTGAACATAGAGGGATGCCTGACGCCCGCCGACACACTATTTTCAAAACTGGCTGTCGAGGCTTATCGGGGCTGCGGGGGGAACTTCGAACAGTGGTGCAGGTGGTTTCAAGACGAGTTCATGGAGAAACTCATCTCCGGCGGGCCGGGAGCATGTTGGCCGTCGCACCGGCGGTACTACGCATCGCTCTCGTTTTGCCGTCCCAAAGCCTTCCTCGCCAACGCCCTCGAGATTGCGGAGAAAAGTCGGCCAGTCGAGGGCACCTCGGCAAGCGAGATCGGCCACCTGTACGCTTCGATTCCGCTTCGAAAGGTGTACTGCTGGGGAACTGAGAGCCTCTCCGAGCCGGCGCAAGGGTTGTTGAAGCAGGCAGGACTGAGCAACCACATGATTCAGACACCGAGCCACTGGCCGATGGTAGACCGCCCGGAGGAGTTCTATGGCTTCCTGGCGGAGTGGATCGCTCAGGGAGCGTCAGAGACGGTCTAGGCTGACCAGCCACTGCGCCTGACCGCAGCGGCAATCCGCTTGGGACGCGGTTGAACATCCCATCAGCGGTCGCGCACCGTTTGAAGCGCCGCTCGCAGGTCCGCCGTGCGTTGGATGGCCATCGCTCGCGGAGACCGCTGCTTCGCTCGACGTTTCATCGTGAGATGGGGCACGACCGATTCCCGTCCTGATCCTCGGGGGAATTCCCTCGTGGCACACCGAAGGCACGGGCTACCACCGCATCGAGTTGGCCTCGCTCGCCATGGTCCTGTGTTGCGTTGGTGCGGACCAGCCAGTTCCGGTGGCGGAGCAGGTCCGTCGGCTGATCGCCGAGCGTTGCCTGAAGTGCCATGGCGGCGTGCGCGAACGCGGGCAACTGGACCTTCATGGGACCGATCGCGCCAGTCGACCCGCAGCGAGCGGTCATCACGCCGTGGTGCCCGGCGATCCTGCATCAAGTGAGCTTCTTCGGCGCATTGCCGCGAGCGATCCGGACGAGCGCATGCCACCCGATGGCCCCGCGCTGGCTGCAGCCGATCGCGACCTGCTCCCCGATGCAAACGAGCGCACGCGCGTAGCCAAGTTGGACTGCAGGCGGCACCCGCAACGAAATGAAGCGCTGAGGCAGTTGGAGGAACAGGCAGACGTCATGACACCCGTGCCTGCGTCGGCATCCACCACCGATGGTCTCGGGGCATTCGGCGACGGTCGGTCCATGCCTGCGTGGGATGCACCCGAGCTTCGATGACACCATGATCCGCCCCCCTGCGGACCGACGCTCACACGCGCTCGAAGTTCGACACCTCGGCCTGGAACGCCTCCTGCATGGCGAGCGTGATCGATGCCTTGGTGCGTTGCACTGCGGAGGCGAGGTCCTCACGCGTGACGATCGCGGCCTGCCCACTCTTGCCGTCCCCACCCTTGCGTGCCCGCGCGAAGGCCTCCGCTGCAGCGCGCTGCGCCGCCAGGTCGATGTCACCAGGCGTGAAGCCGCGGCACTGACCCGCCAACTCCGACGCCGAGACTCCGGGCCCAAGTTGCATGGATGCGATCGCCCGCTCCCACAGCGCCGTCAACGCCGCAGCGTCCGGTGGCCCGATGCCGATCAGCAGATCGAATCTGCCGGGCCGCATGACTGCGGGGTCAATGGCGCCCACGAAGTTGGTGGCGCAGATGAGCAACTTGCCCGGGCGCTGCCGCAGCTCGGGTATGGACTTCAGCAGCTGGTTCACCACGCCCACCGACGCAGGCCGGCTCTCCCGGGCGGGTGCGATCTCGTCGAATTCGTCGATGAAGATGACGACATGATCCAACTGGCCAAGTTCGGCGAGCGCCTCACGCAGCTCGTTGGCCAGCGTGCCGTCCGATGACGACATCTTCGAGGGCAGCAGTTCCACGAAGGGCCAACCCAGTCGCCCGGCCACGGCGCGCGCAAAGGTGGTCTTGCCCGTCCCGGGCGGGCCGAACATCATGACCGTGGCCGGCGGTCGAAGGCCGATCCGCTCCGCGAGCGATGGGTCCGACAGCGGTGCCACGATGCGACCATCGATGAGCGCCTTCTCGCGCTCCATGCCCGCCGCCTTGCTCCACAGATCGCCGTCGAGGATCTGCCCCCCCCACTTGTCGATGGTCCGAATGTCGCTCGGCTCCAGTGCCAAAAACTTTTCGTACAGCATCATGCCCGGGTTGGCGACGAAACCCCGATTCAGCAGCGCTCGCTCCCCGACCTGTCCGGAGGCAAGCAGTGCCGAGATCTTGCGAACCCCCTGATGCAGAAGTCGCTCCTCAAGCCGGCGCGTGAGAGCGGACCCGATCCCTTGATGGCGCCACTGCAGCGAGATGGCGACCACCTGCATCCACGCGCGGTCCCCGGCCACACGCGCGCTCGCCACACCGACCACATCACCGCCCGCAAGCGCGACAACCGTCGTCGCGCCGTGACTCATGTTGGCGATGAAGTCAGCAATGTCGACCGGCGCGCTGTCCGGCTGCGCACGAAGCGCTTCAAGCAGTTGGACGACGGCGCCAAGGTCCGCTGCCGCGAAATCGCATATCTTGAATTGCACGACGAGACGATATCGTGCTCGAGGTCCGGCTGCTGACGCCCACGGACCCACGAATCACAGGATTGACGAGAAACACTTCGCCGCGAAGAACCAGCGCTTGAACATGATCCACCAGCAGTTGACCGCCTCGATCCTTGCCGTCGCGCTGCTCTCCATGGGAGCGGCGGCGATCGCCTTGTTCCGCAGGCCAAGCGAGGCGTATCGGGGCTTCTGGCTGATGCTCGCCCTGTGGGGCCTCCTGGACGGAATCATCGTGTGGCCATCACTCCTGGGGACCCCCATGACCCCGGACGAGTTGCGCCCCATTCTGGGCATCAATCTCGCCCTGCAGGGGGCGTACCTCCCCACCGGTGGAATTCTCGCGACTCGGGCCAAACCACTGGTCAGGGGCTTCGGTTGGGGCATCATCGCTGCAGCGGTGCCGCTTGCCGTGATTGACGGGATTTTCTACCTCCGTGCCGCCGGTTGACACGTGCCGCTGGATCGTGAGCCTGCAGCGATGCGGTGACGCCCCAGAACCACGACCCGCCTTGCCTGCGTTGAGGCGTGCCATCAGGAGACATGCGAACGGATCATGATGGCGCATGGTGAATTCGCGCAGGTCCATGGCACGCGACTCCGCTTCGAGCAAGCGGGTGCAAGCGGCCCACCTGTGCTCATCCACGGCCACACCCTCGACCTCCGGATCTGGGGTGAGCAGTACGAACTGTTTTCCGGAGACTTCAGGGTCATCCGGTACGACATGCGCGATTACGGCCACTCGTCGCTGCAACAGGAGAGCGCTTCGCACCTGCGGATGATGTGATGGCCTTGCTGCGTCACCTCGGGCTCGCGCGGGCGCATGTCGTGGGGCTTTCGCGAGGTGGCGTCGTCGCCATCGACTTTGCACTGACCTCTCCGGAGGCCTTGCATTCACTCGTGGCTGCCGCGACTGGTGTGCGTGGGTTTCCGATGCAGGCCCATGAGGCCTTCACGTCAGGCGTGCGGTCGGCGGCGCAGGCTTCGGGGGCGGCGTCGCGCAGCGACGACGCAGGGAGTGAAGCGAAAGACCGCGGGGCGAGCCATCGGCTCGCATCCGCGGTCTTGAGCGAAACTCCCCCAGCTGGACTCGCCATCCGCCGCGCAGCGGCGGATCCGAGGAAGCTGGGGCGGATTTCGGGGTCGAGGCGAGCGGCACGCTCGCGTGCCAGCGAGCCGAGGCCCCGAAAGACGCGGCGGCGTCGCGCAGCGACGACGCAGGGAGTGAAGCGAAAGACCGCGGGGCGAGCCATCGGCTCGCATCCGCGGTCTTGAGCGAAACTCCCCCAGCTGGACTCGAACCAGCAACCTGGCGGTTAACAGCCGCCCGCTCTACCGATTGAGCTATAGGGGATCGGGGAGCCAAACATATCGACCGGGCGGTGGTTGGCAAGCGTGCTCCGCGAGAGATCTGGGTGTTCGAAAGATCGCAGCCCGCACAGACTGTCCAGCGAGAAGATGGTTGGCGCGAGGCGTGGGCGCGTCGAGGTCCCTTGGCTTGGCCGGTGCTGAAACTCATAAGTGATTCTTGGGCATATGTTTGCGACTTTCGCGGGTCTCGCTCGACGCTCTGCGCGACGAAAAATCGCCCGCCGATGAATCCATGATCCATCAACGTCCTAACCGATAACGAATTCGGGTGTAGCATCCCGTAAAACAAGCCCAATCGTGCGACCCGCGGTGGGTTGCCCGGATAGGGCAATTTGGAGAAAACCTCGTGATGATCCTCGCATCGGACATGACAACGACCATGAAGGCATTGAATGCCGGTCTCACCATGGAAGGGGTCACGATGTACCTCTTCTGGCTCTCGACCGTCGCCATGGGCGCCGGCGCCATTTACTTCTGGCTGCAACGGCGGACCGTGCAGGTTCAGTACCAGACTGCCATGTCAGTCGCGGGCATCATCTGTGCCGTGGCCTGCTTCCACTACTGGCGCATGAGCAACATCTACCTGGAAGGCGTGGCAAGCCTCTTCACCGACAGCGGTGGTCGGATCGCAGGTGCAACCATCAAGCAGTTCCCAACAGCCTATCGCTACATCGACTGGCTGATCACCGTGCCGCTTCTGGTGATGGAGTTCCCCTTGCTTCTCAACATGGGCAAGAAGGGCAGTGAACTGTTCAAGAATCTCGTCTTCTGGTCGCTCGTCATGCTCATCACCGCCTGGGTGGCTGAAGAGAGCCCGACCGGCAGCCAGCAGTGGTGGACTTGGTACATCGTGAGCTGCGGCTCGTGGCTGTACATCGTCTACACGCTGTTCACGAAGGTCACCGAGGCCATGGCCACGGCGCCCGCGGGAATTCAGAGCAGCCTGAAGACGATGCGTCTCTTCGTCAGCATCGGCTGGGTCATCTACCCCATCGGATTCCTGATGGCCCTTGGTGGAAGCAACGGCGAGAGCTGGCGTGAGGTGTGCTACAACGTTGCCGACGTGATCAACAAGGTGTTCTTCGGCCTGGTGTGCTACCAGGGCGTGAAGAGCCTCGGCGAGAAGGCCTGATACGCATCTGAAGCCTTGAAGCCCGCCCCGCCCACCGCCTCAACACTCGGCCTTCCCTTCGGAATGGCCGGGCACGAGGCGGAGGCGGGGCGGTTTGTTTGGTGCGGTGCCCGTGTGGTTCCGTGGTGCGTCTTGTGCGCAGCCACCCTGCTGGGACTGCTTGCGCCTGGTTGGACCGCGACAGCGGCCTGCTGGCCTTTCGTGATCGCGCTGCTGTTCTTCGGCATGCCGCACGGTGCCGCGGACTGGACCGTGGCCGCCCGCCTTGCTGGGAGAGGCACGCTCGGCGCACGACTCACTGGATTCACCGGCTACCTGCTCATGATGGGTGCGTGCACCATCTTCATGATGTGGCAGCCGGGTGCGGCTGCCCTGCTGTTCCTGCTGCTCACCGTGTTCCACTTCGGCATGGCCGACGCCACCGCCGTGCATGCTGACGCGGACGGCCCCGTGGCGAGATGGGGACTGGTGCTTGGGCGCGGACTCCTGCTGCTGAGTACCGCCTTCGCGACGCATCCGGAAGCGGCGTGGTCTCCCTTTCAGGACATTGCCACAGCGTTCGGCCGCGGCGCTCCGTGGATGCCGGATCTTTCGGCACTGCAGGCGATGGCCAAACTCGGCGTGGCGAGTGGCGCGCTGCTTGCCGCGTGCAGTGCTTTCGCGCGCGCGCGTCAAGGCCACGCCCGCGATGCGGCGCTGGATCTTGCCGAGCACGCGCTCGTGATGTCGATGGCATCGTTGGCCGATCCGCTCTTTGCGGTCGGATGCTTCTTCCTCGGGGTGCACGCCTTTCGCCACACCAGGCGACTGGCCTGCACGCGCACGATCGTTGAGCCACCCCCTGCGCCCCGCGATCTTCTCGGTCGCCTTGTGCGGGTGCATGTGCTGAGCCTGCCGCTCATGTGGCCCACGGCACTCTGCATCGCCCCGATCTGCTGGCTGCTTGGCGGATTCGGCATGCGGGACCTCGCCGTGGCGAGCATCGCCTTCTACATGATCACCACGCTGCCGCACCACCTGCTGGGGCTGAAGCTGCCGCAGCCTGACCTGTCGCCCGCGCGGCCGGTCTCAGCGGACGTGCGTCGCACCGCCGCAGTGCACGCGTAGCGGCTCCGGAATCGCCACGCTTCCGTCCTGCTGCTGGTGCATCTCCAGCAGCGGAATCAGCACGCGCGGGCTGGCAATCACCGTGTTGTTCAGGGCCCACGCGAAGTGGATCTTGCCGTCGGCGTCGCGGTAGCGCAGGTTCAGACGGCGGCACTGGTAGTCGTTCAGGCGGCTCGCACTGTGCGTCTCGCCCCACTCGCCCAGCGGGCGTCCATCCGCGCCGTTTTCGCCGCGGCCCGGCATCCAGCACTCGATGTCGATCATGTCCTCGTTCTTCATGCCGAGATCGCCCGTGCAGCACTGCAGCAGGCGATACGGCAGCCCGAGCGACTGCAGGATCATCTCCACGCTCTCCATCATGTGCTTGTGCCAGCCGCGGCTCTCCGCGTCGTCCGCCTTGCACACCACGACCTGCTCCACCTTGTCGAACTGGTGGATGCGATAGAGGCCCGCGGTGTCCTTGCCGCTCGCGCCCGCCTCGCGACGGAAGCAGGTGCTCGCGGTGCAGTACTTCCGCGGCAGATCGCCTTCCGACAGGATCTCGTCAGCGTGCAGGCCCATCAGGCCCACTTCGCCGGTGCCCGTCAGGTACAGGTCATGTCCGCTGCCGCGCTTGGACTCCTCGATGTGATAGGCCTGCTCGCGACCGAACGGGAAGAAACCGGTGCCCAGCATGCACTCCTCGCGCACGATCACGGGCACGCTCATCGGCGTGAAGCCGCGCTTGTCGGCCATGAAGTCGAGCGCGTATCGGATCACCGCCTGATGCAGGCGCATGCCCATGCCGGTCAGCACATAGTGCCGCGTGCCGGCCATCTTCACGCCGCGCTCGAAGTCGGCAAGCTTCAGGTCGCGCACCAGTTCCAGATGCGTCTTGGGCTTGAAGCCACGCTGACTCTCGAAGGTCTTCGCCGGATCGAAGCCTGACGGGCTCCAGCGGCGCAACTCCTTGTTGTCCTCCGCGCCCCTGCCCTTCGGCACGTCGCCCGCGGGCGGCTGCGGCACCGTCATGAGCAGGTCGCGCCAGGCCGGCTCGACCGTGGCGAGTTCCTGTTCCATGGTGGCCACATGCGCCTTCAGCGCGTGCGGCTTCCTTTCCAGCTCGGCCAGTTCCGCTTCCAGTGCGGCCTTCTCGGCGCCCTGCGCGGTCTTCAGCTTGCCCTTGATCTGGCCCATCTTTGGGCCGACTTCCTTACTCAGCCGGTTCTGCTCGGCCCTCTTCGCCTCCATCTCGGTCAGGATGGAACGGCGACGCTCGTCGAGTTCGAGCAGGCGATCGAAGTCGATCGCCGCGCCCTTTTCGGCGGCACCCTGACGGAAGCGATCTGGATTCTCGCGGAAGGCCTTCGGATCGATCATGGGGCCGCGAGGATAACCCCGCGGCCCCTTGATGCATGTCGAAGGTCAGCGACCGCGTCGGGTGGGTCCGCGATAGCCCGGCCAGTTGTGTCGCGCAGGCGCGGGCTTGCCGCTTGCAGACGCCAGCGCGGCATCACCGCCACCCGCATGCGCAGGCTTCGAGGAGGTGCTTCCACCGCCATGCGAACCGCCGTGATGGCCGCCGTGCTGGCCCGAGGGCTTGCCGCCGCGACCACCGCGCTTCTTGCCGCCGCGACCGCTGCCACCGCCGTGCCCCCCAGCATGGCCACCGCGCGCGTGCGAGCCGCCGCCAGTCGTCGCATGCGTGGGGCCACTCTTGCCCGCGGGCTTCGGCAGCGCCACCAGGTCGACCGGCACCTGCTTGCGCTCGATGACGGCCTTGGTGAGCTTCTCGACCTGCTTCAGCAGGCCACGCTCCTCGTCGTCGCAGAAGGTGATCGCCACGCCGCTGGCACCTGCGCGCGCGGTGCGGCCGATGCGGTGCACGTACGCCTCGGGCTCCATGGGCAGGTCGAAGTTGAAGACATGCGTGATGCCGTCCACATCGAGGCCGCGCGCCGCGATGTCGGTGGCCACCAGCACCGGCGTGCGTCCGCTGCGGAAACCGTCGAGCGTGCGCGTGCGCTGGTTCTGCGCCTTGTTGCCGTGGATGGCGTCGCTGGCGATGCCGGCCGCGCGCAGGCGCCGCACCACCTTGTCGGCGCCGTGCTTGGTCTTGGTGAACACCACCACGCGCTTCGCGGCCGGATCACGCAGCAGGTGCGCGAGCAGGTCCACCTTGCGGCCGCGCTCGATCGAGTACACGCTTTGCGCGATGCGCTCCACCGTGGTGGCGGCCGGAGTGACCGACACCTCCACCGCGTGGCTCAGCAGCGAGTTCGCCAGCCCACGAATCTCCGTGGGCATGGTGGCGCTGAAGAGCATCGTCTGGCGCTTTTGCGGCACGGCCTTCGCGATGCGTCGGATGGGCTCGATGAAGCCCATGTCCAGCATGCGATCGGCCTCGTCGAGGGTGAAGAACTGGATGCCACGCAGATCGACGAGCTTCTGGTCCATCAGGTCGATCAGGCGGCCAGGCGTGGCCACGAGGATCGCAGCACCGTTGCGGATCGCCTGCACCTGCGGCCCCTGCCCCACGCCGCCGAAGATGACGGCGGTACGGAGACCGGTGTGACGGCCGTAGGCATTGAAACTCTCGCCGATCTGCGCGGCGAGTTCGCGGGTGGGCGCGAGCACAAGCGCGCGTGGACCCTTGATGCCGGCGACGGCGGATTGCGTGCTGAGGCGATGCAGCGTCGGCAGCGAGAACGCGGCGGTCTTGCCGGTACCGGTCTGCGCGATGCCGAGCACGTCCTTGCCCTCGAGCGCGGGCGGAATGGCCTTCGCCTGGATCGGCGTTGGCGTGGCGTAGCCCTCCTCGTGCAAAGCCTTGAGCAGCGAGGGAGCAAGCGTGAGATCGTCGAACTTCATGTGAAAAGTGCCTTCCGGCGCCCGTGGCACCACATGGATGCACGGGGAGCCTTGCGTTTCGGACAAGCCGCGAACCAACGAGTTGGAACGGGACCGGGCCGTGTCGCCGCGTCACGATGCGTGCGCGCCGACGGGAGCCGCGGCCGATGGAATGGTTCCCGAATCGCATCCTTTGCGAGTGGGCCAGCCGCGAGAAGCGGAGAAGCGTACGCGAACGTGGATCTGATTGCAAGCGCACCCCTGAATTTCATCTTGAGGGCTCGCGCAGGCGCGGAATGCCACGTGCACGCACGGAGCACTCGATTGAAGGGATCGCGATTGGTGCGTGTCGGCCGACGCGGAACGTGACGCTGTGCTGGTCACGCACAAGGCAGAAGTGCGCCGGCTTGAGTTCCAGCACGAACTCTGGCGACCGTGTGTGCGCCAGGCGTGGCTTGCCGCCGGGATCGGCGCGGGTGCGCGCGTGCTTGAGATCATGGCCGAGACGGCCTGAAATCCCGCTTCCGGAGGGGGTTGGAGCCTGCTGAGGTTCCGCTATACTGCGGGGCTCCCCGAAGGGACCTGAATCATGAAGAAGGACATCCATCCAACCTGGTACCCGAACTGCAAGGTGAACTTCCGCGGCCAGACCGTGATGACCGTCGGAGCCACCGTGCCCGAACTCAACGTCGAGATCTGGTCGGGCTCGCACCCATTCTTCACCGGACAGAAGACCTTCGTGGACACGCTCGGCCGCGTTGAGCGCTTCCAGAAGAAGTTCGCCGGCGAGTACTTCAAGAAGGACGCGAAGGGCACCAAGGCCCCCGCTTCCGACAAGAAGTAGCCACCTCAGCAGACTGTTCGACGGCCGCGCCTTGAGTGGCGCGGCTGTTTGTTTAGGGCCACCCTGCAGGCTTCGTCGCCGGCACCCTCGCGACAGATGACGTCATGGAACCTTCCTCCCGACTGCTTCAGAAGCTCGACGAGATCGAGCGCGCCTTCGAGGCCGACAGCACCGCGCTGAACGACCCGGCGGTGGCGACCGACCATCGGAAGGCTCGTGCGATCTCGTTGCGTCGGGCGGCGGCCGCACCGATCGTGGAGGGCGTACGCAGGTGGCGGCGGCTGGCGCGCGAGATGGCCGAGGCCGAAGAGCTCGCTGCCGGCGCCGACGCGGAGATGGCGGTGTTGGCCAAAGGGGAACTACCCGACCTTCGCGCGCGCCGCGACGCCATGCTGGACGCGCTGGTGCGTCGCCTGGTGATGGCCGACGACGAGGCGATTGGAAGCCTGATTCTCGAAGTTCGAAGCGGCGTGGGCGGGCTGGAAGCCGCGCTCTGGGCGGGCGACCTGCTGGAGATGTATCGACGCGCGGCGCAGGCCAGCGGCTGGCGCTTCGAGGAGATGGACATGAAGGCTGGCGACGCGGGTGGCGTGACGCACGCGATCGTGCGCATCGAGGGCCCGGGATGCTGGAAGGCGCTCGGCTACGAGGGTGGTGTGCATCAGGTGAAGCGCGTACCTGCCACCGAGGCCGCGGGTCGCGTGCACACCAGCACGGCCACGGTCGCGGTGCTGAGCGAGCCGGAGAGTGTGGAGAGTGAAGTCGACGCGGCAGAAGTTCGCGAGATTCTCACCACCGCCCAGGGCCCCGGTGGCCAGAACGTGAACAAGGTGGCGACGGCGGTGCATCTGATCCACGAGCCCACCGGCATCGAGGTGCGCATGCAGGAGACGCGCAGCCAGCTGCAGAACCGGGAGAAGGCTTGGAGGTTGCTTCGCGCGCGTGTGCACGAGCGCCGGCTGGCGGAGGCTGCCTTCAAGCGCGGTGAGCAGCGTCGCAGCATGATCGGCGGCGGGGAGCGCGCGGAGAAGATCCGCACCTACCGCTGGAAGGAGAACCTGGCGGTCGACCATCGTGTGGAGCAATCGTTCAACTTGCAAAGGCTGCTGGCTGGAAATGTGGCCGAGTTGACGGCGGCGCTCGAGGCGCGCGATGTGGTTGAGCGAATTGAACGGCTCTGAGGAGGCTCGGAGGTCGTCCTTGACAACTTTGCTCGGTGCGCCGGCCGCTTCGCCGCCGCGAGACTGCTACAGTCCACGGACCTGACACGCTTGGCTGGCTCGAAGGCCACCGTTCGTGCCCGGGTGACGAGCGTTGCGGGCTCACCCCGCGGAGGAATGCGTGACAACCCTGCCCGTGCATGATGAAACCTCGCGCGCCCACGAGGGTGCGAGCCTTCAGACCCGCATTGTCGTGCTCGCCGCCGTGACCCTGCCCTTCGTGGCGCTGGGCGTCGGCGTCTGGTTGGCCTGGGGCCGTGCCTTCAACTGGTGGTACTTGGGCATCGTGGCGCTCATGTATCTCATCAGCGGCCTTGGTGTCACGCTGGGGTATCACCGGCTGTTCACGCATCGCAGTTTCGAGACTTCGCGACCGATGGAGGCGCTGTTTGGCGTGATGGCCGGCACGGCAGCCGAAGGCCCGTTGCTGTGGTGGGTCGCGACGCACCGCAAGCATCATCAGCACTCCGACTGCGAGCTGGATCCGCACTCGCCGCACGCCGCGCTGCCGGCCAACGCCTCCTGGTTCGACCGCGTGCGCTGCTTCATGCACGCGCATGTGGGCTGGCTCCTTGACGATCACGGGGTCGATGTGCCCCGCTACGCGCCCGACCTTGCGAGCGATCCCCTGCTGCGGCGCCTGAGCACGCTCTTCCCGCTGTGGGTGATGCTTGGCTTGGCGATGCCGGCCGTGCTGGGCTGGATGGTGGATGGCCCGCGCGGTGCGCTGCTTGGATTCCTGTGGGGCGGGCTCACGCGCATCGCGATGCTGCACCATGTCACATGGAGCATCAACAGCGTGTGCCACGTGTGGGGAAGCCAGACCTACCGCAGCGGCGACGAGAGCCGCAACAACGCGATCATGGGCGTGCTCGGCCTGGGCGAGGGCTGGCACAACAACCATCACGCCTTCCCGACCAGTGCGCGTCACGGGCTGCAGTGGTGGCAGTTCGATCTGAGTTGGCTGGTGATCTGCGGGTTGGAGAAGTTGCGACTGGTGCGGCGCGTGCGGGTTCCAAGCGCGGAACGGCTGCAAGAGCGCCGCATCTGAGCGGATGAAATCAGCGCGGGCTTCCGTGCGCGGGGCTGCGCTGCCGCGCGGGTGGCGGCGTGCGCGCAACTGGTCCATAACAACCTCCGACCCTCGTTACCGTGCGGGCAGTTGCGAGCCGAGCTGTCGATAGATCGGCGCGAACGGACCGGCGTTGCGCATGCCGTCATCGGCAAGCGCGCGGGCGGCGGCAATGTTGCCGGTTCGCATGTACGACATGAACAGCGCCTGGTCGCACGCCACCAGATCCTGCGCGGCCATCTTGGGGCGCGCCGCCAGCAGCAGCGGAATCGACTCGGCCCACTCGCCCCGCAGCTGGTGCAGGCGTCCGGCGTAGCGCTCGGTCAGGCCGCTCTCGGAATTGCCGTGCGCCAGCAGGAATTTCGCCTGCGCGATGCCGACGTTCGCCAGGTCACGATCGCTCTCGGTGAGCGATCCATACAGGGTCTCGCGGCAGGCCAGCGTGAAGTAGACGTACTCGAGGTACCACGACGTGTACTGCGGCACTTGCCTGCACGCGATCTCGTACAGAGCCAGCGCCTCGGCCGTGCGCTTCTCCCGAAGCAGCACGCGCGCCACCATGCCGGTGAGCGGTCGCATGCCGCCCGCATGCGGACGCGCGGTCTTCCACGACTCGAGCACTTCCTGCACGTACGCAGGCTGTGCCGACTCGAACTGCCGGCATGACTGCTGCGCCGTCTCGAAAGCCTCGGCGTTGTTGCGCTTCATGAACGACACCCCCAGCAGCGTGCGGATGGTGTGCCGCACGCGCCAGTCGTCCCACGGATTCGATCCGAAGCGCTCCGCGTAGGCCGCGTCATCGGGAAGCGCGGCCGAGACCTGCTCGGGCACCGTGAGCGGCGCGGGAAGGGCCGACATGCATCCCACGATCGCGCGCGCCACCTCGGCTTGCCCCTCGAGCGAAGGGTGCACATGATCGTCCATGAGCCGCCAGCTCGTCGCGCCCTCCGCACTGAGGTCACGGAAGCGCTCGGCCACATCGCACAGCACGGCGCCGTGCGCCTTCGCCGCGTCGCGGATCGCCTGCTCGGTGGCGCGGATCGGCCGCCAGGGCATGGTGTCGAGGTCACGCGCATCCAGGAACGCCTCACGCGCTCCCTTGATGTCGCCGACCGCGGCGAGCGCCTTCCCAAGATTGAACCGTGCGAGGGCGCTCCGCGGGGTGCGCTGCAACGCCTGACGGATCTGTTCGGACACGGCTGAACCCGCCATCTCCTTCGCGACGCCGGTGCCAGCGTCGGGGCTCGGTCCACGCGTGTCGTCCTCGCCCAGCGGTCCCATGCCAGCCTCGTTGCTGGCCGTGGTGCACACGATCGCCGGCACCCCCACGGCCTTCGCCACGTCCAGCATGCGTCCCAGATGCGTACCAAGGTTCCGCGCGGCGGCCTCGCGCAAGGGCGAGTCCGCGGGCAGGAAGGTCTGTCCGATCATCTCCTCCATCAGCGTCTTGCCGTGATCCGCGCCACGGTAGGTCCACTGGTCGAAGGCCTGCACCAGCGCGAGTCCGCGCGCCGCGCGCAGCCACGGCAAGGCCCACGCAGGGGCTCCACCCGAGGCGTTGATCGAGGCCGTTCCGTAGGCGCCGAAGAACTCGTTGTTGCCCACGTAGAACACGAACAGATCGGGCGAATAGGCCGCAGCCTGCTGCACCTGATAGATCAGCGGAAAGCTTGCGACGGCCGTGGTGCCAAGATTGATCACCTCCACGCGCGTTCCCGGCCATGCATCGGAAAGCATGGCCTGCAGGAAGGCGCTCATGGCCAGGTTCGGCGGCTGCGGATAGCCCTTTGCGGCGGACTCCCCCACCAGGAAGATGCGCACGGTGCCCGCCGGCTTGGGCATGACGAACGTGGCGGATTCGGTGTAACCGGGGCGCTCTGGATTCGCGAAGAAGTACGGCTTGAAGGAGCCGTGCTCGACAAGACAGAGCATCTCGCCCGAGGGCAGCCGGTCGATCTCGCGAATGAAGGGTGGGTAGCCGCCCCACCCGAACAGTCGCAGCACGACTTCAAGCACCAGCAACGCCAAGAGCGGAAGCGACACGGTGATCGCCAGGAACAGCGCGCGCTTCCATGCGGGAAGCGGCTGAACGGTCTCGGAAGATCGCTGCGCGAGGTCACTCATGCTGCAAGCTCGCTCAGAACTGTCGCTCCGGATCGTGGGTGGTCGCAGGCAGCGGTCGCCACATCGAAGCGCTCGCATGCGGCCGAACCTCCAGCCGATCGCGCCCGAGCAGGCGCGCCACGAGACCCATGGGCGTGATCACGCCGAAGAACACGATCGCCAGCGCGAGCGTGCCCAGGGCGGTTCCGACCAGCCAGGCGAAGCCCATCCACGCGCGGTACACGGGGCGGCCAAGTGGCGAGCCGGTGCCCGCCGTGACGAGCGCGATCGCGCCCAGCCCCCAGACCCACGGTGCAAGGCCGTGCATCGCGGCGAACGGGCCCCACGGCAGCCAGCGAAACAGGGAACCCACCACAGCCGTGACGCACGCCATGACCCCACCCCAGCGCCGAAGCGCGCGAGCATCGGGGTTCCAGTGAATCTCGATCATGCAGGATTCAGAAGAGGGTGTAGATGAAGGGCGCCGCCTGCGTGCCGCCGAGCACGATCAGCGCACCCACCAGCAGCAGCACCACGATGATCGGAAGCAGCATCCAGGCCTTGTGCGCGCGCACGAACCCGAAGAGTTCCGAGATGAATCCACGACGCGCCATGCGAATCAGTCTAGCTTGAACGATCGCTTGTACGCCTCGGCGCCTTCCATCGGCGGCTGCTCCGACTTGCGCATGAGGCGGTTGCCGACCACCAGCGTGTCCATGTCGGTGAACATGAAGCATCGGTACGCGTCGGCCGCGTCGTTCACGATGGGCTCGCCACGGATGTTGAAACTGGTGTTCACGAGCACGGGGCATCCCGTGCGCCGGTCGAACGCACGCAGGATCACGGCGAATCGTGGCGAGGTGGCGGCATCCACCGTCTGCACGCGCGCAGAGTGGTCCACATGCGTGATCGCGGGCACGGCGCTGCGAACCTGATTCAGCAGCGCGATGCCCTGCGCACCCCTGGTGTCGCCCTGGCGCCAATGCTGCCGCGCCACGGGCGCCACAAGCAACATGTACGGGCTCTCCGCCTGAAGGTCGAACCACTCGGACTGGCGGCCCTTCAGGACCGCGGGTGCGAAGGGCCGGAAGGACTCCCGGAACTTGATCGCCACGTTCATGCGCCGCTGCATGGTGGCATCGCGAGGGTCACCCAGGATCGAGCGATGACCCAGCGCGCGCGGTCCAAACTCCGCACGCCCCCACACATGACCCACGATGCGGCCCGCCGCCAGTTCCTCGGCGATCGACTCGCACAGGGCTTCTTCCGAGAGCTCGTGGTGCACCGCTCCCAAGCGATCGAGCGCCTGCACGATCTCCACGTCGGTCGCGGCCGGTCCCAGGTAGGACCCCTGCTGGCTGTCGCCGGCCTGCGGCGTGCGTGCGTTGCCGAGATGCCCGTGCCAGTGCGCCAACGCGGCCCCCAGCGCGCCGCCCGCGTCACCCGCGGCAGGCTGGATCCAGAGCCGCTCGAACGGCCCCTCGCGCAACACGCGGCCGTTGGCCACGCAGTTCAGCGCCACGCCCCCTGCCAGGCACAGGTTGCGCATGCCGGTGCGGGCGTGCACATGTCGCGCCATCCGCAGCACGACCTCCTCGGTGACCGCCTGAATGCTGGCGGCGATGTCCATCTCGCGCTGCGTGAGTGGCGTCTCGGGGTCTCGTGGCGGGCCGCCAAACAGATCGTGGAAGGCGCGGCTGGTCATGTGCAACCCCGCGCAATAGTCGAAGTGGCGCTGATCCAGCCAGATCGAGCCATCCTCGTGCAGCCGCACGATCCGTTCCAGGATCAGGTCGCGGAAGTGCGGCGTGCCGTACGGCGCCAGGCCCATCAGCTTGTACTCGCCGCTGTTGACGCGGAAGCCGCAATACAACGTGAATGCGCTGTACAGCAGTCCGAGCGAGTGCGGAAAGCGCATCTCCTCGCGCAGTTCGATCCGGTTGCCTCGACCTACGCCCCAACTCGCAGTCGTCCACTCGCCCACGCCGTCGATGGTCAGGATCGCGGCCTCGTCGAACGGACTGGGGAAGAACGCGCTCGCCGCGTGCGACTCGTGGTGCGTGGCGAACAGGATGGGGCCCGAATACGCGCCCCCAAGCCCCCGGTCGATCTCGCGCGGCAGATGCAGCTTTCGCTGCAGCCACGGCGGCATGGAACGAAGGAACGCAGGAAACCCGCGCGGCGCAAACGCCAGCGCCGTCTCCAGCAGCCGCTCGAATTTCAGCAGCGGCTTCTCGTAGAAGACCACGGCGTCGAGTTCCCCTGCCGCGATCCCTGCTTCACCCAGGCAGTACGCCACGGCGTGCTGCGGGAAGCGCTCGTCGTGCTTGCGCCGACTGAAGCGCTCCTCCTGCGCGGCCGCGACGATGCGGCCATCCTCGACCAAGGCGGCCGCGCTGTCATGGAAGAACGCCGAAATGCCGAGGATGCGCATGGGGCCGCCGCAAAAAGAATAACCCCGGTGCGGGGGTTGCCCGCACCGGGGTTCAGGTCAAATCCAGTGCCTCAATCGCGACTCAAGCCTTGCGACGACGGGCAATCAGGCCCGCGAGGCCGACGAGCGCCACCGCGCCGGGGGCGGGGATGGCGTAGCTGAGAGCGTTGGTGGTGGTGAAGGTGTCGCCCCAGTTGGCGATCGCCGGGGTGCTCACCGAGAGCGCATCGAGGGCGCCGTCGGTGCCGCCGCCGCCCGACGAGTACACGTCGAACAGGAAGGTGCCGTCAGCGCTCATGCCGATAGCCGAGCGGGCGACGGTGATGGTGACGTTCGAGCCGCCAGCGGTGATCGAGCCGGGGAAGTTGCCTGCCCAGGTCGCGCCCGTACGGTTCCAGTTCGCGCCGTTGTCGTAGATCTCGGCACCGCTGCCGCCATCAACCCACGAGCCGATCCAGTAGTTCATGCCGCCGCCGCTGCTCATGTTGATCGGGCGACCCCAGCCGTTGCTTGACGAGGTCTTCGTGCTGGCGCCGGGCGAGGAGATGCCGATCATGAACTTGGCCCAGTCGGTCGCATTCACGTTGCCATTCAGGGTCAGCTTGAACTGCACGTCACTGGCGGTGTGCGAAACTTCCACGCTGAGGATGTCGGCGGTGCCGCCAGCGGTGGCGAGACCCGCGCCGATGTCGTTGGCGGCGTCGTTGTACACAACGCCGGGCTCGGCGGTGACGAACGCCACGGCCGAGAGAGCGGCGACAGCCGCGCACGCAGAGAGAACATTCTTCATGACTTCGGAACTCCTGTGAGTACGAGGGCAACCCAGATGCCTGGGTGGCGCGTGATCAATGCGCCAAGGGGACTGAGGGAATCCGGTTGGGATCGGACGGGGAAGTGACCTGAACTCTCGGGGGGAACCGAGGGCTCAACAAACATGCCACGGAATGAGCGCCGGGCAAACCAAATGTTGCTCGTTTATTCGACGGTTGCGTGGGTAGAGCGCGGCGCCACGAGGCGATGGCGCTTGCGTTCGCGCTCATCCGAAGCGCCGGCTCCAATCTAAAGAGTCCTATAAATTATTGCCAATCAATGCGGCAGCGGGAATCGGCCGCAGAAGTCGCGGATCTCTTCGCGCACGGCCGCCGTCACGACGGCATCGCCCTTGCCCACCATCACTCGGTCGAGCCACGCCGCGACCTGCTTCATCTCGGCCTCCTTCAGGCCTCGAGTCGTCAGCGCCGGCGTTCCCAGGCGCAACCCGCTGGTGACCATCGGGGGCCGCGGGTCGTTCGGAATGCCGTTCTTGTTCACGATGATGCCCGCGGCCTCGAGCCACTTCTCAGCGTCGGCGCCGGTCAGGTTCGGGTCGCGCGGACGCAGATCGACCAGCATGAGGTGGTTGTCCGTGCCGCCTGTGCACAGCCGGTAGCCGTGCGCCTGCATGGCGGCCGCAAGCGCCTTCGCGTTGGCCACCACCTGCTGGCTGTACGTCTTGAACGAGGGCTGCAGCGCTTCACCGAACGCGACGGCCTTGCCGGCGATCACATGCATCAGCGGGCCGCCTTGGCTGCCCGGGAACACCTTCCGGTCAAGCTTCGTGGCGATCTCCTCGTCGTTCGAGAGGATCAGGCCGCCACGCGGGCCGCGGAGCGTCTTGTGCGTCGTCGTGGTGACCACATGCGCATGCGGGAACGGGCTCGGGTGCACACCGGTCGCCACCAGGCCCGCGATGTGCGCGATGTCCGCCATCAGGAACGCGCCCACCTTGTCGGCGATGGCGCGGAAGCGCGCGAAGTCGATCACGCGCGAATAGGCGCTGTAGCCGCAGATGATGAGCCGGGGCTTGGTTTCCAGCGCGATCTTCTCGATCACGTCGTAGTCGAGCAACTCCGTCTTCGGATCGAGCCCGTACTCCACGATGTCGTAGAAGGTGCCGCTGAAGTTGGGCTTCAGGCCGTGGCTCAGGTGGCCGCCGCTCTTGATCGGCAAGCTCAGCACGCGCTCGCCGGGATTGAGGAGCGCCATGAAAGCGGCGATGTTCGCGTTGGCGCCGCAGTGCGGCTGCACGTTGGCGAACTTGCAGCCGAAGAGCTTCTTGGCACGCTCGCGCGCGAGGTCCTCCACCTGGTCATGGAACTGGCAGCCGCCGTAGTAGCGCTTGCCGGGGTAGCCCTCGGCGTACTTGTTCGTCATCCAACTGCCTACGGCGTGCATGACCGCCGCGCTGACGTGGTTCTCGCTGGCGATGAGTTCCAGCGTGGTGGCCTGACGATCCGCCTCGGCGGCGAGAATGCGCTCCACCTCGGGGTCAGCCTCGTGAAGCATGGCCAGAAGGCCCTGCGAGAGTTCGTCGAGCGGGGTCGCGTGCGCGGAGGTGGCGGGCGTCATGCGATTGATGGTAGCGGCGTGCCCGCCCCAATCCACGCCGCACCATGGCTCGTAGGCTGTGAAGCGCATGCTCTCGCTGTCGACGCCCCACGGCCGCATTTCGCTGCAGTTGCCCGCCGACCCCGGCTTGGCCCGGCGTGTCGCGGCGGCCGCTCGATGCTGCCTCCGTCGCGGCACGACCGACGCACGCCTGCCCCTCCCGGCCGGCACGCCCTTCCAGCGTGCATGCTGGCGAGCGGCCTTGCGCATTCCAGGTGGCCAGACCCGGACCTACGGCTGGCTCGCACGACAGGCGGGCAGTCCCGGCGCCGTCCGGGCCGCGGCGCAGGCGATGCGGCGGAACCCGTGGCCGCTGGCGATCCCCTGCCACCGCGTGGTGGGCGTGCGGGATCTGGGCGGCTACGCGGGCAGTCGCGACCCCTCCAGCTCGGTGGTTTGCCTGAAGAAGTGGCTGCTGGACCGGGAAGCGAACCCCTGAACGGTCCGATGCCGTGGGGTAGCATCTGCGACCCTTCTCACAGGAGATTCACAGCATGAAGCTCACGATGGTCGGAACCGGTTACGTCGGACTTGTCACGGGCGCCTGCTTCGCCGCGATGGGCAACGACGTGGTCTGCCTGGACGTGGACCAGCGCAAGATCGACATGCTGCGCCGCGGCGAGAGCCCGATCTATGAGCCCGGCCTGAGCGAGATGCTGAAGGCGAACATCGCGGCGGGCCGCATCCGTTTCACGCTGGACAAGGCCGAGGCCTACCGCCACGCCGAGGCGATCTTCATCTGCGTGGGCACGCCGAGCGACGAGGACGGCAGCGCCGACCTGCAGTACGTGCTCGCCGTGGCGAAGGACATCGCGGACGAGCTGGAGCGCATCGGACCCGGTGGCAAGCCGAAGACGGTCGTGGTGAAGAGCACGGTGCCCGTGGGCACCAGCCACAAGGTGCGTGACCTGATCCGCAGCCGCACCAAGGTGCCCTTCCACATCGCCGACAACCCGGAGTTCCTGAAGGAAGGCGACGCGATCATCGACTTCAACAAGCCCGACCGCGTGGTCTGCGGTGTGGAGAGCGAGGCGGCCGGCGACGTGATGCGCGAGCTGTACGAGCCTTTCGTGCGCCAAGGCCATCCCATTCTGGTGATGGACGTCCGCAGCGCCGAGATGGTGAAGTACGCCAGTAACGCGATGCTGGCCTGCAAGATCAGCTTCATCAACGAGATGGCGAACCTGTGCGAGAAGTACGGCGCCGACGTGAACAGCGTGCGCGCCGGCATGTGCGCGGATCGCCGCATCGGCGACCAGTTCCTCTACCCCGGCCTCGGCTACGGCGGCAGCTGCTTCCCCAAGGACACGCTCGCGGTGGTGGGCATGGGTAAGGCGGTCGGCTTCGACGCCAAGCTGAACGCTGCGGTGCACGAGGTGAATCAGGACCAGCGCGGCCACTTCTGGAACAAGCTGACGGCGGAATTCCCGAAGGGCCTGAAGGGCGCGACGCTCGCGTTCTGGGGCGTCGCGTTCAAGCCTCGCACCGACGACATCCGCGAGGCGCCGAGCATGACGTTGATGAAGCGTGCGCTGGACGCCGGAGCGAAGGTGCGTGCGTTCGATCCGGTGGCGCTGGAGAACCTCGCGAAGGAGATGCCGCAGGTCGAGCGCGCGGCGGACATGTACGCATGCGTTCAGGGCGCAGACGCGCTGGTGATCTGCACTGAGTGGCGAGAGTTCCGCTCGCCCGACCTTGATCGCGTGAAGGCGTCGCTGACGCGTCCGCTGATCGCGGACGGGCGCAACCTGTATCGCTGCGAAACCATGCAGGAGCACGGCTTCGACTATGCGAGCGTGGGCCGCGCGACAGTGCGCGGCGGCGCGCGCTGAGCCGGCTGGAACAAGCACGCAAGCGGCCGTCAAGGGCGGAAACCCACAATTCCGTCGTGTTTTCAGGTGGTTTCAGGCTGCGACATGCGTTTGGATCGGGAAAAACCGCCACTTTTGCGCCTTCAACCGCTTGAGGCCCGAAAACCCCCCGGTTACAGTCCGATCTTCGTCCGGCTGGGGAGCCGGAAGAACACGCAAACCAGTTCGCACGGCGGACGCCGCGCGACAAACCAATTTGGAAAGGATTCCCCACCATGGCAAAGACCGCCACCAAGAAGAAGCCCTTCAAGGCTACTCCCGCCAGCAAGCGTCGCAGCAAGGGTGACACCTTCAAGACGATCGCCGCATACACCGAGCTGAAGAACAGCAAGGTCAAGGAGGTCTTCGAGACCCTGACTGGCATCATGGTCGCTGACCTCAGCAAGGGCTGCGGCGAGTTCAACTTCAACGGCCTCATCAAGCTGAAGACCGTGAAGAAGCCCGCCACCCCCTCGCGCAAGGGTCGCAACCCCTTCACCGGCGAGGAGATCACGATCAAGGCCAAGCCGGCCAGCCGCAAGGTGCGCGCTCGCGCCCTGCGCGCCCTGAACGGCCAGATCTGAGTTCGCTCAGGTCGGCAACGATCGACACACGGCCCCGCCTCGCGCGGGGCCGTGTTCTTTTTCGCGCACGCCTCAGCCGATGAGCGCGCGAAGCGAACCATGCGCCTGCGCGAGTCGACGATCCGCCTCGTCGCGGGAAAGGCCGCAGCGCTGCATCGCGATCGCCGTCTTCAATCGCATGCCCGCGGACTCCAGGGCGACCAAGGCCTGGTCACGCGAGAGCGCGGGGCAGAAACGACGAAGGGTCCGCGCCGCACGGTCGATCAGCTTGTCGTTCGTCGCGGCCACATCCACCATGAACGCGCCGTGCGTCTTGCCGAGCCGCACGAAGGTCGCGGTGGTGATCGCGTTCAGCGCGAGCTTGGTCGCGGAGCCGGCCTTCAGCCGAGTGCTGCCGATCAGGATCTCGGGGCCCGTGTCGAGCGAGATGAGCCGGTCGCAGTGTTCGGGCACGTCGCGCGGCGCGCACACGAGCATGGCCGTGGCCGCACCCCGCTGCTTCGCGAGGCGCAGGCCTCCAAGCACCCAAGGCGTGGTGCCACCGGCGGCGATGCCCAAGAAGGTGTCGCCCGCGCGCAGGCCGATCGACTCAAAATCCGCCGACGCACCGTCCCATTCGTCCTCACGGCGCTCGCTGCTTCGGCGCAGCGCCGCGTCGCCGCCCGCGATCAGGCCGACCACCGTGCTCGGATCACTCTGAAAGGTCGGCGGACACTCGCTCGCGTCGAGCACACCCAGACGCCCGCTGGTACCGGCACCGCCGTAGACCAGCCTGCCGCCTGCTTGGAGCCGCGGCACAAGTTCCGAGACGAACGCGCCAATCGACGCGGCGGCCGACTCCACCGAGCGCAGCACCGCCCGGTGATCACGCGCCATCAGGCGCACGATCGCCTCGGGCTCAAGCTGATCCAGATCGGCGGACTCCGGGTGCTCCTGCTCGGTCCGCACATGTCCGCGGTCGGGAACCGCACGCGTCATGGCGCGACCTCGCGCGTGCCCGCCGGCGCGACCTCGGCGTCCGCGGCGGGCGCTTCCAGCGGCCCGAGTCCCTGCACCAGGAAACTCCACTTCGCGCTGCGATAGGCAGGCGAGCCGATGCCGTGATCGGCGCTCGGGAAGATCTGCATCTCGAAGGGCACGTCGGCATCCTGCAGCGCCTTCGCGAGCTGGAACGTGTTCGAGGGGTGCACGTTGTCGTCAACCATTCCGTGCAGCAGCAGGAGCGAGGCCTGCAGATCACGCGCGCGGGCCGCGAGGTCGGCGGCGGCGTAGCCCTCGGGATTCTCCACGGGCGTGCGCATCCAGCGCTCGGTGTAGATGGTGTCGTAGTTGCGCCAGTCGGTCACGGGCGCGCCCGCAACGGCGACGTGGAAGAGCTCGGGGAATCGAAGGACGCAGGTCGCCGCCATCGTGCCGCCGTAGGAATGGCCGTAGATGCCGACGCGATGGCGATCGACGTAGGGGCGATCCGAGAGGGCGCGCACCGCGGCGGCCTGATCGTCGGCGTCGGGGCCACCCAACGTCAGATAGGTCGCGCTCTCGAAAGCCTTGCCGCGACCCTTCGTGCCGCGATTGTCGACCTTCGCCACGATCACGCCAAACGCGCGCTCCGCCGGTCCGGGATCGAAACGCCCCAGCACGGCCTGCGAATGCGGGCCGCCGTAGACGTCCACCACGAGCGGGTATCGCCGTGAGGGATCGAAATCGGGCGGAAAGTGCAGGATCCCCCAGAGTGGCGTGGTGCCATCGGCCGCGGTGCAGGTGAAGAGTTCCGAGGGCGGCACGCCCGCGCTGCGCATCTCGTCGGCCGGCGATTCCGCGAGCGTGGTGACGGGTCGCGGCGCACCCTCCAGCGAGAACAGCACCGTTCGGGGCGCATCGACCGGCGATTCCCCGCGCGCGATCAGACGCGTGCCATCGGGCGAGAAGTCGAAGCGCGACCAATGGCGATCGGTCGGCGTGATGCGGGCCTCGCCCACACCGTCCAAGCCGACGCGATGCAGTTGCGCCAGCATGGGCCGATCGGCGCTGAACGCGGTGTACCACAGCGTGTTCGCATCCTCGTCCACGCGGATCACGTCGTCGACCGGGAAGGCATGACGCGTGAGCGGGACCACGAACGACGGATCGGAGAGCTTGCGCAACTCCAGGTTCCCGAAGCCGCTGCGCTCGCTCTTCCAGAAAAAACGGTCTCCGTCAGCAAGGAACCGCATCAGTGGGCGATTCTCCTGGAATGTCGGCTGCACTTCCTCCACCACCACGCGGGAGCGACCGGTGGCCGGATCGGCCAGCACGATCTGCAGCCGGTCCTGCCGGCGATTCGTTCGATGAAACAGCAGCCCCGCGTCGCCCGGCGCGAAACCCACGCCGTACACGTACTGTTCCGGGTCCTCGCCCACGTCGATCGTGGCGATGCGGCCGCTGACCCGGTCGAGAGCAAGGATGCCCGCGATCGGATTGGGGTCGCCCGCCTTCGGATATCGGTGTGGTGCGGCGCGCGTTCGAAGGCGGTCCCATCCGGTCGGCAGCTCGTAGGTAGGCACGCGCGAGACGTCGAACACGTAGAACGCGAGCCAGCGCGCGTCGGGACTCCACCACATCGCGTCGTCCTGATCGAGTTCCTCGCCGTAGACCCAGTCCGCGGTGCCGTACACGATTCCGGGCTCGTCGGGATTCGGTGCGATGACGGGCGTGACCCTGCCTGTGGCGACCTCGACGGTGCGCACGCCGCCATCGCGGTGCTCGGCGCGCCAGAGACCGTCGGGACTGGTCGACCGCGTGCGCTGCTTCGCGCGGCCAGCAGGCGGATCCACAGGCGCGAGCGGTGCCTCGCGCGACGGCGGTTCCTCGGCCGGGCGCTCGTTCGCGCCGTCGCGATCGACCTTCACCCATGCGCCTCCGCGACGGAACACGATGCCGTCGGGCTCCCATCGGATGTCAGAGACGCGGCCGGCCTGCCCAAGCCCGCGCAGATCCGACTGCAACTGACGCACGCGATCAGCGCCGGGCAGGTCCTCGAATCGGTCGTAGGCGAGTGCAGCGGTCGCGAGGATCGATGCGACGATCGCGGCGACGGTCCGGACAGCTCGCATGCGCGCGCTCATCCCACCCGCGCCGCAGTCTGGAATCGCTTCATGCGCTCGGCAATCTGCGCGGCATCCAGCGTGCGCAGACGATCCAGACCGAACGCCTCGATCGTGAAGCTGGCCATCACGGTGCCCCACGCCATGCCCCCCTGCAGCGTGGCAAAGTCACCCTTGCCCGTGAGTGCGACATGCGCCATCAGGCCGCCCGCGAAGGTGTCGCCGGCGCCGGTCGGATCGACGACGTGCGAGGCGTCGGCGGGATAGGCCGGCAACGTGGCCACGCCGTCGCGGTGCACCAGGATCGCGCCGTGCTCGCCCTTCTTCACCACCACGAACTTCGGTCCGAGGTCCAGGATCGCGCGGCCCGCAGAGACTGCGTTGCGCGCCTCGGTCAGCTGCATCGCCTCCTGATCGTTCAGCACCACGCCGTCGACCTCATGGAAGAGTGCGAGCAGTTCGAGACGCGCCACGTTGATCCACAGGTCCATGGTGTCGCACACCGCGAGCGCGCGCCTGGGGAACTGGCGCAGCAGGTCCATCTGCACCGATGGGTGCGTGTTGCAAAGGAACACGAACTGGCTGTCCTGATAGGCGGCTGGCACCTTCGGCGGCGCCTCCTCGAGCACGCCAAGTTCGGTGAACAGCGTCTCGCGGCGGTTCATGTCGTCGAGGTAACGGCCGCCCCACGCGAAGGTGCGGCTGGCCGGGCGGCGCTCGAGCCCCTTCAGGCAGACCCCCTTGAACGACTCGAGGATCGCGGCGTGCTCGGCCGGAAAGTCACCGCCCACCGCACCGACCACGCGCACGGGAGTCAGATGACTCGCGGCGGCCGCGAAGTAGCTGCAACTGCCTCCAAGCACGCGCTCCGCGCTGCCGGTGGGTGCGTGAAGCGTGTCGATGCCGATGGTGCCAGTCACGATAAGAGACATGGTGCGCGAGTGTAGCCGCGCGCGCGCGACGTTCAGCCGTCGGCGTCGCGCTTGACGAGGCCACGCGACCAGCCCAGACCGACCGCGACCCCGCAAAGGGAACCGGCGGCCACGTCGGCGGGCATGACGGACAGAATCGGGTTCAGCGAGCCGCTCGCGAAGCGCGCATCGAGCGACCCCATCACCGGGCCGGCCAGCATGAGTTGCGCCACCCCCACCACGATGCACGGCGCGGCGAAGAGGAGAATCGGCTGCTCATGTGCGGCGATCAGCCGGGCACCGAATGCGGCGGCGACACCGGCGAGCGTGCAGGCTCCGATCGCCTGCCCCTTCGAGACACCGACCATCATGAACGCGAGGACCGCAGGCGCTGACAGCGCGGCGGCCAGCGAGACGAGGGCGCGCCTGCGAAGCAGACCGGCGATGAACGACTGGTCCGGATCCGGATTCGGCACATCAGGCAGTGGTCCTCCCACGCGGAAGATGATCACTGCAACGCTGGCGACGAAGAGCCCCCACGCGAGCGTCTCGAAGCCGAGCCACCGGAACATGCCCTCCTGGAACACCGCATCGGCCACGGTGCCGCCGCGCATCGAGAATGCTGCCACACCGCACCCCACGCAGAAGAGCGCGACGGCCGCGTTGATCGGACGCGCGATGGCACACGCGAATGCGGCGCCCACCGCCAGGCAGACGAACACGAGCGCCGAAGCCAGCACGGGCGCGGACGCGTCGAGCAGCGCGGGCGCCACGACGCCACGCGGGCCGACCGCGAATCGCGAGGCGAGCAGGCCGAGAAGCGCGCAGGTGACGATGCAGAGTCCCGTGAGCACGGTGCGTGGCCAGCCATTGTCCATGTCGTGATAATGGGGCCGCGCGGCCGGGGGCGCAAGCCGATGTCCAGCTATCTTGCCGTGGATGACCGCGACCCGCACGATCACGCTGGATGGCAAGCCTCTTTCGATCGAGCAGGTGCGGCTGGTCGCCTGCGAGGGAGCGCAGGTCGCGCTGGCCGCCGAGGCACGCGCACGCATCGATGCGGCGCGCGCGGCGATCGAGGGTGTGGCTGCGTCGGGCTCCGCGGTCTATGGGGTGAACACCGGCTTCGGCTCGCTCGCGCACCAGCGCGTGGGAGCCGGTGAGCTGGCCGCGCTGCAGGCGAATCTGGTGCGATCCCATGCCGCGGGCGTGGGCGATCCCCTTCCCGAGCCCGTGGTGCGGGCCATGCTGCTGCTGCTGGCGGCCAGCCTCTCGCGCGGGGCGAGCGGCGTGCGATGCGTGGTGGTGGAACGCATCGCGGAACTGCTGAATCATGGTCTTGTACCGGTGGTTCCCGAGCGCGGGAGCGTGGGCGCGAGCGGTGATCTGGCGCCGTTGGCGCACGCGTGCCATCCACTGCTGGGCGAGGGCGAGGTGTGGCAGTCGGGACGTCGCGTGGCTGCAGGCGACGCGATGCGAGCCAAGGGCGTGAAGCCGATCTCGCTGGAGGCGAAGGAAGGACTGGCGCTGCTGAACGGTACGCACCTCATGGCGGCGCTTGGTGCGCTGGCCTTCGCGGAGCTGGAACCTGTGCTCGAGGCCGCGATCGGCGCGACGGCCATGGCGATCGACGCGTGTCTGGCGAGTTCGGCGCCGCTGGATGCGCGCATTCATGCGGCGCGTCGGCAGCCCGGCCAGATCGTGGTCGCCGAGCGCGTGGCGCACCTGCTGCATGGTTCGCAGATCGGACCCTCGCACGCCAACAACGATCCACGCGTGCAGGATCCCTACGCGCTGCGATGCGCACCACAGGTGCTGGGCGCGGCCATGGACCAGCTGCGCGCGCAGCGCTGCGTGATCGAGCACGAACTGGGCGCGGTGACGGACAACCCGCTGGTCGTGCCGGCGGCAGGCAGCGGCTTCGACGTGGTGAGCGGCGGCAACTTCCATGGCATGCCGCTGGCCATCGCGATGGATGCGGCGAAGGTCGCGCTGTGCCATGTGGCGGCGGTGAGCGAGCGACGCGTGTTCTGGGTGCTCGGCGGATTCGATCGCGTGAATCCCGTGAAACCGTACCTTGCCGACAATCCTGGCGTGGAGAGCGGCCTGATGATCACGCAGTACGCGGCGGCGGCGTGCGTGAACGAGTTGCAGTCGTTGGCGCACCCGGCCAGCGTGGGCAACGTGGGCACCTGCGGCGGGATCGAGGACTACAACAGTTTCGGGCCGCTGGCCGGACGGCAACTGCTCCGAGCGGTTCGACTGGCCCGCGAGGTGATCGCGATCGAGTTGCTGGTGATGACGCAGGCGATCGAGGCCCACCGACCGAAGCGCTCCGGCGAGGGCGTGGAACGACTGCATGCCGCGGTGCGCAAGGTGGTCAAGCCCCTGCAGGGTGACCGCAGTCCCGCGCCAGACATGGCGGCGCTGGCCGCGGCCATCGAGCAGGGTTCGCTCCTGCGCTGAGCGCGTTCGATCGCGCGGGAAACCGCGGCTACAGTACGCGAATGAACCATGCCGTCGAAGCCGTTCGGACCGTGCGCGCCCCCCGTGGCGCGCAGCGCACCTGCAAGACCTGGGCCGCCGAGGCGGCGATGCGCATGATCATGAACAACCTCGACCCCGAGGTGGCGGAGCGCCCGGGCGACTTGGTGGTCTACGGTGGCCGTGGGCGCGCGGCGCGCGATTGGGCGTGCTTCGACGCGATCGTGAAGAGCCTGCAGTCGCTCGGCTTGGACGAGACGCTGCTTGTGCAGAGCGGCAAGCCCGTGGGGATCGTGCGCACGCACGTGGACGCGCCGCGCGTGCTCATCGCCAACTCGAACCTGGTGCCGCACTGGGCCACGCAGCAGCACTTCGACGACCTCGAAGCGCGCGGCCTGATGATGTTCGGCCAGATGACCGCGGGCAGCTGGATCTACATCGGCACGCAGGGCATCGTGCAGGGCACCTACGAGACCTACGCGGAGTGCGCACGACAGCACTTCGGCGGCACACTCAAGGGCACGCTGAACGTGACCGCGGGCTGCGGCGGCATGGGCGGCGCGCAGCCGCTGGCGATCACCATGAACGAGGGCACCTGTCTGATCGCCGATGTCTGCATGGAGCGCCTGAAGAAGCGTGTGCATGACCGGTACCTCGACGAGGTGCATGAGGATCTCGACGCGGCGATCGACCGCGCGGTGGAGTTGAAGAAGCGCGGCGAGGCGATCAGCGTGGGCGTGCTCGCCAACGCGGTCGACCTGCTGGCGCGGCTGAAGGCGCGCAAGATCGTGCCCGAGACGCTCACCGACCAGACGAGTGCGCACGATCCGCTGGAGGGCTATTACCCGCAAGGACTCACCCGCGAGTCGGCGGACGCCCTCCGCGCGAGCGATCCGGCTGAATACCAGCGTCTCAGTAGCGCGAGCATGGACGCGCATGTGCGCCTGATGGTCGATTTCATGAAGGCTGGCTCGAAGGTCTTCGACTACGGCAACAACATCCGGCAGCGCGCACTGGATCATGGATTCAAGGAGGCCTTCGCGTTTCCTGGGTTCGTGCCGGCGTACATCAGGCCGCAGTTCTGCACGGGGCGCGGGCCCTTCCGGTGGGTGGCGCTGTCGGGCGATCCGGCGGACATCCGCGCCACCGACGAGGCGGTGCTGAAGCTCTTCCCGCAGGACAAGGGCCTTGAGCGATGGATCCGCATGGCGCAGAAGCGCATCGCGTTCCAGGGACTGCCGGCGCGCATCTGCTGGCTGGGTCTGGGTGAGCGCCACCGGGCGGGCCTGCGTTTCAACGAGATGGTCGCGAAGGGCGAGGTGAAGGCGCCGATCGTGATCGGTCGTGATCACCTCGACTGCGGCAGCGTGGCGAGCCCGAACCGCGAGACGGAAGGCATGCTCGACGGCACCGACGCGGTCAGCGACTGGCCGCTGCTCAACTTCGCGGTGAACATCGCGAGCGGCGCGAGCTGGACGAGTTTCCATCACGGTGGTGGCGTGGGCATCGGCTTCAGCCAGCACTCGGGACAGGTGGTGGTGGCCGACGGCACTCCCCAAGCGGCGGCGCGCCTGGAGCGCGTGCTGACCAACGATCCGATGATGGGCGTGTTCCGTCACGCCGACGCGGGCTACGACCTTGCGAAGGACTGCGCGCAGCGCCTCGGCGTGCGCATCCCGCTTCCATGACGAGAGTCAGAGGTTGTTACGCGCCCCTTGCGCAAGTGGTCGGTGAAAACCTCTGACCTTTGCTACCGGACGGTGGCGCGACGCAGGCGGTCAAGCACCGCGAGCCACACGCCATCGCGCCCCGACGGCTCCTCGATCACGATCTGCGACAAGCCGGTCGCCTCGGCCTCGCGCAAGCCGGCGTAGAGCATGCGCGCGTAGCCCTCGGCGTCGGGCTGCATGCGGATCACCACATGCGGTTCGCGCACCTCGGTGCCCGGCATGGCCAGCACCGCAGCCGGCTCGCGCATGGACGCAAGGAACACTGCCAGCCGCACCGTTGGCACCATCGTGGCCGGGACATCCGGCGCGTAATGGATCAGGCTCGTGCCCGGACTCGCCCCCTGCTGCACCGCGTGCGCCACCTCGACCGTTCCCACGATGCGGCGCAGCGCATCGGCCGTGACCGAGCCGGGTCTTCGGATCACCGGTACCTCGCCGGTCAGGTCGAGCACCGTGCTCTCGATGCCGAACCCCGCACGGCCACCCTCGAGCACCAGCAGGTCCTCGACCCCGGCAAAGTCCGCCATCACATGTTCAGCGGTCGTCGGCGAGACATGTCCCGATCGATTCGCGCTCGGCGCGCTCACCGGCCCGTCCACCGCGTACAGCAGCGATCTGGCCACCGGGTGCATCGGCGAGCGCACCGCGATCGATGAAAGCCCAGCCACCGCCTCGTCGGGAACCATGTCGCCGCGCGGCAGGATCAGCGTGAGCGGTCCTGGCCAGAACGCCGCGGCCAGACGGTTGCAGCGCCGGTCCCATTCGGCCACCAGCATCTTGGCATCGACCGCGTCCACCACGTGCGCGATCAGCGGATTGTCCGAGGGCCGACCCTTGAGCTCGTACACCTTCCGCAGCGCGTCGGGCGCCAGCGTGCTGGCGCCGAGTCCATACACCGTCTCGGTGGGAAAGGCCGCCACGCCGCCCCCGCGGATGCACGCCGCGGCCTCGCGGATGCCCGCGTCGTCGCTCGCCACGCGCCGCGGCACTCAGGCTCCAGGCTCGGGCGGGTTCGCCACGTCCAGTTCCACGCGGTTCATCTGCAGGCCCGTGCCCATCGCGTGCCACAGTTGCGCGATGGCGCCGCTGTACTCGACCAGCGAGAGCATCTCCTGCACCTGGGCATTCGCGAGCTCCTGCTGCCGCTGGAACTTCAGCGCCAGGAATTCCGGCGTGAGCGTGGCGATCGTCTGCTCCTCGACCAGCAGCGCGCGGAGGTTCTCCGCCTGCGCCAGCCGATAGGCGCGCGTCTGCTCGATGAGGCGGTACTGCGCCTCCACGCTGCGCAGCGCGTCCTTCACCTGGAAGATCGCCGTCTGCACCGCGCCGCGGTACGCCAGCACCGCCTGCGAACGCTGCAGCCGCGCGCGCCGATAGTTCGCCTCGCCCGCGCGATTGCCGATCGGCTGGTTGAAGTTCAAGCCCACCAGATAGTTCACGAAGCCGGCCTCGCCCAGCTCCTGCCACGACTGCCCGTAGTCGCCCTCCAGACCGTTGAACTGCATCTGCGCGTTCAGGTTGAGGTCCGGCAGACGCCCATTGTCGGCCACCACCTGACGGATGCCCGCGTCGTCCACGCCGAGCAGCGCCTGCGTGACGGTCGGGCTCTGCTCCATGGCGGTCGCGATCGCCTCGCGCAGCGAGTACTTGAGCGGCTGATCCACCATGAAGTCGGCGGGCACGATCATCGTCTCGTCGCCCACCGGAAGCGACGGATCGTTCAGCATCACCTTCAGACGGTCGACCGCCGCCGTGACGTCGCGCTGGGCCCGGATCAGCTGGCTCTTGCGGTCCTCGACCTTCGCCACCGCGTCGGCGTACTGAGCCTGCGTGGTGTCGAACGCCCTGCGCTTGGCCAGCACGTCGCGCACCTCCACACCCGCACGTACAAGCCATTGCGTGGTGGCCACGCGCTGACGTGCCATCACCAGCGCCCAATAGCCCTGCTCCACGTCGCGGCACAACTGCATGAGCTGCGCGCGCAATTGCTGCAGGCTGCGCCGATCGTTGTTGCGGGCCAGACGGATCTGCGCCATGTTCACGTCGGTGCCGAAGCCACGCAGCAAGGGCTGCGTGAGTCCGACCTGCAGCGCATTGATCCACGCGGGATTGTTCGAGTAGAGATTTTCGGGATAGAGCTTCGAGTAGGTGCTCGACATGCCCACGTTGAACGTTCCACCCGTCACCGTGGCGGTCTGGATCCCGCTGGTGAGCGTCCACTGCTTGAACTGGTTCGAGAAGTCCGATGGCAAGGAGATGCCCGCGACCGGCGCGAAGTTCTGCGTGGGCTGATCCTGCAGGTTCATCTGCGTGCTCGCCACCAGCGCCGCGTCGAAGGCCGCCTGCGCCGCCACCAGTTCGGCCTGAGTGACGCCCTGCTGCAGGCGCGCCCCCTGCACACCGAGGTTGTTCTTCACGGCCAATCGGATCGCGTCCTGCAGCGACAGGGTCGTCTCCGGATACGCCTGCCCGTACAGGTCGATGCCCAGATCCACCGCCTGTCCCGCCGCCACGATCTGGGGCCCGGTCGCGTCCAGCTGCGTCCGGCGGTCCTTCAACTCCTCGAAGACGGCCGGGGTCTGCCGCTCCATCGGCTTGACCGGATCCTTCTCCGGCGCCCGAGCCAGTTCACGCGTGACCGCCGCATCCATCGAGCGGCGAAGGCCCTGCAATTCGGGCCGATCGTCCTCGGGGGCTGAACAGGAGGCCAGCGCCAAGGCCGCCAAGGCCGCGCCAAGTCCCATCCACAGGGTGAGGTTCCGCCGCATGAAGTGGGCACTGTAGCCGCCCGGCGGTTTCCCTAGAATCCGCGCCCATGCACCTCGCACGAATCCTCCCGTCGTTCACGCTCGCCCTGCTCACCGTCGGCCCCGCGCTGGCACAGGATGCCGCACCCGCCACCGCGCCCGCGCAGGCTCCAGCCGCTGCACCCGCCGCGTCGAAGGGCTTCACTGCCACCATCAACGCGGACAATGTGTACGTGCGCAGCGGTCCAAGCGTGAACAGCGCGTATCCGTTCGGCAAGCTGAAGCTCGGCGACGTGGTCGCGGTCGAGGAGGAGAGCTACGGCTGGGCGAAGATCCGCACGAGCGGCGGTGCCTTCCAGAACATCTACGGCTACGTGCTTGCCGACGAAAAGGTCGCGCTGTCGCCGGATGGCAAGACGCTCACGGTGGTCGCGGCCACCGCAGTGCGCGCGCCAAACATCGGTGCCGATGGCAATCCTGACGCGAGCATCAAGTCGATCGGCGAACTCACCCCTGGCGAGACCCTTGCCGTAGTCGGACAGGTGAGCGGCGAGCGCGAGAAGGTCCACAAGGTCGCGCTGCCCGCAAACGCGATCGGCTGGGTGAACATGAACTTCGTGCGCCGCGCCACGCAGGGCGAGTCGCAGGCGATCGGCGCGGGCGCGCAGCCTCCGGTGCCGGTGATCGAGGGCGCCGCGTCCACCGCTGCCTCGGGCCAGGCTCCGCAGGGCGGAACCGTGACCGTGGAGACCACCACCGTTGCGCAGGAATCAGCCAAATCGGTCGAGGCTCCCAAGCCACCGCCGCCGGTGAAGACCGAGGCGGAAATCGCGGCGGAGAAGTGCCGCGCCTCCTACAAGGATCTCGAGGCTTCGTTCGAGAAGGTCCGCAGCGAGCCCACCACCTCTGCCGAGATCGGTCCGATGCGCGAGCGCTACGCCGCCCTGATGGCCGAGGCGAACTGCCCGACCGACGTGAAGAGCATGGCGGCCGCACGCGTGAAGCAGCTGGAGCTGCTCGCCGAGGCGCAGCAGCTGGAGCAGGAAGTCGCCAAGGCGATGGCCTCGCGCGATCGCAACAAGGAGCGCTACGAGAAGATGAAGTTGGCGATGGAGGCGCGCGCGGACTACACGGCCGTCGGCGTGCTGAACGCCAGCACCGTCTACAACGGCAACCGCCTGCCCCTCCTGTTCCGCGTGACCGATCCGGCCGCGGGCCAGACCGTGGCCTATGTGGCGCCAAAGGACGCGAACAAGCTCAGCACCATGCTGGGAACGCTGGTCGGCATCCGCGGCACCAAGCGCTACGACGAGGCGCTGAAGCTGAACATCATCGACCCGGGCTCGATCGACATCCTGACCACCCGGAAGGACGGGCAGGTGCAGCGCGTGCCGATCGACGCACCCAAGGCCAACAAGTGACGCCACGCGACGCCTTTCGCACCCCCTTCGCTACACTGATTTCTCTCGCGGGCCGTTAGCTCAATTGGGAGAGCGCCGCCTTTGCAAGGCGGAGGTTACCGGTTCGACCCCGGTACGGTCCACTTTCAGGCTTCATGCGGCACGGATCGCGCCACAGGCCACCGCCACCGCCAACTCGATGCGCAGGATTCCGGGGCCCAGCGTGGCCTTCGCCGCGCCTGCATCGGTGATCTGCGCGATCTCACTCTCGCTGAAGCCGCCCTCAGGGCCGACCAGCAGCGCGATCGACGCAGCGTTCTGCACGGTGCGCAGGAGCGGCGGACCAGCGGGATCGAGCAGCACGACGCGTCGCCCCGCGGCGTTCGCGTGGCGCGTGAACGCGACAGGATCCGACGGCGGCCGGATCTCGGTGCACCAGAGGCCGCGACTCTGCTTCATCGCTTCGACGAGGATGCGCGCCGGTCGCTCGCCACCCAGTCGATCCGCGGGCACCACGCTTCGTTCGCAGTCGAGCGGCGTGAGCGACTCGACCCCCAGTTCGCCGGCTGCATCGAGCAACGACGACAGCCGATCACCCTTCGGAACGGCCGCGGCGACATGGATCGCGGGCTGCGGGCGTGGCGCGTGAAGAACCTCGTTCACCTGAGCGGCGAGGTTGCCCTCCTGGTCACGATCGTTGCCGACATGCGCGAGCGCCAGACCCCCGCGGCCATCGACGAGTTCAATCGGGTCGCCGGCCCCGAGGCGCCGGCTTCCAAGCGCGTGACGGGCCTCCTCGCGCGGCAGCCATGCCGACTCGCCCCCCGCCGGAATGCGATCAACTAGGAACCGGGGCGTCGCCATGCGCGGCGAGTCTAGAGATTGCGGCGTGGGATACCCCCAAAAGCGGCATCGGCCCCCGAGTTGGGGGCCGAGGAGCCGTCACTGCTTTGTGGGCGACGGGTTCCCGTCCGTCGCTCCACACGCGAAAAGCCGGGTTCCCGTCTGGCCGTCGTCGCTGATGCAGGGGTCGGTTCCCGCGACCCGCTGCTTGTCCTTCACAGGGAGAAGCGCAATGTGAGCCTCCGGACCCTCATGAGGAGGAAAGATTTCCGGAGGACGACCAAGGAGATGAGACGTCGGTGCTTTGAAACCGAAAAAACGATGTTTTATTCGCCTGTATGGCCTGGCTTCATGCTTCCCTGTGGCACGCCGAATTTCATGGACAATGCCCAAGCTGCCAGTTGCTCAACGCAAATTCCGCGGTAAACTTCACCGGTTCCGCTGGCGTTCCCCCTCTGTTGCCAGCCACTCAAGTTCCCGCTTGACGCATTCAAGTTGGCAAACGAGTGTCCAGCCGGGACGATGTGTTCGCTGCTCGCTGTTTGAGTTCCCGTCTGCATATGTCTGTTCCCTTCCTTACGGAGTTCCCGCAATGACATCCCGGTTTTTCGGATCGGCGGTGGCCGCAGCTGCACTGTGCACATCGGCACAGGCCGGCGTCATCGTCACCAATAATCAATCGCTCTGGACCGGGCGCGTGACCACCGGCGGTCAAGTGGTGGGCACGGAGAGCTTCAGCGATTTTGCCAACGGCCTCTACTCGGCTCCTGTTTCCGGCACGCTCGGCAACGTTGTCTGGACGGCATCGGCGGCCGAGGGTCTGTACGTGGAGGACGGCTATTTCTCCACCAACTTGCCCGTCCCCCTCACCTTCACGTTCAACCCTGGCGTGCGCGCCGTGGCAGGCAACATCTTCGGCACCGACCTCAACTTCAACGTGGTGACCTGTGTGGTCTCGGTGACGCTGTCCAACGGCATCACCTTTGAAGGCATCTCGTCGAGCCCGACCGACTTCGTCGGATTTTACTCGACCACCACCGACATTTCGTCGATGACGATCGTGACCTCGCCCCTGGTCACGGGTTCGGTCTTCGCCACGATCGACAACCTGTACCTCGCCGTACCTGCTCCTGGCGCGGCAGCGCTGATCGGCTTGGCAGGCCTTGTCGCCCGCCGCCGCCGCGCCTGACACGAAACACTGGGAGTGTGGCGGAACTTTCCGCCGAATGGCCCGAGGCTCGCCTCGGGCCGTTCCCTTTTTGGGCAGTGCGCGGCTGCGTGCGGCCGCTCAGTCCTTGCAGAGACCGCGATACACGTCAAACCGCAACAACTTGCCCTCGATCGTCCAGGCTGGCTTGAGATTGGCAAGCGGCGGTGCCTGACGCGGACGCTTCACGACCACGCGCTGCGTGGCCACAGCGAGCGCGGGCACAAGCAGCGCATCGGCGTCGTCATCCGTTCCCACGACAGCGGCAAGCGCCTGCATAGCCTTCGGTGGCTTCGCGTCGAGCTTTCGCTTGGCGGGAAACATCGGATCGAGCAGCACCACGTCGATGGGTTTGTGACCGGCGAGATACTCGCGAGCGTCCGCGGCGACCAGCGTGATGCGTGCGGCGATCGCGGCAAGTGCGGCATCCGCGGTGGCGCGTGCATGCGCATGCTCAAGCAACGCACGCACCCAAGGCTCGCGCTCCACGGCCTCGACCTGAAGGCCGATCACGGCGAGCGCGAACGCGTCGAAGCCCAGGCCTGCGGTGGCGTCGATCGCCGTGCGTGCGGCGGAGCCCACCGCGCGCCCGAGCGGCTGCCCACGCAACGCCTGCAGTCCGCCCGGCACGCGAAGCTCACGCCAGTCCGCGCGCAAACCGCGACCCGGCGCATCGTCGGGCGCGAGGAGTTCTGGCTCGCTTCCATGCGTGCCGAATCGCCAACCGTTCCGTACATCCGGATTCACGGACACATTGTGACAGGCACAGACCGCGTCTGCTTCACCGATAGACTCGCCGGATGCCCGCGCACACCACCCATCGTGCCGCCGCCCCGGTGTTCGGCAACGTGCTCGAGATGATCGGCAACACACCCATGCTGCACCTGCAGCGGCTGGACACCGGGCCGTGCCAGCTCTTCGTGAAGATGGAGAACCTGAACCCGGGCGCGAGCATCAAGGACCGGATCGCAGTGCGCATGATCAAGGAGGCCGAGCACAGCGGCCGGTTGAAGCCGGGCGGCACGATCGTGGAGGCGACGGCGGGCAACACCGGCCTGGCGCTGGCGCTGGTGGCCGCGCAGAAGGGTTACAAGCTGGTTGTGGTGGTGCCCGACAAGATGAGCGACGAGAAGATCAGTCACCTGCGCGCCATGGGCGCCGAGGTGATGCTGACGCGCAGCGATGTGGGCAAGGGCCATCCGGAGTACTACCAGGACATCGCCGCGCGCATCGCGAAGGAGCGCGCCAACCACTTCTACACCGACCAGTTCAGCAACCCCGCGAACCCGCAGACGCACTACGACGAGACCGGCCCCGAGATCTGGGAGCAGATGGGCGGCAAGGTGGACGCGTTCGTGGCCGGCGTGGGCAGCGGCGGCACGGTGAGCGGCGTGGGCAAGTACCTGAAGGAGCGCAATCCGAAGCTCGAGATGGTGCTGGCCGACCCGGTGGGCTCGATCCTCGCGCCGCTGGTGAACGAGGGGAAGAAGGTCACGCCGGGCAGCTGGCTGGTGGAAGGGATCGGCGAGGACTTCATTCCCGACATCCTCGACCTCAAGCTGGTGGACAAGGCCTACGCCGTCACCGACGCCGAGGCGTTTCACACGGCGCGCGAGCTGCTGCGCAAGGAAGGTGTGCTGGCCGGCAGCAGCGTGGGCACGCTCATGGCGGCCACGCTGAAGTACTGCCGCGAGCAGGCCACGCCCAAGCGCGTGGTGACGCTGATCTGCGACACCGGCGCCAAGTACCTGAGCAAGATGTTCAGCGACTGGTGGATGGTGGACAACGGCTTTCTGGAACGGAGGACCTTCGGCGACCTGCGCGACCTGATCGCGCGTCGGCATCTGGACCACGAGGACTACGTGCTGAGCCCTGAGATGCCCGTGATGCAGGCGATCAAGCGCATGCGCATGTACGGCGTGAGCCAGCTCGCGGTGCTGGACGCGAGCGATCGCGTTGTGGGCATCCTGGACGAGAGCGACGTGCTGCTGGCGCTGCTGAAGGGCGGCGATGGCACCAAGCGCCCCGTGAGCGACTTCATGACGAGTCGGCTCGAGACGCTGCCGCCAAGCGCGAGCGTGAACGACCTGCTGCCGATCTTCCGTGCCGACCGCGTGGCGATCGTGGCGGACGACGACCGCTTCTACGGCATCATCACCCGCATCGACCTGATCAACTTCCTGCGCCAGAAGGTGCCGTGAGCGCGCGGCGACCCCCTACCAAACCATGAGCCACGACCATCTGAATCTGGAAAGTCGCTGCATCCACGGCGGACAGCACGCCGAGCCCACCACCGGCGCGGTGATGCCGCCGATCTTCACGAGCAGCACCTTCATTCAGGAAAGCCCCGGCGTGCACAAGGGCTTCGAGTACAGCCGCAGCCACAACGCCACGCGCTTCGCGTTCGAGCGCTGCGTGGCGAACCTGGAGTCGAGCGGGCTGAGCGAGGCGGACGAGCGCACCTGCGGCGGTTTCGCGTTCGCCAGCGGCCTCGCGGCGATCGGCACGGCGCTGGAACTGCTCGATCACGGCGCGCCGCTGGTGAGCATGGACGACGTGTACGGCGGCACCTACCGGCTGCTCACGCGCGTGCGCGAGCGCAGCTCGGGCCTGAAGCCGACCTACCTGGACCTGACCGATCCGGCGCGGCTGGAGGCGCATCTGGCCACGCACAAGGCCGGCATGGTCTGGGTGGAGACGCCCACGAACCCCACGCTAAAGGTGGTCGACCTCGAGGCCATCGCGAAGATCTGCGCCAAGCATGGCGCGATCAGCGTGTGCGACAACACCTTCGCCACGCCGATGCTGCAGCGGCCTCTGGAGCTGGGTTTCGACATGGTGATGCACTCGGCGACCAAGTACCTCGGCGGCCACAGTGACGTGGTCGGCGGTGTGCTGGTGACGCGGCACAAGGATCTGGGCGAGAAGCTGCGCTTCCTGCAGAACGCGATCGGCAGCGTGATGGGTCCGTTCGACGCGTACCTGGCGCTGCGCGGCGCCAAGACGCTGGCCGTGCGCATGAAGCGGCACTGCGAAAGCGCCATGAAGATCGCGCATTGGCTGGAGAGGCACCCGAAGGTCGAGAAGGTGATCTACCCGGGCCTCGCGAGCCACCCGCAGCACGCGGTGGCGGCGCGGCAGATGCGGCTGGATGGTCAGCCGGCGTTCGGCGGCATGATCACAATTCTGCTGAAAGGTGGGCTCGTGAAGAGCCGGCGCTTTCTGGAGAACGTGCACCTGTTCGCGCTGGCCGAGAGCCTGGGTGGCGTGGAAAGCCTGATCGAGCACCCGGCGATCATGACGCACGCGAGCGTGCCGGCTGAGAGTCGCAAGCAACTCGGCATCTTGGACAACCTGGTGCGACTGAGCGTGGGCATCGAGCACGTGGACGACCTGATCCGAGATCTTGAGCACGGTCTGGCGAAGGCGTGAGCGCGGGCGAGGCCAAGTTCGACGCGATCGTGGTGGGCGCGGGCCACAACGGCCTGGTCGCCGCACTGCTGATGGCGCGTGCAGGCCTGCGCACGCTGGTGGTGGAGGGGAAGCCCGTGGTGGGTGGCGCGGTGCGCACGGAACGACCGTTCGCGAAGGCGCCGAAGCTCGGCACCAGCACGGGCGCGTACCTGCTGGGTCTGATGCAGCCGGAACTGGTGGCGGAACTCGGCCTTGAGCTTCAGACGCATCGCCGGGACCCCCACTACTTCCTGCCGACGACCGGCAAGCGCTTCCTGATGTTCGGCTCGAACCGCGAGACCATGCGCGCGCAGTTCCTGGAGTTCTTCAGTGGGGCGGACTGGAACGCGAACGAGCGGCTGAACGAGGAGATCGCGGCGCTGCGCGACGACATCGCACCCACCTGGCTGCAGGAACCGCTGTCGATCGAGGCCACGGCGGATCGCTTCGTGCGCTCGGCGCTGCGGGAGACCTTCGTGAAGCTCTGCCGCGGCTCGGTGGGCGAGTACCTCGAGCGCTTCGGTTTCCGCAGCGACCTGCTGAAGGCGATGTACGCGGTGACCGACGGCTTCAGCGGCCTGCACGGCGGCTGGGACACGCCCGGCACCGGCATGAACTTTCTGGTGCACAACATGTGTCGACTGCCCGGCGCCGACGGCACCTGGATGATCGTGCGCGGCGGCATGGGCGCGATCACGCAGCAGCTGGCGGACAAGGTGCGCACCGCGGGTGGCGAGATCCGTCTGGGCGCGGGCGTGGAACGACTGCTGGTGCGTGAAGGCGTGGCGGAAGGCGTGCAGCTCTCGAACGGACAGGAAGTGCGCGCGAAGACCGTGCTGGTGAACGCCGATCCGTTCAAGCTGCGCGCGATGCTCGGTGACGCGAACCTGCCTGAAGCGTGGAAACGCCGCGTGGACGGCTATCGCCGCGACGGCACCACCTTCAAGGTGAATCTGGCGTTGAACGGGCTGCCGAAGTTCACCTGCCTGCCAGAAGACCGCGGGCAGTACGGGCCGACGATCCATCTGCTGCCGGACGAGCCCGACGTGATGCGTCTGATGCGCGAGGGCTACGCCGACGTCTGCGCGGGGCGACTGCCGCAGTTCCCCACCATCGAGTGGTACATCCACACCACCGTCGATCCGACCCTGAAAGATGATGCCGGCCGTCACAACAGCGCGCTGTTCGTGCAGTGGGTGCCGTACGCGATCGCGGGATCGAGCTGGGACGCCGAGCGCGAGCGCTATGCGCGCCATCTGCTGTCGATCTGCGATCGCTTCGCGCCGGGCACGAGCGATCTGGTGCAGGACATGTTCGTGCTGGCACCGCCCGACATCGAGCGGCACTTCGGCATCACGCGCGGGCACATCCACCATGTGGACAACGGCTTCGGCTTCGCCGATCGCCTGCCGCACGCCACGCCGGTGGCGGGAGCGTATTCGTGCAGCGCGGGAACGCATCCGGCCGGCAGCGTGATCGGCAGCGCCGGCTACATCGCGGCGAAGCGCGCGCTGGCAGACCTGGGTCTTGCGGCACGACGATGAGCGAGCCCTTGGCGATCTCGATCCGCACCGCGAGTGAAGGCGACATTCCCGTGCTGCGCGCGCTGGCCGATCGCATCTGGAACGAGTGCTATCCGGGCATGATCACCCTGGAGCAGATCCGCTACATGCTCGGGTGGATGTATTCGCCCGAACGGATTTCCGAGGAGATGCGCCGAGGCGTGCGCTGGGCGATCGTCGAGACCACGGAACCTGTCGGCTATCTGGCGCTCGAGCGTGACGCGGACGGCGTGGTGCACCTGCACAAGCTGTACCTCGATCGTGCGCTGCAAGGCCACGGCATCGGACAGGCGATGCTGCGCCATGTCGAGCGCGAGGCGCGCCGCGAAGGCGCACGATCGATCGAGCTGCGCGTGAACAAGGGCAACGCGCGTGCGCTGGCGGCCTATGCGCGCGCGGGCTTCCGCATCGAGCGTTCGTTGGTGGCCGACATCGGCGGCGGCTTCATGATGGATGATCACGTGCTGCGGCTTGCACTGCCGCAACGCTGAATCTCACGGCTCGAGCTGGGGCAGCAGGCGCTCGGGCTGGGCCTCGTCCGCTTCTGGAATGGCCGCGGCGCGCCCGGATGCGAGCGAGCCAAGCCATGGACGCGCCGAGGGTCGCAGCGCGTACAACACCACCTCTCGAAGACTGTCGATGCGAGCGAGGCGCGTGGGGTCGGTGCTGGTGCGCAACGCGGTGAGCAGCACCTCCAGCGAGATACCCTGTGCGCGTGCGAACCGCTCGAGCGCCTCACGACCGGGCGCCCCGACCTTCGGGGCCGCGATCCGATCGAGCTGTTGCCGCTCCGCTGCGGCGAGCAGTTGCGCCAGTGCCAGTGCGCTGGCGCGTGTCATGTCGACTGGCCCCTCGATGGCCGCACCAAGTGCCTGTGCGCGCTCGATCCACGCCTCCTGTGAACCGGATTTCTGGTTCGCGTTCGCAAGAAGCAGCGCTGCCGACAGCGCCAACGACGGATCCGCAACCACCGCCTGACGCAGGAGATCAACCTGGCGAGACGCCTGAGCGGGATTCGACGCATCAAGCGCCTCCGCTCGGGCGAACGCGTCGGCACCCAAGGCGACGTTGGCGACGGGTGTCGCGACCGCGGGTCGCGCGGCCATCGACGCGCCAAGCGCCGCCAGTCGCGCACGCGCGATCGCGTCGAGTGACAGGCCGGCCTGCATGATGGAATCCATGCTGCGGGCACGCGCGCGAGACACGGCGCTGATCTCGGCCGCCACCCCCTCGAACGCGCCCGGCTGCTGCACCGAGCGTCGAGCCGCCTCGAGATCCGCGATCAGCCCGAGCGCCGCGGCGAACGCACGCGGCCCCGTGGGCGCCATCCGTTCCAGACGGCGCAGACGCGCAGGCGCGCCCTGCACGATGGCATCGAGTGGAGGGAGCGGCCGAAGCGACGCGGACGCGGCCACGACACGACGCGCCGCACGCCAGGCCGCCGCACCCGACTCGGACGGTGTGGTCGCTCCGCCGATCCAGAGCGCGAACTCGGCATCGAGGCGTGCCAACGACGCAGCCACGCCTTCCATCGCCTCTCCGGTCGGCAGCGAGGACAGGATCGACGCGAGCGCCTCGGCGCGCAAGGATGGCACATCCTCCGTCGGCAGGTCGTAACCACCGATGTCCTGCAGCATGTCGAGGGCATGGCGAGGATCGGCCGTCACGGCGACCTCGCGCGCGATGGCCAACCGCATGGATGGCGACTCAAGCATGGACTCCCGAATGATCTGCTGCGCAAGCTGACGCTCTTCCTTGGAGGCCGAAGAGAGCCCACGGAACGCGAGTGCGGTGGTGTCGGCTCGGGACAACTCGGCGGCACCCTCGGCGCGAAGCGACTGCAGCGCCTGCATGCGGACTTCCGTCCGCTGCGCCGAGAGTTGCTTCACCCAACGATCCTCCTGTTCCTGCTCGGTCTCACGCAGCGTGGCCACCTCGGGCGTGGTGAACGGGGCGACCTGCGCGGGATCGCGTCGCGCGACAAGCGCGTCGATCCGCCGCAGCAGCACAAGGCGATCGGACAGCGCGTCGAGCCTTCGCCCCAGCGGTGCATCCGCCGGAGGGAGAGGCACCTGCAGCGCGTCGAGCAGCGGCTTCCATGCGGGGCCCGCGGCCTCGGTTCCAAGCGCCAGCCATTGCGCGGCCAGCTGAGTGCGCGTCGCCATCGAGTCACGCTCGCCGACCAGCAGCCGCTCCTGTGTTGGCGTGCCCACGCTTCGCCACACGCCACCAAGCGCCCACAGCCGATCCGAGGGAATGCTGGAATCCCTCAGCCATGTGGCCATCCGCTCGATGACTTCGGTGAAGTCCGCCTCGTCTGGCCCGGTCGGCAACGTGCGCACCAGCGAGCCCAACGCGTCGGCGGCGACACCCTGGCTGTCGAGACGCGCCGTCGATCGAAGGAGTCCATCGATCGCCAGGAGCGCCAGTTCCACGCGCGCGCCTGGGCGCTCGACCTGACGCACGGCCTCGAGCCAACCGGTCCAACGATCACGCGACTGTGGCTGCGCGATCTCGGAGACCAGCACGGCGATCTGCGACGCAGCCCATGCAGCGAGCGCCTCGTCGGCGCTGAGCGCCACCCCCGATGTGAAGGCGCGATCCCCCGCCACGGCGGGCGAGAGACGATCGCGGAGCGCGATCTGCGCTTCCAGCATCGCCGCGAGCGCCCGCGCAAGCATGGCACCGCGAGCATCCGACGCCTCGGCGGCCGCGCGATCGACGCCACCTCGCATCGCCGCGAGTTCTTCGGGAGTCGTGGCGAGCGCCATCCACGCAGCAAGGGACTCCAACACCGCCTCGCGACGTTCCATGGGCATGGACACCCAGCCGCCAGCCAGCGCCGCGAACGTGTCGCGCCAAGCCTGAAGATCCGCGGCCTCCAGTGATCCCTCGGCCCGCGGACCAAGTGGCTCGATCACGCTCACGACGGGCGCGACCGCATCCGGTGCGAGCGCGGGCGGTGTGGGGAACGAGACGGGTGGCGGCGGAAGCGTGCGCTCGGGTGCCGCGGTCGGCTCGCGCGCGACGACCTCCGCTGGCGGAGCCTGTCGACCCGGGAGCGAGCTCACGCGCTCGATCAGCAGACGCAGCAGCGCAATCGAGAGCGCCAATCCGATCACGACCAGCGCCGTGACGATCCACCGCGTCGAACGAGGCGCCGGAGCGGGAAGCGCTGGCGGCGGTGTCAAGGTCGGCACGGGTGTCGGTGCCACACGGATCGACAGCACGACCTCGAGGATCCGCGCGAGTTCCGCCTCGCCAATGCCCTCGGTGCGCGCCCACGCCACCAAGGCCGCACGCGTGCGCGCGTTCCAACCGCCGGTGTGCGCAAGCAACTCGCGAACGCGCGCCACGCGATCCTCGAACGCGGTCATGGCTTCACGCCCTCGGCGGCCTGCACCAGCCTGGGTCCCCACGGCGCGGGTCCGCCATCCGGCACCAGCGTGAGATGCTGCTCGAGCATGCGACGCGCACGCGCAGCGTCCACGGCCAGCAGCGCGCCATGCAGTCGCCAGCGTGCCTCGGCCCATGGCTCGCTTCCCTGCGGAAGGGATCCGCTGATCCGCTGCAGGCGCTCGATCGCCTCATTCATCAGGCCCGCCGCGCACAGCGCCTCGGCGGCCGCGAAGTCCTCGGCGCGCGAGGCGGCTCGCTCCACGACCAGGGCCTTCACGACACGCGTGGCAAGATCGGGTGGCAGTGCGACGCCCTCGTCGGCGGCGCGGAGCATGGCGCGTGCCGCTCGGTCCCGCGCGACGGCGCGAAGAGCCTCGTCGGATGGATCCGACTCGATCACCAGCAGCGCCAGATCCAGCGCCGCAAGCGTCGCCTCGGGGCCCGCGACCGAGGCCAGCGCGAAGGAAGCGGCAAGCGCCGCGCGTGACGATTCCGGCTGCGGGATCTGCGCCAGCAGCGCACGCACCATGGCGGCCTCGCCCTGGAAGGCACGGACCTGCACCAGCGCGCTTTGAACGGCCGGATCGGTCTGATCCTCGGGGCGCAACGCGATCGCTGCCTGCCGTGCCGCGTCGACATCGAGTGCGCGTACCGCCGCGATGAGGCGCCAGCGCGAGACCTCGGGCGCGTGCACGACCGGATCAAGCGCGCGCAGCGCTCGCTGCGCCGCAGCCTGTGCCCCCGCCGAGTCCGCGGGTGCGCCGGCCAGAATGCGTCGGGCGGCCTCACATCGAGCATCCGCAAGGAACGGATCGGTGGTTGGAACGTCAAGCAGCACGGCGATCGCGAGCGCATCGGAGCTCCAACCTCCCAGTCGGCTTGTCCATGCCGCCACGCGACCCGCGTAGGGCCCCTTCGGATCCCGCTCGCGCTGACGCGTCAGCAGATCCAGCTTGCGCGCGCGCGCTGCTTCGTCCTGCGCGGGGGCGCTGAGCGCAGCAAGCCAGAGGCACTCTGGCGCGAGCGCGGGACTGGCGTTGGCCGCGGCCTCGAACGCCGCGCTGGCCTCGGCCATGGCGCCCGCAGCGCGATGCGCCCAGCCCATCGCACGCAGCGCATCGGCACGCATCGAGGCAGGCGCGGCGTCGCCGGCTTGGGCGAGTCCACGCGCCAGTTGCTCCGCCGCCTCGCGCGCCTCCTCCGGCTCGCCTCGCTGCCATGACGCGAGCCGCCGATCCGACTGCCGCAATCCTTGCGCGAGCCCCTGCAGCGGACCGCTGGCACCCTCCAGACCCGCGAGCCATTCCGCGCGGCCTTGCGGATCCATGGCCGCCACGGCCGCCGCGACCACAGCCGAACCGTCGGCCCCCTGCACGCGACTGGCGGTGCGCGCCGCCGCGATCGCGAGGGACGACGGCATGCCTCGCGCCTGCATGCGTTCGATGGCCGCACGCATCGCGGCCGCGTCGCGCGCCTCGATCGCGAAACCCAGCCGCCAGAGGGGCACGCGTCGCGCGGCGTCGGTTCCGGTGGCCCCTGTCTCGATCGCCTGCAACCAGGCGTCCGCGTCGGCCGTGCGCCCGGCCACCTGCAGGGTGACGGCGAGTCCCAGCGCCGCGTCGGCGCCGAGTTCGGTCTTCAGGAGATCCTGACTGGCGTCCGCGGGTGCCGGCGACTCGGATTCGATGTCGATCAGGCGCGCGAACTGGATCATGGCGCGCTGGATCTCAAGGTCGGCCTTGCGACGATCCCTCGCGCGGGCAGGAATGTTGCGGTCGATCCACGCCTGAAGCGTGCGCTGCCACGCCTCGAGCAACTGCGCCGGCTCGCGCAGCACGCTGCCACGATCACGATTCGCCCCGCTTGCGGCCATGCGCGACTGGATCGGACGAAGGGCGTCCTCCACGCGGCCCAGCGCCTCGAGGCCGTCGCGCAACGCGGTCGCGTCGTCCGGATCGCCCCGAAGTGCGTCGATGCGCAGAGCGGCCAGTCCAAGATCCTGTCGCGCGACCTCGAGACGCGGCCGCATCGCCGACGGATCCTGCGGAGGCAACGCGGACACGACCAGTCGTAGCAGTTCGGCGCGCTCCTTCGTGGACATCGAGGGATCCGCCTGATACAGCACCCCCTCTGCGCCGAGCGCCTTCGCGGCCTCCATGCGGACCGATGCCGCCCCCGCACGCAGTCGCTCGATCCACCATTGCCGCAGCGTGGAGGAGAGGCCGTGGCGCTCGGCGAACGAGCGAAGCGACTCGCCAGCCGCGGACGCGGCCAGCGACAGCACGCATGCACATGCGATCGCGCTAGGGAGCCGGTGCATAGCTGACCCGTTCGAAGCCCGCGTCGCGCACCGCCTGCAGCGCGGCGGCCGCATCGCCCGCGTTCGGACCCGCATGCATGCGCACCGCCGCGCCCGGAGGCTTGGGCATGCCGACGAGCGCGTCGCGCAGCGCCCCGATGTCGTTGATCCGCCGACCCGCCACGCGATACCACGCCGCGCCTGGTGCACCCTGCACGTCCACGACGACCGCCTGCAGGTCGCCAGCGGCGCCTCCGGTGGTCCCGAGTGCACCGGTCAGCCGCCCCTCCACGCGGGAGGCCCCGGCCGTGACCAGGAAGAAGCTCAGCAGCAGGAACGTCGCGTCGATCATGCTGACCAGATTGATGGCCGGCCGACCGCGCCCGCCGCCTCGGATCGTGCCGAACCTCATGGCGCGTTCTCCCGCTGGGTCGCCAACTGGAACGCGCCCGCACCACCGGCCCGCAGCGCGATCGCCACCGCGTTCAGCGCGGCCACGGGCGCGTCGCGATCGGCGCGCACCACCGGCGCCTTCGACACGCCGCGCGCCACCGCGCGCTTCGCAAGCTCGGTGATTGCCGCCGGACCCACCTCGGCGTCACCCACCAGCATGGATCCATCGGCGCGCACGATCACCACCAGACCCGCCTGCGAAGCGCGGTCCTCCTGCTCGCCCGACTCGATCGGCAGACGCACCTCACCTCGGGTGCGTGCGGCCATCTGCGCCGTCACGAGGAAGAAGATGAGCAGCAGGAACGTGACGTCGATCATCGGCGTCATGTCCAGCTCGAGCAGTGGGCGTCGTGGCCCGCCGAACTTCATGCGGGGCCGCCTCCCTCGATCAGCAGCGCGAACGATTCGGCGATGTCACCGGCTTCGGCGGCCACGGCCTCGACGCGATTGCGCAGGAAGGCGTGCGCCGCGGTGCACGGGATCGCGACCACCAGTCCCTGGAATGTGGTGATGAGCGCCAGCGAGATGTTGCTGGCCAGCGACTCGTAGTACGCCGCATCGTTCACGGCGCTGGCGGCGACCCCCTCGAACGCGCCGATCATGCCCTGCACCGTGCCAAGAAGTCCGAGGAGCGGCGCCACGCTGGCGATCACGGCGATGACGTCGATCCAGCGATACAGGCGCGCGGTCTCGGCGTCGCCCGCCTGCTGCATCGCCTCGCGAACCTGCAGCATGCCCAGTGTGCCGGATCCGGCCTTCGCGATCCCGGCCCCCAGGATCCGCGCGATGTAGCAGTCGCCCGCATGCGTCTTGCAGAGTTCCCGCGCACGCGGAAGCCGGCGCCCGGCGACCTCGCGGCGGCATTCCTCGACCAACGGCCGCGGGATCAGCGCGGCGCGGCGCAGCAACGCGAGTTGCGCCACGACCACGCCGAGCGCGACCACGCTCAAGGCGACGATCACGTAACCGATCACGCCTCCATCGGTGATGAACTTCAGCAGGCTGGACGAGGCGAGCAGGATCGTTGGGTTCATGGGGTCTCCTCATCGGCCGCGACGCGCAAGCGCGACGCCTCGGCCGGATCGATCGATTCAAGCGCGGCTGCCGCGCGCCGCAGCGCGCTGGCGCGAAGCCACGGTGCCACATCCAGCGTGGCGGCGCACTGCACGAAGCGCAGGCTGGCGGTGCGTGGATCGGGGCGCGCTCGCCGCAGCAGCGCCTCGCCCTCGAACCAATGGCAGAGCGGCTGCAACGCGGCGGCCTCTCGCGCACTTGCGCGCACGGCCGCGACAGCGGCTTCGGCATCGCCCGCGCGCGCGGCCAGTGCCGCCTGCAGGAACGCCACGCGCCGCCGCGCCACTTTCGCGTTCTCTGCGGGCATCGTCACGTCGATGCCCGGCCGCGCGGGATCAAGGAGACGCGCCGCGAGCCGCAGCCACGCCCCCGCCTCTTCCTGCGCCTCCGGACTTTCCGCAAGCGACTTCGCCAGCGCTGCGCCCTCGCTTGACTCGCCCGTGGGAAGCACCCGGGGGGGAAGTCCGCTTGCCGCGTCAATCCACGCCTGATCCGACCGCGACGCGGAGAGGTGTGCGGGCAGCATGACACCCGCGCGCTCCGCGCATGCCACCGCCTGCACGCAGAGGGCGAACGCCTCATCCAACCTTCCCTGCTGCCACGCGATGCGGCCACGCGCGTCCAACCACGCCGCACGCGCCGCACCCTGATCGATCGCGGGACATGCGACCCCTTCGAGCGCACGCGACGCCCCTTGCGCATCCCCGCGCGCCAGCCGCGACTGCGCAAGCTGCAGCGGCTCCTGCGCCGCGGCGAACACGGTCAGCAGCGTGCACGCCAGCAGCCTCATGGGCGCCTCCCCGTCAGCGGGACAAAGCGGAACTGACCTCCGGTCGCCTTCGAGATCGGCTCCAGCTGCTGCGCCGCATCGGCGTCTCCGAACGCGATGCAGTGCACCGGCACGGTCTTGCCACGCACCACCACGCGCTGCGCGATCCACGCGGGATCCTCGGGTGGAATGCGGCCATCCGTCAGGAAGAAGATCGCGTCGGGTGGCGTGGGCTCGCCCATCACCTTCTCGAAGGCGACCTGCGGCGTGGTCCCGCCGCTGGCGACGGCCGACTGCAGCCATGTCTGCACGCGCTGCAATTCGCTTGCACGCGCCTTCGCGAAGCCCCGATCGGGAAAGAGCTGCACGGAGGTGTCGAACAGGCAGATCCGGAACTGTGCGAAGTCGGGCAGCGATCCGACGCTGCGAAGCAGTTCCGCAAGCGCCATGTCCATCTTCGTGGGGCCGACCGCGCCACCGCCACGGTTGGTCATGCTGCCGCTCTTGTCCAGGATGAACGCGAAGCGTCGACCGGATCCGCGGGCGCCGAAGAAGGTCGACGTGGCCACGCCGCCCGTGCCCCCACCCGCGCCGATCGAGACCGCGCCGGGTGCCGCGGGCCCGGCGGCGTCGGTCGACAGCGAGGTCTGATCGCCGGACTGCGTCGCATCCTGCACCGCGGCAGGCTCGCTGGTCTGCTCCCACGAGACTTCGGCCTCCGTGGTCGGCTCCAGATCCATGGGCGACGGCGGCATCTCGCGGGGACCGGGATCGACTTCCTGGGGTCCCGCCGCTTCGGCGCCGGGAAGGGCCGCGTCGATCAGCACCGCCTGTCGAACCGGCGCGGGCGCGGCGGTCAGGATTCCCGAAAGCCACAGCGCCAGCGCCAGATGCAGCGGAATCGACAGGCAGAGCGCCGCCAGCAGGATGGGCCAGCTCGACCGGCGCCGAGGGCGTCCGGACGCATCGGATTCGGCCGTCGGGGGTTGGGCCGCGAGCACGCGTGGCTCTCCTGAGGACAAGTGGAAGGGACCGGACGCCTCCGGATTCTACGGATCCGGTGGCCCCGACTCGCTTGACCGATTGCCCCGCTGCCCGTTGAATCGGCGCCATGCCAACCCCCTACAAGCGCGTCGTGCTCAAGGTCAGCGGCGAGAGCTTCGCGCAGGAGGGCCAGCTTGGCATCAGCCCCGACGAGCTCTCGGTGATCGCGGGCGAGATCGTGCAGGCCAAGCGCGCGAGTCCCGACACGCAGATCGCCGTGGTGGTGGGTGGCGGCAACATCATCCGTGGCGCGCGCCTGGCCGAGACCGGCCGCATCGCGCAGTCGACCGCCGACTACATGGGCATGCTCGGTACGGTGATCAACGGCCTCGCGTTGCGCGAGGCGCTGGAGTCGCAGGGCATCCCCAGCCGCCTGCTCACGGCGCTGCAGATCACGGCGGTGGCGGAACCTTTCATCCGTGCGCGTGCCATGCGCCACATGGAGAAGGGCCGCGTGATCGTGCTGGCCGCCGGCACCGGCAATCCCTTCTTCACCACCGACACCTGCGCGAGCCTGCGCGCGGTCGAGTTGCAGGCACAGGTGCTGCTGAAGGCCACGAAGGTCGACGGCATCTACACCGCCGATCCGCGCAAGGATCCGAAGGCCATCAAGTACGAGCGCCTGAAGTTCAGCGAAGTGCTTGAGAAGCGTCTGGCTGTGATGGACCTGACCGCGATGACCATGTGCATGGAGCACAAGCTGCCGGTCGAGGTCTTCAACTTCCGCGCGACTGGCAACGTGAAGCGCGCCGTGCTGGGCGAGCGCGTGGGCACGCTGGTGACCGACGGCTGAACGCGGCCGCGGCACGGGGAAACCGGGCCCCCGCTATCCTCGCGCATCTTTCCAAAGGAGATCGCCTTGGACCTGGACACCATCCTGCTGGAATGCGAAGAGCGCATGGAGAAGAGCGTCGACTACCTGACGCGTGAGCTGCGCGGCATGCGCACGGGCCGCGCCAACACGGCGATGCTCGAGTACGTGAAGGTGGACTACTACGGCAGCCTGACGGACCTGCGTGAGTTGGCGGCGATCAACGTGGCCGAGGCCACGCAGCTGCTGGTGAAGCCCTTCGATCCGGGTGCGAAGTCCGAGATCGTGAAGGCCATCGAGAAGTCGGGGCTGGGGCTGAATCCGATGACCGAGGGCAACCAAATCCGCATCAACGTGCCCGCGCCCAGCTCCGATCGCCGCAAGCAGCTGGCGGTGCAGGTGAAGAAGCTCGCCGAGGAGAGCAAGATCACGATCCGCAACGAGCGCCGGGACGCCAACAAGGCGATCGACGGACTGGAGGCGGACAAGAAGGCTGGCGTGACCGAGGACATGGCCAAGAGCGCCAAGGAGGATGTGGACGACTTCACCAAGAAGCACACAGAGAAGGTCGATGAGCTCGCCGCGAAGAAGGTGGCCGAGATCGAGGAGGTCTGATCTCCCGTGCGCTGCCCCTTCTGCGGCGAAGACGAGGACAAGGTGATCGACAGCCGTCCCAGCGAGGACGGCTCCGCGATCCGGCGCCGCCGCGAGTGCCTGAAGTGCCAGAAGCGCTTCACCACCTACGAGCGCCTGGAGCGCACGGCGCGCCTGACCGTGATCAAGCGTGACGGCAGCCGCGTGTCCTTCGACAACGGCAGCCTGCTGCGCGGCCTGCAGGCGGCCTGCGGCAAGCGACCGATCGCGCAGGACGCAAAGGACCGACTGGTGCAGGAACTCGAGGACGAACTGCACCGCGACTTCGACCGCGAGGTCGAGAGCGCCGAGATCGGTCGCCGTCTGGCCGCGCGCCTGCGCGACCTGGATCCGATCGCCTACGTGCGCTTCGCGAGCGAGCACTACGGCTTCGCCAGCATCGAGGAATTCGCCGCCGAGATGGTGGCGCTGCAGAACCGTCCGCGACCGCTCGCCAACGAGCGCGAGCTCTTCCCCAGCACCAAGCCCGAACGACCCTGACATGCCCGTCATCACGCTGCCCGATGGATCCAAGCGCACCTACGACAAGCCCGTGACCGCGGCGCAGGTCGCGGCCGACATCGGCGCGGGCCTGGCGAAGGCGGCCGTGGGCACGAAGGTCGACGGCGAACTGCGCGACCTGTCCACCTCGCTCGAGAAGGACTGCGCACTCGCGATCGTCACGCCGAAGAAGCGCGAGGGCGGCGCCGACGCCGACGCGCTGTTCCTGATCCGTCACAGCACCGCGCACGTGATGGCCGAGGCGATCCAGCGGCTCTTTCCGCAGGCGAAGCTCGTGTACGGCCCACCGCTCGAGACCGGTTTCTACTACGACATCAGCTTCGAGGGCGGCAAGGCGATCAGCGCCGACGACTTCGCGGCGATCGAGGCGGAGATGGCCAAGATCGTGGCCGAGAACCGCCCCTTCACGCGCTACGAGATGCCCGCGGCCAAGGGCATGGACAAGCTGAAGTCAGAAGGCAGCAAGTTCAAGCTGGACAACGCCGAGCGTGCCTGCGAGGCCGGCAGCACCGCGCTCAGCTGGTACGCCACCGGAGAACCCGGCAAGAACTGGGAAGACCTCTGCCGCGGCCCGCACGTGCCCACGACCGGCAAGATCGGCGCCTTCAAGGTGATGAGCCTGGCGAGCAGCTACTGGAAGGGCGACGAGACGCTCGACCGTCTCACGCGCGTCTACGGCACCGCCTTCGCCACCAAGGACGAGCTTGCCGCGCACCTGATTCAGCTTGACGAGGCGAAGAAGCGAGACCATCGCGTGCTGGGCAAGCAGCTGCGCCTGTTCCACATCGACGAGATGGTGGGACAGGGCCTGATTCTGTGGACGCCCAACGGCAGCATCGTGCGCCAGGAGCTGCAGAACTTCATCAGCGACGAGCTGCGCAAGCAGGGCTACACGCAGGTCTTCACGCCGCACATCGGCAAGCTCGACCTGTATCGCACCAGCGGGCACTTCCCCTACTACCGTGAGAGCCAGTATCCGCCGGTGATCGAGCACGAGCAGATGGCGGCGCTCGCAAAGGAAGGCTGCAGCTGCGGCGAGCTCGCGAACCGGCTCGAGAAGGGCGAGATCGACGGCTACCTGCTGAAGCCGATGAACTGCCCGCACCACATCCGCATCTTCGCGAGCAGCCCGCACAGCTACCGCGACATGCCGGTGCGCCTGTGCGAGTTCGGCACGGTGTACCGCTGGGAGCAGTCGGGCGAGATCGGCGGCATGACGCGCGTCCGCGGCTTCACGCAGGACGACGCCCACCTCTTCTGCCGCGAGGACCAGGTGGCGGACGAGCTGCTGGGCTGCCTGAGCCTTGTGAAGCTCATCTTCGGCACGCTCGGCATGAACGAGTACCGCGTGCGCGTGGGCCTTCGTGATCCGGACAGTGCGAAGTACGTGGGCGACCCGAAGAACTGGGACAAGGCCGAGGAAGCGTGCCGCGTGGCGGCGAAGACGCTCGGCGTGCCCTTCAGCGAGGAACCGGGCGAGGCGGCCTTCTACGGCCCAAAGATCGACTTCGTGGTGAAGGACGTGATCGGTCGCAGCTGGCAGCTCGGCACGGTGCAGGTGGACTACAACCTGCCCGAGCGCTTCGACCTGTCGTACATCGGCGCCGACAACCAGCCGCACCGCCCGGTCATGATCCACCGCGCGCCCTTCGGCAGCATGGAGCGCTTCATCGGCTGCCTGATCGAGCACTTCGCGGGCGCGTTCCCGCTGTGGCTCGCCCCCGAGCAGGTGCGCGTGATGCCCATCAGCGAGAAGAGCGCCGACTACGCGCGCGAGCTGCACGCGGCGCTCGTGGCGAAGGGGCTGCGTGCCACGCTCGACGAGAGCAACGACCGCATCCAGGGCAAGATCAAGCAGGCCGCTGACATGAAGGTGCCCTACTGCGCCGTGGTCGGCCCGCGCGACGCCGAGGGCCGCAAGGTGAGCGTGCGTGCGTTCGGCATCGAGGCGAACCTGGGCGAGATGGGCTTCGACGCGTTCGTGGAGGGGCTTGCCGAGGAGCACCACAGCCGCGGACAGTCGACGGTGAAGGCGAGCTTCGCGAAGTGACTGTCGCGCCCCTGCCCCTGCCGCAGTTCGCGCAGGCTCGTCAGGCGCGCACGTTCACACGACCACCGCGCGCCCCCGACGCCGTGCATGCCGCGGGCCGCATGCTGGACTCGCATGGCCGCACGATCCGCGACCTGCGCCTCAGCCTGACCGACCGCTGCAACTTCCGCTGCACCTACTGCATGGAGCCGGACGTGCGCTTCGCCGCACCCGAGTCACTGCTGCAGGCCGAAGATTTCGTGCGCCTGGCGCGCGTGGCCGCCCGCCTTGGCGTGACCAAGATCCGGCTGACCGGCGGCGAGCCCACGCTGCATCCCGCGCTCGGCGAGATCATCGCCGGCATCCGCGTGCATACCGGCTGCGAGATCGCGCTCACCACGAACGGCTCGATGCTGGATCGCGCGTCGCTGCGCGCGTGGAGAGTGGCGGGACTCGATCGTGTCACGATCAGCCTGGACACGCTGCGCCCCGATCGGTTCGCGCACATCACGCGATCGACCTGCTCGCCACAGCGCGTGCTTGCGGCGATCGAGGACTGCCTTGCGGAGGGGCTCGGACCGGTGAAAGTGAACGCGGTGCTCGTGCGCGGCGTGAACGACGACGAGGCCGCGGATCTCGCCGCGCTGGCGCGCCGACCCGGTGTGGAGATGCGCTTCATCGAGTGGATGCCGCTCGACTCGGGCCGCACGTGGGATCCGGATCGATGGGTGAGCGCGGCGGAAACCTGCGCCATGATCGAGCGGCGCTTTCCGCTGGTGTCCTTGCCGACCGCTGATCCCTCCAGCACCGCGCGCACCTTCGCCTTCGCCGACGGCACGCCGGGAAGCGTGGGGTTCATCGCGCCGGTGAGTTCGCCGTTCTGCGGCGCGTGCAGCCGGCTTCGCGTGACCGCCGACGGCATGGTGCGGCCGTGCCTCTTCAGCGTGCAGGAATGGGACATCCGGCCTGCGCTGCGATCGGGCCACGACGCGGATGTGGCGGCGTTCCTGATCGACGCGACCCACACGAAGCAGCCCGGCCACGGCATCACGCAGCCGGGCTTCGAGCCGCCGCCGCGAACCATGTCCGCGATCGGGGGCTGACCCATGAGCGAAGCGATGCTCGCGGTGATGGCGCTGCTCTTCCTCGTGATCGGCGCGCTGTACGCCAGCGTGGGCCATGCGGGCGCGAGTGGCTATCTGGCGGTGATGGCGCTGCTGAACGTGCCCATGTCACTCATGCGGCCGACGGCGCTGCTTGTGAACGTGTGTGTGGCTTCGATCGCATGTGTGCAGTTCGCGCGTGCGGGGCACTTTCGCTGGAGGCTCTTCTGGCCGTTCGCGATCGCGGCCGTGCCTGCCGCGTTCGTGGGTGGCATGCTGTCACTTCCGGCGCGGTCGATGCAGCTGCTGATCGGCGTGGTGCTGGCGCTCGCGTGCCTGCGCATGGCATGGGAGACCTTCGGCGGACGGTTCGCGAACCGCCCCACACGCCCACCCACGAGACCGGTGGCGATCGGCACCGGCGGTGTGCTTGGATTCGTGGCGGGTCTGACCGGCACCGGTGGAGGCATCTTCCTGAGTCCACTGATGCTGGTCTGCCGGTGGGCCGACACCAAGCGCACCGCGGCGACAAGCGCGCTCTTCATCCTGGTGAACTCGGTGGCGGGCCTTGGCGGAGTGTCGCTACGGGGCGGACTTTCCGCGCCGCATCTGGCGCTTCTGGCCTGTTGCGCAGGCGCGGGTGGCGTGATCGGCGCGTGGTGGGGAAGCCGGCGCGCGGCACCGCGCAGTCTCTATGCCGCGCTCGCGTGCGTGCTGCTGCTGGCCTCGGCGAAACTGCTGCTCGGCTAGGCGCCCGCCCAGACGGGCCGCTTCCAGATCGGGACATCGCGCTTGAGGGCGTCGATGAACTCCGTCATGGCAGCGATCGCCGGCGCGCGATGCGCGGCATGCACCTCAAGCACGAACGAGACCTCGCCGACCCGCACGCGACCGCGACTGTGCAGCGCGACGATCGCCTGCAGGCCGTGGCGCGTGCCGATCGAATGCGCCAGCGTCGCGAGCCCCTGCTCCGCCATCGATTCGTAGACCTCGTAGTCAAGGGCCTCCAGCGTGCGCACGCGATCCTGATGCGGATCGTTCTCGCGCCGACGCACCACGCCCTCGAAGGACACGCGTGCGCCGGTCTCGTCGGGAGCGCCCGCGAGATCACGATCCGCGCGCGCCTGCGCGAGATTCTCCGCTATCACCGGCCCCTCGACGATGCGCGTGACGACCCTCATCCGCCCGACACCATCGCGATCAGGGCCAACTCGTCATCGACCGTCACCAACGCATCGGCCTGCGCGAACGCATGATTGACCGCCAGCCGCGCACCCGGCAGCGCGAAGGCGATCTCGGGTCGCTGCGTGGCAAGCGCATCAAGCACGATCCGCACCGTCGCCGCAGCCGGCACATGCACGCACGCACGGGCGGTACCGGCCGCGCGCGCCGCAGGCCCGAACAGCAGCACATTCACGCTGAATCCTTCAGGTTCATGCACACGGCGAGTGTACGATCGCCCTTCGCATGAGCTTCCGCGGTTCGCCTTTCGCCTTCGAATCGCCTGCGCGCGCGATCGACGCGCTGTGCGCGGAACTTGGTGATGGCCTCGCGCTGCAGGAGCGGGTTCCGCTTGCGGACTGCATCGGACGCTTTCTTGCCGAGGAGGTCGCGCTGGACCGCGACAGCCCCGCCTTCGACAACGCGATGATGGATGGCTACGCCGTGCGCGCGTCGGACCTGCCGGCAACCGGCGGATTCCGCCTGCAGGTGGAGGCGGAGGCGCGAATCGGCCAGCCCCCGCCACATGCCGCCGCGGGTGCCGCGATCCGCATCGCGACGGGCGCACCACTGCCCGTGGCGTGCGACCTGGTGCTGCCACGCGAGCGCGTGCACGAACGTCCCGACGGTGCGGCGGTGCAGTGGATCGAGGGATCGATCGACGCCACGCATGCGCCGCGCGCAGGCGATCATGTTCGTCGCCGTGGCGAGAACGCGAAGGCGGGCTCGGTCGTTCTGCGGGGCGGCGAATGCCTGTCGATGGCTTCGATCGGGACGCTTGCGACCGTCGGCTGCCACACACCAGCCGTGCGTGTGCGCGTGCGCGTGGCGATCGTGACGACCGGCGAAGAGCTGGTGTGTTCAAGCGAGACACCGGGGCCCTACGCCATCCGTGACTCGAATGGTCCGGCGCTTGCGACCGCACTCGCGGCCCGACGCTGGATCCACGCAAGTACTCCCATGCACGAGCCCGGCGATGAACACACGCTTGCCATGTGTCTTGGCGAACTGGCGGCCTCGCACGACGCGATCCTGATCTGCGGCGGCGTGTCCATGGGACATCGCGATCCGGTGCGTACCGCGCTCGAGGCCCTGCATGCTCGCGTCATCTTCCACGGCCTGCCGCAACGGCCGGGCAAGCCGGTGCTGGGTGCGATGGTTCCACATGCCAGACGATCGCTGCCCGTGCTCGCGCTGCCGGGAAATCCGCTTTCGGCGCTCGTGTGCTGCGAGCGCATCGCGATTCCGGTGCTTGCGAAGCTCGCGAACGGTCGACTTCCCGCGACCCCTGCCGTGATGCTCGACCGTGCCGATGGACGAACCCTCCCCATGTGGTGGCATCGCCTCGTGCGGATCGGCGCGGATGGGCGCGCACATCTGGTCGACCTGCAGGGTTCCGGCGATGTCCCGGCTGGGGGCCGCGCCGATGGATTCATCGAGCTGCCACCAGGCGAGTCCGGCGCATCGGGATGCTGGCCATTCCACGCGTGGCCGACCTGACGCGTTCATGCGAACATGCCCGCTGGAGCGCCATCCATGACGAAACCGCACGACACACTCACGCACATCGACGCCTCGGGTGCCGCACACATGGTCGACGTGGGCGCGAAGCCTCTCACCGCGCGCATGGCGCGTGCCGAGGGATGGGTGCGCATCTCCACCGAACTTGAGCGCGCGATCCGCGAGAACACGCTGACCAAGGGCTCACTGATCGAGGTCGCACGACTCGCCGGCATTCAGGCCTCCAAGCGCACCGACGAGCTCATTCCCCTCTGCCACACGCTGCCACTCGACTCGGTCGACGTGCAGGTTTCGCTGCACCCGGGCCGCGTGCATGTGGAGGCCACCGTGCACGTGACTGCCCGCACCGGCGTGGAGATGGAAGCACTCACCGCGGTTTCCGTGGCCTGTCTGACCGTGGTCGACATGGGCAAGGCGATCGATCGAGCCATGATGATCGAGGGCGTGCGCCTGCTTGAAAAGCGCGGCGGCCGCAGCGGCGACTTCGTGGCGAACCGGGAAGGCTCGCGTTGAGCGACCCTGTCTCGCCCATCCGTGCGGCGGTCCTGACCGTGAGCGACCGCTGCTCGCGCGGCGAGGCCACGGACACCTCGGGGCCTGCGGTGGCGGCGATGTTGCGCGACCGGCTCGGCGCGACGATCGTGGCGACCCGATGCCTTCCGGACGAGCTGGACGCGCTCGCGGCATGCTTCGTGGAATGGTCGCGACCCGGAGCGGGCATCGACCTCATTCTCAGCGCCGGCGGCACCGGCCTGGCCCCGCGCGACGTGACGCCGGAGGCGGCCCTGAAGGTGCTGGAGCGCCAGCACAGCGGACTGATGGAACTCGCGCGACTTCGCTGCATGACGAAGACCCCGCGCACCTTCCTGTCTCGCGGCGTGGCAGGCACGATCGGTCGCAGCCTCATCCTGACCCTGCCTGGCTCGCTGCGCGGCTCCACCGAAATGCTGGAGGCGTTGCTCGACCTGCTGCCGCACGCGGTCGAGACCCTTCGCGGCGAGGTTCAGGACGACGGCCGACCCGAAGCACGCGCCACCACCGGCCGGGTGGTCCAGCACCGCGATGGCGCGTGAAAACGCGCATTTCCCGCGCGAAATTTCAGGTACCGACGGCTTGCCTTCCCCCCCGGCTTCGGGCTACCTTGACGGGCTCTGGTGCAGGGCGCGTGTCCTGCCCACTTCCGCGACTCGAGGATCTTGGCTTCATGTCCATCGCTCCTTCCGTGCCTCTGTGGTTCGCTTGAACCCGCTTTCGGCACGAGTCGCTCCGGTCAATCCGACCCGGTTCACGGTCGCCCGCGACGGCGCCCGGCTGTCCACTTCCTGTTTCGTCGCCTGAGGATCCTGCCATTAGCGCCTTCCCGCCACGTCGTCCGCCCATGGGCCGCCCCGAGAGCAGTTTCGGGCCGCGCATCAACGATCGCATCCGCATCACGCCTGTCCGTCTGATCGACGAGAACGGCGAGATGGTGGGCGTGGTCGAGACGGACGATGCGCGTCGCCGCGCGATGGAGGCAGGCCTCGATCTGGTCGAGATCGCCGCCGACGTGCGCCCTCCCGTCTGCAAGATCATGGACTTCGGCAAGTACAAGTACGAGCTCAGCAAGAAGGACAAGCAGGGCAAGAAGTCCAAGGGCAGCGAGATGAAGGAAGTTCGTCTCGGCCGCTCCATGAAGATCGACCCGCACGACGTGGAGATCCGCGTGAACCAGGCCCTGCGCTTCCTGTTGGAGGGGCACAAGGTGCAGATCGTGGCCAACTACCGAGGCCGTGAGCTTGCCCACAAGCAGATCGGCGAGGCGAAGCTCGACGACGTGGTGAAGAAGCTCTGCGAACTCGGCCGCCTTGAGAGCGCGCCCAAGCTCGCCGGCAAGCGACTCACCGCGATCATCGCGCCGGACCGTTCGAAGGTGGAGCCCTTCAAGCGCAAGCATCCGGAATTCGCCAAGGTGAAGACGACTGCAGAGAAGCCCGCCAAGGAGCGCGTGGAAGTCACGCCCGAAGGCCGCCAGCCCTCGGGTGGAGGCGAGCGTCTGCAGATTTCCGCCAACGCGGCGGACTCCGGCGACGCGCAGGACTGAGCGGATCCGGGCCACCAGGCACGGACGAATTTTCATGCAGAACCCCTTGACCGGAGCTGCATAATCGTGCATATTTATTCCATGCCGAGCGTGCGCGCCGAAAGGCGGAGATGGATCGAGCGTGTTCTCGTCGAGAGCCGCGTGGGCAACCAGCAGGAGCTGCTGGAGCGCCTGCGAGACGCCGGCGTGGACACGACACAAGCCACGCTCAGCCGCGACCTCGCCGACCTGGGTGTGGTGAAGGGCCCCGATGGCTGGCGCATGCCCGATCAGACCAGCATGCCCCCCACCGAACTGGCGCCGGCCGTTCGCGCGTACCTGCTGAGCGCGGAAGTGGGCGGCACCATGGTGGTGCTGCGTACACGAACCGGACATGCCACGCCTCTGGCCGTCGAGCTCGACAAGACGCACCTGGAGGGCGCCCTTGGAACCATCGCCGGCGACGACACGATCTTCATGGCGGCGCGCAGTCCCGCCAACGCCCGCGCCATCGCGCGGCGACTGGCGGCCATGGTCGCGGGCGAAGCCTCGCGCCGCGGCGCACGCCGCTGAAACCGACCATCCATGCGTGAGACCCTTCGAACTGTCCTCGTCGGCGCCGCCGGTTACACCGGCGCGGAGCTGGCCGCTCTGCTCGCCGCGCATCCGAACGCCGAGATCGTGGGCGTCTTCGGCAGCGAGCGCCGCGCCGCCGAGGGAGAGCCGACGCTCGGCTCGCTCTTTCCGCGACTTCGCGGCGTCTGCGACCTGCCGGTACGCCCCGCCAGCGCGCAGGCGATCACGCACATGCAGCCGGATGCGGCCTTCCTGTGCACACCCCATGAGGTGAGCGCGGAGATCGCGGCGCCACTTCTTGAGGCCGGCATCAAGGTGTTCGACCTGTCCGCCGCGTTCCGACTGAAGAAGGCCTCGGATTACCCGACGCACTACGGCTTCGAGCACCCGAACCCGTCGCTGCTGGCTCAAGCCGTCTATGGCCTGCCAGAATTCCATCGCGACGAGATCGCGCAGGCCGACCTGATCGCCTGCCCCGGCTGCTACCCCACCAGCGTGGCGCTGGCGCTACGACCGCTCGCCAAGGCGGGCCTGATCCGCACCGATCGCCCCATGATCGTGGACAGCGCCAGCGGCGTGAGTGGCGCGGGTCGATCGCCCTCACAGAAGAGCCTCTTCTGCGAGGTCAGCTTCCAGCCCTACAACGCGCTGAAGCACCGCCATCAGCCCGAGATGCGCCAGGAGACCGGCTGTCCGATCCTGTTCACGCCACACCTGCTGCCCTTGGATCGCGGCATCCTGAGCACGATGCATGCGGAACTCGCCGATGGCGCGACTGAGGCCTCGGTGCGAGAGTGCCTGCGCGCGGCGCACGGCGACGAGCCGTTCGTGCGCCTGCTCGCCAAGGGCGAGTGGCCCGCGATCGCCTCGGTGGAACGCACGAATTTCTGCGACATCGGCCTTGCGGTCGACGAGCCGACGCGCCACCTGCTCATCGTCAGCAGCATCGACAACCTGCTCAAGGGCGCAAGCGGACAGGCGCTGCAGTGCTTCAACGCGCGCTTCGGCCTGCCCGAGACCACCGGCCTGCTTCCATCACAGCCTGAGGCGGTGCGCTGATGCGTCCCACGGTCATCAAGCTCGGGGGCGCGCTGCTGGATGAGCCGCAGGCGCATGAGGCTGCCTTCGACGCGCTGGCACGGTGCGTGCGCGCGGCACCGGTGGTGCTTGTGCATGGTGGCGGCAAGGCGGTCGATCGTCAGCTCGAGGCGCTCGGCATGCCCACGCAGAAGCGCGACGGCATCCGTATCACGCCGCCCGACCAGATGGAACAGATCACCGGCGTGCTCGCGGGGTGCATGAACACCCGACTGGTCGGCCTGCTCTGCGCGCGCGGCGTGAAGGCTGTGGGACTCACGCTCGGTGACGCCGGCACCACCGCCGCTCGCCCGACCACGCGCTACGCCTTCGACACCGGACGTGTAGGCGAGATCACGGGCGGTGACATGACGCTGTTGCACACGCTGCTGACGGCCGGCTTCGTGCCCGTCCTCAGCAGCATCGCGCTGGACGCCGCGGGCGCACCACTGAACGTGAACGCGGACGAGGCCGCTGCGGCCGTCGCGCGGCTGCTGCCCGCCTCGCGTCTGGCGCTCCTCACGGACGTGGCGGGCGTGAAGGACGCTTCCGGCCGTGTGGTGCCCGAACTCGACGCGACTGCGTGCCAGACCATGATCGATCGGGGCGAGATCACAGGCGGCATGATCGCCAAGGTTCGCGGCGCGCTGGAAGCGGCACGGCTCGCTCGCGTGCCGGTGCTCGTGGCGGGCTGGGGTGATCCGAACACGCTCGGCCGACTGGCCGATCCCGATGCGCCGGGAACTCGATTCGCACCCAGCGCGCAGGAGACCGTCCATGCCTGAACCCGTCCGTCGCCTCGGGTCCAAGGATCTCGGACGAGCGCTCGACCTTTCTCCGACCGAGGTGCTGCCCTTGCTCGATCAGGCGCGCCTGCTGAAAAGCGATTACACCCCGTGGCGAGACACCTTCCGCCAGCGCTCGATCGTGCTTCTGTTCGAGAAGCCCTCGCTGCGCACGCGCGTGAGCTTCGAGATCGGCTTCGCCAAGTTCGGCGGCACCGCGGTCTACCTGGACCATCAGGGCAGCCCGATCGGACTTCGCGAGACCATCGCGGACTACGGCCGCAATCTCGAGCGCTGGTGCGACTGCATCGTGGCGCGCGTGATGAAGCACACGACCATCGACGGTCTGGCCGCCAGCGCCGAGATTCCCGTGATCAACGCGCTCAGCGATCTCCATCACCCCTGTCAGGCGCTCGCCGACTTCCTCACGCTGGTCGAGCGCGGCTTCGACTTCCAGCATGACCGGCTCGCGTGGATCGGCGACGGCAACAACGTCTGCCACTCGCTGATCGAGATGGCGGCCACCGTCGGCTGCGGCATCACCGTGATCACGCCTCCGGGCGCGGAGCCCGATGCCACCGTGCTGCGCGACGCACAGGCCCGCGCCTGCCGCAGCGGCGCGAACATCGAGATCACGAACGATCCCGCCCGCGTGGCCGGCGCCTTCGCCGTCTACACCGACACCTGGACCAGCATGGGGCAGGCGGTCGATCCTGCGCGCCTGAAGGGGTTTGCGCCCTATCAGGTGAACGGCGCGCTCATGGCCAAGGCCGGCCCCAAGGCCCTGTTCATGCACTGCCTGCCTGCGCACCGCGGCCAGGAAGTGACCGACCAGGTGATCGACAGTCCAAACAGCGTGGTGTTCGACCAGGCAGAGAACCGCATGCACGCGCAGAACGCGCTGCTTCTGAACCTGATCGGAACGCCCAGCAACGACCCTCTCGCACGCAACGCCCGGGCCCACGCCCGCGCATCGGAGTGACTTCACATGAGCACCGTCGCCCCCAAGGCCCCCTCCCCATCCGCCTCCAGCGCCGCCCGCGGCGGTGGCCCACGCCGCATCTGCGTGGCGTACTCCGGCGGTCTCGACACCAGCTGCGTGATCCCGTGGCTGCGTGATCATTTCAAGTGCGAGGTCGTGGCGTTCGTGGCCAACGTGGGTCAGGGCCAGGATGAGCTCGTGGGCATCGAGAAGAAAGCGAAGGACTCCGGCGCGTGCGAGTGCCATGTGGCCGACCTGCGCGAGAAGTTCCTGACCGACTTCGTGTGGCCCATGGTGATGGGTGGCTGCGCGTACGAGGGCCGCTACCTGCTTGGCACGAGCATCGCACGCCCGTGCATCGCCGAGGCGCACGTGAAGGCGGCGCTCGAGACGAACTGCGACGCCGTGGCGCACGGTTGCACGGGCAAGGGCAATGATCAGGTGCGCTTCGAGAGCACCTTCGCGGCGCTCGCCCCGCAACTCAAGGTGATCGCGCCGTGGCGCGAGACCGCGTGGACGCTGCGCAGCCGCGAGGCGATGCTGGCCTACCTCGCTGAGCGCAAGATTCCGTGCGCGGCAAGCGCCACCAAGATCTATTCCCGCGATGCGAACCTCTGGCACATCTCGCACGAGGGTGGCGCGCTGGAAGATCCGTGGAACGCGCCGCCGGAGGACGTCTGGATGCGCAGCGTGAACCCGATCGAGGCGCCGAACGCCCTCGAGGAGGTGATCGTGGGCTTCGAACACGGCGTGCCTGTGAGCGTGAACGGCAAGAAGCTCGGCGCCGTGGCGCTGCTGGAGACGCTGAACGAGATCGCCGGTCGCCATGGCGTTGGCCGCGTGGACATCGTCGAGAACCGCCTCGTCGGCATGAAGAGCCGCGGCGTGTACGAGACGCCGGGCGGCACGATCCTCATGGAGGCGCTGCGCGGCATCGAGCAGCTCGTGCTCGACCGCGACAGCATGCGCTATCGCGAGGAGCTCGCGATCGAGTACGCGCGCGTGATCTACGACGGCCGATGGTTCTGCCCGCTGCGCGAGAGCCTGCAAGCGGCGATCACTTCGCTCGCCAAGCCTCTCACCGGCGAGACCGGCGTGCGCCTGTACAAGGGCACGGCCACGGCCAGCCGCCGCCGCAGCCCGAACTCGCTCTACAGCCACGAATTCGCCACCTTCGGCGAGGACGAGGTGTACGACCAGCGGCACGCCGAAGGCTTCATCCGCCTGTTCTCGCTGCCAAGCCGCATCCGCGCCATGCTGGGCCTCGGCCCGAAGGTGCAGGTGAAGGGCGGGGCTGCGCGGTGACCGCGGCGATCTGGGCAGGCCGCGTGCAAGGCGGCCAAGACACGCTGTTCCGCGTCTTCAACGACAGCCTGCCGTTCGATCGGCGGCTGGTTCAGGAAGACGTGGAGGGTTCGGTCGCGTGGGCCGCGGCGATCTGCCGCGCCGGCGTGATCACCGACGACGAGCGCGTGCGCCTCGAGAAGGCGCTGCGCGAGATCGGCGCGCTCGCGGCGGCCGATCCCACCCTGCTGGTGAACGCCGTCGACGAGGACGTGCACAGCTGGGTGGAGCGCGAACTCGTCGCGCGCGTGGGTGACCTTGGCAAGAAACTGCACACGGGTCGCAGCCGCAACGACCAGGTCGCCACCGACCTGCGTCTGTGGTGCATGAAGCAGATCCGGCAGCGACTGGCCGAGATTGACGCGACCAACGAGAGCCTGCTGGAGCTCGCCGAGCGCGAGAAGGACACGGTGTTCCCGGGGTTCACGCACCTGCAGCGCGCACAGCCGGTGCTGTTCGCGCACTGGTGCCTGGCGTACGTGGAGATGCTGCGGCGCGATGCCGACCGCTTCAGCGACGCGCTGGACCGCGTGATGCGATGCCCGCTCGGTTCGGGTGCGCTTGCGGGCACGGCGTATCCGATCGATCGCGCGCGGCTGGCCAAGGACCTCGGGTTCGATGGCCCCACCGCCAACAGTCTCGACGCCGTGAGTGACCGCGATTTCGTGGCGGAACTGCTGGCGGCGAGCGCGATCGCCATGCTGCACCTCTCGCGCATGAGCGAGGACCTCATCTTCTACGCCACCGGCGAGGCCGCGTACATCGAGCTGGGCGACGATGTGAGCACGGGCAGCAGCCTGATGCCGCAGAAGAAGAACCCCGACGCGTGCGAACTCATCCGCGGCAAGACCGGTCGCGTGATCGGCGCGCTCACGGGCGCGCTGGCCACCTTCAAGGCGCTTCCGCTGGCCTACAACAAGGACCTGCAGGAGGACAAGGAGCCGCTGTTCGACGCGATGGACACGCTCAGCCTCTGCCTGTGCGTCACGCCGCGGGTGCTGCGCGGCCTGAAGGTCGATCGTGAGCGCGCGCGCAAGGCGGCCATCGCGGGCTACGCCAACGCCACCGAACTGGCCGACTATCTCGTGCGCAAGGGCGTGCCCTTCCGCGAGGCGCATGGCCAGGTGGGCCTGCTCGTGCGCGAGGCGATCCGCCAGAGCAAGCCTCTCGAGGCGCTCACCGTCGAGGAGATGGCGAAACTCGCGCCGAAGGTCGAGAAGGACGTGTATGTCACGCTGACCGTCGACGCGGCGATCGGTCGCCGCAGCGTGCCGGGTGGCACCTCACCGGATCAGGTGCTCGCACGCGTGCGCGAGGCGCGGCGAAGCCTGCGCGGAGCCAAGCGCACGCGGCGCAAGGCGGCGGGCGGCGCGAGCGGCCTGCGCGACGCGATGGTCGAGGATCTCGACGACATCTGCCGGCTGGTCGACCTCTGGAGCAGCAAGGGCGAGAACCTTCCGCGCCCCCGCGAGGAGATCCTCGAGAAGATCACCGACTTTGGTGTGGCCGTGGTCGATGGCAAGGTGCGCGGCTGCGCGAGCCTGTGGGTCTACGAGGCGGACCTCGCCGAGATCCGCTCGCTCGGCGTCGACGAGGGCTTCCATGGGCGCGGACTTGGTCAGCAGCTCGTGCAGTTCTTCCTCGACAAGGCCAAGGGACTGGGTATCAAGCGTGTGTTCGTGCTCACGCGCATGCCGGGTTTCTTCGAGAAGTGCGGCTTCCGCACGGTGAGCGTGAACAGTCTGCCGCAGAAGATCACCAAGGACTGCGCGAAGTGCCCCAAGAACCATGCCTGCGACGAGATCGCCATGGTGCAGGACCTGAACACGGAGAACGGATCATGACGATCGCAAGTCCCGCTCCCGCCGCCATCGTCGCGCCCCCGCTGCCGAGGGGCTTCACCGCCGCGTGCGTGAGTTCGGGCATCAAGGCATCAGGCGCGCCGGACCTCGCCATGCTTCGCTGCCCGAACGGCGCCGTGGCCGCGGCGATGTTCACCACGAACCGCTTCGCGGCGGCGCCGGTGCTCGCAAGCCGCCGCAACCTGCGGGACTCGCGTGGGCACTGCAGCGCGCTGGTCGTGAACTCCGGCTGCGCGAACGCCGCCACCGGGCCCGAAGGCGCGGCCGACGCCGAGGCGATGATCGACGCCGTGGCGGCGGCCTGCGACTGCACGCCCGCGGCTGTCCTGGTGAACAGCACGGGCATCATCGGCAAGCGTCTACCGATCGATCGCGTGACAGGCGCCATGCCGGCACTGGCGAACGCGTGCGCCGAAGGTGCCTGCGAGCCGTTCGCGCGCGGCATCATGACCACCGATACGCGGCCCAAGATGAGCACGCGCACGGTCGCAGGCAGCGGTGGCGCCGAGATCCGCGTGACCGGAATGGCCAAGGGCGCGGGCATGATCCACCCGAACATGGCGACCACGATCGCGGCCGTGACCACCGACGCGGAAGTCACGCCAGCCGAACTCGACGGCATGCTGCGCCACGCGGTCGAGCGCAGCTTCCACCGCATCTCGATCGATGGCGACACGAGCACGAACGACTCGGTGTTCTGCCTTGCGAGCGGTGCGGCCGGACCTGCGAAGGATCGTGCAGCGCTGCAGAAGGCCTTGGACGAGGTCCTTGGCGACCTGGCACGCATGGTCGTGCAGGACGGCGAAGGATTCACGCGCGGGCTCGAGGTGCACGTGCGTGGCGCGGCGAACGACGCGGATGCGCTGCTGATCGCGCGCACCGTGGCCACCAGCACGCTGGTCCGATGCGCGGTCACGGGTGGTGATCCCAACTGGGGCCGCATCGTGGCGGCGGCGGGCCGAAGCGGCGCGAAGATCGATCCGGAACTGCTGATCGTGAAGGCTGGCGGCGTGACGCTGTTCCAGCAGGGCGCTCCGGCCGCCGTCGAGAAGACGGTGGCCGAGCGGGCGTTTTCACAGGACAGCGTGGTGATCGAACTCGATCTCGGTCTCGGCGGAGGTCGGGACTTCTTCCTGTCGAGCGGGCTGACCGAGGACTATGTGCGCCTCAACGCCGACTACTCCACCTGACCCTGATTATCGGCTGCCCATCAGCTGATCGCGCAGATCTGCCGCCTGCTGCGCAAGCGGATCCGCCTCGCCAAGCACAGTGGCAAGTTCCGCCGCCACCGCGATCACAGCCTTGCGCGCCTCGTCATCGCGATCCAGCGTGGACAGGCAGTCCGCCCGGTCCAGCGCCACCAACGCGAGCAACTGCAACCTCCAGGGCGCCTCGTGCTTCATGCGCAGCCACGCCGCCACATCCACACCACGCAGCGCCCTCGTGTAATGCTCGACCGCAGGGCCACACTCCCCCCTGGCCTTCTCCAGCGTGGCAAGCGTCGCCCACGCCTCGGCCGGCACCTCGCCCGAGAGCAGCTCCCGCGCCTCCACGCTGGCGCGCAGCCGCGTCTCCTGCTTCAGCACGTTCGTCTCGCCCGCAGCCATGCGGATGCGCGCATGCTGCTCCAGCACGAGCGGCTCAAGCGACTGCGCGGCCGTGGGCTCCGCCAGCGCCTTGCACAAGCCGTCGTTCCAGGCCAACGCGTCGGCCACGCGCCCCAACGCAAGCAGCGCCTCCGCGCGCAGCACCGCGGCTCGCATGGAGGCCTCGGACTGCGCCACGGCGCCCGCGTCCAGCGACGCCGTCGCCTGCAGCACCGCTTCGGGCCCCCGCTCCACCCACGCCACGGCCAGCGGATCACGCGTGTCGCGCGGCGCTTCCGGCACCGACGTGGGGCGAAGCTCCTCCAGCACGACCACCGGCGGAATCTCCGGCATCGGCGCACGCTCGGCCAGCACGATCGATCGGTACGTGAACCACGCTCCCACCGCCAGCGTCAGCATCGCGACCATGAGCGCGAGCCACAGGGCACGCGCCGACACCTGCCCTTGACGGCGCGATGCCATCAGAATTGCCGCAGGAACCGCACGTCGTTGTCGAAGAGCCAGCGAATGTCGCTGATGCCGTGCCGACGCATCGCGATGCGCTCCACGCCCAGGCCGAACGCGAAGCCCGTGAACTCCTCCGGGTCGACACCCACCGACTGCAGCACCGCCGGGTCGACCATGCCGCACCCACCGAGTTCCACCCATCGCCACTCGCCCTTGATCTTCATCTTCATGTCCACTTCGGCGCTCGGCTCGGTGAACGGGAAGAAGCTCGGACGCATGCGCACCTCGGCCTCGGGTCCGAAGCACGCGCGCGCAAAGTGCCACAGCGTGGTCTTCAGGTCGACCATGGTCACGCCGCGATCCACGTACAGCCCCTCGATCTGGTGGAACATGCTGTAGTGCGTGGCGTCGTGCGTGTCGGGCCGGTACACGCGCCCCACCGCCACCACCTTCAGCGGCGGCTTGCGCGCCTCCATGGCGCGGATCTGCACGGTGCTGGTCTGCGTGCGAAGCAGTCGCCGCACGCCACCCTGCTCGGCCATGTAGAAGTTGTCCGTGGGCTCACGTGCGGGATGCCCCTCGGGAATGTTCAGCGCGGTGAAGTTGTGCCACTCGTCCTCGACCTCGGGGCCCTCGGCCACCTCGAAGCCCATGCGGCCGAAGATCTGCACGATGTCCGCGATGGTGCGACTGAGGATGTGCCGCCGACCCTCACCGACCGGAAGGCCCGGCTCCGTGAGGTCGATGGCAGGCCCCGCCGCAGCACCGCCGCCCACCGCGGACTTTCGCGACTCGAACGCCGCCTCCAGAGCCACCTTCATGGCGTTCAGGCGCTTGCCGAGCGCTGGCTTCTGGTCCTTCGGCGCGCTCTTCAGGCCGTCCATCAGGTCCTTCAGGCGGCCGTTGGCGCCAATCCAGCGAATGCGCCAAGCCTCAAGCGCGGCCGCATCGGCTGCAACCCGCGCATCCGCCAGCGCCTGCGCCTCGTCCTGTTCGATGTCCTGAAGCACGAAGGGCAGTCTAGCGAAGGCTTCCGTACCCACCCGACGCGAACGCACCCTCCCCATTCCCGGTGCCTTCGCAAACGGTTTCCATCACGCCGAGCTCCGCAGCCAACACGAATTCGTCGCCCTCCGGAATCATTTCCTGCATGATTCCGAATCGACTCCTCCTCGCCCTCCTGAGCCTTGGCATCCTCTGCGCACTCGCCGCCCCACAACAGTCGGCACCAAACAGCGAGTCCCCTCTTGAGACGCGTCGCGAACACCGAGAGGAACGCGGTGAGCAGCGCCAGGGCGAGCAGAGCGCCGGCGGTGACGAGCAGGAAGCCGAGCGCCGCGGCGACACCGGCGAGAGCGAGGAAGTCGACGAGGCGCAAGACGCGAAGCCTGAGAGGGGCGACTACAAGAGCCGTTACTCGCTGCAGTTCAAGTACCCCATCGCGCAACTGCTCTTCGATCACCACAGCGAGCGCGGCAGTGCGGCCTTCGAGCGCAGCACGCCGGAGCGCGAGTGGTACAGCGAAGCCGTGCGCACGAAGAATGGCGGCTGGGGGGTGGATTGCAGCAATTTCAGCGGCTGGAACTACAACTGGGGTCTGGGCATCCACCTGCGGCCCTTCAAGAAGAACAGCTGGTACCACAAGAGCTTCTCGCATGCGCATCGATGGGTGGAGTGAGGGCGGGTCATGACGCGGCGTAGCGGGAATGATTCAACCGTTCGGCCTCTCGCGTGGTCCCGCCCTGCCCACATCGAGCCAGGGATCCGCGTGGTGTCCCGCAGCGAGAACGACAGGGCGCCGGAACGGACACCACACGGTCCCGAGCGGTCGCTTGCCGGAGCGAACAGGATCAAGAAACGAAACGCCCCGACCGGGTTCTCCGATCGGGGCGTGTGTTGCAGTCTCAGGTGCGTGTCAGCAAGTGGTCGGCAACGACCTCCGACCCTGTGATCAGGCGGCGGACTTCTTGGCCGCCGCGGCTTCCTTCGCCTTCTTGGCGAAGGCCGCGCGCTTGTCCGCGCGCTTGCGGCGGTGACCCGCGCGGCCGCTGATCTGGCTGCCGCTCTCGGCGCCCACCAGCTGCAGCAGCACCAGGTCGGTGCCGTCGCCCAGACGACGCTTGTCCAACTTCACGACACGGGTGTAGCCACCCGCGCGATCCGCGAACTTCGGCGCCACCTTGCTGATCAGGTGCTCGATCAGGCGCGGCGCCTTGCGGACCTCGCCGTACCGGTTGAACTCGATCGCGTCGGCCGAGGGCAGCTCCCAGAACTCGCTGGACTTGCGCGCCTCGGGCACGTTCGGATCGGCCACCCACGTGAACACCTTGCGGTCGTTCAGCCGGCTCTGCAGCAGGCGTCGCGTGGCCAGGCTCTTGCCCTTGGCCGCGGTGATGAGCTTCTCGACGAAGGGCTGGACCGCCTTGGCCTTGGCCATGGTGGTCTCGATCTGGCCGTGCTCGAAGAGGCCAGCCGCCAGATTGCGCAACATGGCGCGACGGTGGTCTTCCTTGATGCAGAGCTGCTTGCCGCTGATCTTGTGTCGCATGACGATCTCCTTGGCTCAGGCGCTCAGGCCTTCGCCTCTTCAGTGATGGGCTCAAAGCCCTCGGGAAGGGTCATGGCGAGGCCAAGTCCCTGCTCCTCCAGGCGGGTCTTCACTTCCTTCAGGCTGGTGCGGCCGAACGCGCGCAGCTCCAGCAGGTCGGTCTCGGTCTTCTGGACGAGCTCCCAGATCCAGCGGATCTTGCCGCTCTCGAGGCAGTTGCTGCTGCGCACGGAGAGGTCAAGCGCCGTCACGGGCTGGTTCAGGCGGCGCGAGAGCTCCGCCTCGCTGTCCTGGGCCTGCGCGATGTTGTCCGGCATCACGTCGTCGCCCTCGTTGTCGTACAGCACGAAGGGATTCAGGTGCTTGCGCAGGATCTTCGCCGCCTCGACCATCGCCATGTCCGGCGTGATCGTGCCGTTGGTCCAGATGTCCAGCACGAGCTTGTCGTAGTTCGTGCGCTGGCCCACGCGGGTGTCCTCGACGCGGTAGCGCACGCGCAGCACGGGGCTGAACACGGCGTCGACCGGGATCACGCCGATCTCCTGCTCGTCCATCTTGTTCCACTGCTCGCTGGCCGGCATGTAGCCGCGGCCCTTCTGCACGGTGAACTCGATGGCGAACTCACGCTTCTCGGTCAGGGTGGCGAGAACCCTCTCGGGGTTGTAGATCGAGATGCTGCTGTCGCTCTCGATCAGGTCGCCGGTGACCTCGCCCGGGCCCTCGGCCAGCAGGCGCATGGTCTTCGGGGCGTCGTCCTGCATGCTCACCACGAGCTGCTTCACGTTCAGGATGATGTCGGTCACGTCCTCCATCACGCCGGGGAGGCTGGTGAACTCGTGGGTCACGCCCGCGATCTTCACGCCGGTGATGGCAGCGCCCTCGAGGCTCGAGAGCAGGATGCGACGAAGACCGTTGCCGACGGTGGTGCCGAAGCCACGCTCGAACGGCTCCGCGATGAAGCGGCCGAAGGTGGGCGTGAGGGTGGACCGGTCGACGGTCACGCGCGAGGGAAGTTCAAGTCCGCGCCAACGAACGTGCATGGTGAGTCTCCAGAGTCCGGCAGTGTCCTGAACAGGAATCCCTGCGGCTTCGCGAGGTCGGCCGGCCCTGCCGGGGCGGTCGGGCGCGCCTCTTCTGTGCCGAGGGGAGTGACGAATCGTGCATGGTAGGCCCCCGTGGGCCCACCTCCAAGCCCCTCCCGCACCGCGGAAAGGGCCTGGAAACGGTCAAACGCGGCGCTTCTTGGGCAGGCGGCAGCCGTTGTGCGGAATCGGGGTGTGATCCTCGATCGCCAGCACCTTCAGGCCGTTGGCCTGCAGGCCGGTGACTGCGCTCTCGCGACCCGGTCCCGGGCCCTTGAGTCGCACCTCGACCTCGCGCATCCCGAGTCGCTTCACCTTGCCGGCCACCTTCTCGGCGGCGCGGCTGGCGGCGAACGGGGTGCTCTTGCGAGCGCCCTTGAAGCCGACGCTGCCGGCCGAGTCCCACGCGAGGGTCTCTCCGTTGACGTCGGTGATGGTGATCATCGTGTTGTTGAAGGACGCGGTCACCACCGCGATGCCCTTCGCCACGTTCTTGCGGACCTTTTTCTTGCTTGCCATGGTTCTGCTCCTGGATCAGGGCTGGATCAGCCCTTCACGCCCTTCTTGCCCGCCACGGTGCGCTTCTTGCCCTTGCGGGTGCGGGCGTTGGTGCGGGTGCGCTGGCCACGCACGGGGAGGCCCTTGCGATGGCGCTCGCCGCGATAGCACTTGATGTCCTTCAGGCGCTGCACGTCCTGACCCACCTGGCGGCGCAGCGCGCCCTCGACCACGTAGCCGGAGTCGATGCACTGCGCGATGCTGGCAAGTTCCTTGTCGTCGAGGGTGTTCGCGCGACGATCGCCGTCGACGCCCACCTTCGCAAGGATGTCCTTGGCGACCTTGGCGCCGATGCCGTGGATGTACTGCAGCGCGTAGTAGATCTTCTTGCGCTCTGGAATGTCGATGCCTGCGAGACGTGGCATGGTTTGGTGCTCCTCGGTTTCAGCCCTGGCGCTGCTTCAGGCGCGGGTTCTTCTTGTTGATGACGAATCGCTTGCCCTTGCGGACGACGATCTGACAGTCGCGGGTGCGTCGCTTGATGCTGCTTCGGACCTTCATGGTGTTTCCTCGTTCAGTAGCGGTAGACGATGCGCCCCTTCGTCATGTCGTAGGGGCTGAGTTCGATGGTGACCTTGTCGCCGGGCAGGATGCGGATGAAGAACTTCCGCATCTTGCCGCTCACGTAGGCGAGAATCTCCTGGTTGTTCTGCAGGCGCACCTTGAACATGGCGTCCGGCAGGGCCTCGGTGACCTCGGCGTCGAGGGTGATCTTGTCGTCCTTGCCCATTCAGCGGATTCCTTCCGGCAGACGGGTCAGGACACGCGAACCCTCGCGCGTCACCGCGATGGTGTGTTCAAAGTGCGCGCTCGGCAGGCCGCTCAGGGCCTCGACGGTCCAGCCGTCGGCGGCCACGCAGGTGGCTACGCCCATGGGGTGGCCGTCCTCGTCGCGGCGTACCGGCGAGCCACCCAGCATCGCGACCATCGGCTCGATGGCCAGCGTCATGCCGGGCAGCAGCGTGAAGTCGCGGTGGGTCAGCAGTGAACGACTGAGCGAGTTCGGGGCCTCGGGCCACTCGTGCAGGCGACGGCCGATGCCGTGCCCGATGAGCTCGGTGAGCAGACCGTAGCCGCCCTCGAGCGCCATGCACTGCAGGCGCTCGGCGATCTGGCTCCAACGACGGCCCGGGGCGACCATCGCGACGGCCTCGTCCAGCATGGCGCGCGCGCGGGCGATCATCGCCAGCGCGTCGTCGGACACGCGGCCGACGGCCACGGTCACGGCGGCGTCGGCGCACCAGCCGCGGCAGCGCACGCCACAGTCGATCTTCACCACGTCACCTTCGAGCAGTCGACGCTCGCCGGGAATGCCGTGCACCACCTGCTCGTTCACGCTCACGCAGGTCGCCGCCGGGAAGGCGGGCGCCTCGGGCGAGGCACGCAGACCCAGGAACGCGGGCTCGCAGCGCTCGGCGGCGATCACGCCGCCTGCCGCGCCGTCGACCGCCGCGGTCGTCGCGCCCGGCACGCACGCGACAGCCGCCGCTCGCAGCGCCATCGCTGCCACACGGCCGGCCTCCGCCATGAACTCGATCTCCGCCTGACTGCGGATCTCCGCGGACGGGCGCGGTGCACGAGGCCCCCGCTGCTCGGCCAGGCGGCCACTCAGGCGCTCGGCGGCACCAGTGTCCAGACGCACCCACCAGGAGCGCGCGATGCCAGTCTTGGGAGCCGCGTCGATCATGCGCGCGCACTCCGGATGCGGGGACCGTTGGGCTCGCCGGTGCCCGAGAGGAAACCGGCGTAGTTGCGCATGAGAAGCTGCGCCTCGATGCGCTGCAGCACGTCCAGACCCACGCTGACCACGATCAGCAGGCCCGTGCCGCCCAGGAACTGGCTCACGTTGAACGGAATGCCGAGCTGCTGGGTGACGAGGGTCGGGATGATGGCGATGACCGCCAGGAAGCCCGCGCCCACGTAGGTGATGCGCTCCATGATCCGCTCGAGATAGTCCGCGGTGAACGGACCGGGGCGGATGCCCGGAATCATGCTGCCGTGATCGCGCAGCTGCTTCGACATCTCGTCGGGGCTGAACTGCACGGTGGTCCAGAAGTAGCTGAAGAAGTAGATCAGCACGATCTCCAGGATCACGTAGGGATACGCACCGTTCTGGAACGCCTCGCTGAGGAAGATCGACACGCGACCGAGCCAGCCGATCTCGCCACCGGCCTGTGCGCTGCTGGCGAGCCAGCCGAAGAACGCGCTGGGGAACACCATGAAGCTGCTGGCGAAGATGATCGGCATCACGCCGGCGTGGTTGAGGCGCAGCGGCAGATAGAGCTTCTGGCCGCCGTAGACCTTGCGGCCCACCGTGTGCTTGGCCTGCTGGATCGGAATGCGGCGCTGCGCCACCGTGATGATGATCGCGCCCGCGGTGACCGCGAAGAAGCCGCCGACCAGGAGCAGCAGGCCCACCAGGCCCACCTTGCCCTCGGCGTCGCTCGACTGGCGCGGGTCGAAGTTGCCGGCCACCCACATCACGGCGTCGGGCATGCGGGCCAGGATGCCCGTGGTCAGGATGATGCTGACGCCGTTGCCAATGCCGTACTTGTCGATCTGCTCGCCCAGCCACATCAGGAACAGACTGCCGGCGGTGAGGGCGCAGAAGCCCGACACGTAGAACACGATCAGCGAGCTGCCCTGCTCGAACTGCGGCTGCACCAGGTTCTGCGCGCGCAGGTAGCTGAGCCACATCCAGCCCTGGAAGATGCACAGGCCCACGGCGGCGTAGCGCGTCCACTCCGCAAGCTTCTGCTGGCCGCCAGCGCCTTCCTTCTTCAGTTCCTGCAGGCCGGGCAGCACCTGGCCCAGCAGCTGGAAGATGATGCCCGCGGTGATGTAGGGCATGATGCCCAGACCGAAGATCGTGCTCTGCTGCAGGCTGCCGCCTGAGAAGATGCTGGCGAACTGCACGATGCGGCCAAAGCCGGTCGCGTTCTCGCTGGCCTTCTCCGCCGCCTCCGCAAGCTGCGTCTGGTCGACCCCGACGAGCGGGATCCAGAAGCCGATGCGATAGATGACCAGCATCGCCAGCGTGAACAGCACGCGGTTGCGCAGGTCAGGAATGCGGAAGATGTTCGCTGCGGCCTGGATCACTGCGCGGGGGTTCCGGTCAGGCCGCCACGGCGCTGCCGCCGGCCTTCTCGATCTTGGTCTTCGCCGAGGCGCTGAACTTCGCCGCGTTCACGGTGAGCTTCTTGGTCAGGTCGCCCGTGCCGAGCACCTTCACCGGCAACTTCACGTCGCGGATCAGGCCCTTTTCGGCGAGCGCCTTCGCGTCGACGGTGGCGCCGCTGGCGAAGTGCTTCTCCAGCGCCTGCACGTTCACCTCGTGGAAGAGCGCACGGAAACCGGCGTTCGAGAAGCCACGCTTGGGGAAGCGACGCGCGATCGGCGTGCTGCCGCCCTGATAGCCGGGACGGCTGCTCCAACCGGCGCGGCTCTTGGCGCCCTTGTGGCCACGGCCGCTGGTGCCGCCCTTGCCGCTGCCTTCGCCGCGACCGACGCGCGTTCGCTTCTTGTGCGCGCCGACCTTGGCAGTGATGTCATGGATCATCATGGGAGGAATCTCCTGTCTTCGTCTCGTGTTCGGGATCAGCCGGCAGCCGGGGCGTCGCCCGCGCTCTCCGGTGCAGCCGGTGCGGCCGGTGCGGACGGTGCGCTTGGCGCGCCGCCATCAAAGCCACCGCGACCACGGCCTGGACCGCCACGGCCCGGACCGCCACGGCCACCACGGCCACCGCGACGATCGTCGCCAACGGTGTTCACCGGGGCCTGCGCCTTCTCGCCGCTGCGTGCCGCGGGCATGGCGGCCGCGCCCTTGCGGATCGCGTCCTCCACGGCGGTGGTGCCCAGCATCACACCACGCACGCTCTCGATCTGCTCGCGGGTGCGCAGGCGGTCGAGGGCGGCGAAGGTGGCCTTCACCAAGTTCTTGGGGTTGCTGCTGCCATAGCACTTCGTGAGGCAGTCCTGCACGCCGATCATGTCCAGGATCGCGCGCACCGCGGCGCCCGCAATGACGCCGGTTCCAGGCGCGGCCGGAACCAGACGCACCTTGCTGGCGCCGAAGCGACCTTCGACCGCGTGCGGAATGGTGCGGCCCTGCAGCGGGAAGCGGCGCATCTTGCGACGACCTTCCTTCTGGGCCTTCTCCACGCTCTGCGGGACCTGGTTGCTCTTCGCGTAGCCCATGCCCGCGCTGCCATTCTTGTCGCCCACGACGACCAGGGCGCTGAAGCTGAACCGACGGCCGCCGGCCACGGTGGAGCTGGTGCGATACACGCCCACCGTCGTGGAGTCGCTGTCTCGTTCTTCGAACTTGCCGCTCATGATTGGTCCTTTGGGTTCAGAACTGCAGGCCGCCCTCGCGGGCGCCGTCGGCCAGCGCCTTCACGCGGCCGTGATAGATGTAGCCGTTGCGGTCGAACACCACCTTGGTGACGCCCGCCTTCTTCGCGCGCTCGGCGAGGGTCGAACCCACGCTCTTCGCGCTGCCGGTCTTGGCCTTCACGGCCTTGCCGCCCTTGCCGGCCTGGTCGCTTGCGCTCACGATCGTGCGGCCCGATACGTCGTCGATGACTTGGGCATAGATGTGCTTGAGCGAACGGAACACGGTCAGGCGCGGACGCTCCGGCGTGCCGTGGATGCGCTTGCGCAGGCCGATCTTGCGGCGCGCGCGACGAACTTTCTTGAGAAGCGTGGCGGATGGCATGGTGGTTCTGCTCCTTGGATCAGCTGCCGAAGGCCTTGCCCTGCTTGCGCTGGATCACTTCGTCGATGTACTTGACGCCCTTGCCGTTGTAGGGCTCGGGCTTGCGCTGCGAGCGGATCTGGCTGGCGAAAGCGCCGACGGCCTGCTTGTCCGGGCCGCTCAACTCCAACAGCGCGCCGTTCACGTTCACGTTCACGCCCGCGGGGATCATGAGCTCGATCGTGTTGGCGTAGCCGAGGGTCAGCGCGATCTTCTTGCCGGCGACGCGGGCGCTCCAGCCCACGCCGACGATCTCGAGCTTCTTCTCATAGCCCTTGGTAACGCCCTCGATCATGCCGTTCAGCACGGACCGGGTGGTGCCCCAGAAGGCCTTGTTGCTGCCCAACTCGACGATGGCTGGATCCATGTCGCACACGATCGCCTTGTCGGCATCGCTGTAGGCGACCTTGACCTCGGGTCGGTGGGTGAAGGAGAGCTTGCCCTTGGGTCCCTGCACGTCGATCACGCGAGTGCTGGCGTTGACCTGCACCTTCACGCCGGCGGGCACGGTGACGGGCTTTCGTCCGATGCGGCTCATGGGTGGTTCGTGTCCTTTCTCAGCTGACCAGCGCGACGACTTCGCCGCCCAGGCGTGCCTCGCGGCAGGCGCGGTCGCTCATGACGCCGCGGCTCGTGGTGACGATGGCGATGCCCAGGCCCTGCTGGGGACGGGGCAACTGTTCGACGCCCGAGTAGACGCGACGGCCGGCCTTGCTCACGCGATCGATCGAGCCGATCACGCTCTGGCCGTCCGGTCCGTACTTCAGGTCGACGCGAATGAGTCCGCCGCGGCCGTCCGCGATGGTCTCGAAGCCGCGGATGTAGCCCTCCTCGTGGAGGACCTTGGCGACGCCGCGGTTGAGCTTGTTGTCCAGCACCATGACCTGCCTCGCGCGGTTGGAAACCGCGTTGCGGATGCGGGTCAGCATGTCGGCGGTGAGATCGTGAAGGGGCATGTTGGGTTCCTCTTCTGCTCGGGGTTCACCAGCTGGCCTTGCGCATGCCGGGCACCATGCCTTGGAGCGCGAGCTCGCGCAGCATGTGACGGCACACGCGGAACTTGCGATACACGCCGCGACCGCGGCCCGTGATCTCGCAGCGGCTTCGCTTGCGGGTGCTGAACTTGGGCTTCTGGGACATCTTGACGAAAGTTCGCTTGCTGGCCATGGGTCTTCTCCGGTTCAGGCCTTCTTGACCTGCTTCTCCTCGGGCTGCATGAAAGGCATGCCGAGCTCGGCGAGCACGAAGCGGCTCATCTTGGGATCGCTGTTCTCGAACACCACATTCACGTGCATGCCGTGGCTGAAGGTCACGTTGGCCATGTTGATCTCGGGCCACACGGCCTGCTCGGTGAGACCCATCGCCCAACTGCCGCCGCGATCGAAGCTCTTGTCGCTCACGCCGCGGAAGTCCTTGATGCGGGGGATGGCAAGGTTGATCAGGCGGTCCAGGAAGCCCCACATGCGGTCACGCCGCAGGGTCACCATGAACGCGCTGGGCGAGCCTTCGCGCACCTTGAAGTTGCTCACGGCCTTCTTCGCCTTGATCATGATCGGGTTCTGACCCGTGATCTTGCGATAGGTGTCGACCACCGCCTCGCGGTGCTCGGGCTTGAGCTTCTGGTTCTCCAGCCGCTTGCCGACGCCGGTGCTCACGATGATCTTGGCGACCTTGGGAACCTGGTTGGGGTTCTTCAGGCCGAACTCCTTCATCACCTTGGGCACCACCTGCTCTCGGAAGGACTTCTGCAGACGGGGAATGTCACGGGTCGCTGCCATGATTTGCTCGCTTTCAGGCCTTGCGCGCCTTGCTCAGCACGTGCAGCTCCTTGCCGCCGCGGGCCGACACGCGCACCTTGCTTCCGTCGGGCTTGGTCACGAACCGCACGCGGGACGGCTTGCCGTCGACCACGGGGCTCACGTTGCTCATGTGAATCGGCATCTCCTGCTTCACCTGGCCGCCCTGCGGGCGCTGCTGGGTGCGGCGGAGGTTCTTCGTGCGGATGTTGACGCCCTTCACGATCACGCGATCGCTGTCGGTCAGGACCGAGAGCACCTCGCCGACCGTGCCACGGGCGTTGCCCGCGGTGACGATCACCATGTCACCCTTCCGAACGTGGCGTGGCATGTCAGACGACCTCCGAGGCAAGGGACACGATCTTCATGAAGTTCTTCTCGCGCAGCTCGCGCGCCACGGCGCCGAAGATGCGGGTGCCCCGCGGGTTGCCTTCCGCGTCGATCAGCACGCACGCGTTCGAGTCGAAGCGCACGTAGCTGCCGTCGGGGCGACGCGTGGGGTACTTGGTGCGGACGATGACGGCGGTGGCCTTGTCACCACTCTTCACGTCGCCGGTCGGCAGGGCCTTCTTCACCGCGACCAGGACGCGGTCACCCACGCCCATCGCGACGCGCGTGAACTTTCCGCGCGCGGTGCTGACGCCCATGATGCCGATGACCATGGCCTCCTTGGCGCCGCTGTTGTCGCAGACCTCGATGCGTGATTCCTTCTGGATCATGACTGGTGCCGGGCGCCTTTAGCGGCCCGCCTCCTCGGTGATGGCGAGCAACTTCACCGGCGCCTTCTCGACCACCCGCACGAGCGTCCAGCTCTTGGTGCGGCTGATGGGACGGCACTCGGCGACCTCCACGCGGTCACCCACGTGGCTCTCGTTCTTCTCGTCGTGCACGTGCAGCACCGTGCGGCGCTTCGTGAACTTGCCGTACTTGGGGTGGCGGGCGACGAAGGCCACGACGACCTTGCGGGTCTTGTCGCGGGCGTCGCTCTCCACCACGCCGATGCGGCGCGGGCTGTCGTCGGTGATGTGGATCGTGTGGTCGCGGCTCATGCCTTGGCTCCGGTCTTGGTGCGCGCGCCCTGCTCGGTGAGCAGGCGGGCGATGGTTCGGCGGATGGTGCGGAACTGGCTCGTGTCGGCCACCTTCTCGGTGACGGACTGCGCGCGCAGGTCGAAGATCTTGCGACGCTGGCTGGCCAGCTCGCTGGTGATCTGCTCGTTCGTCAACTTTCGGATCTCGGTGATTTCCATGGTCGGCTCCGGTCAGACGGCGATGCGGCGGCCCACGAAGCGGCACTTCACGGGCATCTTGTGGGCGATGCGGGCGAACGCCTGCTTCGCGAGTTCCTCGGGCACGCCGGCGATCTCGAAGAGCACCGTGCCCGGCTTGATGCGAGCGGCCCAGAAGTCCACGTCGGCCTTGCCGGTGCCCATTCGGGTCTCCAGCGGCTTCTTCGAGATGGGCTTGTCCGGGAAGACGCGGATGAAGAGCTTGCCCTGGCGGCGCAGGAAGTGCTGCGCGGCGATGCGGCCCGCGTCGATCTGACGCGCGCTCAGCCAGTGCGTCTCCAGGCTCTGCAGGCCGTAGTCGCCGTAGGAGACGTAGTTGCCGCGCGTGGCGTTGCCCTTCATCTTGCCGCGCTGCTGCTTTCGGAACTTGACTCGCTTGGGCATCATGCTCATGGCTGGTCCTCGGTGTTCATTCGTCGACGTTCAATCAGCGACGGCCGCGGGCGCGCGCACGGCCACCGGCCGCGTTCGACACCACCTCGTCCTGCTGGTCCTGGCTGTACATGCCCTTGTAGACCCAGACCTTCACGCCCAGCGCGCCGCTGGTGGTGAACGCGTGGGTGACGGCGTAGTCCACGTTCGCCTGCAGCGTGCTGAGCGGGATCTTGCCCAGACGGCTGTCGAGCGTGCGGCTCATCTCGGCGCCGCCAAGGCGGCCGCTGAGCTGGATCTTCACGCCGAGGGCGCCGTTCTGCATGGCACCTTCGCAGCGCTGCTTCAGCACCTTGCGGAAGTTCGCGCGCTTCTTCAGCTGCTCGGCGAGGGTCTCACTGATCAGCTTGGCGTCGATCTCGGGATTCTTGATCTCGATGATCTTGATCGCCACCTTGCGGCCCGTGAGGGTCTGCAGGTCGCTGGTCAGCTTCTCGACCTCGGCGCCCTTCAGGCCAACGACCTGGCCGGGACGCGCGGTCTTGATGATGACGGTGAGCTCCTCGCGCGTGCGCTCGATGTGCACGTCGCTCACGGCCGCGAACGGCGGCGTGCGGTTGAGCCGCTTGTCGACGTACTTGCGGATCTTGTAGTCCTCGATCAGCAGCTCGCCGAAGAGGGCCTTGGGGGCGAACCAGCGGCTCTTGTGAGCCTCGGTGACGCCGACGCGGAAACCGAACGGATGGACCTTCTGTCCCATGGTGTGCTCCTCAGCGGACGTCCACGCCAACAATCAGGTGACTGTTGCGCTTGAGAATGGGGTGCGAACGACCGCGGTCCTTGGGCTGGAACCGCTTGATGGTGGGGGCTTCGTCGACGCGGCTCTCGCTCACGTAGAGGCGGCCTGGATCGACGTTGGCCTGTTCGGCCTGCGCGATGGCGCTGCGAAGCACGTAGCGCAGGAAGTACGCGCCACGCTTCTTGGTGAACTCGAGTTCGGTCAGCGCCTGGTCCACGCTCTTGCCGCGGATCAGGTCGGCCACGAGGCGCGCCTTGCGGGGCGCGATGCGCGCGAAACGATGTGTTGAGGTGTAGGCCATGGGTGTGCTCCAGATCAGCCGGCGTCCTTGTCGCCGCCGTCGATGCCTTCCTTCTTGTTCGTGTGACCCTTGAAATGGCGCGTGATGGCGAACTCGCCGAGCTTGTGGCCCACCATGTCCTCGGTGACGAAGACGTCGTGGAAGCCCTTGCCGTTGTGCACCTGGAAGGTGATGCCGACGAACTCGGGAACGATGGTGCAGGCGCGGCGCCAGGTCTTCAGCGGCGCACGGCGGCCGCCGGACTGCATCTTCTCCACCTTGCGGTAGAGGCGCTCGTCGACGAAGGGGCCCTTCTTGCTGGATCGGCTCATGGGTGTCTCCTGGAAATCAGAGCTTCAGCTGACCGTAGCGGCGGCTATAGCGCCGACGGATGATCATGTGGTCACTGGACAGGCCGAAGCGGCGGGTACGACCGCCCTTCGACTGGGTGCCGCTGGCATTGGACGGCTCCTGGCCGCCCTTCGAGCGACCTTCACCGCCACCGTGCGGATGCTGATGGTGGCTCATCGCGACGCCGCGGGTGCGGGGACGACGGCCGAGCCAGCGCGCACGGCCGGCCTTGCCAAGCATGATGTTTCCGTTGTCGGCGTTGCCGACCGCACCGACGGTGGCGCGGCACTCGAGCAGCACCTGGCGGATCTCGCCGCTCGGCAGCACGAGGGTGGCCATGCGGCCCTCCTTGTTGGTGAGTCGAGCGGCCATGCCCGCGGCGCGGCACAGGGCGCCGCCCTTGCCGGGAGTCATCTCAATGCAGTGCACGTCGAGACCCGTGGGGATGTGCTTGAGAGGCATGCAGTTGCCCGCGTCGGGCTCGACCGCATTCTGGCTGCTCACGATCTTCGCGCCGACCTTCAGGCCCTTCGGGCAGAGGATGTAGCGCTTCTCGCCGTCGGCGTACTCCACGAGGGCGATGTGGCAGGTGCGGTTGGGGTCGTACTCGACCGACACCACCGTGGCCACGACGTCGTCCTTGCGGCGCTTGAAATCGACCATGCGGTAGCGGCGCTTGTGTCCGCCGCCCTGCTGGATCACGGTGAGCTTGCCCTGGCAGTTGCGGCCGCCGGTCTTCGGCAGCGGACGGCACAGGCTCTTCTCGGGCTTCGAGCGCGTCACCTCGACGTGCATGTTCACGCTCGCGTTGCGACGGCCGTTGGTGGTCTTCTTGTAGATGCGGATCGCCATGGGAATGCCTCAGCTCAGAAGAGCTCGATCTTGTCCTCGGGGTGCACCTTCACGATGGCGCGCTTGGTGATCGCGCCGGCCACGAGGCCGTACTTGTACTGACGCGCGCGCGCCTTGTGGTTCTGTGTGGCCACGCCGAGCACGCGCACCTTGTAGAGCTGCTGCACGGCGGCCTTGATCTGGTCCTTGCGAGCGGTGCCCGCCACCTCGAAGGTGTAGCGGTTGCCGTGGCCGGTGCCGAAGCTGGCCTTCTCGGTCACGATGGGCCGGCGGATGATGTGCGTCGGATGCATTAGGCGGCCTCCTTCCCGGCCGTGAGGGCCGAGCCGTCGATGAACGCCTGCAGGCTCGCCTTGTCCACCACCACATAGCGGTGGTTCAGCAGGTCGAACGCGTTCAGCTGCTCGATGCGGGTCACGGTCACGTTGTCCAGGTTGCGGGCCGAGAGGCGCGCGTTCTCGTTGGCGCCATTCAGCGCCACCAGACAGCTGCGGTCCACGCCGCCGGCCTTCAGCACGTCGGCGAACGCCTTGGTCTTGGGCTCCTTGAAGCTCAGCTCGGCGAAGCACTTCACCTCGCCGTCCACGAGCTTCGCGAGCAGCGCGTTGCGGTTGGCGAGCTGGCGCATCTTGCGGGTCAGGCTGGTGCGGAAGTCCTCGCGGGTGCGGGTCTTCTCGAAGGTCACGCCACCGCCCTTGCGGCTGTTCACACGGGCGTTGCCGACGCGGCTGTTGCCGGTGCCCTTCTGCTTGTAGAGCTTGCGGGTCGAGCCGTGGACGGAGCCGCGGCCCTTCGTGCGGGCGGAACCCTGGCGCTGGTTGCCATGGGTGATCACGTACGCCTGCTTCAGGAGGGCGTGGCGGACTTCGCCGCCGAGCGCGCCCTCATCGATCTTCAGCACGTCAACCTTCTTGCCGTGCACATCAAGGATTGGAAGTTCAATCATTGGTCATTCACCTTTGGCCTTGCGGCCGTCTCGCCTACCCTCCGGCGCCCGTCACGATGGGGCGGCGGCAGGGATCGACTCGGTCAGGGGTCTTGCTTGTTTCGACTGGGCGGTTCCCGAAGGGCCTGCCCAGCCATCCAGGTCACTTGCCGGCCTGGGTGCGTGCCTTTCGCTTGTAGAGACGCGTGGGCGTCTTGATGAACAGATAGCCGTCGCTGGCGCCGGGGACAGCCCCCTTCACGACCAGCAGATTCTTGTCGGTGTCGATGCTGACCACGTCGAGCGAGCGAACGGTGACCCGCTCGTCGCCCATGTGACCGGACATCTTCTTGCCCTTCTTCAGCTTGGGGCCGACGCCACGGTCGGTGCCACCACCGCCGATCGAACCGGGCGAACGGTGCTTGCGCTCGGTGCCGTGGCTGGCGCACATGCCCTTGAAGTTCCAGCGCACCATGGTGCCCTGGAAGCCCTTGCCTTTGCTCTGACCAGTGACGTCGACGAACTTGATGCCGTCGAGGGCGCTCACGGTCACGGCCTGGCCCAGGGTGAAGCCCTCGGCGTCCTTGTCGTTCTCGAGACGAAGCTCGCGGTGCACGCGCTTCGGCGCGCTGCCGGCCTTCGCGTCGTGGCCGATCACCGGCTGCGTGCTGGTGCGGGCCTTCGCGTCATCGAAGGCCAGCTGCACGGCGGCGTAGCCGTCGGTCGCGGTGGTCTTGACCTGCGTGACGACGCAGGGACCTGCCTCGATCACGGTCACGGGGATGTTGGTGCCATCCTCCATGAACCAGCGGGTCATACCGATCTTCTTGCCAAGGATCGCTGCGGCGGGCATGGTCATGCTTCCTTCGGATCAGGCCTTGATCTTGATGAACACGCCGGCGGGGACCACAAGACGGTTCAGCGCATCGACGGTGCGCGGGTTGACTTCGGTGATGTCGATGATTCGCTTGTGCGTGCGGATCTCGAACTGCTCGCGGCTCTTCTTGTCGATGAAGGGCGAGCGGTTGACGGTGTAGATCTCGCGACGGGTGGGCAGAGGAACGGGACCAGCCACGCGGGCGCCGGTGCGCTTGGCGTGATCGACGATCTCGCGCGCGGACGCGTCGAGAGCCTGATGGTCGTAGGCCTCCATGCGGATTCGAATCTTGCCGCCTGTCATGGCGTTCCTGCCTCTTTGCACTCGCGAACAACGCCCTTGGACCGAGCGGCACCGTGCCGCTGGGCCAGAAATGGCGCGAACGAACAAGGCTACAGAAATTTGGGCCGCCGTCAAGATGCCTGCGACTCGGTATTGTGGAACGCCATGCGGATTGGATTCCAACCCACGGCCTGGCGCGTGCTGACGGCAACATTCGTTGTTTCTGCGCAGGCTCTTGCGTGGTCGGGGCAGGCATCCGCGGCAGTAAATGAGTCCTATAATAACTGCCGCGTTGGATTTGAATCAGAATTCGAACAGAATCCGCCCTCGCCTCCCGCAGCACCTCGGCGCCCTCAGGCAACCCCTCGACCCGGGGAGACCAAGCCATCCGCCCCGGTCCCCGCTCCCCCAGCCGATCCACGCCCCGCCCCTGCCGCACCAGCACCCGCCCCGCCGCATGCAGAGGAACTGGAGGCGGAGCCCACTGCGTTTGCCGCAATCGGCGCGTCGATCCGGCTTCCAAAGGACAGCGATGTCACCCGACTCAGCAATGAAGAGTTCCCCGCATGGCAGGTGCTCTCCCCCGCCGGTGGCCCCGAGTGGCGGCTGCGCGTCGAGCAAGTGTGGGGCCCTGACGCCGAGACCGACTGTGCGGCGCAGGTGAGGGCGGGTCTTGCGGCACTGACGCTCGGGAACACCGAGGTAAAGGTGCTTTCCGAACGCAATTGGAAGGTTTCCGGATGCGACGCGCGTTCCGTGTGGGCAACGCTCACCACGGGCGGCGCGTCGCGCGTGGCCGGTTTGGTGGTGGTGCGCACGGGCGACGGCGTGTTCGTGAGCATCGCGACCAGCATGACGCCGGATCGTTTCGCGGAAGCCGAGGCGATGCTGCAACGAAGCTTTGAAACGCTTCAGGTGGTGGATCCGCGCGCGATCCAACTGGAGCGCGAGGCCGCGATCACGCGCGGACAGGACTTTCTCAAGGGCCTTTCGAAGGAGCGATTGCAGGCACTTGCGGATGGCGTTTCACGTGTGCGCCGGCTGTGGAGGCCGGGACCTGACGGCGAACCTGAGGAACTCGGATGGGTCGAGGTGCTCATGAAGCGGGCACCCCGATCGAGCGCAGGCCGCACCGGGCCATCCGTGCTTGACAAGCCAAGCGAGCGTGAGGAGGGGCTGCTCATCTCGCTGATCGCGCGCACCACCGCCACCGACGGCACCGATCGCGTGGAAACCCGCGCCAACTACTGGATCGCGTGGGATCTGGGCAGCGAGGCGTGGACCGTCCGCAGCGAGCAGAAGGGCGCGGGTCCCAAGAGCCGCTTCGAACAGGTCGGACTGCTCCCGCGCAGCGACGGTCAGCAACCTCCCGTGCTGATGGTGGCGAGCGATCTTGGCGCTGGCATGGAGGAGCCTGCGATCTGGCCGCGGCCTCCCGTCGGGTATCTGCCGCAGGCGGTCGCGCTCGCTCTGGGCGCGATGCTGCCGAAGGACGGCAGTGCGCCAGCCAGCATGGTCTTCTACGCGCTCGATCCGGGCAGCGGACGACTCTGCCAGCGTCTGGTGCGGTGGTCACGCGAAAACACCACCCCCGGCGCGTGGAAACTGGAGGTCCAGAACACGCCCGACACCCCCGCCAGTCTGGAATGGTTCGACGGCGAGGGCCGCCTGCTGCGTCGGCAGGAGGCCGACGGATCCTGCATGGACCCCAGCACACCGGCGGAAATCGAGCGGCGCTGGAGGGCCGTGGGCCTTGAACCGTAGTTCGGGTCCTCCTCCGTTTCGACGAATCCCAAGCACGGGCGGGACGAACACCCTCGCGCCCATGCCCATCGACCGCTCCTCCATTCTGCTTGCCATTCCGGTGTTCAACGAGGCAGCGACGTTGGAGATGGTGCTTGACCGCGTCCGCCCCTATGCACGCGACGTGCTGGTGATCGACGACGGCAGCACGGACGCCACTCCGGACATCCTGGCTCGACACCGCGTGAACGTGGTGCGCCACGCGGAGAACCGCGGCTACGGTCGTGCCATGCAGGAGATGTTGCGTCTGGCCGATCGCAATGGCTACGCATGGGTGGTCACCATGGACTGCGACGAGCAGCATGAGCCCACGCAGATTCCCGACTTCGTGCGCGCGATCGAGGCGGGCGGCGCGGACGTGATCAGCGGCAGTCGCTACCTGTGCGAACATGCGCAGGATGACGCGGCACCCGCGGCGCGCCGTCAGGTGAACCTGCAGATCACGCAGGAGCTGAACGCTCGCCTGGATCTGGACCTGACCGACGCCTTCTGCGGCTTCAAGGCCTATCGCACGGCCGCCACGCGGCGCATGGGACTTTCAGTCGACGGCTACGACTTCCCACTGCAGTTTTGGGTGCAGGCCGCGGCGGCCGGATTGCGTATTCGAGAGATTCCGGTACGGCGCATCTACAAGGATCTTGGACGCTCCTTTGGCGGCGGACTCGACGACCCGCAGGTGCGCCTCGCGTTGTACCGCCGCACCATGCACGAAGAGATCACGCGATTCCGACATCGACTCTCCAGCAAGGCCTCTCAAGACCTGCCCGCTTCGGGCGGGTGTCTGGGCGGATGACCCGGCTCAGCGAGGGCGTGGAGATCGTGGTGCACGGCGGCGAGACGCTTGCGCCAGCGCTGCAGTCCATCGAGGGCAGGCCCCTGTCGGCGTGGCGTGACGAGGCGCGCGCGACGCTCGGGCTTCCGACCGGGGCCGTGTTCGCCACAGGTCATCAGAGCGAGTGCTGGCATGCGGGAATCCTGGCAAAATCGCTGTGGGTGCAGGCGATCGCCCACCGGGAGCATGCGCTGGCGGTGCATGTGGTCGTGGATCAGGACGGCTTCGACGGCATGCCGTTGGAGTGGCCGTTCCAACGCACGGATGGCTGGTGGGGCGTGCGAGGTCACCGATTCGCGGCGTCGGCGGAGTCCAGAGCGGCCGTCGCATGCACGGCGTGCCGGCCGCGGCCCGTCGAGCCCGGCGAAGGCGTCGAACCGCGCGTCTCGGCAAGCGTGCAGTCGGTCCATGACGCGCTGCAGGAGCACGGCACCGCCAGCAGCGCGGCGATGCAGGGCGCCCTCGCGATGCTGGATCTCGCCGGCACGTGGCTGAAGCGACCGGCGCTTGTGCGTGCGAGTGACATGATGCACACCACGCTCGCGCGACGCCTGCTCGAGCGCATGCTGGAGGACCCCGAGCGCTGCGCCCGTCACTTCAACGCCGCACTGCGTCACGCACCGCGCGCGGCGCGGGCCCTGCACGTGCGCGGAGCGGATTCCGAACTGCCGGTATGGCTGCTGGGCCCCGATGGTGTGCGACTCCGCGCGAGCGCACGGGCGCTCGGTGATGCGCTTTCGCGTGGCGAGTCGGTGTTGCCTCGAGCGTTCCTGATGAGCGCGATCGCGCGCACGGCGCTGGCGGACCGCTTCACCCATGGGCTTGGAGGCGGCGTCTACGAGCAGGCGACGGATCGCTGGATTCGTGACTGGCTGGGCTGGAGTCCACCGCCACACGATGTCGTGAGCGCCTCGCTTCGCATGGAGCTGCCCATGCCGCAGGAGCCCACGAGGGCCGCGATGCCCTGGCGTCGCGCCTGGTGCGATCCGGACCTGCTTGAATCGGGCGGAACGGGTCCTAGCGCCACCCGGCGACGTGCGATCGAGTTCATCGCCTCCATCCCGCCGCGTGATCCGCGGCGACGCGCGGCCTTCCGCGAACTGGTGAACGAACGCAACGCCGGCCGGCTTCGCCGAAGCGGTGAACTCGACGCCCTGCGGGGCGCCGAGGAGGCGGCTGGCGCGGCGCGTCTGGCGCGGGAACTTGCGGTTCGGCGCACCTGGTGCTTCGCGCTGCTGGATCCGCTGCGCGTGACGGCCCTGCGGGACGCGCTTGAGGCGCGTGCGAACGCCTGATCAGGCCTGCGGCGGCGCGGCCACGGCGCCGGGTGCCAGTGGATCGGGGCGATAGACGCGCACGTCGAGCGCCCAGACCCTGTCGCTGAACTCGTGGCCGGGCTGATGACTGTCACCCTTCTCGCGCGCGGCGGCCACCAGCGACGTGGCCACCTTCGCGTCCAGGTTGTCGAGCATCGCGACGAACATCGCCTCGGGCGTGCTCGGCACCTTCGCGGCGCCGTGCTCCAGCTCGCCGTGGTGACTGATCACCATGTGCATGAGCACGCGCAGCGCGTCGGCCGGCAGCGCCGCGCCCTTCTCGGTTGCGGCCTTCACGGCCATCGCGTTCAGCCAGACCGCGCCGCGCACGACGTGCCCGATCAGATTGCCGTCGGTGGTGTAGCTGAAGCCCTTCTCCCACTCCAGCTCGGCCGTCTTGCCAAGGTCATGCAGGAAGAGACCCATGAGCACCAGATCGCGGTTGAGCGCCGGATAGAGCGGCAGCGTGCGATCCGCCAGGCGCATGAGCTGCAGCGTGTGCTCCAGCAGCCCACCGATGAACGCGTGATGCACGCTCACCGCTGCGGGCGCGTGGCGGAAGCGATCCATCAGCGCGGCGCTGCCCAGGTACTGCTCGGCCAGCGCCAGCATGCCCGGGTGCTCCATCGAGCGCAGGAGCGAGGTGACCTCGTCCATCATGGAGCGGATGTCGCCCTTGGTGACGGGCAGGAGCCGCTGCAGATCCTTCTGGTCCACGTCGACGCCACGGATCGCCTCCGCGATCAGCTGCAGCTGACCGTTGTAGGCCTGCGTCTGGCCGCTCACGAACACGAAGCCGGTGCGCGCCACCTCGGGCATCTGCGCCTCGTCGAAGGTCCACACGCGCACGGGCACCTCGCCCGTCGCGTCGCGGATCAGCGCCTTGAAGAAGGGCTTGCCGGCGCGCGTGACGCCCATCTGCGGGTTCACGAGCGAGTAGGTGCCGTTCACGTAGGTGTTGGCGACGAAGTCCCGGATGGCGATGTGCGGCATGACCGAACCCTCGTTTCGAGTGGCGTTCATCCGCGCGAGTCTAGCCGCACGCGCGCGCCGCTCATGTGCGCAGCGCGGCCATCGCGTCGGGGATGCCGTCGGCGATCTCCTCGGCCAGCATGCCCGCGTGCCCATGCTTCGCGGCCCATCGCGCTGCGCTGTCGGCGTGCAGCTGCACCGCCAGACATGCGGTCTCGAACAGCGGCAGCGCGCGACGCGCGCCGGCGCGCACGAATTGCGCGGCCATTCCACCCAGCACGCCCGAAAGCACGTCGCCACTTCCGCCGGTCGCGAGCGCCGGCTCCACCGCGCCACAGATCCACGCGCGCACGCCATCGCTCACCACGGTGTTCGATCCCTTCAGCACCACCACGCAGCCCAGCCGCGCCGCCAACGCGCCCGCGGCCTGTTCGCGCTTCGTCGGCTCGATCGGATCCGCATGCAGGCCAAGCGCCTCGGCGAGTCGGGCGAACTCGCCGGGATGGGGCGTGATCACGATCGGCGCGCGCAGGTCCGCGGTGAAGTCGGGCGTGGCGGCGAGCGCGTTCAGCGCATCGGCGTCCACGACCATGGGCACCTCGACCGTCGCGACCAGACGCACGACGAGTTGCTGCACGGCGAAGCCGGAGCCAAGGCCGGGCCCGACCACCACCGCGCTTGCGCGGGCGAGCAACGGATCAAGCACCTCGGCGGCGGCGCTTGGGCGCAGGTGACCCTCGGCATCGACCGGCAATGCGCAGCCGGTGGCGCTCGACGCCACCCCCAACGCCGGCGCAAGCAAGGGTTCGGGCATCGCGAGCGTGCACAGACCACAGCCGGCACGAAGCGCGGCACGGGCCGCGAGCGCCGGCCCGCCCAGCATCACCGGGTTCGCCGCATGTCCGCCGATCACCAGCACCGAACCGAACGTGCCCTTGTGGCCCTCGGCCTCGCGTGGCGGCAGATGCGGGATGCGTTCAACGCGCTCCATCAAGCACCTCGATCTTCAGCGCGCCCAGCGCGGCCACCAGTCGCACCAGTGCGGGGTCGGAAGCGGGATCGGCCAGCGGCGTGGTCACGAACGCGATGTGACCGGGATGGAAGGCCACGCCCGGCTCGGTCAGCGTGGCGTCCAGATCGACCCAGCGACCATCCACCAGCGCCTGCGTCCAGAGATGCCAGCCGAAGACGTCGCGCCGACCCGCGAACGCGTCGCACCACACCAATCCAGCGACCACGCGCGCGGGAATCCCCTGCGAACGCAGCAGCGCGGCCAGCACCACCGCGTGTTCGGTGCAGTCCCCGGACTTCGTCCGCAGCGCCTCGCTGGCGCTCGCGAGCGCGCTGGAGAGGTTCTTGCGCGGAAGGCTCGCGCCGGCGACTCGACGCAGACGCTCGATGCGCATGCGAGGGTCCGGGGGCGCGTCGGCCAGCGTCCGCGTGGCGAGTTCCACCACCATCGGATCGCGCGAATCGATCATGGGCGAGGCCGACAGGTAGGCGGGATCCGCGCGCTCGGTCGCGGTGGCCTCCTGCGCCGGCGCGTCCAGATCCACCGCCACGCGCCATGCGTCACCTTCGCGCGAGACGGTCTGCGCGCCGGAGGATGTCGGCTCCGCACCCTCCGCGGCACGGATGCGGAAGGCGGCGCGGCGCAACCGCGCGGGATCGGACATCGGCCGATCGACCTCGGCGAAACTGGCGACCATCACCTCGGGGCCCGAACCCGCGCGATCCAGCGCCTGCTTCGCGCGCTCCGGTGTGCTCCGGATGCTCTCGATGCTGCCAAGGCCAGTGGGCGAGAGGCTGCGAAGCAGTTCGCCGTCGGCCGCGCGCCACTCACGCGAACCTGGCGGCACCATCGGGCCCTCGAGTCGCCATCGCACCGCCTGCACGGGCTCTCCTGCCACGCGGATGGTCTCCTCCACCTCGCGCACGGCGCGCACCTGCTGCGGCACCGCCCCCTGCGCGGGCTCGAAGACAAGCTGCTCGATCGTGCTCGCGCCCGAGGCGCGCTTCGCCTTGGCCTGCGCCTCCGAGGCGTGCGGCGCCAGCGCGTCGGCCGGAACCGGTGGCAGCGTGCGGTCCAGGATCCTGTCCAGATCGACCGTGCGCTCCTCGATCGCCTCGGGCCGATAGCGCCATGTCACGCGCTGACTCTGTCCGCTGCCGGCCTGCGTGCGGCCACCCTGCATCGGGACGCCCTGCTCGTTCTCGATCAGCCAGCCCGTGGTGGTCATGTCCAACGAGGTGCCGCCACGACCGAGCCGCAGGCGCGTCTCGCTCTCGGTGCGCCAGCCTTCGGGCACGCGACGCTCGACCGAACGCGTCCAGCCCGCGGGCCGACCTCCGACGAGCACCTCGAACCAGCGCTCGGTGACGTCGGGCGCCGCGTCGCCGGCGCGGAACGCGACAAGCAGCGCGATCGCGGGCAACAGGGCCAGGATCCGCGCGCGCATGGGCTCACTGCCGCTTCAGCAACGGGAACAGGATCACGTCGCGGATGCTCGGAGAGTTCGTGAGCAGCATCACGAGTCGATCGATGCCGATGCCCAGACCGCCCGCGGGCGGCATGCCGACCTTCAGGCTCTCCAGGAAGTCCTCGTCGAGGGTGCGGAAGGTGCGCTCCTCGTCGTCGATGCCCACCAGCTGTTGCGTGAACTTCTCACGCTGGATGTCGGGGTCGTTCAGCTCGGTGTACGCCGGACCGACCTCCATGCCCGCGATGAAGATGTCCCACCGCTCGCACAGGCGCGGGTCATCGCGGCGCGAGCGCGTGAGCGGACTGATGGCGCTGGGCCAGTCGGTGACGAAGGTGGGACGCAGCGGGTCGATGCGCGGCTCGCCCACGATCTCGAAGAGCGCCTCGACCAGCAGCCAGTGATCGAGCTTCGCGGCGTCGGCCACGTGGCGCTTCATCGCCTCGGCGCGCACCTTCGCCTCGTCGAACATGCTGAAGCCCGCCCCGCGCTCGAAGAGCTCGCCGAAGGTCACGCGCACGAAGGGCTTCGCGTAGTCGATCGCCATGTCGCCGAAGGGCAGCGTGGGTCCGGCGCCCGCGTCCTCGCGGCCCTTCGCCATCTCGACCGCCGCCTCGTGCACCAGCGATTCGGTGAGTTCCAGCATGGTCCAGCAGTCGCCGAAGGCCTCGTAGGCCTCCATGGCGGTGAATTCGGGGTTGTGGCTGCGGTCCACGCCCTCGTTGCGGAAGTTGCGGTTGATCTCGAACACCTTGGGCATGCCGCCCACGAGCAGGCGCTTCAGGTAGAGCTCGGGCGCCACGCGCATGAAGAGCTGCATGTCGAGCGCGTTGTGCCTCGTGACGAACGGTCGCGCCGCGGCGCCGCCCGCGAGCGGCTGCATCATCGGTGTCTCCACTTCCTGATAGCCGCGCGCCTCCATGAAGCGGCGCACCAGGCTCACGATGCGGCTGCGCGCCTGGAAGGTGGCGAGGGTCTTCGGCGTGGCCCACATGTCCACGTAGCGGCGGCGGTAGCGCGTCTCGCTGTCCTCGAGGCCGTGCCACTTGCCGGGCGGCGGCGCCAGGCTCTTGCACTGCAGCGCGAGCGACTTCGCCCATACGCAGACCTCGCCCTTGTTCGTGCGTCCCACGGGGCCCTCGGCGCTCACGATGTCGCCGTAGTCGAGCGCCTTCGCGAGCTCGAACTCGCCCGCAGACACGGCCGACTTGCTGATCGAGACCTGCAGGTCGCCGGTATGGTCGCGCAGCCACATGAACACGAGCTTGCCCAAGTCGCGGTGCTGCACGATGCGGCCCGCCACGCGGTGTACCGGGCGCGGCTCGGCAGGCGCGTAGGCGGGATCGGCCTTGGCCTTCGCCGCCTCGGCGTCCGCGGCCACCTGCAGATCCTCACGGAAGGCGGCGCGGGCCTCCGCGAGCGAAACGAGCCCCTCGACCCGCCCACCGTAGGGCTCGATCTTCAGCTCGTTGCGGAATCGGGCCAGCTTCGCGCGACGGGCGGCCTCGAGCACGGAGGGATGCTCCTCCGCGGGCGTGGCTTCCGGTTCCTTCTTCGGCTGCTCTGCGGCCATCGGGAGATGGTAGTGGAGCGGAGGTGCCGCACGATCCGGTCACGAAGGTCCGTTCGGCTACGCTTTGGTGAGGGGTGTCGTCGCGCGGCGGCCCTGTTCCGGAGGCCTTTCAGACGGAGAACCACGACGATGTCCCCCTACCCGACGCCTTCGTTTCCTGAGCAGTCGCAGCGCGTGCTGTGCGGCATCATGGGCATCCTGCTTGGAGGCCTCGGCATCCATCGCTTCATCCTCGGGGACGTGGGCGGCGGCATTCTTCGCATCGTCATCACCGTGTTCACGTGCGGGATCGGGAACCTGATCGGCTTCATCGAGGGCATCGTCTACCTCACGAAGTCGGACGAGCAGTTCGTGGCCGAGTACCAGGTGGGCAAGAAGGCCTGGTTCTGACCCGCGGGCGGCCACAGGGCCACGCGTCGTGCCGGGCGAGACGCCCACTCACGCCTCGCTAAACTTCGGGGCTTCACATGATGAGCCCTCCCGCCAACATCCGCCGCATTGGTGTGCTCACCGGTGGTGGCGACTGCCCCGGTCTGAACGCCGTCATCCGCGCCGTCGTCAAGACGGCGATCCTGCAGTACGGAATCGAGGTGGCGGGAATCGAGGACGGCTTCCAGGGACTGATCGACGATCGCGTGCGCCCGCTCTCACCGAAGGATGTCGCCGGCATTCTGGTGCGCGGCGGCACCGTGCTCGGCAGCAACAACCGCTGCAACCCCCGCCGCTACCACGTGGGCGATGATCACGAGGGCCAGCCGGTGTATCGCGACGTGACCGACCGCTGCGTGGCGGTGGCGAGGCGCCATCAGCTCGACGCGGTGATCGTGATCGGTGGCGACGGCACGATGGCCGCGGCCAGTTCGCTGGTGGAGAAGGGCCTGAACGTGATCGGCGTGCCCAAGACGATCGACAACGACATCGTGGGCACCGAGATCAGCTTCGGCTTCCTGACCGCGGTGAACACCGCCACCGAGGCGCTGGACAAGCTGCACTCGACCGCCGACAGCCATCATCGCGTGATGGTGTGCGAGCTCATGGGCCGCAATGCCGGCTGGATCACGCTGACTGCGGGTGTGGCCGGTGGAGCCGACGTGATCCTGCTGCCCGAGATCCCGTTCGAGATGGAGAGCGTGGCGCAGTACATCGACGAGCGCATGAACAAGGGTCCGGGCTTCGCGATCGTGGCCGTGGCCGAGGGTGCGCGCATGCGCGGCGGCGAACAGGTGGTGGCGCACATGGTGCACAACAGTCCCGATCCGGTACGCCTGGGCGGCATTGGCCAGCGTGTGGCGGACGGCTTGGCGAAGCTCTGCAGGGTCGAGACGCGCACCACGGTGCTGGGCCACATCCAGCGCGGTGGCACGCCGATCCCGGCGGACCGCATTTTGGCCACGCACTTCGGCTACCACGCGATCCAGACGCTGATGAATGGTGGTCGCAACCGCATGGTCGTGCGACAGAACAACATCTTCGGCGACGTGGACCTGCTGCACTCGGCCGGCAAGCAGCGGCTGGTGAACGAGGACCATCCGCTCATCAGCGCGGCACGCGCGCTCGGCACCAGTTTCGGTGACGGCCTGCCGCACAGCCACTATCCGCAGCCCAAGCCCGCGGTGGTGGTGTGAACGATCCGCGCGGCGCCGCCGGTGCGGCACGTTCGGCAATGCGGCGCGCGGTGTTCCTGGACCGCGACGGAACCGTCATCCACAACGACGGGGACCTTGGCGATCCGGATGCGGTGAAGTTGTTGCCCGGTGCGGCCGAGGCGATGCGCCATCTGCGTCAGGCTGGCTACGCGCTTGTGGTCGTCACGAACCAGGGCGGCGTGGCGCGCGGCAAGTACGACGAGGCCGCGGTGCACGCCACGCACGAGCGTCTGGAACAGGTGCTGCGTCGTGCGACCGGACTGCACGCGGTGGTCGACGCCTTCTACTTCTGTCCGTTCCATCCCGAGGGAACGGTCGAGCGCTATTGCCGCGAACACCCGTGGCGAAAGCCCGCGCCAGGCATGCTGCTCGAAGCCGCGCGTGAGCATGCGCTCGATCTCGGCGCAAGCTGGATGATCGGCGATCAGGAACGCGACGCGCAGGCGGGCGCATCGGCCGGATGCCGGTCGATTCTCATCGGCGCGCCCAGCGCGGCGAGCGACGCGGACTTCTTCGCGCACGATCTGGCCGAGGCCGCGCTGCGCATCGCGCACGAGGACACCCCAAAGGTCGCCGCAGGCATGGTCACGCTGCACGCGCGACCCGACGTCGACCTGCATGCGCCAGCGCTCCGGGCGGCGATCACCACGGCGGCCGAGGGACTGGCGGAACGCACCGGCGTGCGGCTGCGCGGCCTGGACTGGAACACGCATGGCCTGACCGCCACGGTGGAAGGCGGCGAGATCATCGCGCTTGGTTTCGCCGCCGAACTTCGCCGCACCACGGAACGCTGGTGGCGCGCACACGGCGGATCGGGTCCACTCTGGGCCGGCGCATGAACGGCCCTCTGCATGGCGTCTCGAAACTTCTGGTGGTCCTGCCCTCCTGGGTCGGCGACGCGGTCATGGCCACGCCCGCCCTGCGGTCGCTTCGTGCGTCGCTGCCCGGAACGCGCATCGAGGGACTCGGACGGCCGGGGCTCGACGCCGTGCTGGAAGGCGCGCCGTTCCTCGACGCCTTCCACGTGCACACCATGCGTGGCTGGCTCGGACCGTTCACCGGCGTGGGTCGCTTCCGGGCCATGCGCTTCGACGCGGTGTTGCTGCTGCCCAACAGCCCTCGCAGCGGACTCTTCGCGCTGGCCACCGGCGCGCCCCGTCGCCTCGGCTGGTCCCGCGACGGCCGCGGCTGGATGCTCACGCATCGACTGTCGGCGCCGAAGGACCGCGCGCCGCGCAGCGCCGTGGACTGGTACGCGGATCTGGTGGCCTGGGCGCTGACGCGGCCCGTGACCGATCGCACCGTGTCGCTGGCGTGCTCGGCCTCGCAGCGTGCCGCCGGCGAGCGCCTGCTCGAGGGCCTTGCGCGACCGATCACGATCCTGAATCCCGGCGCCAATCGCGAGGACAAGCGCTGGCCGGCCGAGCGCTTCGGTGCGCTGGCGGAGCGGCTGCTGCAGACGCGCGGCGGAAGCGTGTGCGTGACCGGAGGACCGGCGGAGCGCGAGGTGGTGGTGCGTGTGGTGCAGGCCAGCGGCGATCGCGCCGTAAATCTGATCGAGCGCGGCGTGTCGCTGGGCTCGCTGAAGGCGGCGATCGGCCTCGCCGATCTGCTTGTGACCAACGACACTGGCCCGCGACACTTGGCCGCCGGCATGGGCACGCGCTGCGTCAGCCTGTTCGGACCCACCGATCCGCGCTGGGCCGCGCTGCACGAGGCGGCGGGGCCCGCGCGCGAGATCCAGCTGCTCGCCGAACCCTTCCTGCCCGCCGAGATCGTGGCCGACCGCGTGGCGCGCTTCTGCGGCATGGATCGGATCGGCGTGGGCGACGTGCTGCACGCCTGCGTGCGGCTGCTGGATCGCTAGCATCGCGCGCATGCAGGGCGGCTGGCCGATCTGGATCGTGATCGCGTTCCTCTCCGGAAGCGTTCCCTTCGGCGTGATCCTGGCGAAGGCACACGGCGTGGATCTCCGCAAGGTCGGCAGCGGCAACGTGGGCGCCACGAACGTGGGTCGCGCGCTCGGGCGCGCATGGGGACTCCTCTGCTTCTTCCTGGACGCATTGAAGGGCGCCGCGCCGGTGCTTGCGGCGGGTCGCGCGATGGGTGCGCTTGGATCGCCGGTGACGGAACTTCCGCCCTTCGATCTTTGGTGGTGGAGCGGCACGGTGTTCGCCGCGCTGCTCGGCCATGTCTTCAGTCCGTGGATCGGCTTCAAGGGAGGCAAGGGCGTGGCCACGGGCTTCGGCGCGATGGTGGCGATGTGGCCGGTGCTCACCTGGCCCGTGCTGCTGGCGCTGGCCGCGTGGCTTGCGAGCATGCGGGTCACGCGCATCGTGAGCCTGTCGAGCATGGTGGCTGGCTGCTCGCTGCCACTCTGGTGCGCGATCACGCTGCCCTGGCCCGCAGAGGGAGCCGTCGGATCGCCTTGGCGACCGATGGTCGTCACGGGTGCGCTGGCCGTGGCCGTGCTGCTGACGCATCGCGCCAACATCGGCCGGCTGCTCGCGGGCACCGAGCCGCGCGTGGGCGCGAAGAAGCCGCAGCCCCCCGCTACCATCGCGTCGTGAGCGACGCCGCACGCACCACGGACCTGTGGCAGAGCGCCCTCGCCTCGCGATTCGCGAGCGACGCGATGCGCCGCACGTGGAGCGACGCGCGACGCTTCAGCCTGTGGCGACGCATCTGGCTTGCGGTGGCCGAGACCCAGAAGGAACTCGGCCTGCCCGTCACCGACGAGGCCGTCGCACAGATGCGCGCGAACCTGGATCGCATCGACTTCGAGAGTGCCGCGCGACATGAAGCCCGCCTGCGTCACGACGTGATGGCGCACGTGCACACCTTCGGCGAGGCGGCCCCTGCGGCCAAGGGGGTGATCCACCTCGGCATGACGAGTCAGGACGTGGTCTGCAACGCCGACGCCATGCTGCTGCGCGAAGCGCTGTCGCTCGTCACCGCTGGACTCGCTCGCCTGGTGGACCGCTGCGCCACCTTCGCGGCCGCGCGCCGCGACCTGCCCTGCCTGGGCTTCACCCACTACCAGCCCGCGCAGCCGGTGACCGTGGGCAAGCGCGCCACGCTGTGGGGCCAGGATTTCGCCATGGCGCTCGAGGAAGTCGAGGCCGCGCACGCGAAGGTTCGCCTGAAGGGCCTGCGCGGCGCCACCGGCACGCAGTTCAGTTTCCTGGCGCTGCTGGGCGACGGCGCGAAGGTCGACGCGCTCGAACGTGGCGTGTGCAGGCGTCTTGGCTGGCCCGAGGACGGCACCTGGGTGGTGTGTGGCCAGACCTATCCGCGCGGCTTCGACGCGATCGTGCTCAACGCGCTCGCGCTTGCGGCGAGCGCCATCCACAAGTGCGCGAACGATCTCCGGCTGCTCGCGAACCTGCGCGAGGTCGAGGAGCCATTCGAGAAGGATCAGGTCGGCTCAAGCGCGATGCCTTACAAGCGCAACCCGATGCGATGCGAACGCGCCACCGGCCTTGCGCGGTTCGTGATGGGCCTCGCGCCCGTCGCGCTGGATACCGCCGCCGAGCAGTGGCTCGAGCGCACGCTGGATGACTCGAGCGCACGTCGCCTCGCGCTGCCCGAAGCCTTCCTGGCGCTTGACGCCGCGATCGAGGTGATGACGAACGTGCTCGGCGGGCTCGTGGTGAACGAGGCCACCATCGCCGCTCGACTGAAGCAGGAACTTCCGTTCGTCGCCACCGAGGATCTGCTGATGGCCGCCGCGAAGGCCGGCGCCGACCGCCAGCACGCGCACGAGGCGATCCGAACGCACGCGCTCGCTGCCGCCGATCGCGTGAAGCGCGGCGAATCCAACGATCTGGCGGAACGACTCTCGCGCGACCCCCTCTTCCGCGGCGTCGATCTGGCCGCCGCGCTGGATCCCGTCCGCCTGACCGGCCGCAGCGCCGAACAGGTGGATCGATGGATCACCGGCGTCGCGGCGCCGATCCGTGCGCGCCACGCCGCGACCCTTGCCCATCAACCCACCCTGCGAGTCTGACCATGCCGATTCCCCGACTTCGCGCGACCGACACCACGCTGCTGGTGGTGGACATCCAGGAGCGCTTCGCCGCGTCGATCCACGGCTGGGACATGCTTGTGCACAACGCCGCGATCCTGTGCCGCGCGATGGGGGCGCTGGGCGTTCCCGTGATCGCCACCGAGCAGAATCCGCGCGGGCTTGGCCACACCGTGGCCGAGGTGAAGGCCGCGTTGCCCGAGGGAGCGCCGCTCTTCACCAAGACGCGATTCAGTTCGATGACGCCGGAGGTCGCCGGCGCGCTCGCCGCGCTGCATCGCGGCACCGTGATCGTCTGCGGCATCGAGGCGCACGTCTGCATCCTGCAGACCACGCTGGACCTGCTCACCTCGGGTCGACAGGTCTTCCTGTGCACCGACTGCATCTCGGCCAGTCAGGAGGCGCAGATCGCGCACGCCTACGCACGCATGGAGCGGGCCGGCGCCGTGCGCACCGGATCGCTCTCCGCGATCTACGAACTGCTCGGCGACTCCGCGCACCCCACCTTCAAGACCTGCCTTGAAATGGTGAAGGGGCTGCGGACCTGAGCGGTCTCGTCAGCCCCTGACGGTCAACCAGCGATCGGTGATTCGTCTCAGGCCTTCGGAGGCGGCGGCGTACGGCCGACCTCGAGAACCTTCACGCGGATGTCCTGACAGACGGCCTTGATGTCCTGCATCGCCTTGCGAACGCGGGTTCCGGCGGCCTTGTTGCCACCGAAGGCCTTGGCCATGTCATCCGCCACTTCCTCAACCTTGCGCTTCAGCAACTCATATGTTTCCATCGCTGGGTGCCTCCTCGGGTTGGTGGCGGGCGCGCCCCGCCTGATCTCTGGATGGTAACGGAAAGATTCGCGGCTGTCGCTTCCCGGACCTCCCAACTCCGATTGGGCTATCTTCCCGACCTCACCTCCACGAGACCACCTTGGCCAGCGAACCCCTTCTCGACCTCTCCACGCTCGACCTGACCCGCAGCGTGATTCCCGCGTCTGAGATCGACCGCGTACTGCCGCAGACCGGCCCGATGCGGATGCTGGACGAAGTGGTGTTCTTCGATCGGGTCAGCCAGGTCGCGGTGGGCCTGAAGCGGGTGCGCCACGACGAATTCTGGGTGCCGCATCACATTCCCGGCCGGCCGCTGTTACCAGGCGTCCTGATGATCGAGGCCGCGGCACAGCTCTGCAGCCTGGTCCAGACGATTTGCCTAGATCTGACCGGTTTTCTGGGCTTCACCCGTTGTGACGAGACGAGCTTCCGCGGGCAGGTGGTGCCGGGCGACACGCTGTATCTGGTGGTGAAGCTGGTCGAGCAGAACCGCCGGCGCTTCGTCAGTCAGGCGCAGGGGTTCGTGAACGACAAGCTGGTGTTCGAGTCGCGCATCACCGGCATGACCTTCTGAGCGCATGGACACGCTTGCCCCGATGCTGTTGCGCCCGATCCCGAAGGGCCGCGCTTGGGGCGGAAGCAGCTTCGTGCAGCACGGAAAGTTCCCCGGACTGGTGGCGGGCAATGCGCCCATCGGCGAGAGTTGGGAACTCGCGGACCTGCCGGGCAACGATCCCTCGGCGTGCTCGCAGATCGAAGGCGGCACGCACGCGGGAAGCAGCCTGCGGGAGGCGCTCCGTGCGGATGAACGACGCATCATGGGCCGGGCGGCACTTTCGGAACATGCACGTTTCCCGCTGCTGGTGAAGTTCCTCGATGCGGCGGCCAATCTCTCCGTGCAGGTGCATCCGAGTCCGGCGTTCGCCGCGGCGAATCCCGCCGCGCACCTGAAGACCGAGACCTGGTTCGTCCTTCAGGCCGCCCCCGACGCCCGCATCTGGCGCGGCGTGAGGCAAGGCGTCTCACGCGAGGCGTTCGCGCAGCATCTGCGCGACGGCAAGGACATCGTGCCACTGCTGATGGAACTGCAGGTGCGCGAGGGTGACTGCATCGAGATGCCCAGCGGCCTCTGTCACGCACTGGGCGCGGGCATCACCGTGGCCGAGATCCAGACGCCCAGCGACACCACCTTCCGCGTGTTCGACTGGAACCGCCACGATCCCGCACGGCAACTGCACGTCGACGAGGCGCTCGCGTGCATCGCGTTCGGGAACGAGCAGGCGCTCGCGTCCATTCCGGTGATCCACGCCTCGCAGGCCCCCGCCATCGTGACACGGCAATTCCGCACCACACAGCTCTCGCGCACGCCCCACTACCGCATCGAACGCCTGGAGGCGCTGGAACGCGCCGAACTTCCGGTGGTCACGCATGATCGACCGTCCTGCTGGATGGTGCTGTCCGGAAGCGTGACCATCGCGGGCCCAACGCCCTTGAAGGCGGACGCCTGGCGCACGCTGCTGATTCCGGCAGCCGCCGAGGGCTTGATCGCGAATTTCGACGCGGGCACGGTGCTGCTCCGGGTGAGCGTGCCGGACCCCATGGATCGCTGGATCGCCTGAGCGATTTGCCCGGAACCCCGATCTGGTCCACAACCAGAGTCTTGACAGAGACTTGCGCGCGCCGAGGCATGACTGGACTCAGCCAGGCCACGCCTCGGGCGACCGGCCCCCAACCGCACCGGCGAGTTGGCGGCAGGCCCCGTCACGGCTATCTTTCCCCCTCCCTTCGGCGCGAGATGTCTCGCGCGGAATGGGCGCCCGCGAACCCCTCAGAGAGACGCTCTTCATGGCCACCACAGGCAAGGTCATTCAGGTCATCGGCAGCACCTTCGACGCGCAGTTCCCCGAGGACGAGATCCCCGAGATCTACAACGCCGTGAAGGTCGACTTCGACTTCCGCGGTCAGAAGAGCACGCTGGTCGGCGAGGTCGCCAAGCACCTTGGCGGCGGCATGGTTCGCTGCGTCGCGCTGGCCAGCACCGACGGCGTGCGTCGCGGCGACGCCTGCGCCGACACCGGCGCCAGCGTGCGCGTGCCCGTGGGTGAGGGCGTGCTCGGCCGCGTGTTCAATCTGCTCGGCCAGCCAGTCGACGGCCGCGGCCCGGTGAAGAGCACCGAGACCGCACCGATCCACCGCGAGCCGCCCGAGTTCACCGACCTGAACCCCAAGACCGAGATCCTGCAGACCGGCATCAAGGTGATCGATCTGCTGTGCCCCTTCGTGCGTGGCGGCAAGATCGGTCTCTTCGGCGGCGCCGGCGTGGGCAAGACCGTGGTCATCCAGGAAATGATCGCGCGCGTCGCCCGAAACTTCGGCGGCTACAGCGTGTTCGCCGGCGTGGGTGAGCGCACCCGCGAGGGCAACGACCTGTGGCTGGAAATGCAGGAAGCGCAGTACACCGACGCCGAAGGCAAGACCGCTCACGTGCTCGACAAGGTGGCCATGGTGTTCGGCCAGATGAACGAGCCGCCGGGAGCGCGTCTGCGCGTGGCCCTCTCCGCGCTGACCATGGCGGAGAATTTCCGCGACAAGAGCGGCAAGGAGACGCTGATCTTCGTGGACAACGTCTTCCGCTTCACGCAGGCCGGTTCCGAGGTGAGCGCGCTGCTCGGCCGCATGCCGAGCGCCGTGGGCTACCAGCCCACGCTGAGCACCGAGATGGGCCAGCTGCAGGAGCGCATCACCAGCACCCGTCAGGGCGCCATCACCAGCGTGCAGGCCATCTACGTGCCGGCCGACGACCTGACCGACCCGGCCCCCGCCACCACCTTCAGCCACCTCGACGCGTTCATCGTGCTCGAGCGCAAGATCGCCGAGAAGGGCATCTACCCCGCCGTCGATCCGCTGTCGAGCACCAGCCGCATCCTGGACCCGCAGATCGTGGGCGAGCGTCACTACAAGTGCGCGCGTCGCGTGCAGGGCATCCTGCAGCGCTACAAGGATCTGCAGGACATCATCGCGATTCTCGGCGTGGACGAACTGAGCGAGGACGACAAGCTCACCGTGAGCCGCGCCCGAAAGCTCGAGCGCTTCCTCAGCCAGCCGTTCTACGTGGCCGAGGTGTTCACCGGCTTCCCCGGCGTCACCTGCAAGCTCGAGGAGACCATCGAGAGCTTCGAGCGCATCTGCAACGGCGAGGGCGACGACCTGTCCGAGGGCGCGTTCATGTACGTCGGCAGCCTCGACGACGCGCGCAAGAAGGCCGACAAGATGGCCGCCGCCGTCTGAGTCTCTCTCGCTTGACCTTTGGATGAATCAAGAGCCCCGGCCTGTGCGGCCGGGGCTCTTTCAGGTCAGCGGCGAAAAAATTCGAATTCTCGTGATGGCATCAGGGTGGTTTCCGCGCGTCTCGTTCTGGATCCATCTGCACCCAGATGGGTCGCGAGCCCTTCCGGAATTCTGACGCCTTCACGCCGAGCCGGTCGGCGACGCGGGAAGATTTCGGAAACAAGGGTCACCCGCGCTGCCCGGTCGCCGATCAGCTGAAGCGACCGGGCAGCACGCGGGCTCGGCCACACTCACAGCGTCACGATGTCTCAAACCCGAAAGAAACCAGTCCTTCAAGCACAGTCCGTGCGTGCCTTGCATGGCATGCTGGAGACGCACTACGCCACGCTTCGGGAACTCGCCTCACGCATCCTGGCCCAGCGGCGACTCATGCAGCGCGCCGCGGGGCCGCGGACGCATCCAGCCCCGTCCATCGATGGAAGCGCTCCGAGGGACGAACGAACACGCCGGCATCCACCCGTCTATCCGCGCCGCGCGCGGGCTCGCGATCGAGCGGCCGCACGCCCGCCAGCAACTCGCCCAAAATCACGCCGAGCGACCAGACGTCACTGCGCACGTCGGCGCGACCCAGCGCCTGCTGTTCCGCACGGAATCGCGCAAGCACGCTCCGGCTGTCCATGCCCCGCTTCAGCAGTTTCACGGCGGCCAGTCGCCGCACCGGCCGATGCTGCGTGCCCAGCAGCACCACGCCGTAGCCGCCCTGCCCAAGCTCGCCCACGATCTCGAAGGGGCCGAGTCGATCCGGCAGGCCGTCCTCGCTCTCCGATTCGCCTGCCTCGACATGCTCCAACGAGCCCGATGTCCGCAGGTCCGAGGCCTCGTCGGTGAACCCAGCGGCCTCCAGCCGACGCAGCAATGCTTCAGGACCCAGTGGCATCGGCGTCGACTTCGCTCAACGACCCTGCGCCCATTCCGCCGCGCGGAAACGGCTCACGCGCCCCTCCGCGTCGAAGTAGACGGCCCAGGCGCGCGCGTCAGCGTCCGTGGGAAACACCACGCCCGTGGCCAGCGTGCTCAGGTTGTCGCCGTACTGCCAGCGCGTCTCCGGCACGATCACCTTGCCCTGGTCGGTGCGAGCCTCGTAGCGACTGCTTGGTTCGCCAAGCAGATCCTCCACCTGCACCTGCGTCATGCCGACCTTCAGTCGACCCCAGTTTTCCTGATAGCGCGACTCGCAGGCACACAGCAGCATGAGCACGGCGATCGATGCGGAGATCCTCGGAACCATGCCGCAAGACTACGCGCGGGCTCGGGGCCATGTGTTAGAATCAATTCCGTCCTGTGGGTGAGCGGCTCTATCGAATCTGGTGCGAGGATGGTCCGCGTCACGACGCGGTGCCCGAGAGTCGACTACCGCTGCTGGTCGCGTCGGGCCATCTGGATGTCGAGGACCGCATCGCGCCCGGAGGCACCGAGGATTGGTGCGAGGGCTGGGAGTTCGACGGGCTGTTCGAGCCGCCCGTGGTCCGTGCCCTGCGCGTGCATCACACGTCGCTGGCGCGCATGCGCCGCTCGATCAAGGGTGGATGGATCAGCCTGATGGAGTATCGCGAGCAGCGCGATCGTCTGCTGCTCACCGAGTCCGGTGTGGAGTTCTGCGCCTGGACGAGTCGTCCGAGACCCGACCTGAAGCGGGCCGGCGCGCAATCCGAACTGCAGAAGGCGGCGTCGGAGGGGGCCGAGGCGGAGCGGCAGGCGGATGTCGCGAAGCGCAGACACGTGGTGCATGGCGAGACCGCAGCCACGAACGCCGGACCACAGACCACGCAGGGCGAGACGTCGATCCTGTCGTTCCGCCGCAACGTGGGCCGCATCCTGCACGGCGATCTGCCCGCGTGGGTCGATCCAAGCACCGTACTGCACGCATGGCGGCACCACGGCGTGCGCTACGTCATCACTGCGGCCGCACTCGCGCTGCTGCTCGATCCGCTCGAGCCGGTCTTTCTCGCGCAGCGTTGGATGGTCGCGCTCATGGGTGTGAGCGCGATCGCGAGCATCCTGCTGCAGATGGCCTCGTCGGATCGCGACCGAACATGGGCCACGCGCTTCGCCGCGTGCCTGCTCGGCATGATCGCCTTCACGATCGTGATGGTGATCTGCATGGAAGTCGACATGCAGCGCGGACTTCTGGGCCACTTCATCCCGACGATCGAGCAGTTCCAAGGCAAGTTGCGCGCCGCGATAGGTGGCTGATCGCTGGTCCCCAGTGGGGCCGCGTGGTACAGATTCGCGCATGAGCCTCGCCGAAGCAACACCCCCCGCGATCGACGCCTCCGCCAGCCAGCACGCCATCGAGGGGATCGTGGAACGTCACGGCGAGTCGGTGCGGGCCGCGGCGATGCGCGGTGTGCAGCAGGTCGCGGCGCGTTGGACCGTCGACGATGGCGACGCCATCGCCTTCGCCGAATTCTGCGCCGCGAACTTCGCGCCGCCCGGCGAGGCCCGTACGCGCCTGCTCGACCGGCTCGAACGCGCGATGACAAGCGTGAGCGGCCATCTCTACGAGATCCGCCGCGACTTGCGCTGGTGGACCGACGTGCGCACCGACAACGTGGCCGGCGTGGACGATGTGCTGGCGAAGTTCGATCCCGCTCCCGATCTTTCCGACCAACTGTACCGACAGAAGGTGGGCTTTCTCGCGCTGTTGAATTTCCCGCGCAGCGATCTGGCCGAGATGCTGAAGCAAGGCGGCGCATGGAGCGTGGACCGTTGGGCGGAGTCACGGCTGGCGCAAAGCTTCGGCCCGCGCATTCCCGCCGCGCTCAGCGAGCGTGCGCGCCGCATCGGCCATGAGGCGAGCGTGTTCGTGTCTGGATTCCATGTGCCGGTCGAGACGCTCGTGGACGGCTCGGGAAAACGATGGCTGCCCGCCGGGCGCAAGCTGCTGGCGCACTGGCTGGTGCGCGAGGAGGTGAAGGCGAACTACGGTGATCCTGCGAACGGTCTCGCGCGCCAGCGCGCGCTCATGTGGGTCATGGCGCGACACATCGACGGCACCATCCCAGCGAGTGTGATCGATGGCTCGAACGTGCTCGACTGGGACAGCGAGAGGAACACGCTTGACGGCAAGCTAGCCACGAACCTGCACGGCCCACAGCGCTACGCGCACTGGCTTGCGCACCGCGACCTCGCGTTCGAGTTCGACCGCCTGTACCCCGAAGCGCCCACCGCGATCGCGCGCAAGTTCGATCTCGACCGCGAGATCCCGGAGACCGAGGTGGAGCGCCTGCTCACCGACCTGCTCGGGCACCCCGTCATGGCGAAAGCGGCGGCATGGCTGCGCACGCGGCTCGGCCGCGAACTCGAGCCGCAGGACATCTACTTCGAGGACATCGCCGAGGTGAAGCCCGCCGAGGAGATGAACGCGGCGGTGAAGCGCCTGTTCTCCGACGAGAAGGCCTTCGAGCGCAAGCTGCCCGAGGTGCTCAAGGGCCTCGGCTTCAAGCCCGACGAGGCGGAGTTCCTCGGCTCGCGCATCCGCGTCGAGATCGCTCGCGGCAGCGGCCACGCCATGCGTCCGGGCATGCCCGAGTACGGCGCATGGCTACGCACCAGCCGCCTCGACGCTGAAATGGGCTGGGATGGCTTCGACACCGCCATGCACGAGCTCGGCCACAATCTGGAGCAGCTCTGCAGCACGCACTTCGCGCCGCGGCCGCTGCTGCGCGGCGTGCCGAACACGGCATGCACCGAGGCGTTCGCGTTCCTGTACCAGTCCATGGGCCGCCAAGTGCTTGGCCTTGAAACGAAGGAGCAGACCGCGCGTGCCTTCCATGTGGACAGCCTCGCCACAATGCTCGCCGCGTTCCAAATCGCTGGCCCCAGCCTGCTGGAACTGCACACCTGGCGCTGGATCTACACGAACCCCACGGCCACGCCCGAGCAGTTGCGCGACCAGGTGCTGGCCATCGCCGAGCGCCTGTGGACACGCTTCTACGAGCCGCACTTCGGCAAGGACCCGTACCGCATTCTGGCGGCCTACCAGCACATGGTGGGTCATCCGCTCTATCTGGCTGACTACACGATTGGGCACGTGATGAGCCATCAGATCCGCTCGCATCTTCGCGGCAAGGATCTGGCCGCCGAAACCAAGCGCATCACCAGCATCGGCAGCTTCACGCCCGACTACTGGATGCGAAAGGCCGTCGGCAGCCCGCTGTCCATCGAGCCGCTGGCGAAGGATTGCGCGGCGGCGCTGCGTGCCATCGGCGGCTAAGGCCGCCGGTTCAGGCTCGCTCGCCCCAGCGCAGTATCATGCCGCTGACGTCACCGCCATCCACGGAGCGGTCCGTGTTCAGGTCGGCGGGGCCTGACTGTGGCCCCCATTCAAGCAGCAGATGGGACAGGTCATCGTTCTCGACGATGCCGTCACTGTTCAGATCGGCGCTGCGCGGCATCAGTCGATCCAGGAACTTCGTGCTGAAGATGCGGAACGGATCGAGCCGGTCGAGCATGTCGACCGCCGTGCGGAAGTCGGCGCCAAGGGGGGTATCGGCGGTGAACGCTGCAGGTATGCGCACCTGCAGCGTCTCGTCGTTCATGTACGCGCCGCCGTCGGTGTAGGCCCATCCCTTCGACCACTCCACGCGCACACCGGCGTAGTCGCCCACGTAGTTCGCGTAGATCCACTGCTCAAGCTCGGCGTAATAGCGGTTCGCGGCAGGCGTGCCGGGCAAGGAAAGAATGTCGAACCACACCGCGGTGTCCCACTCGGGGTGCTGCGGCCACGGTCGCAACGCCGACAGCAGCGGCACCTGCGCGCCGGGTACCCGACAGTCCTCCGGACGGTCCAGGCCGCACACGCGAATCTCCACGGCCGCGTTCATGGGGTACTCGCCGCGGTCGCGATAGACCTGCTGCAGCGCGGTGTACTTGGCGTGAAATTCACTGACCACGCGCTGCACGTCGGCGCGTCGGCAGCTCACGGCATAGCCGTTGGCGGTCACGCGCAGTGTGGTCGGGCGGATGTACAGCTGCAGGTCCTTCGACCATCCCCACAGGTCCCACGCCAGAAGCGTGGTCAGGCCCGCATCGACCGCCAGCGCGTACGCCGTGCCGAACGCGGGCGTCAGCCACACCGCGCCCTCGGTGATGTCCGTCAGGATCTGCGACACCTCCGGCGAAATGCTGTCGGTAAATGGATAGTTGTACGGCGAGGAGACCTCCCGTGACCAGAACGGCTTTTCGGGCGTGATGGTCCACACCTTCAGCCATGGATTGTCGGTGAACGGGAAAAGAATCGTCTCCACACGACCACTCTCGTCTAGGAAGTCACTGAATGTCTTGCCGGTGGACCCTGACCCGGGCGCGGCGAACAAGTCGGCCGCTGAATGACTTCGATAGCTCTCGCAGCGCAGTCGGTTGTTCGCGCCCACCTGCAGCGTGGCCTCCACGAGGAACGCGCGCCCCAAGTGCACGCATAGCGCGGCCATCTCCGGATCCGAGCGCTGGAACGATCGCAGCACGTACGCTTGCGTGTCGGCATCCCACACCACGGCCGTCACGGCGCGCAGCAGGTTCGAGATGGTGCCGTAGGTGTGACCCGGCAGCGCAGTCTCTCCCACCGCGGGGACCGAGGCGCCATGGCCATCGATCGCCAACACGCCGCCAAGCGTCAGATCGCCCGGACCGGGACAGTTCGTGACCCCCTGCCCGGCGGCCTGCAGCGCCGTGTGGAACGCCTCCATCAAGATGCCCGTCTGCGCCGTGACGGTGGGCGGCGATGCGCCCGTGTCCACCGACACGGCGGTGAGATTCGTGGTGGTGTCAACCAACAGCATCGGCGAGTCGCATGTCGCGTCAGGGTCGACGCTGATCGGCGACCAGGTGTGCGCCACGCCGCGAGCACGAATGCGCCAGCCGTTGGCGTGCGCCCAGTTCGCGAGTGTCACCACGTCCTGCGGCGTTGCCGCGGTGGCGGTCCAGATGGCGTCGATCGAGATCTCGCCGGACCAGTTGCGGTAGGCCTGCTTGAACACCGCGATGCTCGCGGGAAAGTTCGGCGGCTCCGGACAGCCGCCACCACCCGAGTCGGCCATCGCCGTGCCAGGCAACACGCGGAACACCGGCAACCACGCCGACGCGCAGACCACGGCCGAGGCACGGAGAAAGCAGCGACGGGATGGATCGTGCTGTTGAGAAGTTGCAGGCATAGCGAACTGCAGTTTTTTGGCTCTTGCCGGTCTTGGAAGGGACGCGGCCGCATTATGCCCCCAAATCGGTCGAGGTCAAGTGAATTGCATGGAATGCATGCCATCACAACCGGCTCGAAGCGCCCAAGCGACATGAAAGCCCCCCGGCGCGTGAACGCCGAGGGGCTTGGGAGTGGACCCGCCGCGCGTCCGCGGCAGGAAGATGCCTCGTGTTGAAGTGACTCAGGCCTTGCGGCGACGAGGGCGCGCCGGGCATGGTGTAGGCGGTCGGATTCTCGCACTGCGCCTGCGCCGACGCAGCCAGCAGGCCAAGCGCCAGCGCGGGCGAAACGACGGATCCATGCAGACGTGACATCGCGAACCTCCTGACGGGGCATCCCATGCGGCCGCTCCATGCAGCCGCTCCACCCAGCGAAACGAGATCCCCGGGGGACACCGCTCACCCCATCCTCGATTTCGTTGAGAAATTCCCGCGGCCGGCGGCTTGCCCCCCCCACATCGGTACACTTGTTCCCTCTCCCGCACGCGTAGCTCAGCGGATCAGAGCATCGGTCTTCGGAACCGAGGGTCGCAGGTTCGAATCCTGCCGCGTGCGCTTCCCAAGGCCGGCCTCACCCTTCGGCCCCGAGCTCCCCATGCCCATCGTCACGGCCACCAACATCCGCGTCACCTTGGGGGCGAAGCAGGTGCTCGACGGCGCGACCATCGCGATCGAGCCCGGTGAGCGCGTCGGCCTGGTGGGCCGCAACGGCTGCGGCAAGACCACCCTGCTGAAGGTTCTCTGCGGCACCGCCAAGTTCGACTCGGGCGACGTGAGCCTGCAGCGAGGCACACGCCTTGGCTACATGGCGCAGGAACATCGCTTCGACGCCGGCGACACGCTGCGCAGCGCCGCGGCCAAGGCGATGGCCGAAGCCGATCACGCAAAGACCGAACTCGACGAGGTGTTCGAGGCCATGGCCACCGCCGAGGGCGCCGAGTTGCAGCGTCTGATGGACCGGCAGGTCGAGCTGGAGGAGGCCATCGAACGCGGCGGTGGCTGGAGCAACGATCATCTCGTCGACGCGGTGCTCCACGGCCTCGGCTTCGAGGACCACCAATTCGACATCCCGATCACCGGACTCAGCGGCGGCCAGAAGGCGCGACTCAGCCTCGCCCGGCTGCTGCTGCAGAACCCCGACGTGATCATGCTGGACGAGCCCACGAACCACCTCGACATCGAGGGCTGCAAGTGGCTCGAGACCTTCCTCGCCGAGACCTTCAAGGGTGCGGTGATCGTGATCAGCCACGACCGCCGACTGCTCGACCGCGTGGTGCACCGCATCGAGGAGATCCACGAGGGGCGCGTCCGCGGCTATCCCGGCAACTACGAGGCATTCGTGGCGCTTCGCGCCGAGCGCCACCTCACGCAGATGCGTGTGCACGAGAAGCAGCTGGACCGCATCCGAAGCGAGGAGCGCTACATCCTTCGCTACAAGGCCGGCCAGCGCGCCAAGCAGGCCCGCGGCCGCGCCACGCGCCTTGAGCGCTTCAAGCGCGACGAGCTGGTGCAACGGCCGATCGAGCTCGACTCGATGCAGATCCGCCTGCCGAGTGGCCCGCGCGTGGGTGATTCGGTTCTGGTGGCCGAGCAGATCGGCAAGACGCTTGGGGATCGGCGACTCTTCAAGGCCCTCGACCTGTTCATCGCGCCGGGCGAGCGCATCGGCGTGATCGGCCCCAATGGCGCCGGCAAGACCACGCTCGTCCGCACGCTCCTTGGCGAGCTCGAGCCCGACACCGGCACCATCAAGCGCAGTCCGAAGATGCACGCGGGCTGGTTCCGTCAGACGCACGACCATCTCGACCGCACGCTCACCATCTGGCAGCACCTGCAGCGCACGGTGCCAGCGCGGCCGGGTGGCGCCAAGCTGACCGAGCAGGAGGCGCGCAACATGGCTGGCGCCTTCCTGTTCAGTGGCAGCGAGCAGGAGAAGGTGCTTGGCGAGCTCTCGGGCGGCGAGCGTGCGCGCGCGGTGATCGCCGGCCTGGTCGCGGGCGGTCACAACCTGCTCGTGCTCGACGAGCCCACGAACCATCTCGACATTCCCAGCGCCGAGCGACTGGAAGAGGCGCTCGCCATGGATCCCGACGACGGCGGATTCGACGGCGCGCTGCTGCTGGTGAGCCACGATCGCGCGCTGCTCGCAAGCACGTGCGATAAGCTCATCGTGGTTGATGGTCATGGCGGCGCCACAGTGTTCGACGGAACCTACGACGAGTGGGAGGAGCGCCGCGCCGCAGAGGCGAAGGCGGCCGCGAAGGAGACCGCGAAGCGACCGGCACCCGCAGCGAAACTCGCGCCCAAGGCCACGGAGAGCGCCGCGCCATCGAAGCCCGCGCCCAAGCCGAAGCGCTCACCGCTCGACAACCGCAGCTCGGAAGATCTGGAGGCGGCCATCGCCAAGTTCACCGCGCGCCGCACGCAGATCGACGACGAACTTGCGAGCCCCGCACTTGCCCGCGACCGCGTCAAGTTGGACAAGTTGGTGAAGGAGCGCGAAAAGTTGGAAGCCGACCTTGCCGCGCACGAGGAAGCCTGGCTACGCAAGGTCGAGACCGGCTGACGCTCAGGCTGCAAGCCACTCGCGCGCCGTCTGCGCCAGCAGGTACACGTTCAAGCCGACGATGACGGCTGCGATCGTCCACGCGATCGCCGCGAGCGTCGGTCCGTTGGCGAATCGCCCCATCTTCGCTCGATCGCTCGTGTAGCGCACCAGCGGCACCACCGCGAATCCGAGCTGCATCGACAGGATCACCTGGCTCAGGATCAGCAGTTGGCCCACCCCCTGCTCGCCGGCGAGCGCGGCCACGATGACCGCGGGCACCACCGCCACGAGTCGCGTGACAAGCCGCCGCATCCACGGCTTCAGGCGCAGATCCAGGAATCCCTCCATCACGATCTGACCAGCCAGCGTGCCTGTCAGCGTGCTCGCCTGCCCGCTCGCCAGCAGCGCCACGGCGAACAGGGTGCTGGCGGCGGGAATGCCAAGCGCCGGCGACAGCAGCCGGTAGGCATCGCTGATGTCGGCCACCCCCGCGTGCTCGGTGCCGTGGAACACCGCTGCCGCGAGCACCAGGATCGCCGCGTTGATCAGGAACGCGAAGAGCAACGACACCGTGGAGTCGATCGTGGCGAAGCGCACCGCGCGTGCCTTGCCTTCCTCGGTGCGTTCATAGGCGCGCGTCTGCACCACGCTGGAGTGCAGGTACAGGTTGTGCGGCATCACCGTGGCGCCCAGAATCCCGATCGCGATGTACAGCATCGATGGATCGGTCACGATCGCCGGCGTGGGGAGAAGTCCACCGACCACGGCCGACCACGCAGGATTCGACACCACGAGCTCGTAGGCGAAGCACGCACCGATCGTGGCCACGAGTCCGCCGACGATGCACTCAAGGATGCGGAATCCCCGGCTCTGCAGCAGCAGCACCACCATCACGTCGAACACCGTGATGAGAACGCCGACCACCAACGGAATGCCGAAGAGCAGATTCAGCGCGATCGCGGAACCGATCACCTCGGCCATGTCACAGGCGGCGATGGCGACCTCGCACAGCCCCCACTGCGCGAATCCCCACGCTCGGCCGGAGCTGTCGCGGCAGGCCTGCGCCAGATCGCGCTCGGCCACCACACCCAGCTTCACCGAGAGATGCTGCAGGAGGATCGCCATGCCGTTGCTCAGCAGGATCACGCTCAGCAACGCGTAGCCGAAGCGCGCTCCGCCCGCGAGATCGGTGGCCCAGTTGCCCGGATCCATGTAGCCGACCGAGACCAGCAGTCCAGGCCCCGCGAACGCCGCCATCGTGCGCCAGAATCCTCCGGCCCGCGCCACAGGCACGCTCGCGTGCACTTCCGGCAGCGAGACACGAGCGGCCGTGCGCAGCCAACCCGTGTTCGCGATCTCGGTGCCGACGCCCTGCGACATGGGCACAGAGTGTAGTGCTCACAAAAACAGCCCGACCCAAGCAGCGAGGCTCGGGTCGGGCCAGCGGTGGATGTCCTGTGCAGTCGGGCTTCAGGGCGCCTCAGGCGCCTCCAGAGCGGAGACCGCGATGTCCGTTTCCTCGGCCAGCGCGAGCGATTCGCGCTCAAGCATCTGGCAGACGTCGAGCTGGCCGTCGTGATCCTCGTCGCGGCCGTAGCCACGCGCGATCTCGACCCAGTCGGGAATCTTGTTGGCGTTGCAGTCCGCCTCGCAGCCGTCCGGCAGGCCGTTGCCGTTGGCGTCCGTGCTCCAGCCACGCGCGATCGACTCGGCATCGGGCACGCCATCCTGATCGCAGTCGGCCCGGTCCAGCATCACCGCGCCCACACGCACCACGCCGTCACTGAACGCCTCCGTCTCGGCACCGTCCGCGGAGCCGCCGTGCACGCGCACATCCGCGCCCTCGCCGTGCAGGCTCCAGAACTTCGGAGACAGGTTGCCGTCGAAGATCGCGTCCTCGATGCGCGCGGAGCCGCCCAGCAGATACATCGCGCCGCCGCTCTCGGCCGACGCGTTGCGGCGGAACTCGCCACCTCGCACGCGCACCTCGGCACCCTCCGCGTACAAGCCGCCGCCCCAGGCACCCGAAACGAGCCGATTGCCGTCGAACCGTGTCTCGAACAACTCGACGGATCCAAGCTTCGCGCTCACGCCGCCGCCGAAGGTGCCGGCCGCGTTCTCGCGGATCACGCACCCGTCCAGTTGCACGTCGCTCCGCTGGCTTTCCACGGCGCCTCCCGCGGTCTCGGCGCGGTTGGACTCGAAACGACAGTCCTCAAAGCGCACCCGCGCGTTGCTTGCGCTGGCGCCGCCGCGATTGTCGATGAAGCGGCACGAGGTGAATCGGGCCGCACCGTCCAGAACGGACGCCCCGCGGCCCGATTCCCCCCGGCCTCCCTGGAAGGTGATGCCGTCGAACTGCACGGAACCGCCGCGCACGCGCGCGACCGGCCCGGTGACGCCATCGCCAACCAGACGTGTGGACCCCGCACCGCCCACCCCCCACAGGTGGAGCGTGCGCTCCTGAAGATCGATTCGCTCGCGATACACGCCCGGCGAGACCAGGATCGTCGCGCCCTCCGGCGCCGCGTCGATGGCCTGCTGGAGGGTGGTGAAGTCGCCTGGCACGGAGATCGCCTGCCGCACTTCGCCTGCCAGCGAGGTGCGCCACACGGCGTCGGAGACGGTGGCTGCGCTGTTGGCGGAGCCAAGGAAGGTGCCGTTCAGGAACGCGAGGAACGCGCCCGCTCCCGCAACCGAGAGCGTGAACACGCCCCAGGCGCGGCGATTCCGCTCGTGCACCCCTCCGCTCACCTGAATGATTCCTTCACTGTTCGGTTCCATCGCTTCGTCTCCAGAAAGAGCGCACACCGCCACGACGATGCGTCTGCATCGCCGAACCATCCCGCATGAGCTGATCTGGTCGTTGTCGGTCGGGCGCGACCCTCCTCGCGTCCGACCTTCCCTGCCGCGGGCGTTCCCGCGCCCGCGGCCTTCCCTGACGAACCCACCCTCCAGGGCCCGTCATCCAACGACCACACCATCCAATACGCCGGCGGGAATGCAAGTCCGCCGTCGGATTTGCGCGAAACAGGCCCTTTTCACGGGCTTGCGTCGCGCGGAGAGGTCTTCGGCGCGTTCCGAAAGCGACTCAAGACCGCGTGCTGGAATTTGGTCAGAATGCCGCCATGGCCATGCCTCGCCTCGACTTGCGACGCCTCGCGAGGCTCACCGCGGCATGGGCGCTCGCCACGCTCGCAGGTTGCGGTGGACCCGAAGTGCGGTTCGACACCACGCCACCCCCACTCTCGACGGCCTCGCTGGTGTCGCTTGGCCTGCACGACGACCCCACGGCATGGGGATGTGTGGATGCCGCGCACGATCGATACCTGCAGCAATGGCTCGAACTCGCACGCAACGAGGCGCGCGAACTCAGCGACCGGATTCGCGAGGCACGCGGCCCGCTGCAGATGGGTGATCGCGAGGCGAGCGGCATGGCGGATCTGTACGAGCAGTTCGCGCGCCGCCACGCCCAACTCATGCGCCGACTTGAGACGCTCGACGATGGCCTGCTGTCCGACTGGAGCCAGTGTCTCGGCACGGACTGGGGCGATCGGCTGGACGCGCTGCGCGTGGATCGATCCATCCAGCGTGCTCGCGCCGTCGCCGAGGGCGGCGGTCCATCCATCCTTGATCTGCGACTGATGATTCCCGGGCTGCAGTTCGACGACGCCACACGCGAGGCGATCCGTCGCGAGATGCTTGACTACGCGCGGAAGCTCGAGCCGATGGCACGGCAACTTGCGCAATCCCGCCTGCAGGGGCCGCTCGAGCGGCAGCGCGAACTGGAGCGACAGCGCGGCGTCACCGACAAGCCGGACCTGAAGTCCTTCGATGAGGACCTGCGCCGGCGCGATCGACGGATCGTCGATGGCATGCTCCAGTTGGGTCTGGAGACGATCGACCGTCTGCAGGGTGCGCTGCCCGAGGCGTCGCGGGAGCGGCTGCGCGACGCGCTCGTGGACGCCTCCGACCAGGGCAGGCCTCGATTCGGCATGGAACTGCTGGCCCCCATCGCGGTGGAACTGAAGCCCATCGATGACAGGACCCGCAGCGAGATCCGCACGGCCATCGAGGCGCACGAGACGGCCGATCGCCTGCTTCGCGAACGCTTCGCCTCGCTCGCCGCACGCGACCCCGCGGATCCGTCGCTGGCGGAGATCCGCGCACAGCGGCGCCAGATCCTGAAGGCGCTCAACGCGAAGGTCCTGTCGCTGCTGCCCGAGTCGATGCAGCCCTCGATGAAGCGCGTGCAAGGCGAAAGCGTGGCGGAACTGCGCCGCGAGATGGACCTGATCCTGGATCCGGCCGTCGCCGCGCGACTGCAGGCGCAGCTGCCGGATCCCGAGCCGGCGGCTCCCGTGTATCGCCTGCCCGTGCGCAACGGCACCAACAGCCTGCTGCAGATGCTGCCGCCGGACTTCGCCGCGTGGGCCGCCATTCGATTGCCCGGGCTGGCGGAAGGTGACCTGGACCGCAGCGAACCGATCCGACTGCTCGTGCAGGACGCTGGAGAGCGTTGGACCGCCGAGATGCAGAGTTCGCTCACGCGACTGGAGCCCTTGACCAAGCCCATCGGCGACTCGCTGGGCGATCCGCAGGTCTCCCTGAACGAGACGCAGCGGCGCGTGCGTGCCGCGATCAGCGAATACGACGCGATCCGCGCCAATCTGCAGCGGATCGAGGACGACGTGTTCGAGAGCGCGGCCGCCGTGGCGGAACTGCATCGCACCGATCCGCGCATGGAGCGCCTGCGCGTGGAGCGTGCGACCGAGTTCGCGGGACTCGCGTGGCGCGACCTTCCGGTGCACACGCTGTTTCGGCTGGATCGCGAGGCGACCATCGACCTGCCCACCGTGGTGGAGGAGATGGAACTGTCGGCCGGCGCACGCGCGATCGCGGACATGATCCTGGTGGACAACGCCGTCGCCGTGATCGAGTCCAGCGAGGCGATTCGCGCGGCCTGCGTGGTCGCGCTGCGCTCGGTGGTGCTGGACCTGAAGCGCGCCACGCTGCGTGAAGTGCCGGAGCGGCAGATGGGCCCCGAGGTGGAACGTGCCGTGCGCGCGGCCTCAACGGGCGTGGCCGTGGTGGCGCAGATGCGCATGGAACTGCAGCGCTCGCTCATGCAGCAGATCGCCGAGGCGCTCACGCCGATCGAGGCGCGTGAACTACGCCGGGCCTACTGGGAGCGTGCGTTCCCCGAACTGTTCGTGGAGCGGCGACCCTGCGAACCGGTGATCGATCGCCTTGTGGAGAGCCTGCCACCGCAGGGCGACCTGCGGGCCGCGGCCGACGCGCTGGTGGAAGCACGCGCCGCGGCGCTCGACGCCGCGATTCCCGATCTGGTGGAGGCGCGGCGACACTGGATGAGCGACGCCAACCGCATCGGGCGCGGCACCTTCACGGAGATCGAGCGGCAGGCGCCCGCGCTCGGGGTGGCGCTGCGCATCCGCGACGAGATCAACGCGCGCATGCTTCGCAGCCTCGCGAGCCTGCACGGCGACGATCCGGCGGCCTGGGAGGCGGTGGCCGCGTGGGCGCGCGAGCGCCCCTTCGCCTACGAGCAGGTCAACCCTCGCCCGCCGGCGCCGAGGAAGTGACCTTCTTGCCGATCATCAGGTAGTTGAACCCGCGCAGGAAGAAGTTGCCCTCGATCGCGGCGCGCGCGAAGTCGCCTCGATCCAGCTTGCTGTTGTGGCGGACGACGCTGATCACGTCGACCATCGTGAAGAGCTGGCGCATGCGCGCGAAGAGCTCGAATCCGATCGGCATGAAGGTGCCGCCGCCGCCGCCCTTCGCGCCACGACGCTTTCTCCACGAGTCGCTCACGTAGACCGCGCAGTAGCGCCGGTCCTTCATCACGCGGTGCATCTGACCGAGCACGCGCTCCATCGCCTGGTAGTACGCCGCGCCGTCATCCTCGCCCGAGGCGTCGAGCTTGCCGATGCAGCGCGGATCGTCCGAGTAGTTCACGTGGGTGGAGTACGGCGGGTCCACGAAGGCGAAGTCCATGCTGGCGTCGGGCAACGGAAGGTTGCGCGCGTCGGCCTGCCGGATCTCGTCGCGGGTGGGTGCCAGATCGAAGCCGACACCCTTGCGCTTCATGAGCGAACACACGTCGATGGTGGTGCCGCTGCCGCACATGGGGTCGAGCACGGTGTCGCCTTCACGGGTGTAGCGCGTGAGCAGCTGCCAGATCACCCAGCTTGGCGTGGCGCCCACATAGTCCTTGTCCCCCTGTACGGTGACGGTGAACCCGTCGGCGTCCTTCATGTCGAAGTGCTGGCTGGGGTACTCCCACAGCGTGCTGGGAAAGGCCTTCAGGGGGGGGCGGCGCATCGATCGAGTCTACGAATGGGCCATTGGGAGGGCTTGCTTTGACCCCCCACGAGGGCCTAGCCTCTTGCTGATGCGATGCTATGCCCTGCTTCTGGCGCTCCTGACGGCCCTCGGGCCGTCGTCGTTGCGCTGGGTGCACGAGGCGACGGCGTACGACCACATGGACACCCACGAGGTGGCTTGCGGTGATGCGCATCATCACGATCACGACGCGGAGCATCATGCGAACGGTGCGCACGAGGGCGACAAGCCCGAAGCTCCGGCGCATGCGCACGACTGTGCGATCTGTGACTCGCTCGCCTCGCTGACACCGTGCGAGGCGCCGATGCTGGCGCTCGCGTTGCCGGCTGCTCGGCCCGCGTTTGATGCATCGGCGCCGCTGGTGGCCCACAAGCAGGCACCGCTCGCAGCGCTGCGGGCTATGCCGCCACCTGCGGTCTGACCCGCGCATCGCATCATTCGGTACGCAGCCACCAGACATCGCGTGCCGCAGCGTCGGCCCTTGTGAGGCCACCCTTCATCATTCGAGACCTTCAAAGCCGGATCGCTCCGGCATGGGGACACCATGGATCGCCAGTTCAGGCCGCGCGTGCAGACGCGCAGATCCGCCTTCACGCTCGTCGAATTGCTTGCCGTCATCGCGATCATCGCGCTGCTGGCGGGCCTGTTGATCCCCGTCATCGCGTCCTCGTCGCGCGCGGCACGGGCATCGGCCTGCCTTGCGAACGTGCGCGCACTCCAGATGGCGCATCTGTCCTACGCCGAGGAGCACAAGGGATTCCTGGCCGACGCCCGTCTGCCGCATGGCGGCGCGGACCTTGGAAGCGCCGAAAGTTTCGTGGCCACGCTGCAGCCGTTTCTGGACAATCAGCTGCAGGTGATGCGCAGCCCACTTGACGGGAGCCCACACTGGTCTGTCGAGATGGGTGGATCGGGTGTTCCAGTCACCGGATCCACCTCGCGCTTCCGCCGGACGAGTTACGGGATCAACAACCATCTTTCGCGAGAATTCAGCGCGCTCGGCGCGCTGGATCCGGCGCGCGTCACCGACCGCATCGGCCGGATACCCAACCCTGCCATGACGGTGCACACCGTGTGCATGGCCACCACCGGCGACTTCGCCGGCGCGGATCACCCTCATGTCGAGGAATGGGGCGAGGGCGCGGCCAGCGCCATGATCGCGCGCACACAACTCTCCATCGCGTCGGTGGGTGGCACGCCAGCCGCCGACGCGCGCAGCAACTACGGCTTCGCGGACGGCCATGTGGCCACCGAGATGTTCGGTCGCGTCTATGCAAGCGAGCAAGCCAACGCATTCGACCCGTTCGCGGCAAGGACTTTCCGGCCATGACACGCGCACACACGATCGCGATGCTCGCCCTGTCGCTCCTGATCACCCCACTGCGCGCCCAGCACGCTGGCGACGTCCATGTCTCGGTCTCCATGGGTGTGCTGCAGACGAATCGCTACGACGAGAATCTGCAGCCAGTCCCCGCGCGTGTGTTCACCGGCACGTTCGGCGACACCGGTGTGCCGCAGTTCACCGCGGATCCGGGGTACGAGGCCGCGTCGGGCACCTTCACCAGTGGCACACGCATTGGCTGGAAGTCGGTCGCGCCGCTGCTTCGCTGGGACGGCGCCGACTTCATCGCCACGAACGCACAGGTGCAGTTCAAGTACCTGAACGTCGGCTTCGTTGTGGGCACGACCCCAGTGACCGGCTTCACGGTGCTGGTGTCGTCGAGCGGAGGCCTGCACCGCCACCTGAACATGACGCTGCTGGGCGCTGGGGGCGCTGTGCCACTGGCCGGCGCCTATCTGGTTCCGATGCAGCTCTACACCACCACCCCCTCGATGCAGAGCGAAACCTATTGGCTTGTGCTGAACGAGTCGCTCCCGCAACTGGCGTTCGAGGCGGCCGTGGCGGAGGCGCGCGCGCGCTTCGAGGCCACGCCGTGCTTCGGCGATGTCGACGGAAGCGGTGAAGTCGACAACGGCGACGTGGCGTTCGCGCTGCTTCACTATGGGCCATGCGCGGACTGCGCCAGCGATCTCGACAGCACCGGCGAGGTCGACTTTGGTGATGTCGCCTTGATCCTGCTCTCCACGGGGCCCTGCTCATGAGCCGTATCCATCCCGATTCACTCCGTTTCTTCCTTCCTTCTTTCCTCACCGACTCCATCCAGGGGTCCACTCAGGAGACTTGTTCCATGCGTTATTTCACGATCGCTTCCGCTGCACTTGCGCTCGCCTCCGCCGCCACCGCCGAGGTGGTGCACAGCGACATCTGGGCCTATCAGGTTGACGGCACGCTCGTCACGGGTGGCTGGGATCACGAGACCGGCAACGTCGTCAACCCCTCGCAGCGCGTGTTCGAGGGGGAGCTTGGCGAGGACCCCTCGTTCCCCTTCTCGGGCGACGAGCCGGGCATCGGCTCGAATCTTGTGGGCTTGACGCTCACCATGAACCTCTCCCCAGACCTCGGCATTTGGAACGGCGCGGGCTACGACTTACCATTCTCCTCCATGGGCATGCTGACCGTGTCCTACGGCGGGCAGTCGGCGTCGACCGGTTCCGGCGGCTCGTTCTCGTTCCTCGTGACCAGCGGTCTTGATCTGCACCCCGATTTCACGCTGTCGGGACCGGGTTCAGCGGATCCGGTGAATGGCATTTATCTGGCCATGTTCACCCTCTCGTCGGCGGGACTGAACACCAGCGACGCGTTCTGGGTGGTGTTCAACCTTGGCAGCAGCGAAGAGGAGCACGAGGCTGCGGTGGAGTGGGCCGAGACCTACCTGGTGCCCGCGCCCGGCGCGATCGCCTTGCTGGGTATGGCGGGCCTGATGCGCCGTCGGCGCGCCTGATCGCGCATCGACCGATCGAAGAGGTTCGAGCGCGGGCCCCCGGCGTGTGCCGGGGGCCCGCGTGTTTCAGGGCTTTGTCGGCGTTGCACCCATCGTGCGCATGATTGACGCGGGCTCGGGCGTCGACTTGATCACGCCGGCCTGCAGCAGCATGTCGGACATCGCCTTCCAGCGCGCAGGATCCATGCTGCCGAGCCCGTTCGCGCGCGTCCATGGCGTGTCAAGCAGTGGACGCATGCGCTCGGCGGCAGCATTCATGGCCTCGAGACTCATGGCCGGATTCAGCGCGGCGATCGCGGGGTTGTACTTCGCCGGCGAGGCGAGATAGCGCTTCCAGCCTTCCTGCGAGGCGACGCAGAACTTCTGAAGCACCGGATCAGGAACCTGTCCAGGCTTCACCGCGACCACCACCGTGTAGGGGTCGTATCCCGACTCGCTCGCGCTGAACACCTTCACGGGCACCTGCTGCACGTCCATCGTCGCGGGCTCGGCGGTGATGAAGCACTGGCTTGCGGCCTTCGGATCGGCGAGGAAGGTCGCCGTGCCGCCGCCGTAGGGAACCACGGTGCGCGTCGTGGGTCCGTAGCGGGAAGCGAGGTACTTCCATATGGGAAGCCCCGACTCCAGCGCCAGATTGCCCCGGCCCTTCCACACCGCCTCGAGCGACTCGGGCGCGTCCTTCGCGTGGACCATCACGCCGTAGGGGGTGTGATCGAACACGCTATACACGGCGACGAGTTCGCCGCCCTGCTCGCGAAGCTGCAGGATCTGATCACCACTCACCACGCCAAGGTCGCACGCGCCGCGCGCCACGAGCTGCGGGACCGAACCGCCGCCCGGATCCTTGATGATCTCGACGGCAAGGCCCGCGTCACGGTAGAGGCCGTCGGCCTGCGCCGCATAGAAGCCGCCGAACTCGGGCTCGGGCACCCAGTTCAGCTGGAAGCGCAGCGCAACAGGAGCGGACGATTCGCCCGCGGGCGACGCCGCAGGCTTGGCGGAGTCACCACAGGCTGCGAGCGAGACGACCACGGCGAGGCTGACGATCGAGCTGGCGATCCGCATGATCATTTCTCCAGGTGCGCGCTGGCGTGCCAGCGCCGAAGCAGCAGCCAGCCGAGCGCGCTCACGATACCAAAGAGCAGGAAGCCCACGCACGCGCTCAGCGCCACGGCCGCGAAGACGATGTCGGTGCGCGCCTCGCGCATGCCGGTGGTGATCACGATGCCAAGCGGCGCGCGGTCGCCCGCGTAGCCCGAGACGAACTCGCCAACCACCGCGCCGATCACCGCAAGGCCCGCCGCCACGCGGCAGCCCGTGACGATCGAGGGCAGGCTCGACGGAAGCTCCAGCTTCCACCAGCGCGCCAGCCGCCCGGCATGATGGATGCGGAAGATCTCTCGGAGTCCGGGATCGGTGGAGCGCAAACCATCGAGCGTGCTCGCGAGCACCGCGAACACCGCCACGATGCACGCCGACGCGAGCGTGCTGCGCAAGCCGTAGCCAAGCCAGATCACAAGCAGCGGTGCGATCGCCACCAGGGGCACCATCTGGAAGAGCAATGCGAGCGGATAGAAGCCGCGCTGCAGCATGCGGCTTGATCCGAGTGCGCTCCCGAGCGCGACGCCGAGCACCGTCGCCAGCGCGAATCCCCCCACGGCCGCCTTCGCCGTCTCGAGCGTGGCCGCGGCCATGCGCGCCGAGTCGCCCCACGCGGCGCGCAGCACCGCGCTCGGTGCCGGCAGCAGGTACGGCGGCAACTTCAACGCCACGACGGCGACTTCCCACATGACGAGCGCGAGCACCAGCACGACGATCGGAGGCAGGGCCGCACGAAGCGCACGCATCACGCGACCCTTCCGCCACGCAGACCCGCCTGCACCTGCGCGCACAGCGAGGCGAACCCGACCGAGAGTCGCGTCAACTCGTCACGCGCCGGAAGATCGATCGCGATCGGCGCAAGCGAGACACCCGGCCGACCTCGCAGGACCAACACGCGGTCCGCCAGCGCCACCGCTTCCTGAATCGAGTGCGTGACGAGCACCGCCGTGGCACCCGTCTCGCGCACCAGCACCAGCAACTCCTCGTCCAGCGCCTGCCGGGTGACCTCGTCGAGCGCGCCGAAAGGCTCGTCGAGCAGCAGCACACGCGGTCGAGTCACCAATGCGCGGGCCATCGCGACGCGCATACGCATGCCACCGGAGAGTTCGCGCGGCATGCGCTGCTCCACACCCTGCAGGTGCATGCGCGCAAGCATCCCGGCTGCGGCCTGAAGCCGCTCCTCGCGCGCCATTCCCTCGAGTTCAAGCGGCAGCGCGACGTTCGCCAGCACCGTGCGCCACGGCAGCAGGCGTCCCTCCTGAAAGCAGAAGCCAAGGTCGCGCGGGCCGGGACGCACCGAACGACCGCGCGCGTCATGGAACGCGATCGATCCGCCCGCGAGCGGCAGCAGTCCGCCGATCGCGCGAAGCAGCGTGGTCTTGCCCCCGCCCGAATCCCCCACGATCGCCAGGAATTCTCCCGCGCGGATGTCGATCGTCGCGCCCGCGAGCGCCTCGACCGTGCCGAAGCGCACGGCTGCCCCACGCACCTCGATGGCAAGCCCGTGCCCGCTCAACGCCCCACGCCCTGCGCACCGGGCGCGATCACTCGACCTCGATCTCCACGTCGCAGCCCTCGCCGCCGCGCGGCATGGCGGCCTTCAGGTCGGTCTCCATCGCCTTGGGATCACGCCCCGAGGGGTAGTGGATCATCGCCACGACCTGATGCTTGCCCTCGACCAGCATGCTGCTCTTCACGCGGCAATGTTTGGCGCGCAGGTATTCCAGCACCGCGACATAGGCGTCGTGCAGATTGATGCGCTCGTGCACGCGGACCTTGATGCGTGCGCTCAGGTGGCTCTCAAGCCACATGATGAGCGCCCACGCGAAGGCCGTCACGAAGATCGCGGTGGCGAACTGGCCAAGTCCGCATGCCAGACCGATCAGCACCACCAGGATCGCCTTGCCGGTGATTTTGGGGTTGCGCAGGATGGTTCGGAAGCGGATCAGTCCACCGATGCCGAAGATCACCAGCGCCATCGTGCTCTCCACGCTGACGAGCTCGGCCACCACCGCACCTACCATGCCCATCAGGATCAGCGTCTTGCGCTCCTCCAGATCGCTGAGCGGATCGAGCCGCGTGCTGCGGCGCGGGTGTGCCGCGATCAGCAGCGCCAGCAGCACGCTGAGCACCAGTCCCACCACAAGCCGGGTGATGAACCAGACGTGCGTGAACTGGTCGAAGCTTCCAAGCAGTCGGCCGTGGGAGCCTGCGTTGCCCTCCGGGGCGGCCGTCTTTCCCGCGAGCGAGTGAATCGGGCCGACCGTGCCATCCACGCTGGCGAACGCCGCGGCACAGCAGGCTGCACAAGCGAAAATGACGCTGATCCGGGCAGATGTGATCATCAAGAGCCTCCTATCGTTGGAGGGTATCTTGCCCGGGCCGTCCGCGCATCCTCCGGAGTATTCCATGACGTGTCGTCGAAAATCGTTCGCCCTGCTCGCCTGCCTGACCTCGCTGGCGCTCGCCACAGGCGCGCTTGGGTGCGGTGACGGCAAGCCGCATCGCAAGTCACGCGTACGCGCCGCAAGCGAGGCGGCCCTGCCCGCGCAGGATGCGGGCGATGACAGCTCGAAACAACGCAAGGACAAGGGTGACAAGGATGCGGGCAAGAAGGCCGACAAGCGCACGCATGACCACACCGCCAATCCGGGCGAGGTCTGCTGGCTCGTCACCATGCACGGCGAGCACGGAAAGCCGCAGGGCGTGTGGGGCGTGACAGGCGAGGGGAATGTGAAGGGTCCCGTGAACCAGCCTCTCGCCGACGGCCCCGGTGGACCGGCGCCACATTCGATGCGCGGACTCACGCCACTGCCTGACGGCGGCTTTCTGGCGGTGAACGCGTTCATGAAGGACACGCGCATCCTGCGCTTCGGCCCGAAGGACGCGCAGGGCCAGTACCCCTTCGTGGGCAACTTCACGGTGCTCGGCCCCGCGAATCCGGCGATGGTGCACGCGTACCAGATGGCGATCGGCGCCGACGGACAGGTGTACGTGAGCAATCAGGACTCCAACACCGTGACGAGGTACGTGGGCGTGGGCCAGCCGAATGCGGGCCAACCGCTCTCGCCGCCGGTCTCGATGAGCCACCTTGCCGACCTACGGCCCGGCGTGATCGTGCCCAACGCCAAGACCAGCCCCGAGGGACTCGTTGAGGTGCGCGGCATCGCGTTCGGGCCTGACGGCCTGCTGTACGCGTGCGACCGCTCGGGTTCGCGCGTGAGCGGCTACGACACCACCACCGGCCGCCGCGTGAAGGTGCTCGCCGACGAGAGCCACGGGTTGAAGCACCCCATTCAGGTGCTCTTCGCCTCCGATGGACAGACCGCCTACATCGGCGACAACGGCACCGACTCGATCTATCGCGTGAAGCTGGCCGACGGCAGCGTGGACACCTTCGTGAAGAAGGGCGACGCGGACCTGAAGGCGCCGAGCGGACTGGCCCTCAAAGGCGAGTGGCTCTACGTGGGAAGCCGCGAAGGCAAGCAGATCCTGCGCTTCGAGCTGAAGGACGGCAAGGCCGACGACAAGCCCGTGGCCACGCTGCCGGACAAACCGGAATTCCTGATGTGGGTCGGCGACTGAAGCCGCTCACGCCGTCGGCTCACGCGGCTTCTTCCACGAATCGAACGTGGCCTGCCGCGCCACAAGCCACGCGCGGTGCCCCTCGGCCTCGGTGAAGTCGAGGGCGCGCGTGCGCTCGGTCATGTCACGCGCCGCGTAGCCCGCTGGCAGCCGTGCCGCGTCGAACTCCAGCCCTCGCGAGTTCGTGCTGAACCACACCGTCGCGTCCTCGCTCAGCCACGGCACCAGGTTCGCCAGCAGCTGCGGCCAGTCACGGTCAATGCTGAAGCTGTCCGCGGCCATTCGCTTGCTGTTGGAGAACGTGGGCGGGTCACACACCACGATGTCGTACTGCTCGCGCTTGCGCGGACCACGGGCGATCCACTCCACACAGTCGGCCGCGATCAGGCGATGATCGCGCGAGGGCTCGAAGCCGTTCAGCCGTATGTTGCGCTCGGTCCACGCCTGATAGGTGTTCGACAGGTCCACCGTGGTGGTCGCCACCGCGCCACCCGCCAGCGCGTAGCAGGTGAAGCTTCCGGTGTAGGCGAAGAGGTTCAGCACGCGCTTGCCCTGCGCGCGCTGCCGCACCAGGTCGCGTGTCACGCGATGATCGAGGAACAGGCCCGTGTCGAGGTAGTCGCTCAGATTCACCTCGAACTTCAGTCCCTGCTCGCCGATCACGCGCACGGCGTTCGCCTCGCCCGTGCGCTCGTACTGGCCCGAGCCTTCGTCCTCGGCGCCCTCGCGGCGGTGCCGCTGCCGACGCCGCGTCTTCAGGAAGAGCCGGCCCTTCTCGAGTTCCAGACCCTCGCGGATCTCCTGCACGCAACGCGCACGGTGCTCCGCGGCCTTCTCGGACGTGTCGTCGCGTGTACGCGGCTGCAGCCAGGCCACCACGTCACCGGCATACCAGTCGACCACCAGCGGGAATTCGGGAATGTCGCGCTCGTAGAGCCGGAACGCCTCGACGCCCGCGCGCGCGGCCCACTTCCGCAACTGATCGTGGCGCTTGCGAAGGCGGTTTCCCAGCATGGGGGCACCCTACCGCAGGCAATCGACCGAAGGCGTTGCGGGAACCTCCAGAGCCCAGTACCCTTACGCCCCTCGATGGGAACGCGAGTTCCCGGACACACAAGAGGGATCCCCATCCAATGACGACCCGTTTCAACAGGAGCCTGACGGCTCTCACCGCCATCGCCCTTCCCGCACTGCTGGCAGCCCCCGCGCTCGCCGGCGAAGCCGATCTGAAGTTGCCCAACGTGAACGAAGTGACATTCGCGAGCGGCCTGACCGGCAAGGCCCTCATGATAGGCGGTCTGGTGGTGGCCGTGCTGGGCGCCCTGTTCGGTCTGGTGCAGTACAAGCAGACCGTCGCCTTGCCTGCCCACAAGAGCATGCTGTCGGTCTCCAACATCATCTGGGAGACCTGCAAGAGCTACATCATCCAGCAGGGCAAGTACCTGTCGGTGCTGTGGATCCTGATCGCCGGCGCGATCATCTTCTACTTCGGCTTCCTCGAGCACAAGAGCCTCCGCGACGTGACCGTGATCCTGCTCGCCTCGATCCTGGGCATTTTGGGCAGCTACGGCGTGTCGTGGTTCGGCATCCGCATCAACACGCAGGCCAACAGCCGCGCCGCCTTCGCCAGCCTGAAGGGCTACCCGCTTCCCGTGCTTGGCATTCCCTTGAAGAGCGGCATGTCGATCGGCATGCTGCTGGTCAGCGTGGAGCTGTTCTTCATGATCTGCATCCTGTGCTTCCTGCCGGCTGAGCTGGTGGGCCCCTCGTTCATCGGCTTCGCGATCGGTGAGTCGCTGGGGGCGAGCGCACTGCGCATCTGCGGCGGCATCTTCACCAAGATCGCTGACATCGGCGCCGATCTCATGAAGATCGTCTTCAAGCTGCCCGAGGACGACCCGAAGAACCCCGGCGTGATCGCCGACTGCACCGGCGACAATGCGGGCGACTCGGTCGGCCCGACCGCCGACGGCTTCGAGACCTACGGCGTGACCGGCGTGGCGCTCATCGCCTTCCTTGCCTATTCGCTCGGTGGCGGCGTCGACCAGGCGGGCGTCATGTGCGGCAAGCTCATCGTGTGGCTGTTCGCCATGCGTGCGCTCATGATCGTGACCTCGCTCGCGAGCTACTACATCAACGAGGCGATCAGCAAGGCCCGCTACGCCACCCTGAAGGACTTCCATGAAGAGGCCCCGCTGACCTGGCTCGTCTGGATCACCTCGATCATCTCGATCATCGTGACCTTTGTCGCCAGCAAGTGGCTGCTCGGCGGCATCGAGTACAACGGCCAGACGCTGGAGAATCTCTGGTGGGCGCTCAGCGTCATCATCAGTTGCGGCACCATCGCTGGCGCGCTGATTCCGGAGTTCACCAAGGTGTTCACCTCGACCACCTCAGGCCATATCGACGAAGTCGTGAACGCCAGCAAGCAGGGTGGCGCGTCGCTCAACATCCTCTCGGGCTTCGTCGCCGGCAACTACTCGGCGTTCTGGAAGGGCCTCGTCATCGCGGGCCTGATGGCGATCGGCTGGTACTTCTCCACGAACAAGGATGTCGCGGCGCTCATGCCCGAGGCATACAGCTTCGCCGGCCCGATCTTCGCCTTCGGCCTCATCGCCTTCGGCTTCCTTGGCATGGGCCCTGTCACCATCGCGGTCGACAGCTTCGGTCCGGTGACCGACAACGCCCAGAGCGTGTACGAACTGAGCCGCATCGAGGCGCAGCCCCGCATCAAGGAGGAGATCCAGCGCGAGTTCGGCTTCACACCGGACTTCGAGAGCGCCAAGCACACCCTCGAGAAGGGCGATGGTGCGGGCAACACCTTCAAGGCCACCGCGAAGCCCGTGCTCATCGGCACCGCGGTGGTGGGCGCCACCACGATGGTGTTCGGCATCATCCTGGCGCTCATCAAGTCAGTCGCCCCAGCCGACGCCACGATCGCCCAACTTCGGGATGCCTCGACCTTCGTGATTGGCAAGCTCTCGATCGTGACCCCCGAGATCCTGCTTGGCCTCCTGATCGGCGGCGCAGTGATCTACTGGTTCACCGGAGCGGCCACGCAGGCCGTCGTCACGGGTGCTTACCGCGCGGTGGTGTTCATCAAGCAGAACATCAACCTGGACAAGGCGGAGGCCAGCATCGAGGACGCCAAGAAGGTCGTCGAGATCTGCACCGTCTACGCGCAGAAGGGCATGACGAACATCTTCATGGTCGTCTTCTTCTTCGCACTGGGCCTGCCCTTCTTCGACCCCTACTTCTTCATCGGCTACCTGGTCGCGATGGCGTTCTTCGGTCTCTATCAGGCCATCTTCATGGCCAACGCCGGCGGCGCCTGGGACAACGCCAAGAAGATCGTCGAGGTGAACCTGCGCGCCAAGGGCACCGACCTGCACGCGGCCACGGTCGTGGGCGACACGGTCGGCGATCCGTTCAAGGACACCAGCTCGGTGGCCCTGAACCCCGTCATCAAGTTCACCACGCTCTTCGGCCTGCTGGCCGTGGAGATCGCGATCGCGATGAAGGACAACCCGGCCAAGATGTGGATCGGCCTCGGCTGCAGTCTGATCGCCTGCTTCTTCGTGTGGCGCAGCTTCTACGGCATGCGAATCCCGGCCGACGCAAAGAAGTGATCGCCGCGGCAACCTGAACCCCACGCGGCCCGCTCTCCGGAGCGGGCCGCTTTCATTCTCGGGTCGCGCTAGGCTGCGGGCATGGACGCCCTGCAGCGCGCGCGGCAGCTGGCTCGCGAGGGCCGCCTGAACGAGGCGGTCGCCGCGCTTCGCATGCAGGTGCGCATCCGCCCGCAAGACGATCACGCCGCATCCGCGCTCGGCCTGATGCTGCGGCGCGCGGGCGAGACGATGCAGGGCCTGCAGCAGTTGCGACGCGCGTGCGACCTGGCGCCTGACAATCCCCTGCACTGGCTGAACCTCGCGGGGTCGCAGTTCGTCGACGGGGCCACGGCCGAAGCGCGCAAGGGCTTCGAGCGCGCCATGGCGATGGCACCCGGACATCCCGGCGGCTGGATGGGCATGGCGTCGTGCCATCTGCAGCTGGGCGAAATCGACGAGGCGCTCGCCACGAGCGCCCGTGGAATCGAACTTGGACCCGACATGGGCATGTACGTGAACACGCGCGTCACCGTGCTGGTGCGTGCGGGGCGGCGTGACGAGGCGATGGCCCTGCTGGAATCCTTCGTGGCGCGCCACCCGTCCGACGCCGCGATGCGATCCGAGCTGCTGATGGGCCTGCAGTACGTGGAACGCGACCAGGCCTCGGTGCTGCGTGCGCATCGTGCCTTCGGCGAGCACCTGCCCCGCCCCGATCCACCGCGCTTCCCGCGCCGACCCGGCGAGCCGCTGCGTGTGGGACTTCTTTCGAGCGATCTGCGCGCGCACTCCGTGGGCTTCTTCGTGCAGTCCCTCGCCATGCATACCCCCACTGGCATGGAACTGGTGGCCTTCTCCGGCGCACCCAGGGCATGGGCGGACGGCGTGACGGAGCGCATCCGCGCGCGCTGCCGCCGCTGGCACGAGGTCACGACGATGGACGACGCCACGCTCGACGCGCTGATTCGCACCGAGCGCATCGACGTCCTGCTGGAACTCTCGGGTCACACCACCGGACATCGACTCGCGGCGATCGCGCGCAAGCCCGCGCCCGTCATCGTGACGGCGATCGGCTATCCGGACACCACGGGACTGCCCGCCATCGACGCACGAATGGTCGACTCGATCACGGATCCCGCCGGCACTGAGGATCGCTGCACCGAACGACTGGTGCGGATCGATCCCTGCTTCCTGTGCTACACGCCGCCCGAGGAGGCGCCGGAACCGCGCATGCCCGCCGCGGACGCCCCGATCACCTTCGGCAGCTTCAACAACGCGTCGAAGATCGGTCCGCGCACCGCACGGGCGTGGTCACGGGTGCTGACCGCCGTCCCGGGCTCGCGACTGCTGCTGAAGAGCGCCGGACTCGCCGACCGTGTCACGCGCGGCGTGCTGTTGCAGGCGCTTGCGACCGAGGGCATCGATCCCATGCGCGTGGAAACGCTCGATCTGACGACGGGCCGGCGCGAGCATCTCGACGCCTACGCCCGCGTGCATGTGGCGCTCGACACCACCCCCTACAACGGCACCACCACCACCTGCGAGGCGCTCTGGATGGGCGTGCCGGTGGTCACCACGCTCGGCGATCGTCATGCAACTCGTGTCTCGGCCAGCCTGCTGCAGGCCGCCGGATTCCCCGAGTGGATCGCCAAGGATGAGGCGGACTTCGCGCACGTGGCCGCCGACCTGGCGGCGGATCGATCGCGTCTTGCCCTGCTGCGAACCTCGATGCGCGAACGCCTGCGCAGCTCCGCGCTGCTGGACGGTCCCGCCTATGCGCAGCGCGTGCTCGCGGCGCTCGAGAATCTGCGCGCCGGCGCGTGAGCGCGATAGGCTTTGCGCATGCCGAGCGACTTCTGGATGCGCACCGTGCAGGAGGCCGAATCCGGCCGACTGAACGAGGCGATCGCGTCGGCGCGCATGCGCCAGCGCATGCGCCCGCGCGATCCCGAGGCGTGCGAGCTGCTGGGCTTGCTGCTGCTGCAGGCCAACGAGCCAGCGCAAGCGGCGCACCAGCTCCAGCGTGCCTGCGAACTGGAGCCTGGCAGCGCCCTGCTGCAGCTTCGACTGTCCGATGCCCTGATGCGCGCGAACCGATCTGCCGACGGAATCGCCGCCATGCGCCGCGCGATCGCGCTGGATCCGGCGCATGAGGACGCATGGCTCAGCCTCACCGCGGCGCTGATCGTGACGGGAGACGTGGCGAACGCGGCCAGCATCGCCCGCGAGGGTCTTGCGCACCACCCGAACTCGGCGAGTCTGGCCAGCAACCGCGCGATTGCCCTTGCGCGCGCCGGCGAGACCGATGCCGCGCTTGCCGCCATCGAGTCGTTCCTGGTCGGGCATCCACAGGCGCATGAGCTGCGTTCGAACATGCTGCTCATGCTGCAGTACACCGAGCGCGAACCCGAATCGATCCTGCAGGCGCATCGGGCGTTCGGTGCGACACTTCCCGCACCACGGCCCCCACCGCCCCGACGGCCCGCTGCGCGCCTGCGGATCGGCGTGCTCTCCGCGGATCTCCGCGGCCACTCGGTGGGATTCTTCGTGGAACCGTTGCTGGCGAACGCACCGGACACGGTCGACCTGGTCGTGTTCTCGAACTCACCCTACCAGAGCACCGATCCCACCCGCGAGCATCTGCGCGCGCTCGTGCGCACCTGGCACGATGTCCATGCGATGGATGATGCCGCGCTTGACGCGCTGATCCGACACGAGAAGATCGACGTGCTGCTTGAACTCAACGGGCACACGAGCGACAACCGGCTGCCGGCGCTCGCACGCAAGCCCGCACCGCTGCTCGTCACCGCGATCGGCTACCCGGACACGACCGGCGTGCCCGCGATCGATCTGCGCCTGGTGGATTCGATCACGGATCCGCCGGGCTTCGATGGGGCGTGCACCGAACGGCTGCTGCGTCTGGACCCCTGCTTCCTGTGCTACTCCCCGCCGCGCGAGGCCGTGGAACCCTCCATGCCAGCCGAATCCGCGCCCCTGACCTTCGGCAGCTTCAACAACGTGGCGAAATTGGTGCCCAGCACGGTGAACCTTTGGGCGCGGGTGCTTCAGGCCATGCCGCAGTCGCGCCTGCTGCTCAAGTCGATCGGCCTGGAGGACGCGACGATCCAAGATGCCGTGCGGCGTCGCTTCGAGGCTGCCGGAATCGACGACTCCCGCATCGAGCTGCGTGATGCGCGGCTTGATCGTGCCACCCACCTGGCTCTGTACGGCGAGGTGCATGTCGCGCTGGACGCGACCCCCTACAACGGCACCACCACCACCTGCGAGGCCCTGTGGATGGGCGTACCCGTGGTCACGCTGCAGGGAGCGCGGCACGCCGCGCGCGTCTCATCCAGTCTGCTGCAGGCCGCCGGATTCGGCGCGTGGGTCGCGCGTGACGCGGAGCAGTTCGTGAGGATCGCCACGGGACTTGCGAAGGATCGCGCGCGACTGGTCTCGCTGCGCGGCTCGATGCGCGACACGCTGCGCACCTCGCCGCTGCTCGATGCACACGCCTACGCCACGCGCCTGTGCACCTCGCTCGCAGAACTATACTCGTCGCTCGCATGACGATCCTTCGGCTGAGCCTTGGCGCGCTCCTGGCGTTCCTGCTGATGACCTGGAGCCCGGCTGCGGCGATGCAGGACACGGCCACCACACCCGCCGCGCAGGCCGCTCCGGCCGATGCCGCGGCGTCGAGGGAGTCCGCCGCGCCCGCCATGCCCGCATGGATCCGCGAAGGCATCGAGAAGTACGGCGCGATCGCGATCTTCGTGGCCTTCATCGTCAGCGGCATCGGGCTGCATCTGAGCGAGGACTTCATCCTGATTCCCGCCGGCTGGATGGCGGCGCAGGACTGGGCGCTCTTCGGCGAATTCGCGGCGGCCGCGTACCTCGGCATCGTGCTGGGCGACGCAGGCTGGTTCTGGATGTGCCGCACCTTCGGCACGCGCGTGATGCACACCCGCTGGTTCAAGCGCGTCTTCCATCCTCGGCGTCTGCTCGAGATCAAGTGGCAGATCGACGAGCGCGGCGCATGGGTGCTGCTGGCCGCGCGCTTCATTCCCGGCACGCGCACCCCGGTGATCACCATGTGCGGCCTGCTGCACATGGCGTGGTGGAAGCTGCTGCTGGTCGAAGGCATGTGCGTGCTGATCACCGCGCCGCTGCAGATGATGATCGGATGGCTCGCCTTCCATGCCGCCGAAAAGGCCGGCGTGACCGACACGTTCCACCAGATCATGGTGGCGGTCGCGGTCACGCTGGCGGTGGTGATCGGTCTGTGGATCGTGCACAAGTGGCTCGACGCCCGCAAGGCGCGCCAGCGGCCCAAGCGCGCGAGCGTGCGCTGGCTGCGCGTGTTCGCGGTCCACGCGCAGGCGCGCGCGGTGCATCCCTCGTGAGCCGGACCCTGTCCATGGAGCGCGTCCGCCATGGCTGACACCATCTGGGATCGCGCGCAGCGCGAGGCGGCGGCCGGTCGCATCGACGCCGCACTGTCGATGGTGCGGCTTCACATCAAGATGCGTCCGAAGGATCTGGACGCGATCAACCTGCTGGGCACGCTGCTGCAGGACGCCGGTCGCTCCGCCGAGGCGATCGTGCACTACGAGCGACTGATCGCGATGGTGCCGGATCGGGCCGCGTTCCGGCACAACTACGCGAATGCGCTCCTGCACTCGAAGCGGCCGCGCGACGCGGTCTCCCAATGGGAGCAGCTGCTCTCGATGCATCCGGACTACCTGCTCGGTTGGATCGCGCTCAGCGTGGTCTATCTCGAGGTCGATGACACGCCACGCGCCATCGAGGCCGGACGTCGGGCGCTGGCGCTGGCGCCGAACCTGCCCGCGGCCGCCGGCAACCTGGGTTTCGCGCTGGCGCGCGCCGGCGAGATCGACGAGGCGATCGAGGTGCTGCGGCGTGGCGTGGAGGCGAACCCCGCCAAGCAAAAGCTCCGCTCGAGTCTCCTGATGCTCCTGAACTACACGGCGCGACCTCCGACCGAGATCGTGGCGGAGCACCGGCGCTACGGAGACGCGGTCGGTGCGCCGATGGAGCCCGCGCGCACCGTGCGCGATCCGGAGCGCTCCCTTCGCGTCGGCGTGCTGTCCGGCGACCTCGGTGATCACTCGGTGTCGTTCTTCCTGCAGCCGACTCTGGAGCAGCCACGTTCGGGGATGACCTTCGAGGCGTTCTCGAACGGCATTCCGAAGCCGGGTGACGAGCGCATGGCGCTGCTCCAGGGACTCTTCGATGCCTGGCATCCCAGCGCGAGCATGTCGATGGAGGGCCTCGACGCCGCGATTCGGGGGCGATCGATCGACGTGCTGCTGGAGCTCTCGGCGCACACCGAGGCTGGTCGCCTCCCTTCCCTCGCGAGCAAGCCCGCCCCCGTGATCATCAGCGCGATCGGCTACCCGAACACCACGGGCGTGCCCGCGGTCGACTGGCGCGTGGTCGACTCGATCACCGATCCGCCGGGATCCGAGCACCTCTGCACCGAGCGCCTCCTGCGGCTCGATCCCTGCTTCCTCTGCTACAGCCCGCCGAAGGAGGCACCCGAGCCGGCCATGCCCGCCGAAGACGCCC